>JAFRVB010000001.1 GCA_017441845.1 Bacilli bacterium
CCTTATTTGTAATAATCTTACACTCATTAAAGTTAACGCACTTTCTACGTCTATACCTACATATCGATATAGCAGTTCAGAAGCCATATTTTATAGTTTAATTATACTTATCTCTCACCTACATAAGCTCTCTTTAATAATTTTTTAACTATAAAACTCTTCATCAATACATTTAAACTTGTTAAACATGATAACATATTTCCTTTTATTAATCAATAATCTTTATTTATAATAGACCATCCTAGCTGAAACATGCCCTGTCATTTGAGCTGACGTTGTTTTTCCTGATTTACAAAGTTGAGAATCTTTTACCTGAGTACATTTAGTTTCCTTTCCAGCTGTCTTTCCGTGAAACCACATGTGACCTTCATCTTTGTCTACAACCCATTTGCCATCCCAATAGAACCCCTTATTATCTGCTGAATGGCCTTGGTTTGTTTTTTTATCGATACCATAAGTATACATTGTAGCTTCATCGTTTGATCTTATTATTACATTTTTAGCACCTGGTTGGCACAAAAGATATAGCTTAGTTGTTCCAGGACTTCCAACATATTTACTTTTAGCAGTTACAGTTAGTTTTACTGTAGTTGGACCTGATATTGACATTGCGTTTCCAGCAACAACACTTCCCCATTTACAATCAAAATATGACGCAATTGGTCTCGCATATGTATTTGCTCCTTTACCAAAATTACAAACAGGAGTAGTTACATTACAACTAGTATTATTATTATATGCATTACAAGAAGCAGAACTATCTCTTGATCCTCCAGTTAAATTATTAATATTTCGATAAGTACTTATATTAAAACTAAAATTAGCTTTTATAGTCTTATAAGTAATAGCATAATATGTAGTATCAGAAGAAACAGTCTTACTAGCACCAGCGTTCCAACCAGAAGAAGTAGCGCTACTAGATGTATTCCATCCTACCGCAGTATATCCAGATCTACTTATTCCAGGAGAAGCAACAGAACAACCAGTTTGAGTATCAATATAATAGTCACAACTTCTAGTAACAACACTTCCTGATGCACCATTTGGATTAAAACTAATTGTAACAGTCTTAACTGCTTTCTTCCAATTAGCATACAATGTAACATAACAATCTTGACTAGCTACATTAGGACAAAAATCAGTTGCTTTATATGCATCTTTTTGATTATAAGTTTTTCCAGTTCCATCAGCACTTGTATTCCACTCATTATTAGCATCAATCTTATAATTTGTTCTTTTTAAATTAACAGCACTTGTATTGTTATAATTTATTAATCCATCTGAAGTTAATGATTCATCTTCTAATATTGTATGAATAATATCTTTATTTTCAGTTTTACTTGTATCAACCAAAAGATTAGATTGAACACTATATTTTGAATCATATGGACTAGTTAAATTTCCACCATTAACATTAAACTTAATAAATACTTTTCCAACATAATATTTAATTTCATAAGAAACATTTACATCTCTAGAATTATTATTAATATCCATAACAGTTCCAGTTATCTCAACTTTAAATGTATCAGAATTTCTAATGTCATTCATTTCACTTGGTAGTGGTATTTTTCTTATAATTTCACTATCATAATTCTCATTATCAAAATCAATAGTATTTTGGCCACCTATCCTAGTATTGTTTTGATACCATTGATAATCAACTTTTTGATCTTTTTTCAAACCAACACCTGTATCAGAAAGTTTAACTCTTAAATCTCTTTTTTCAGTTCTTTTTAAAATTGTTTTATCTTTATAATCACTTACATCATAAACTTCAATTTCAGGAGGAGAACCTGCATTGTCTTCCAAATCACAAACTGCAATATCATTAGGTTTTTTACCATTACCATAAACTATTTTATTATTTTGTCTACATGTAACATAACTATCATAGTGATAATTACCTCTGTTATTCTTCTTAACAAAAACAAAAGTATCTTCTAATCCACAGCTATTGTTTCTTATTTGAATATCATCAATTAAATCTTTTTCATGCAAATTAGCATAAGTTATGACAGCACAACCCGTATTATCAATACCAAATAAATCTTCGTTATAAGCATCATTATATACTTTACCAGCACTCTTAATTGCTTTATCATAAGCCAAATATTTTGCTTCTCTATTATTTTCTTGAATATATCTAACTGACGGTATTGCGATTACCATTAATACTCCAAGTATTGCTACCGCAACTACCAATTCTATTAAAGTAAATCCTTTGCGATTCATATTATCACCCTAACTTAATTATAACTTTTTTATTCTATTTATCAATATTTTTCTTATACATTTTATAAATTTTATCTAATAAATTTACTAAATAATATATTGGATGTTTTTCTATTCTAATTGTATTTAAACTTATTACTACATCTCTACCTCTAGCTTGAAACTTAAATCTATTAGTAATCTTATAAGCTAATACAAAGACATCTTCTATATCTAATTTAGAAATAGTCTCTTTAGGAAATATCATTTCAATAAAATTACGAGTATTATTAACATTAATTATATTTAATAAATCTGCCAGTTTATCAAACCACTTAGTATACATATAGATAATAATACTTTCGTCTAATTTACCAAATCTATCTTCTAATTCTTCTTTTACTAAATTAAATTGTTCTTTAGAATCAATAGTATCAATTAATTTATGAATTTCTATCTTTAATTCGTCTTCAAATACTAATTCATCACTAATATGAGTAGAAACATCTAGGTAAGCAGTAGTTTTTTCTTCTTTTTCTTCTTTTTCTACTCCTTCTCTTCTATATTCTACTTCATCGTTAAGCATTTTTAAGTATAGATCAATTCCTACACTATCAATGAAACCTGCTTGTTCTGAACCTAGTATATCTCCTGCTCCTCTAATTGAAAGATCACGAGATGCTATATTAAATCCAGATCCTAATTCAGTAAATTCTTTGATTACTTTAAGTCTCTTAACAGCACCTTCAGTTAATTTCTTATATGGTTTATACATCAAATAAGCATAAGCAAATCTATCACTTCGACCAACTCTACCTCTAATTTGATAAAGTTGAGATAAACCAAATCTATCTGCATCAATAACAATCAATGTATTGACATTAGGTATATCTATACCAGTCTCAATAATTGTACTACATAAAAGTACATCATATTTATTTTCAATAAAATCTTCAACAGTAGATTCTAACTCATTCTTACTTAATTGACCATGCCCTATCGCAATAGAGATATCAGGCATTAATTTTTGTAATTTTTCTTTTTCATAATCAATTGAATCAACTCGGTTATATAAAATAAAACTTTGTCCACCACGAGCTTTTTCTTTTAAAATAGCATCTTTAATTAATTGATCATTTTCTTCAATAACATAAGTTTGAATAGGATATCTATTTATAGGTGCAGTCTCAATTAAAGATAGATTTCTTAATCCTACTAAACTCATTTGTAATGTTCTAGGTATAGGTGTCGCAGATAAAGTAAGTACATCAACATTAGTCTTATATTCCTTAATTTTCTCTTTATGTTTAACACCAAATCTTTGTTCTTCATCTATTATTAACAATCCTAAATTACTAGGTTTAATATCCTCACTAAGTAATCTATGAGTACCAAAGACTAAATCAATACTACCATCTTTTAATCCTTCTATTATTCTTCGCGCTTCTCTAGGTGGAGTAAATCTATTTAATATACCAATATTAACAGGATATCCTGCAAATCTCTCTTTTGCATTCTCGTAATGTTGATTAGAAAGAATCGTAGTAGGGCACAAGAATAATACTTGTTTAGAATCAAGAATAGCTTTAAAAGCCGCTACAAAAGCAACTTCTGTCTTACCAAAACCAACATCTCCACAAAGAAGTCTATCCATTGGAGAATCTTTTTCCATATCTTCTTTAATCTCAGATATTGCTTTAACTTGATCTTTAGTTAATTCAAAACCAACATCTTTTTCAAAACTATTCATCAAATAATTATCTTTAGAAAAAGAGTATCCTTTTCTTAAACTTCTTTCTGCGTAAAGTTTAAGTAATTGATCTGCCATATCATTAATCTTACCAAGAACTCTATTTTTTGTTTTTATCCAATCAGATCCAGATAAACTATTTATCTTAGGTACCATTCCTTCTTTACCAGAATATTTATATAAAGAAGATATTCTCTCTACAGGTATATATATCTTATCTTTACCAGCATAAAGTATCTCTACATAATCTTTATCAATACCATTAGTAGTAATAGTCTTAATACCATTATATATACCAATACCATGTAAGATATGTACTACATAATCTCCTAATTCTAGTTTATCTACATCTATTACTTTTTTACTATATTTAAATTTGTTCTTATATTTATTCTTAACTATTCTTTCTCTGAATAATTCATTAGAAGTTAGAATAACTGTATTATCATAAATAAATCCTTCTGGGAAATATCCTTCTATAAAATTAATTTTACCTTTCTTAATATTATTAATATCTTTATTAACATGACTAATAAACCTAGAACTAATATTATTAATTTGATATTTCTTTAAAAACATCACAATCGTATAATCTAAATCTAAATATTTATTAACAAAGTTACTAATCAAATCAAAATTATCATTAAATTTATTAATAGTACTAACATTATAATCAATTAAATCACTAACATACTCACTCTTAATATTATTAATAGATAAATAATACATCTTATTCTTAGGATCAATATCAGTAATATTAAACATATATTTACCTTTAAATTCTTTATCTTTTTCTTCTCTATATTCTTTTATTTGATCTAAGATATCATTATTAGATAAAAGTAATTGTTCATAATCTTTATAAATAACAATACCATCATTAAGATAATCACTAATACTATTTACTTTCTCATAATTAGTTAAATATTTTTGTTTATTAAATTCTTCTTCTTTAACATCATCAAAAGTCATAAACTCAATACATGGCTTAATACTTATTTCTTTTATTTCTTCTAAACTTCTCTGTGTTTCAGAATCAAAATATCTAATAGACTCTATTTCATCTCCAAAGAATTCAATACGAACAGGTTTTTCTTCTTCTAAAGGATAAACATCTATCACAAAACCTCTAATCGCAACTTCACCAGTCTTATTAACGATACTATCTCTAACGTATCCCATCTTATAAAGTCTATTTTTTAATTCTTCATTATCTATTTCTTCTCCTACTTTTAGATTTAAACTAAATTTCTTAAATATATCAACGTTAGGTAAAAATCTTAAATAACCTGTTAAATTAGTAATAATTATCTTATTACCCTCTAACATTAATTCATTTAAAGTATCTAATCTATTTAATACTAAGTCAGGAGAAACAGCTAAAGCTTCACTAGTTAAGAAATCATCCATAGGGAATAAATAAACATCATCAGTCAAATTATTAACATAAGAATATAAAGTATTAGCTTCAGTTAAACTATTAACCACAACAAGTATATTTTTATTTTCTCTATTCAATAAATTATATAAATAGACACTAAAAAAAGCATCAGTTATTCCAGTAATACCAATGTCTTTTTTATATTCTAAAGATATAAAGTTATTGAAAAAATCCATAACATCACCTATTTATTTTTCTTATTATATAAAGCCATTAATTTATCAAAATCTAATATAAAATAATCATCAAGTACTTTATTTAATTCTTTAAATAAGTTATCTAAAGTTTCTTTATCTTTCTTACTAAAAGTAGATAAAACATAATCTTTAGTATCTATATCACTATTACCAATCCCTATTTTTAATCTTTTATACTCAGTAGTTCCGATAGCTTTCTCAATATCACGAAGACCATTATGTCCACCACAAGAACCTCTATATTTTAATTTATAATTACCAACAGATAAATCTAAATCATCACTAATAATAAGTAAATCCACTATATCTATTTCAAAATAATCAATGTACTTTTTAACTACTCCTCCACTTAAATTCATATAAGATTGGGGTTTTAAAAATATTACTTTTTCTCCATCAATATTAGTTTGAATAAATAATCCATTAAATTTTTTCTTCCACTCTAAAGAGATTCCTTTAAAATCAAGGAAACTATCTAACATCATAAAACCAGTATTATGTCTAGTTTTATCATAATCTTTTCCAGGATTACCTAATCCTACAACTAATTTCATATAATCACCTACTTATTATCATGATAATATTTATATATTTCTGATTTAGATACACCTCTCTCTTTAGAGACAATCTTTATCGCATCCATTTCAGAATTATCATCTAAATACATTTTAACATGTTCAACAATATCTAAATCATTATAATTAACTTCTTCTTTATTTCCTTCTACGACAATGACAAATTCACCTTTTTTATCTTTATATTCATCTTTCGCAGACTCTAAATCACCATAATATATTTCTTCATGTACTTTAGATAACTCTCTACTAATAGAAATCTTTCTATTACCAAAGACTTCATGCATTAACTCTAATGTTTTTTCTATTCTATGAACAGATTCATAAAATATTAAAGTATATTTTAAACTCTTTAGTCCTTTTAATTCTTCTTTCATTTTAGATTGTTTACTGTTTAAGAAACCATAAAACAAGAAAGGACTAGGTTCAACGCCACTAGATGATAAAGCTGGTACAAAAGCAGTAGCTCCTGGTAAAGAGATAACTGAAATATTATTTTTAATTACTTCTCTAGTTAATATATAACCAGGATCACTGATAATTGGACTTCCTTGATCAGTAATTAAACCAATATTTTTACCAGATTTCAAGTCATTTATAACATTATTCTTTATACTATCTTCATTATATTCATGACAAGCTACTAATTTTTTATAAATATCGAAGTGTTTTAATAGCTTTAAACTCTCTCTAGTATCTTCGCATAAGATATAATCAACATCTTTTAAAACATTAACAGCTCTAAAAGTCATATCATCTAAATTACCTATTGGAGTTGGTACTAAATATAGTTTCCCTTGAGATTCCTTTTCGTAACTCTTTTTAAAACTCATTTTAATACCTCCTCTGTAATATGTTTATATTCATCAGTATAAGAACCATCTAAGTTATATACAATGAATGGTTTTTCTACTTTTAATCCAACGTTTCCGTTCTTTCTACTCTCTAAAAAGACCATTTCTGCATTACTATCACAATTTTTATATATGAATTTTAGTCTTTTTACTTCTAAATTATTTTTATTTAATAAATCAATAATCTCAGCTATTCTTTCACTTCTATGTACCAAAGAGAATGTTCCATTATTATCAAGTAACTTACTAACACACTCAATTAATTCATCTAATTTCAATTTAATTTCATGCCTAGCAATAGTTTTTTCCATAGTTAGATTATTATTTATATCATTATCTTTAAAATATGGAGGATTACAAGTAATTAAATCATATTTACCTAATCTATCTTTAGTAACAAAATCTTTAATATCTTCATGATAAAAAGTAATTTGATCTTCTAAATTATTTAATTTATTAGATTTAATAGCTAATTCATATAATTTATCTTGTATCTCTACTCCTTCAATCTTTTTATCACATCTTAAAGATAGAATAAAAGGTATTATTCCATTACCAGTACAAATATCTAAGATTCTTTTATCATTTTTCCTGATAGTAGAAAAATTCCCTAGAATTAAACTATCCAAAGAAAAAGAAAAACAATCAGTATCTTGATATATTCTTCTATTTTTGTATCCTACAATATCATTTATTCTTTCCATTTTTATCACAAAAAACCTGTACGATTTCTCTTTCTCCTAAATCAACTTTATAACTTCTATTTAATACATCAACAGAAATTACTTTTCCTTTACCAGAATCAGTTTTAACTTCGGATCCAACTGCAGGTAAATCTTTCTTTAATTCAGAATATAAATCATTTTCATATCCTAAACAACAATAAAGTCTTCCACACAAACCATTGATTTTACTAGGATTTAAAGCTAAATTTTGATTCTTAGCCATATTGATTGAAACAGAATTTAAATCTGTTAAAAATCTATTACAACATAAGAATAAACCACATGGTCCAACTCCACCAACTTTTCTAGCTTTATCTCTAATACCAATTTGTCTTAACTCTATTCTAGTTTTATATTTAGCCGCTAATTTCTTAGCTAAAGTTCTAAAATCTATTCTGTTATCTGAAAGAAAAGAAAAGATTAATTGACTCTTATTTAAATTAAAATAACAATCTACAAAATTCATCTCAAGATCTAAGTTCTTAGCTTCTTTTTTCGCATCCACTAATGCTTTTTTAGCCAATTCTTCATTTTTTTCAATCGTTTTTAAATCCTCTTTGTTTACTTTTCTAACTATATTTGGTAGAGGTAAAAACAGATTCTTTTTCTTCTCAGGATACTTATTTTTAATAACAGTACCAACTAAATAATCTTCTCCATCTTCAAATATAACTTGATCATTACGTGATACATCTACATCATTAGGAGAGACATAGTAAACACCATTATTAAGCTTACAACTAACAACTACTACATCAATCATAATTACCTCCAATCAATCTACAAAACAAGTTATCAAACCATAATTTATAATTTAAATTAAATTCTAAATCAGAAAGACAACTCTCAATTATAGATATATATTCAATAATTTTATCTTTATTAATCATAGATAAACATTTATCTTCAACATTACCATTATAATAATCTAACATATATAAATTTAGATTATTAAAGAAACCCATAATTTTCTTCTTATTAAACGATCTTCTACTACTTTCTTCATTTTCCTCTTTCTCTTTTTCATAGAAATATTCAGTAATAGAATCATAATTTACAAATAAATTATCTGGATTAACTAAATAAGAAAGAAAATCTTCATAATAATTATCTTCAAATACATATTTCTGATCTTCTCTAATATTAAAATATAAGCATCTAGAAATAATAGTAGGTAATAACTTATATTTGTTCTTAGTAACTAATATTCCATATACATTATCTCTAGGTTCTTCAACAAACTTTAATATTGCGTTAGAAGAATATTTATTCATCTTTTCTGCCTCTAAAATAATATAAACCTTATTTTTAGAAAGAATAGATGTATTTGAAAACTCTAATTCTAAATTAATTAATTGTTCTTTTTTTATTTCATTACCATCAGGTCTTACTATATATAAATCAGGATATACTCCTTCATCTATTAAATTACATATATTACACTTATCACAGTTTACTTGAGAAAAACTCTTATCTTCACAAAATAGTACTTTCACAAAATCTAATATAAAAGAATAATCTTCTTCATAGTTATCTACTTCAAAGATATAAGCATGAGAAAACCTTTTATTATCAACATAATCAATAAAATTTTGTTTTCTTATGCCATACATATTAGACTTCCTTTCTATCACTCAAAGCTCTTTCTAAAGTTAAACTATCGATATATTCCATATCTGCACCTATAGGTACACCACTAGCTAAACGAGTAATTGTAACATTCATACCATCAAGTATCTTTTTTATGTATAAAGATGTTGTTTCCCCTTCAATACTAGGTTTTAAAGCAAAAATCACTTCTTTAAACTTTTCTTTTTCCACTCTTTTTATTAATAAATCAATACCAATATCTTCAGGATTAATACCTTCTAAAGGATTAATAAGTCCATTTAAAACATGATATTTCCCATGAAACATATTAAGTTTTTCAAATAAAAATACATTTTTAGGATCATCTACTACAAACAAAGCATTATTATCCCTAGTTTTATCTTCACAGATAGAACATATGTTTTTATCTGTTAAAGAGTTACATATACTACATCTTTTGATATTATTCTTAATATTTTCAATGCTTTCAGCAAATTGAGAAACCATATCTTCATCAAGATCTAAAACTGCATAGGCAAATCTTTCAGCAGATTTTTCACCTACTCCAGGTAACATCTTAAAACTTTCAATTAGGTTATTTAAACTATCAGGTATCATAATTAAAACAACCCTGGAATATTGTTATATTTAGCCATTTTCTTTTCAGTAGTTTCATCAACTTTATTATTAGCATCATTAACAGCTACCATAATCATATCTTGTAGCATTTCAATATCATCTTTTTCTAAAGATTCAGCATCAATTTTAACATCAACTACTTTTTTTGTACCTAATACTGTAACTTTTACTAATGAACTTTCACCAGTAAATTCAGTATTATCAATTTCTCCTTTGATTTTCATCATGTCTTTTTGCATATTTTGTGCTTGTTTTAACATAGCTTGCATATTCATAATATCAACTCCTTATACATTTTCTACTATTTCACCAAATAACTCATTGGCACTACTCATCATTATATCATCATTTTTTACTTCTTCATAGATAGGTTCTGGCTCATCCTGATAAGTAAAAAACTCTTCCACATTCTTATTTTTAACACATTCTACATACTTAGAAGAAACCTCTTTCCATTTACTAGAACTAATCAAACATAGTTTCTTCTTAGATTTAGTATATTTATTATAAATCTTACTAACATTATCTAAATCAGATAAATTACGATACATAATAGATTCTAAATCATAGGATAATACAACAATTTCAGGACTAACACACATAATATTACCATCCAATAAATTATTAATAATTGGTCCATCAGAACTAAAACTATTATTTCTTAATTCATTTAACAGATTAATTTCTTCATTCTTTAGAGTTCTATTTCCATTAACTAAAGCATTATTTAGTCTAACACTCATAATTTCATCTATATTAACTATTTCTTTTTCCACAACTTGTTTTTTAGTTTTTACTTTTTTCTCTGTCTTTTCTTCTTTCTCTTCTTCTTTGTTTAATTTATTTGTAGAGAAAGGATCAATAACTTTAGCTGTACTTTCTTCAACTTCGATAACCTCTTCTTTTTTCTCAACAGGTTTTTCCTCTTTCTTTTTAACTTCTTTCTTAACTTCTACTTTTTCAGTATTAGCATATATATTATCATTAACAAACTTAATAAATAATGTCTCTATATACATAAAAGGATTCTCACTCTTTTTAACATCTAATATATTTTTATTAAAGAATAAATTAAAGTTTAAATATAAATTAACATCATATTTTAATTGTTTGTTTTTAGTATAATATTCAATAATATTCTCACGATATAACTTTAATAATTGATTTATAAAATTAATTAAATTAATACCCATACCATTTAATTCAGTTAATTTAGAAATCAATTCATTAATATTTCCCAAAAATAATAAATCAGTAAATTCTTCTAAATCTTTCTTAGTAACAAATCCATTTAAAGCAATATATTTATCATAAGTAATATCATCATTACAATAAGATCTTAATTGATCTAAAAGACTTAGTGAATCACGTAATCCTCCATCAGAAACATAAGCTATATCTTCTAAAGTATCTTTATCTATCTTTATTTTTTCTTTCTTACATATATTTTTCAATCTATCCACTATTTCAGACATTTCAATACGTTTAAAGTTAAAATTTTGGCATCTCGAACTAATTGTAGGTGGTACTTTTTGAGGATCTGTTGTTGCGAGAATAAAGACTATATGCTCTGGAGGTTCTTCCAAAGTTTTTAATAAAGCATTAAAAGCACCAGTAGATAACATATGAACTTCATCGATAATATATACTTTATATTTCAAACTAGCAGGTACTAAATTAGAGTTATCTATGATCTTTCTAATCTCATCTACACCGTTATTACTAGCAGCATCAATCTCAATAATATCAACACATTCATCACCAAAAGAATTAAGACAATTAGCACATTTACCACATGCTTCTCCATCTTTATTTTCAAGACAATTTATATTTCTTGCGAATATTTTAGAGACGCTTGTTTTACCTGTTCCACGTGGACCAAAAAACAAATACGCATGTCCAAAAGAACCATTAATAATTGAATTTTTTAAAGTCTCAACTATCGAATCTTGTCCTACAACATCATCAAAACTAATTGGTCGATATTTTCTATATAATGATTGATACATAAACACACCTCTAATCACTATATATTATAACATAAATAAAGAGAAGATTAATCAAATCTTCTCAATTTAAAAAACTTTTTTAATAAATTTCCACAACGTGTTTTATCAATATTAAAATCTATATTAACTTCACTATTATTATCAGTAGTAGAAAGTATATTTTTAATTAATTTATCATCATAAGTATCATTACTTATACCACAATAAATATTATGAATTCTAGCTTGTTTTATCGCACTAGCACACATAGGACAAGGAGATAAAGTAATATAAATATCACATTCATCTAAGCGCCAATTATTAAGTTTAGATGACGCTTCTTTGATAGCTAAAACTTCTGCATGGTCTATAGCACAATTATTATTTTCTTTTAAATTATGTGTTTTAGCTAATATTTCATCTTTTTTAACTATTACACAACCCACAGGTATTTCACCTATTTCATATGCTTTTAATGCTTCTTCGTACGCAATATCCATATATTTCATATTCATAGTATCACTCCAAAATAAAAGTGCACATGAAGGTAAATCCTTAAGGCTGCTGGCTTCCACCCCTGACCTGGTTCAAACTCCTTCATTGCACGTCATTATTATAATATATATTTATTATATTTCAAACTTTTTATTAATGTTCCACGTGGAACATATATCATTTTTATTTCCCAAAAACACTTAAATTTTATTTCCTGGGAAATAATTTATATATGAAATCATTGAAATATATAGATTTTAATATTTATAATCTAATGTTTCACGTGGAACATATAATTTTTATTTCCCAAAAATAACATAGTTCGTTTTATCAGTGTTTCACGTGAAACATAAAAAAAAGAAGATTAATTATCTTCTTTTTCTTCTTCCATAACTTCGTCACTTACAATAGCAACTGTACTAACTTTTTGTTCATCTTTAAGATTGATTAATCTAGTCCCTTGAGTATTTCTCTTTAATACAGATATTTGATCTAAAGGCATCTTGATAATAATTCCACTATCAGTCACAACAACCAAGCTGGAATTATCTGATTCATCAACCTTTCTAATTTTAACTAAATTACCATTCTTTTCAGTTACATTAAGAGCTTTAACACCTTTACTACCTCTGTGAGTTAATCTATATTCACTGATAGGTGTCATCTTACCATAACCTTTTTCAGTAACAATTAAGATTTTATCATCAGAATTCAAGATATCTGAACTAACAACTTCAGCTCCACCTAAATCGATACCTTTAACTCCAGAAGAATTTCTACCCATAGATCTAACTTCGTTTTCATCAAATCTAACCATTCTTCCGTTAGAAGCACCAATTAAGATTTCATTCTTTCCACAAGATGCTTTTACAGAAATAAGTTCATCATCATCTTTAAGAGCAATAGCAATCTTACCACTCTTTCTAATGTTTTCAAATTGTGATAAGTCAGTACGTTTAATTAAACCATTCTTAGTAACAAATACTAGGTGAGTTGCCTCAGTATCTTTATTACCACTTAATATAGAACGTATGTTTTCATCTTTCTCTAATGGTAATAAATTAACTATTGGTAAACCTTTAGATTGTCTACTATATTCAGGAACTTCATACCCTTTAATTCTATAGACTTTACCTTTATTACTAAAGAATAATAAGTAATCATGTGAATCAAGATTTAGCATATGTTCTACAAAATCTTCTTCGTTTGTAGCCATACCTTTAACTCCAACTCCACCTCTGTTTTGAGTACGATATGTATCATTATTTAATCTCTTAATATAACCTTTATTAGTTAATGTAACGATAATATCATCATTTGGAATTAATGATTCATCATCAATAAATTCAATAGCTGTCATATCGATATGTGTTCTTCTTTCGTCACCATATCTTTCTTTAATTTCAAGTAATTCTTCTTTAATTACTCCTAAAACTTTCTCATCACTAGATAAGATATCTTTTAGATAAGCAATAGTTTCTTCTAATTCTTTTAGTTCATTTTCAATCTTTTCTCTTTCTAAACCTGTTAATCTACGTAATTTCATCTCTAAAATTGCATTAGATTGAATCTCAGTAAGAGAAAATTTCTTCATTAGTCCATCTCTAGCTTCTTCATCAGATTTAGCAGCTCTAATTAATTTAACTACCTCATCGATATTATCTAAAGCTATTTTTAAACCTTCTAATATATGAACTCTCTTTTCAGCAACATCTAAATCATATTTAGTTCTTCTGATAATTACTTCTTTTTGGAAATCTATATATTTAGCAATTATATCTTTTAAACCCAATGTTTTAGGTACTCCTTGATCTAACATTAAGAATATAATTCCATAAGATGTTTGGAAAGAAGTATGTTTATATAACTTATTTAATACAACTTGGGCATTAGCGTCTTTCTTTAAAGTAATAGTAATCTTAATACCATTCTTCAAATCAGTATGATAATCACTAATACCTTCAATTGTCTTATTATTAACAAGTTCTGCTACTTTATTTTTTAAATCCATTGAATTAACACCATATGGTATCTCATCAATAATAATTACTTGATGTCCTTTTTCTTCTTCAATAGTAGCTTTACTTCTAATAGTAATAGATCCACGTCCTGTTTCATACGCTCTTTTTATTCCACTATTTCCTAGGATAATACCTCCTGTAGGAAAATCTGGTCCTTTAATATGTTGCATCAAATCCATTAATTCAATATCTTGATTATCAATATAAGCAACACAACCATCAATAACTTCAGACAAGTTATGAGGTGGAATATTAGTAGCCATACCAACAGCTATACCAGTAGTTCCATTAACTAAAATATTAGGAAATCTTGAAGGTAATACAATTGGTTCCCTTTCACTTTCATCAAAGTTAGGAGCAAAATCAACGGTATTTTTATTTATATTTCTAAGTAATTCCAATGATATTTTAGATAATCTTGACTCAGTATAACGCATAGCTGCAGCACCGTAACCTTCAATATTACCAAAGTTACCATGTCCATCAACAAGCATATATCTATATGAGAAATCTTGTGCCATTCTAACCATAGCTTCATAGATTGATGAATCTCCATGTGGGTGATATTTACCCATAACGTCTCCGACAATTCTTGCACTCTTCTTATGAGGCTTGTCAGGAGTGTATCCAGACTCATACATTGAATATAAAATTCTTCTATGAACAGGTTTTAAACCATCTCTTAAATCAGGTAAAGCACGAGAAACAATAACACTCATTGAATACTCTAAAAATGAATCTTTTACCTCTTTAACTATATTATTTGATTCTAATCTATCCATATTATCAACTCCTAGTAATCTAAATTAGTTGCAAATGTAGCATTCTCTTCAATAAATTCTCTTCTAGGACCAACCTCATCCCCCATTAGTTTAGAAAAGATTTCATCAGCTTCCATAGCATCTTCTAATGTTATTTGTCTTAAAACTCTTTTATTAATATCCATAGTTGTTTCATTTAATTCTTCAGCATCCATTTCTCCTAAACCTTTCATACGCATAACATCATATTTAGTATTAGGATTTAAAGTAGCTAAATATTCATCTCTTTCTGCCTCATTTAAAACATATTTAATGGTTTTACCATGTTTAATAACAAATAATGGTGGTTGAGCAGCATATACATGTCCTGCTTCAACTATAGGTCTAAAGAATCTATAGAATAATGTTAGTAATAGTACTCTGATATGAGAACCATCAACATCAGCATCTGTCATTATAATAATTTTGTTATATCTTAATTTATTAATATCAAAATCATCATCTATTCCAGTACCAAAAGCAGTAATAATAGATCTAATTTCTTCATTAGATAAAGCTCTATCTTTTCTAGCTTTTTCTACATTTAATATTTTTCCTCTTAATGGAAGAATAGCTTGAGTCATAGAATCCCTACCTTTTATAGCAGATCCTCCAGCTGAATCTCCCTCGACGATAAATATCTCTGAAATAGAAGCATCTTTACTTTTACAATCAGATAATTTACCAAAGAATTTAGTTACATCTAAATCTCCTTGTCTACGAGTTAATTCACGAGCTTTTTTAGCAGCTAATCTAGCTCTACCAGCAGTAATTGCTTTTTCCACAACAACTCTTGCTTCATTAGGATGTTCAAGTAAAAATCTCTCAAAACCATCACTAAATATCTTACTAGCTACAGCTCTAACTTCACTATTACCTAATTTTGTTTTAGTCTGACCTTCAAATTGAGGATTAGGATGTTTACAAGAAATAATCATAGTAATACCTTCTTGTACATCTTCTCCTGATAATGATTGATCTTTATCTTTTAATAAATTATTATTTAATGCATATTTATTAATTACTTGAGTTAAAGCTCTCTTAACTCCTTCTTCATGAGTTCCTCCTTCTGGAGTAATAATATTATTAACAAAAGAATAAACTCTAGGATTAAAAGACTCATTATATTGTAGAGATACTTCAATAGAAATATCCTTTTCTTTTCCAGCTATATCAACTATTGTTTCATGAATAGGTTTCTCAGTTTTATTAAGCATTTCAACATATTCAGTTAATCCACCTTCATAACAATAACTAACTTTTTTATCAGCTACTCTATCATCATACAACGTTATTCTTAATCCTTTGTTTAAGAAAGCTAATTGTCTTAATCTCTTACTTAAAGTATCAAAATCAAAGACAATAGACTCAGTAAATATACCATCATCTGGTAAGAAAGTTACTGTAGTACCTGTTCTATCTTTATCACAAGTATCTATTACTTTTAATTCATCCTCAGCATGTCCACCATTAGAATATCTTTGATAATAAACCTTACCATCACGATAAACTTTAACCTCTAACCAATCAGATAAAGCATTAACTACTGAAGCTCCAACTCCGTGAAGTCCACCAGATACTTTGTATCCACCTCCACCGAATTTACCTCCAGCATGTAATACTGTATATACTGTTTCAACAGTGCTTTTACCTGTTTTTGGATGTATTTCAGTAGGTATACCTCTTCCATCATCTTTAACAGTAACACTGTTATCTTTATTAATAGTTACTTCTATATGAGAACAATATCCAGCTAATGCTTCATCTATCGCATTATCAACTATTTCCCATACTAAATGATGAAGTCCTGCAGCACTAGTAGTACCTATATACATACCAGGTCTTTTTCTAACAGCTTCTAAACCTTCTAATACTTGGATTGATGATGAATCATAATTATTAAGTACTTTTTCTTCATTCATAAATATTACTTCCTTTCAACCGTTCCATTATTTACTTCAAATACAAAAGAATTATCTAAATATTTCTTATTAATATTCTTTAAATCAGTAGTAGTAATAATAGATTGTATATTTAAATTATTAATATATTTCAATATTTTATTTCTTTTCTTTAAATCAAACTCTGATAATATATCATCTAATAATAATATTGGATTGTAATTAGTATATTTCTTAAAAATACTAATCTCACTTAATTTAAATGCTAAAATAGCTAACTTTTGTTGTCCTTGTGATCCAAAATATTTTAAATCAATATCATCTAATATAATATTAAAATCATCTCTATGTGGACCAAACAAAGTCATACCATACTTTAATTCTTTATAATAATTATCATCAAAATTTTTCCTTAAATTATTAATTAAATACTCATCTTCATAAGATTCAAAACTAATATTAGGATTATATTTAATAGTAATATTACCTATACCACCTAATTCTTTAAAATTATCATTAATAACTTCATTAATCTCATTAATAAAAGTATTTCTTAATTGATAAATAAGTATAGATTTTTCTATTAATTTATCAGTTAAAATATCTAAATAATTTTTATCAGCTAATCCGTTATTAAATAATATTTTTAAATATTCATTTCTAGTTTTTAATATCTTATTAAATTCATTATAAGTATTTACATATTTATTAAATATCTGACATAATTCTATATTTAATAAATTTCTTCTAAAAACAGGTGATCCTTTTATTATTTCTAAATCATCAGGTATAAATACTATGACATTTAAATTAGATAAATAATCAGAATTTCTATTAATTTTCTTATTATTAATAAATAATTCTTTTTTATCATCTTTTTGTCTATATTCTAATTTAGAAATTAATTTATTTTTCTTAATAGTACCTTTAATACTACATCTAGATTTATTAAATTTAATAATATTAGGATTAACACCAACTCTATGAGATTTAGTAAGCGCTAAAATGACTATAGATTCAAGTATATTAGTCTTACCTTGAGCGTTTTCTCCTACAAAAATATTCATATTTTCATTAAATTTAATATCCGTCTTATCATAATTTCTAAAATTTAATAGACTTATTTTAGTAATTTTCAAAAATTACCACCAAAAACGTCCATATAATCACCTATTCCCCATCTATAGTATTCCTATACATGCAATACCATTATATCATATTTTGACGCATAAAAAAACAAAAAGCAGTCAATTTGACTACTTTTTTACCCATTTAATCTTTTTCTGATAATAACATCTAATCTAGATGCTCTAGATAGTTGATTTTCAATACTTCTATAAGATGTAGGTACTATTATTTCTCTACCATTATCAAAGATTATTCTAGTATTATAAGTATCTATTTTTTCAATACTTTTTACTCTTTTTAAGCTTATCCAAGCACAATCATCAGCAGTAGGGGATGTAGTAGGGAAGACTATAACATTATTATAATCTTCAATAATGATTGGAACTTTATATTCAGCACCTAATATCTTTTTAGCACTATCTTTTCTTCCTTTATAAGTACTACCAAAGTATTTACAAGATTCTTCCATTATTTTAAATGGAGTCTCTTCCACAATAAACCTTTCTTCATCTTCATATACTAAGCTATTTTGATCTTCATTAGGAATAATAGCTAAAGTACCTTGACTAATCTCATAATTCATAATTTTACCTCCTCGAAAACCTCCGTTTTCAAGAGCTAGATTAAATTATCCAAAGGTCGAAAAAAGTCGAAAAAGGTCGAATTATTAAAAAAAGTAAAAAAAAGAACATAATTAATATGTTCTAATTGGAAGTACTAATTGTGTTAAATCCTCTTTATCTTTAGATTTAATAATAATAGGTTTTATTTCTCCAATAAAATGAATTTCCACATCTTCTGTTGAAAAACTTTTTAAAGCTTCCATCATATATTTAGCACTAAATGATATTTTAATATCTTTTTTGTTATTTTTAGTAATATTCATCTTTTCTTCAACTTTACCAATTTCAGCAGAAGAACTCTTTAATGTTAAAACATCACCATTAGTCTCTAAATTAACTATATTTTTATCTTTATCACTAGTTAAAATACTAACTCTATCAATAACACTATAGAAATCTAATAAATTCATAGTAATATTCATAAAATCTTCTTTAGGTAATAAATTAGAAGTATTAGGATAAGTACCATTAATTAATCTAGATTGGAATAATAAATTATCTAATTTAAATAATATTTTATTACTAAATATATTTAATTCTATTTGTTCATCTTCAGATGATAATATCTTAGATAATTCAACAATATTATGACGAGGAACTACAATATTATAATTCTCTGAACTTTCTTTATCTAAAGTAATTACTTTTCTAGCTAAACGATAAGAATCTGTAGCATTACATTCCATCATATTACCAGCTATATTGAAATTAATTCCAGTTAATACAGGTTTATTTTCTTCATTAGAAGCTGCAAAAGCTGTTTCATAAACTATATCTTTTAATAGATTACTACTTAAATAAACTTTATTTTTACTTTCTTCTAAATTAATAGTAGGATATTCTCTTTCACTAATACCATTTAAATTAAATTCAGAATTTTCAGTACTAATAATTACTTTCAAATCATCAATAACTTCAAAATTAATAAATTCATCAGTTAACTTTCTAGCTATATCTAGTACATATCTACCTTGTATAATAATAGATCCTTCATCTTCAATAATAAATTCATCTTTTTTAGCATTAATTTTATTTTGAATAGTAATATCATTATCACTAGCAGTTAAAGTTAAAGATTTACCTTTTAAATCAAACTTTATTCCAGCAAGTACTGGTATTAAGTTCTTAGTAGATATAGCTTTACTAACTTTATTTAATCCCTCTAATAGTATTTCTCTTTTAATTTTAAATTTCATATATATACCTTCTTTCTTATAAATATTATTAATATTATTAGTGTGGAAAATGTTAAAAATATCATTTTCTATTATTATTCATATACTTTTTAATGTGGATATTTATTTAATAACTTTTTAGTTTTAAACAGATCCAATATCTTCTTTTAATTTATCTATAGTTTTAGCAAGTTCTGGATTAACTTTTATCTCTTTTTCTATCTTTTCTACTGAATGCATTACTGTAGTATGATCTTTACCTCCAAATTCTAATCCAATTTTAGGAAAAGATTCTTCAGTACAAGTTCTACATAAAAACATAGCAACTTGTCTTGGAAAAGATATATTAGAACTTCTCTTTTTACTTTTAATATCATCAACAGATATTTGGAAATATTCTGATACTATTCTTTGAATTCTATGAATCTTATCATTATCCCCAACACCATTATTAACATATTCTGGTAAAGCTTCTATAGCGATATCTAAAGTAATCTTCTTATCTTTAGTATTATTTAAGAACATAAATGCATAATAGATAAGTCTATTGATTGCACCTTCAAGTTCTCTAACACTAGGACCTATATTAGAAGCCATATAATCGATAACTTCTTCAGGTATAGCATCAATAACACCTTCACCTTTAAGTTTTTTTATTAATATCTGCTTTCTAAGTTCAAAATCAGGTGGATAAATATTAGCAGTTAATCCCCAACAAAATCTAGTTCGCAATCGATCTTCTAATTTTTTAAAATCATCAGGAGATCTATCAGATGAGATTATTATTTGTTTAGAATCATTATGTAGACTATTAAATGTATTAAAGAATTCATTTTGTGTTTTCGCAGCTGTCTCTAAATTTTGTATATCATCTATTATAAGAACATCTATATTACGATATTTATTTTTAAAGAAATCTAAATAACTTAAATTAGTACCATCAGATCCTTTTCTCATAATACTCTTATAATCATCTATAAATTGATCACAAGTAATATATAAAACTTTTTTATCAGAGTTTTCCACAATATAATTACCAATCGCATGCATTAAATGAGTTTTTCCTAAACCACTATCTCCATATAAGAATAGAGGATTGTACATTGTTTTACCAGGATTCTCTGCGATAGATAAAGATGATGCATAAGCTAATTTATTACTATTACCGACAACAAAATTCTCAAAAGTATATCTGCTATTTAAATTAGAATGAATATACTCTTCACTACTAGTTTCTTTTTCTATCTTTTTCTCTTTTTCTTCCTCTTTTATCTTCTCTTCTTCAATTTCTTCTTGTAATAAGAATTCCACTTCATAATCATTTCCGGTTATTAAATTTAAATTTTTAGTGATTATGTCCATATATTGGTCTTGTAAGTGTTTTTTATGAATTGGCATAGGGACTATTACTACAGCTTCTCCATTATCTAATTTATATAGTTTAGTCTCTTCAAACCAGGTATCATAAGAAAGAGAAGATAGTTCTTCTTTAAGATTAGATAATAATTTGTTCCATACTACATCTACGTTCAAAGTACCATCTCCCCCGCATAAAGATTTAAAACTTAAAAATACTATAACATAAAAGTTAAAAAAAAAAACAAAAAATCACAAAAAATTTTTATTCACAAAATATCCACAAAATTATCAACAATTCAAAAGTTTGAAAAAAGTAAACAAATTGAGTTTTCCACAATTTCCACAAATTTTTACTTAACATTGTGAAAAAAGTTATCAACAACCCCTGTGGAAACTGTTAAAAACAAGAATTCATTGACAAAATAAAGATTTTAAGATTATAATAATGTAGATTTGTAACTGGAGGTGGAGTAGATGAAAAGAACATATCAACCAAATAATCGTAAAAAATCAAAAAAGATGGGATTTTTTGCACGTAAAAAAACAAATATATTAAACCGTCGTAGACGTAAGGGTCGTAAGAGACTTTGCAAATAATACTACTGCTATAAACAGTGGTTTTTTTACTAAAAAGGAGGGGATGAAATGAGGAAATTATATATAGTTAAACATCAATATGATTTTGATAGAATAATCAAATTAAATAATTGTATTAAATCTGATTACTTTGTTATCTATCAAGAAAATAATGATTTAAAATATGATTGTTTTGGAATCTCTGTAGGTAAAAAACTAGGTAATGCTGTTTATAGAAACAAAATGAAAAGAAAAATAAGATCTATAATAGATATTTATAGAAAAGACTATAATAATAAAAAAAATTATATTATAATATTAAGGAAGAAAGGAAAAGATATCTCTTTTGAAGAATTAAAAGAAGATTTAATTAATCTTTTCTTACAAATAAATAAATAGAAAGGCAAACAGTATGAGTAAAAAGAAACATATAGGATTAAAATTAGTATTAGTTTTATCAATTTTTCTCTTATTAACAGGATGTACTACTCAATTAAAAAATGATAAAGGAAAAGTTGTTAAAGATCCAACTACTGGTCAAACTCTAACAAAGAATATATTATGTCAGCCAACAGAAAAAACTTCTGTTGATTTATATAATAAGAATAAAGTAAAAGTTGATAAATTACCTAAATGTGAAGATATGAAGATTAATTCAGGTCATTATGAAGGTTTATGGAATTCATTCTTCGTTAAACCATTAGCATTTGCTTTAATAAAAATAGGAACAGTAGTTAAGAATTATGCTATATCATTAATTATTATTACATTGATAATAAGAATGATTGTTTTCCCATTAACATTAAATATGGCAAGACAGGCAAAAGTAATGAAAGATGCTCAACCAGAATTAACAAAACTACAAAAGAAATATGCTGGTAAAGAACAAACACAAGAAAATATGATGAAACAAAATCAAGAAATGATGGCAATTTATAAGAAATATAATATTAATCCAGCTCTAGGATGTATATTTGCTTTTATTCAATTACCATTATTCATAGCCTTTTTTGAAGCTATTCAAAGAACACCAGCAATCTATGAAGACTCTTTCTTAGGAATGCATCTAGGTACAACAGCATCTGTAGGTTTAAGTAGTGCAACATTCTATTCTTATTTAATATTAGTTATATTAATAGGAGTAACAACATATCTATCATTCAAGATGAATCAAACAGACATGAGCACTAACCCTACAATGAAATATATGCCAATTATGATGACAGTTATGATCATCTTTATGGGATTTGTAATGCCAGCAGGTTTAGGAATCTATTGGGTTACTTCAAATATATTTACTATAGTTCAAAATGCTATAGTTGGAAGGAGCAAGAAAGATGAACGAGCATAAATATACAGGCAAAACTAAAGAAGAAGCAGTTCAAGCTGCTATAGAAGATCTACAAGAATTAGAAGAAAATCTAATCATAAGAGAATCTTCAGAACAAAAAGGTGGTTTATTTAAACAAAAGAAAGTAGAAATAACCGTAATAGAAAAAAGAGATGTTAATAAATATATAAAAGATTTTATTATTTCTACAATCAAAGAGCTAGGATTTACTGCTAACGTTGAAGTAAAAGTAAAAGAAAACGTACCTAATTATACAATCTTTTCTGATAATGATTCATTACTTATTGGTAAGACTGGTAAAAACTTATCAGCACTTACATTAGTAGTAAGAGAACATATTTCAAAGGTACTAGGAAAACCATATAGATTTGTAATTGATGTTTCTGATTACAAAGAAAAGAATGATTTAAGATTAGAAAGATTAGCTAGAAAGATTGCTAGAGATGTTAAATTCTCAAAAGTAGAAGCTAAATTAGATCCAATGAATTCTTATGAGAGAAGAGTAATTCATAATGCTCTAGGTAAGAACAAATATGTTACTACAGAATCTGAAGGAGAAGAACCAAATAGATATGTAGTAATCAAACCAAAAGAGATTAAAGAAGAAAAAGAAAAAGAAGATTAATTAACAATCTTCTTTTTTATTTATAGAAAAAAAGTACTTTAAAAAACATAAGTAAATTAAGGACAAAAACAAGGTTCTAAAAAAAGTCAAACATTTATTATAAATAAAGTGTAAAATTATGATTAAAAATTGTAAATCGAACAAAAAATATTTTCTCAAGGAAAATGTTTTTTTATAACACTTTTAGAAAAAGTAGAAAAAATTTTATAAAAAAAAATAAAAAAAGTGCTGTAAAAAACATTTAAAAAAATATCGTTTTGTAGTACGATAAAGTTGTAAGAGATACAAGAAGGAGAATAGGTTATGGATAAAGATTTTTTTAATGAAATCGTAGTAGTTAAGCGTAGTGGTCAGCGAGTTAATTTCAATGACACTAAGATAGCTATAGCGATCAAGAAAGGGTTCGATAGTGTATACGAAGACTATGACGAAAACAAAGTTAATGCCGTAAAAGAAAAAGTTGTTGAAGACATAGAAAAAGAATATCAAGATCGTAAGACAATTGGAGTTGAAGATATTCAAGATATAATCGAAAAGAATTTAAAAAAATTACATTATGATGAAGTATACGAATCATATAAAGGATATCGTGAGAGAAGATCAGCTTCTCGTGAAGCTTTCGTAGAAAAGCAACAACATAAATTTGTTAAAGCAATTGAATCACTTGGTTTAAAATCCGCTGCCGAAGAGAATGCCAAGAGAGAAAATGCTAACGTTGATGGAGATGGACCAATGGGTACAATGTTACACTTTGGATCAACTATCTCAAAAGAATTTGCTAAAGCTTATTTAATGGATAATAAGTATGCTAGAGCTCATGATGAAGGAGTAATTCATATTCATGACTTAGATTTCTGGGCTATGGGTACAACAACATGTACTCAAATAGATATCGATAAATTATTTGAACATGGTTTTTCAACAGGACATGGATATCTAAGAACACCAAATTCAATTGGTTCATATTCAGCACTTGCTGCTATCGCAATTCAAGCTAATCAAAATGAACAACACGGTGGACAAAGTATTCCAGCCTTTGATTATTATATGGCTCCAGGAGTATTAAAAACATTCAGAAAAGAATTTAAACAAGAATTATCAGAATTATTAGATTTTGAGGGAATAAAGAATTTAGTTAATTTTGATAAGATACTTGATATTATTAATAATCTAAAAAGTATAGAATTTGATTTTAAAATCTTTAAAGATGAAATTAAAGAAAGTAAAAAAGTAGAAGAAATATTCAAAACAGCTTATGAAAATGCCATAACAAAAACAGATAGAGCAACATTCCAAGCAATGGAAGCTTTTATCCACAATCTAAATACAATGCATTCAAGAGCAGGAGCTCAAGTACCATTTTCATCAGTAAACTTTGGTACTGATACATCTCCTGAAGGAAGAATGGTTATTAAAAATTATTTATTAGCTACTGATGAAGGATTAGGACATGGAGAAACTCCAATATTCCCAATCTCAATCTTCAAAGTAAAAGAAGGAGTTAATTATAATAAGAAAGATCCTAGTTATGATTTATTCAGACTAGCATGTAAGGTAAGTGCTAAAAGATTATTCCCTAATTTCTCATTCTTAGATTCAAGCTTTAATAAAGCTTTCTATGAAAAAGGAAATTTCCAAACAGAAGTAGGGTATATGGGATGTCGTACAAGAGTGCTTGCTAATGTTTGTGGACCATCAGTAACTCCAGGAAGAGGAAACTTGAGTTTTACTTCAATAAACTTACCAAGAATTGGATTAAAACATGGTATTGCTCTAGGAGAGAGAAAGAAAGCAGACATGAAAGGTTTCTATGAAGAATTAGATGAAGTTATGGAATTAGTAAAAGGACAATTACTACAAAGATTTGATTGTCAATGTTCTAAATCAATAGCTAACTTCAAATTCTTATTAGGAGCACATGTTTGGTTAAATAGTGAAAACCTGACACCAACTAGTAGAATTAGAACAGTTCTAAAACACGGAACTTTATCAATAGGATTCATAGGTTTAGCTGAAACACTAAAATCATTAATAGGTGAACACCATGGAGAAAGTGATGAAGCTCAAAAGTTAGGTTTAGAAATAGTTAAACATATGAGAGCTAAATGTGATGAATTTACTAAAGAATATAATTTAAACTTCACATGTTTAGCTACACCAGCTGAAGGTTTATCTGGAAGATTCGTAGGTATGGATAGATCAATCTATGGAAAGATCAAAGGTATTACTGATAAAGAATACTATACAAATTCATTCCACGTACCTGTTTATTATAAGACTTCAGTAAAACACAAATTAGAAATTGAAGGACCATATCATAGTCTAACTAACGCAGGACACATTTCATACGTTGAGTTAGATGGAGATACTGTTAATAACGTAGATGCTTTCGAGAAAGTAGTAAGAATCATGCATGATAATGATATCGGATATGGCGCAATCAACCATCCAGTAGATAGAGATCCTGTCTGTGGATTCGTTGGAGTAATTAAAGATGTATGCCCTAAATGTGGAAGAAAAAATGGAGAGGGTATATCAATGGAGAAAATAAACAGTGATGATTATTGCTGTTATAAATAAAAAAGATTTAAGGAAGAGAGGTAAATAAAATGGAAAGAGAAAATAAGAGAACTAAAGTTGTAGGAGAAGGAGTAGAATTCGAAAGAATCAGAAGAATTACAGGATATTTAGTAGGAACTTTAGATAGATTCAATAATGCTAAGAAAGCAGAAGTTAACGATAGAGTAAAACATGCCACAAAGTAAGCATACTATCAGATTGGCTGCCGACTTGCAATCAGATAGTATCGTAGATGGACCTGGTTTAAGAACAGTAATTTGGACTCAGGGTTGCTCTCATCACTGCCGAGGATGCCAAAATCCCCAAACTTGGGATTTTGAAGGAGGGGGAGAAGTACCCATTGATATGGTACTTGAAGCCATCGATGAATTAGAATATCAAGATGGTATAACCTTCAGTGGAGGAGATCCAATGTTTCAACCAGAAGCCTGTACTGAAATAGCTAAATATTGTAAAGAAAAAGGTTATAATATTTGGGTATATACAGGATATACTTATGAAGAGTTAATTAAAATGTCTAAAGAAAAACCAATATATAAGAAATTTTTATCTTATATAGATGTATTAGTAGATGGAAAATTTGTCTTAAAGAAAAAAGATTTAAATACCTTATTTAGAGGATCTACTAATCAGAGACTTATAGACATGCCAAAGACGTTATCTTCAGATGAAATAGTATTATTTGATGAATCTGAGTACTTGCAAGAAGATAAATTTAAAAGAGAAAAAACATACGTATAAGGGTATCGCATGATACTCTTTTAAAGTTAAGAGGTGTATTATGACAAGATATATAGAATTAATAAATAAGAGTGTAGGGGCTGCAATTCTAATAGGTTTAGGAGATTATGCACTATTAAAATTAGGCAATCCACTAGGACCAGTATTATTTACTCTAGGATTATTAGGAGTATGTTACATGGGACAAAATCTATTCACAGGTAAATGTGGATTCTTAATAGAAGACAAGATTAAAGGATTAGATCTATTTCTAATTTTAATAGTTAATCTAATCGCAGGTTATATTTTAGGATTATTATTTTCAATCACAGATAAAGAAGTCTTAACAAACGCAGTAGCAAGAGTAGCTACTTGGGATTTCACTTTTGCTTACTTCATTAAAGCCGTTATGTGTGGAGTAATCATGTATATAGCGGTACTTATGTATAGAAAAGGAACACCACTAGGTATTATCTTTGGTATTCCATTATTCATTTTCTGTGGATTTCAACATAGCATTGCTAACATCATCACATTAGGTGCCGGACAAACTATTCATATAGCTATTATTCTTGCTATAATTGGTAATTTTGTAGGTTCATTACTAATGTGGTATTTCTCAAAAGATATTCCTGAAAAAAAGATAAGAAAAAGAAGAAAAAAGATGTTATAATAAACTTAAGGTGATGATATGAAAAGAAAAATATTTATTGGATTTCTAGTTGTACTAGCAATCGCACTTATAGTTTTTATAATATTTTTATTAACAAGACCAGAAGAAATGAAAGATATCAAATATTATGAAAAACAAACACATCAATACTATGATAATAAAGGTTTTGCTGATAATACTTTCTTAATTGATTCAGAAAAAGAATACAACATCTTTAAAAAACAGTATGATACCCCAATAGATGAAAAAGTTAATTTTGAAAAAGACCTATTATTTATTCAAGTTAAACCAGCTTCATCAGGAAGTATCATGATGAAATTAAAGAAAGTAGTAATCAAAAAAGATCAAATTGTATTCCAAATTAAAGAAAAAACACCTAAGAAAGTAACAGATGATATAGCTTTCTGGTACTTTGTTGCTGTTATCCCAAGAGATAAGGCAGCACAATATGATTTATCTAATTGGCATAAAATTTCAAAAGTAAAAAAATAAGAAATCTTTAAAGATTTCTTTTTTATTTAAAAAAAGATAGTATAATAAGATTATAGGTAAGGAGGATAATTATGAAGAAAATAAGCATAATACTTAGTCTGATTGTTATTATAGCTTTAATAATTGTAGGAATATGTATCTATGATAATCAAGAAGTAAAAACAATTAAAAGTGAAAAAGAATTAACTAGAATTCTAAATAATAATGAAAAAGACCAAATACCATTAGGAATAAGACTATTAACAATGCCTTTCAGTATAATGTTAGGAAATTATCAACCTGTATATAATGAATGGCAAACAATAGATTCTTATACTACAACTAAATCAAATGACGCAACAAACGAAGGAAGCACAAGAGATTATTCAAAAACAAATATCCAAGTAGAAGGAGTAGATGAAGCAGACATCATCAAAACAGATGGAGACTATATTTATTCAATATCTGGTAATAATGTCATAATCACAAACGCTAAAGATCCAAAAGACACAAAAATAGAAACAAAGATCAACGGTGAAAAGAATGTCCCAACAGACTTATTGCTATATAAAGATAAATTAGTAGTAATTTCTACAGAAGTAACAAACACAAGAAGCGGAGACAGATATTCTTGGTATAGACCACAAGATAGAAATACAGTTGTTACTATTTATGATGTTAAAGATAAACAAAAACCTAAAGTAGAGAAGAAATTTAAATTAAAAGAAGAATATAATACTACAAGATGTATAGATGGAAACTTATATATATTTGCTTCAGGATACTTAAGAAAGAAAGATAATAAAGTAGATAGAACTTATAGAGAAGATAATAAAACAAAAGAAATAGAACTAAGTAATATTAAATATTTAAAAAATAAAAAACAAAACACTCAAACATTAATAGCTGAAGTAGATTTAAATAATATTAAAGATATTAAATTAAGTTCTTATCTAATTGATATAACTAATTCATATGTATCTAAAGATAATATCTATTTATTAGATGAAAAATATTCTTCAGAAAAACCATCATTAAAAGATTTATTTGGTTTTGCTGGAGTATTTGGATATTTCAAAAACGTATATAATGATAATAGTGAAAAAACAACTATCTATAAATTTAATATAGATAAAAAGAAAGGTGTTAAATACCAAACATCTAATAGAGTAGAAGGAACTATTATTAATCAATATTCCTTAGATGAAAAAGATAATAATTTAAGAATAGCTTTAGAAACAGATGATGGCTCAAATGTAACAGTATTAGATAAAAACTTAAAAGTAAGAGGAAAAACAGAAAATGTTGCTGAAGGAGAAAACATGTATGCTTCTAGATTTATGGGAGATAAAGCTTATTTAGTAACATATCAAAATACAGATCCATTATTTGTAATAGATTTACAAGATCCAGACAACCCAGAAGTTCTAGGAGAATTAAAAATACCAGGTTATAGTACTTATCTACATCCATATGATGAAAATCATTTAATTGGCATTGGTATGGATACAAGAGAAAGAGTATATAGAGATATAAATGGTAGAGTAACATCTACTTGGACTGAAACAGTTGGAATGAAGATGTCTCTATTCGATGTAACTGATGTAGAGAATCCAGTAGAGATAGATCATACAACTATTGGAGACAGAAGAACAGTATCCGCAATATTAACTAATCCAAAAGCATTATTATTCTCAAAAGAAAAAGAATTAATTGCGATACCAGTAAATAATTATAATAAAGATTTCTCAGTAAGAGATGCTGATGAATATGATGAAGAAATAGATAATTTTACTGATAAAAAAGATTATGTATCAGAAGGATACTTAGTATATAAAGTTAACTTAGATGGGTTCAAACTAAAAGGATCAATAACTCATGAAAAGAAAACAAGTAATTATTTCTATTATTACAACACTAAGTTATTAAGAGGTCTTTATATAGATGATAATCTATATACAGTTTCAGAAAGTAAGATTAAAGTAAATGATTTAAAAACTTTAAAAGAAATAAAATCTATAGATGTGGAAGGAGAAAAATAATATGGAAAAGAAAGAAAAAAGAACAGTATCTCATATAGTATCATTAGTGTTGGGAATAATATCAATACTATCAAACTTCTTTTGGTATATATCATTACCTACAGGTATAGCTGCTATTGTTTTAGGAACAACATCTTATAAGAAAGAGAATAAAAAGATGGGAGTAGCTGGACTAGTAACAGGTATCATTGGTGTAGCTCTATGTTTATTCATCTATATCACATTAATAGTTATCGCAATTCTAGCTAATTATTATTAATATGAAAGAAGCTATAGAAGAATTAAAAAAAGAGATTGGTAATGATGTCACATTAGTCGCAGTATCTAAAACTAAACCTAATGAAGATATATTAAAAGCCTATGATTTAGGTTTAAGAGATTTTGGAGAAAACTATGTCCAAGAACTAACTAGTAAGATGGATTCTCTTCCAGAAGATATTAATTGGCATATGATAGGGCATCTACAAACTAATAAAGTTAGAGATATAGTAAAAAGAAATATTTATCTAATCGAATCAGTAGATTCATTCAAGTTAGCTAAAGAAATAAATAAAGAAGCAATCAAACAAGATAAAAAAGTTAATATCTTAATAGAAGTAAATATAGCTAATGATCCTAATAAAACAGGAATTCATACTACTGAATTAGATAACTTAATCAATGAAGTAAAGGAACTACCTAATATTAATCTAAAAGGTCTTATGGCAATCGCTCCTCATACAGAAGATACTAATCAAATAAGAATTTCATTCAAAGAAATGAAAAAATTAAAAGATAAATATAATTTTGAATTACTATCAATGGGTATGAGTAGTGATTATAAAATTGCTATTGAAGAAGGAACAGATATAATACGTATAGGTACCAAAATCTTTGGAGAAAGAGATTATTCAAAAAGATAAACAATCGTTTATCTTTTTTTAAATAAAAAATATGATATACTATAAACAACGAAAAATATTAGTAAAGATCAGAGGGTTATTATGAATATTTTAATTGTAAGTTTTTTTGATGATAATTATGGAGATATGTTAATACGTATATGCTTTAAAAATCTATTAAAAGCAGCATTACATAATAAAAAGATAACAGACTATAGTATAGATGAAATGGCATTAAAAAGTATTGATGAAGAAAAGATTAAGAAAGCAGATGTAATCTTCTTTGCTGGAGGAGGTTTATTTGGACTTAGTTATCTTTCTTTTGCTCCATTTTTAGATAAAATAACAGAAATAGCTGAAAAAGAAAAAACACCAGTAGTGTTCTCATCTATAGGTATTAATAATATGGATTCTGTAGATGGAAATAACTCTCTATTTGAAAAAATATTAAATAGAAAAAATATAAAACATATCGCTGTAAGAGAAAACAAAGAATTCTTTGATAAATATTCAAATAAAAAAGAAATAAGAGAAGTATGTGACCCAGGATTATGGACAAGATATATTTATGGTATAGAAAAGAATAAAGGAAATAAATGTATCGGAATAAATGTAGTAAGAGGTGGATTATTCAAAGACAATGATAAAGAATGGACATTACAAGATGAAATGGATTATCTATCTAAAATAAAGAACTATTTAGATAAAAAAGGATTGGATTATAGATTCTATACTAATGGTAGTTTATTAGATAATAATGCTTTAAGATATTTTGCTAAAGAATATAATGTTCCAGAAGAGAAAACAATATATCCACAAACAACAAAAGAATTTGTAGAATGTTTTAAATATTTTGATGCAACATTCTCAATCAGAATGCATTCAGCTATAGTATCATACTCATTAGATATACCAGCTTTCAATATAGTATGGAATGATAAATTAAGATATTTCTATAAAGCTGTAAATCATCCAGATAGAGCTATTGAAATAAAAGAGTGGAGCATTAATAAAGTAGCTACTAAATTTAATAAAGCTCTAGAGGAAGAAGAAAATTTAGATAAGAATTATTTAATGTCTCTATATGATTATCTATTTGATGTTATAGAAGATTTATTTCCAAAAACTAAAAAGACACAAAAATATAACTTCCAAGAAGTTACTAAATATTTAAAAGAAATAGAAGTATCTAAAGAAGAAGATTATATAGATATGTATTATAAATTAAGTTTAGGAGAAAATAGATATCTATCATTATTTGATAAAGATAGAAAGAAAGGTATAAAAATTACTGAATTAAAAGAAGAAATAAAAGATAAAAAAGAAGAGATAAAAAAATTAAAAGATAAAGTAAACAAAAAAGAAGAACAGTTACAAAGAATATATAATAAATTCCCAATCAGGGTATATAGAAAAATTAAAAGAACATTTAAAAGAAAAAAGACTTAATTAAAAGTCTTTTTCTTCTCCATGATTTACTTTTATATTAAAGAATCTTTCTATTTCAATTAAAGCAGTTTCCCTAGAATCAGAACCATGTATAACATTCTGATTAACAATCTCTTTATTACCAAAATCTCCTCTAATAGTACCAGCAGGAGCCTCACTACTTCTAGTAGGTCCCATCAAATCTCTCATACCTTGAATAGCATTTTCTCCATAAACTATCATGGGTACCACATAATCAGAAAGCATAAACTCTTTCATTTCTGGATAGAAATCTCTATCTTTAACATGAGCATAATGTTCATCTAGAATATCTCCGTCTAGTTTTCTAACATCAAATAATTTGATTTCATATCCTTTATTTTGTATTCTTCTAACAATCTCTTCAGTTAAACCTGCTTTAACTCCATCAGGTTTAATCATAATATATGTATATTCTTTCATAGAATCACTCCTTCATAAAAAGTTTATAAATTTTAAATAATCTTGTCAAGAAATTTAAAATACCTGACTAGCTTCAACATACTCTTTCTCAGAAAAAGCACAAAGTATTACTTCAACAGAATAATCACTATCATTTATAAAATCATTATAAGCTTTTAAACATTGAGTAGCTGAATTTCTCGCAGGATTACTCAAATTACCTCCAAAAATACCAGAACTTATCAAAGGAAAAGATATTGAATGCAGATGATTCTCTTTTAATAGAAGTAAAGAGTTATAATAAGCATTATATAAATCACCAACATTAGTAGAAACACTAAAGTCTGGACCAACCGCATGAAATATATACTTACAATTAGTCATATTAAAACTAGGCGTCATTACTACATCTCCATCACTTAGAGGTGTATTTATCTTCTTACAAGCCTCATCTAATTCAAAATAACCAGCCTGTGAAAATATTTGTCCACAAACACCACCACCAGGTTTTAAATATTTATTTGCAGCATTCACAACAACCTCAACTTCTTGATCTGCCGCAGAACCATGTATTAATTTAATCATATTACCTCCAAATCATGTTCCAATAATTTAATAAAATTATTCACAATAGTATTATTCATTCTATTAGAATCAATTAAATATACTAAATCTTTCTCTTTTAAATTAAAAGATGTTTTTAATTCAAATAAATTCTTATTATCTAAATTATTCTTAACATATTCTCTAACTACTAAACCAACACCCAATCCATTTAAAGCACAATCTTCGATGATTAAATCATTACCAATCTCCATTAAAGGATTAATAACTATATTATTGGTAGAACAAAAATGATTAAAATTCTTTCTATTACTCGCATCAAAAGGTAAAAGTACTAGAGGTAATTCTTTTAAATCATTTTTACTAATAGTTTTATCTTTATATTTACTATCTTTATTAACTACTAAGATATCATGTAGTTTTTTTAACTTAATTATTTTAAAATTACTTGGTACATCATTAGGTAAATGAGTAAAAACAATATCTACTAAACCTACTTGAGCACGTTTTATTAACTCAGGAGTAACCACAGTATGAACAATAACATTAATGTTTGGATATAATTCATGAAACTCCCTAATATAAGGCATTAAGTATCTCTGCATAATAGTATTACCAGCTCCAATGTTTATAGTTCCTTGTTCCATATTATTAAGACTAGTTATATCTTCTTCAGCAGATATAATTAAATCCATAGATTTCTTGATCTTATTATAAAGTAATTCACCCGCATTAGTTAAAGTAACACCAGTTTTATTTCTGTTGAATAGAGTTGTGTTAAGATCTCTTTCTAAAACTTTAATAGATTTAGTAACCGCAGGTTGACTAACCATCAACTCATTAGAAGCACCCGTAATACTTCTATTCTTTACTACGTAATAAAAAACTTTATATAATTCTAAATTAGTTTTCATAAAACACCTCATAACCACAGGTTATATATAACATAAAAAATATGTATTTTAATTATATCAAAACAAGTATTATAATACAAATTTAGTTTGAGGAGGCCTCATCAAACAAATCTAAAAGGAGGGAAAAGGTTGGAAAATTCATTCATAAAAGAGTTAAGAAACGCAAAAGAAAATCATAATGAAAAAATAGTAGAGTTCTTTAATGATGGAAAAGTAAGAAGAGACAAAATAGACGATCTTGAAAGATTGGAATCAGCTAAACTAACTAATAAATTTTACATGATAACAGATGTAATGTCTAAGGCTACTGAATTATATGGTTATACCTGTGACTTTGACACTATAACTATGAAGCTATATCTTGGAATCATATATGATATTGATGATATAGATGAAAATGATCAAATTAAAGAAAACGCTAGCCCTATGAAAGGAATGTTACGTTTCTATACTGGTGAAGTAGATTGTTATTTAGATGGTGAAAAGACTAATGAAAGAACAAGTGAGCGTGGCAGCCAAAGTTATATTAAATTTAGTCAATTAATGTCTTCAGTAAAAAAATGTGGATTAGACTACAATGGACCAGAAACATTTGAAGAGTTAAAGACAAGAATTCTTAATAACGAAGTTTTTGATATTACTTTAACAGCAAGTTTAAAACAAAAAGAAGAAAAATTAGATCAAGAAACAGTTAAAGAAGAAAAGCCAGTAGAACAAAAACCAAAAACAAAAAGATTCTTCAAGAGATAACCTAATAAAGAAGTAGAAACATTCTACTTCTTTTTTTTATAAAAAAGTGTTATAATATCATCGGTTTAGGAGGTGTCTATATGGAAGATACTATTGTAGCTATTTCAACAGCTCTAGGAGTAGGAGCTATTTCAATAGTTAGATTATCTGGTAAAGATGCCATAGAGATAGTTAATAACTGTTTTGAAGGAAAAGATTTAACTAAAGTTAACTCTCATACTATTAACTATGGGTATATTAAAAATGATGAAGAAATAATAGATGAAGTATTAGTTTCTGTTATGAAAGAACCTAGAACTTATACTAAAGAAAACATAGTTGAAATCAATTGTCATGGTGGTATTATCGCGACTAATAAGATATTGGAAACTATGTTAGAAAATGGTGCAAGATTAGCTGAACCTGGAGAATTTACTAAAAGAGCTTTCTTAAATGGAAGAATAGATTTAGTAGAATCAGAATCAGTAATGGATTTAATCGAATCTAAATCAGATGAAGCAAGATCTCTTGCTATTTCTTCTTTAAAAGGTAATATATCTAACTTAATAGAAGAATTTAGAGATAATTTAAAACAATTATTATCACAAATAGAAGTAAATATAGATTATCCAGAATACTATGATATCGAAGTGGTCACAAAACAAAACATCAGAGATAACTTAGATGGTATGAAAAATAATCTTAATAGATTAATCAAAGAATCTAAGAATACATTACCAGTAAAAGAAGGAATAAAAACAGTAATATTAGGTAGACCTAATGTAGGTAAATCTTCTCTTCTTAATGCTTTATTAAATGAAGATAAAGCTATCGTTACAGAAGTTGCTGGTACTACAAGAGATATAGTAGAAGGAGAAATCCTTTTAGATGGAATTCTACTTAAAATGATAGATACTGCTGGTATCAGAAAAACAGCTAATGTTGTTGAATCTATCGGAGTAGAAAAATCATTATCACTTATTAAAGATGCTGATTTAGTAATAGTTGTTTTAAATAATAATGAAAAATTAACTAAAGAAGATCAAGAAATATTAGAAAAAACTAAACATAAACCTAGAATAGTAGTAGTAAATAAAGTAGATTTAAAAACTAAATTAAAATTAAAAGAAGAAATAGATAATATTATTACTACTTCAACAATCAAAAACTTAGGTATTGAAGAATTAAAAGATAAAATAAAAGAATTATTTAATATAGAACAAATTAAAACTAAAGATTATACGTATTTATCAAATTCAAGACAAATATCTTTAGCTAGAAGAGCTTATAAAGAATTAAAACAAGCTGAAGAAGCTCTTGATAATAATGTTCCTATCGACATGGTAGAGATTGATTTAAAAGATGCGTTTGATACTTTAGGAGAAATAATAGGAGAAACTTATTCAGAGGAGATAATAGATAATTTATTTAAGAATTTCTGTGTAGGAAAGTAGATGATAAGAATGGAATACGACATAATTGTAGTTGGTGGAGGACATGCTGGATGTGAAGCAGCTCTATCATCAGCTAGATTAGGGGATAAAACTTTATTAGTAACAGGTAATATTAAAAATATTGCTGATATGCCTTGTAATCCATCAGTAGGTGGACCAGCTAAAGGTATTGTTGTAAGAGAAATAGATGCTTTAGGTGGAGAAATGGGTAAAAATGCTGATAAAGCATGTATTCAAATGAAAATGTTGAATACTAAAAAAGGACCTGCAGTACAAGCACTAAGAGCTCAAGCAGATAAACATATTTATCCACTAGAAATGTTAAAAACATTAAATAGTGAAGAAAACCTAACTATTAAAGAAGCTATGGTAGAAGATTTAATAGTAGAAGATAACAAAATAAAAGGAATAATTTTAGATAATAATGAAAAAATAACATCTAAAGCAGTAATTCTAACTACAGGTACGTATCTAAAAGCAGATATTCTAAATGGAAAAGATAGAACTCCATCAGGACCTCATGGTGAAAAGAGATCTAATCATCTATCAGATAAATTAAAAGAATTAGGTTTTACTATTCTAAGATTAAAAACAGGTACACCACCTAGAGTAGATAAAAATATAATTGATTATGATAAAACTTCTCTAGAACCAGGAGATAATGTATTAAGAACATTCTCTTTTGATAACAAAGCTTACTATAAAGTAGAAGAACAAGTACCATGTCATTTAATATATACAAATGAAGAAACTCATAAAATAATAAATAAACATCTACAAGAATCATCTATGTATGGAGGATATGTAGAAGGTATAGGTCCAAGATATTGTCCATCTATAGAAGATAAAGTTGTAAGATTCTCAGATAAAGAAAGACATCAATTGTTTTTAGAACCAGAAAGTAATATAGAAGAAGATAAAGATTATGGTAACACTATTTATATTCAAGGATTCTCTACAAGTATGCCATACTATGTACAAGATAAATTAGTACATTCATTAAAAGGCTTAGAGAATGCTAAAATATTAAAATATGCTTATGCGATAGAGTATGATGCAATAGACTCTAAACAATTAAAACCATCACTTGAAACTAAGTTAGTAGAAAACTTATTCACAGCTGGTCAAATAAATGGAACATCAGGTTATGAAGAAGCAGCTGGTCAAGGTCTAATCGCAGGTATTAATGCACATCAAAAACTACATAATAAAGAACCATTAATCTTAAAAAGAAATGAAGCATACATAGGAGTATTAATAGATGATCTAGTAACTAAAGGAATAAAAGATCCATATAGATTACTAACATCACGAGCAGAATATAGATTATTATTAAGAAATGATAATGCTGATATTAGATTAACTGAATATGGTAAAGAAGTAGGTTTAATAACAGATAAAAGATATAAACTATTCAAAGATAAAATAAATAGTATTAATGAATTAACTGATCTATTAAAAGAAACAAGAATAACTCCTAAAAAAGATACTATTAAATTATTAGAAAAACTAAATACTTCTAGTCTAAATGAAGGAATCTCATTATATGAATTCTTAAAAAGACCAGAAATAACTATTAATGATTTATCTAACTTTATAGAGTTAAACTATTCAGATGATGTTAAAGAAGAGGTAGAAATAATAGTTAAATATGAAGGTTATATTAAAAAAGCTAATAAAGAAGCAGAGAAGATGTTATCTTTAGAATCTAAAGGTATACCAGAAGATATAGATTATAACGATGTAGATAATCTAGCTTCAGAAGCAAGAGAAAAATTAATAGAGATAAGACCTCTATCTATAGGTCAAGCATCTCGTATTAGTGGAGTTAATCCAGCTGATATATCTATTCTAATGGTATATTTAAGGAGAAAATATAATGACAGATAAAGAATTTATAGAAGAAATAAAACTTCTAGGAATAAATCCAACTCAAGAACAATTATCTCAATTAGAAGAATATTACAATCTATTAATAGAGTGGAATAATAAAATGAATTTAACTCGTATAACAGAAAAAAAAGAAGTATATCTAAAACACTTCTATGATTCTCTAACTATAAACAAGATAATTAATCTAAATGACTATAATACTTTATGTGATATAGGTACTGGAGCAGGATTCCCAGGTATAGTTTTAAAGATATTTTATCCTCATCTAGAAATAACCTTAGTAGATGCTAGAGAAAAGAAGTTAAAATTTCTAGATGAAGTAATAAAAAAATTAAACTTAAAGAATATTTCTACTAAACATATAAGAGCAGAAGAATATTCAGAAAAATTCGACATAGTAACAGCTAGAGCAGTAGCTAATATTCAAAAACTTCTAGATTATACAATGCATCTAGTTAAAAAGAATGGATATCTTATTGCTCTAAAAGGAGATATTGATTCTGAATTAGTAGAAGAAGTACAAACACAAATAAATAAACAATACACAATTAAAAATATTATTAAATTCAATCTACCAGTAGAAGGTAGTAAAAGAAGTTTAATATTAATAAAGAATAAATAAATGTTTATTTATTCTTTTTTTGTGCTATAATTGAAAAAATTAATTAAGGAGAAATTTATGTTTATAAGTGAAATAACTAAGGAAATACCTGAGAAATTTGAAAATGATGTAGAGGAGAGGATCTTTAATAAATTAAAAGAATTAAATATATCTTTTGATAGAATCGATAATGATGAAGCTAATACTATGGAGTCTTGTATAGAACTAGATAAGAAACTAGGTTCTGAAATTAGAAAAACAGTTTTTGTATGTAATAGACAAAAAACTCAATATTATTTAGTAGTATTGCCTGCAAACAAGCCTTTTGTGACTAAAGATTTTTCTAGAGAGATGGAGTGTTCACGAGTATCATTTGCATCAATAGATGATTTAAAGGAAATACTTGGAGTTACTCCAGGGAGTGCTTCTGTTTTATGTTCTATAAAAGATGAAAATAAATTAGTGCAAGTAGTAATAGATAAACCTATTACTGAAGAAGAGTATTTTTCATGTAATACTGGTACTAGTCTAAGACATATTAAGATTAAAACTAAAGATTTACTTGAAGTGATACTTCCAAATATAGATCATGAAGCTAAAATAGTAGAATTATAAAAACTCTTAATTAAGAGTTTTTTAATTGAAATAATTTAAATAATAATATATAATGTATTATAGGAAAGAATAGAGGGATACTATGGCTAAAGAAGCTAAAAAAGAAGTAGTCACAATTAACTTAAATGACATCATACCTAATAAATTTCAACCTAGAGAAGTATTCGATGATCAATCTCTAAAAGAACTAGCTGTATCTATTAAAGAACACGGTGTAATTCAACCTATTATAGTTAGAGAAGTTAATGGTAAATATGAGATTATTGCGGGTGAAAGAAGATATAAAGCCTCAGCATTAGCTGGTAAGACCACTATCCCTGCTATAGTTGAAAATTTAGATGATAAAGAATCATCTAAAGTAGCACTACTTGAAAATTTACAAAGAAAAAATCTTAATCCTATAGAAGAAGCTAAAACATATCAAAAGATTCTTGAATTAGATGAAATGACACAAGAAGAATTAGCTAAAACTATGGGTAAATCTCAGTCTGCTGTTGCTAATAAACTTAGATTATTGCAACTAAACGATGATGTTAAAAAAGCTCTTCTTAGTGAAGAGATATCTGAACGTCATGCTAGAACTCTATTAAGAATAGAAGATCCAGTTGCTCAAACTGAGATGTTAAAAAGAGTAATAACTGAAAAGATAAATGTTCGTGATTTAGAAAAAGAAATAGATAAGATAGCACCTAAGAAAGAAATTGAAGAAGTTGTTCCTGCTGCACCTGCTACTCCACAACCAGAAACTCAAGCCCCAGTTGAACCTCAAAATGTATTAAATAACTTCATCAATGACGCTCCATTAGCTCCAACAACACAAATTAAAAATCCTAACGAAGAGATTGGAAAAGTTAAAATCATTGATGATGATAATCCTGATGGAGAAGAAAAATTCTTAGACTACAGTAAAATTGATGATGATGCTGATGAAGAGGATAACAGTTCTCATACATTCTTAACTGGAACTACACCTGATGTTCAAGATATTAAAGATAATGCAGTAGATATTAATCAAGTTCCAGCGACTGGAGGATCATCACTAGATAGTTTACTAAATCTTCCTACACCTACAGTTAAGGAAGAACCAAAAGAAGAAAACTTCTTATCTCCAGCAGAAGCTATTGTTAAAACAGCTGAAACAGAGGAAGAAGAAAAACCAGGAGTTGAAGATTATTTCAAAACACCTGATCTTGCCGCAATCAATCTACCTAGTGAGATAGATACTGGAGAAAAAGCAGAAACTAAGGAAGAAGTAGTTACTATAGATGTAGCTAAAGAAAATATCAAAGAATTAGTTAATGATTTAAAAGCAAATGGTATTAATATAACTATGGATGAAATGGATTTTCCTCAGAAATACCAAGTTATTATCAAAATTAATAAAAATGAGTAGAAAGAAATTTCTACTTTTTTTCTAAAAATATTTAAAAAAAACCCAATCTTTGATACAATAAATTAGTAGTTAAGAAATGGGTGATAAGATGGGAAAGACAATATCATTAGTAAATCAAAAAGGTGGCGTAGGAAAGACTACAACTAGTATTAATCTTTCTGCATCTTTAGCAGCTCTTGGTAAAAGAGTATTATTAATAGACTTAGATCCTCAAGGTAATACAACTACTGGAGTAGGTATTAATAAAGGGGATATTGATAAGAGTATATATGATGTTTTAATAGGAGAATGTAATATAAATGACGCTATTATTAGAACTAAATATGTTAATTTATCAGTAATACCAGCTTCTATTAATTTAGCAGGTATCAATATAGAATTAATTGAGAAGAGTAGAACAGAAGCAAACTTCTCTAAAGGAGAACAACTAAAAAGAAACTTAGAACCAATAAGAAATAATTATGATTATATTATTATTGATTGTCCTCCATCATTAGAAGTTTTAACAACAAATGCGCTAGCAGCATCTAACTCAGTAATTATTCCAGTACAATGCGAATTCTTCGCCTTAGAAGGAATTACTCAATTATTAAGAACAATTATGTTGGCTCAAAAGAATTTAAATCCAACATTAAGTATAGAAGGGGTTCTATTAACTATGTTAGACTCTAGAACTAATTTAGGATTTGAAGTAGTAGAAGAAATAAGAAAATTCTTCAAAGAGAATGTTTATAATACTATTATTCCAAGATTAGTTAGATTAACAGAAGCTCCATCTCATGGAGAACCAATAATCGCTTATGATCCAAAGAGTAGAGGATCTGAAGCATACTTAAATTTGGCTAAGGAAGTGATTGCTAGAAATGGAAACTGATAATAAAAGAAAAGCTCTAGGTAGAGGACTTGAAGAATTATTCAATAATGAACCATTAGTTTATGACAAAGTTGAAGAAAAGATTCTACAAGAAACACCTAAAGATGCTATAGAAAATATTAGATTAGGAGAATTACATGCCAATCCATATCAACCTAGAAAAGTATTTGATGAAGAAGCATTAAATGAATTAGCTGATTCTATTAGAGAACATGGTGTAATTCAACCAATTATCGTTAAAAAAGGTATCAAAGGATATGAGATAATAGCTGGAGAAAGAAGAGTAAAAGCTTCTCAAATAGCTGGATTAGAAGAAATACCTGCTATTATTAGAGATTTCAATGATCAAGAGATGATGGAAATAGCTCTATTAGAGAACTTACAAAGAGAAAATCTTAATGCTGTTGAAGAAGCTAATGCTTATAAGAAATTACAAGAGAATTTAAATATTACTCAAGAAGAATTAGCTAAGAGATTAGGTAAATCAAGATCTCATATTACTAATATGTTAGGTATTTTAACATTACCTACATCTATTCAAGATATGATTGAAGCTAAAGAATTAACTATGGCTCATGCAAGAGTTCTTTCTAAATTAGAAGATAAAGAACAACAAGAGTCTCTAGCAAACAGAATAGTTAAAGAAGGAATAAGTGTTCATGAGTTAGAGAATTTAACTTCATCACCTAAAGAATTTGTAAGAAAACATAAAGTTACTAAAAAAGCACCTAGTGAATATAAGTACTTAGAAGAAGGTCTAAGTGAAAAATTAGGTACTAAAGTAAAAGTAAAATCTAATAAGATTGAAATATCTTTTGTAAATGTTAATGATTTAAATAGAATATTAGAAATCATGGATTTGAATGAGAGTGGTAACTAATGTTAGGAAATATTGATATAAAATTAATAATTCAACCTATTATATATATAATTATAGGTATTATAGCTTATAAGATTATTAAGGGTATTATCTTAAAAGCATCACATCATGCTAATAAGAGAATATCTGAACAAAGAAAACAACGTATTCAAACTATTAATACTCTAATTATTAATATAGTTAAATATATAATAGTAATCTTTGTAATATTAGCTATTCTATCTACATTAGGTATTAATGTTACATCTATATTAGCTGGACTTGGTATTACCACTGCTATTATTGGTTTAGCTTTCCAAGATATGGCTAAAGATTTAATAGCTGGGTTTTCTATTTTAAGTGAAGGTAACTTTGAAATAGGAGATACTATTGAAGTAGATGGATTCTTAGGAGAAGTAGTATTCATGGGATTAAAAACTACTAGAATTCAACATTTTAATGGATCTACTTATATAGTAGCTAATAGATATATGGATAAAGTTAAGAATTATTCATTAACAAATACACTTGCTATAGTAGATATAGCGGTAGCTTATGAAGAAGATAATGAAAGAGTTACCAAAGTATTTAATAAGATAATAGAAGAATTAAAAGGAAAAATTCCTAATGCTACTGGAGATTTAAGATTATTAGGAGTAAATGAACTAGCAGATTCATCTGTAGTATATAGACTAGTAGTTGAAACAGAACCTGCTAAACATTATGAAACTCAAAGATTCTTAAGAGAAGAACTAAAGAAAAGACTTGATAAAGAAAATGTTAAGATTCCTTATAATCAGATTGAGGTGCATAATGGAAAATAAAGTATTAAATTATGGGGTTGGCACTAAAGTTATTATGAAAAAACCTCATCCATGTGGAACTAATTTATGGGAAATTACTAGAACAGGTGCCGATATAAAGATAAAATGTATCAATTGTGGAAGAACTGTTTTAATTCCTAGAATTGAGTTTAATAAGAAATTAAAAAAGATAGTGGAAGAGGAGGAAAATAAGTGAAAGATAAGAAAAAATTAAAATTAAAAAAGTTTTATTTTCATCCAATTACAGTATTTATAGTTTTAACAATAATATTAATAATACTTAGTGGTATACTAGCAAGTTTTGATATATCTACATCATATAATCAAATAGATAAGAATACCATTACATTAGAGCCTAAATTATTAGCGATAGAGTCAATATTCTCGTTCGCCGCAATTAAAACATTAATGTCTAATGCGATGAGTAATTTCTTAAGTTTCGCACCACTAGGTACATTATTAATATCATTAATAGGTTTAGCTATTGCTGAAGGTACTGGTTTAATTGAAACTTTCTCAAGAAAATATTTAAAGAGAATGCCTGAATGGTTATTAACATTATTAGTAATATTTATCGCAACAGTTTCATCTTTAATTAATGAAGTTGGTTATGCGATTCTTATTCCAATGTTTGCTTTAATTTATTTCATTAATGGAAGAAACCCAATACTAGGTATTATTACATCGTTCTGTGGAGTTTCATTTGGTTATGGAGTATCTCTATTCGTAGGATCTATGGATATAGCTTTGAAAGACTATACTGAATTAGCTTCACACTTAGTAGATGAAAATTATCATGTACCATTATCATCAAACTTAATATTCTTAGTAATTGCGACGATTATTATAACGATAGTGGGTACGATTATAATAGAAAAACTGATTGCTCCTAAAGTAGGACACTATAAGAGAGAAGAAGAATTTGCTAAAACTGAACAATATAGAGTAATTAACTATGAGGAAGAAGAACAAAAGAAAATAGAAAGAGAAAGAAATGAAAAGAGAGGTCTAAGATTTGCTCTTATCGTAGGTATAGTTTTAATACTAATGTATATTTATGCCTTAGTACCAGGACTACCATACTCTGGATTATTACTAGATAATTCTACTAATATCTATGTAGATCAATTATTTGGTAGTAAAGCATACTTCCAAGATAGTTTTACTTATTGTATAGCTTTATTCTTTATAATTACTGGTATTGCTTATGGTATAGGAGCTAAAACAGTTAAGAATGATAAAGAAATAATAGAATTCTCTGCTACTAAATTTAAAGATTTAGGTAGTCTATTCTTATTAATATTTGTAGTTAGTCAATTTATAACTATTTATAAATCTACAAATATTGGTATGATAATCGCTACACTATTTAGTAATTTATTAGCTAGTATGAGTTTAAGTGGAATACCACTAATCATCGTAACACTTTTATTTATTTCAATATCTAATATATTCTTAACTAGTCCTACTCAAAAATGGATGATATTCTCACCAGTAGTAGTTCCAATGTTCATGCAATCAAATATTACACCAGAATTTGCTCAAATAGTAATGAGAACATCTCTATCTATGACTAATGGTATTACTCCATTACTTGCTTCATTTGTTATTTATATAGGTTATTTAAATATTTATAACTTAGATAAATCTAAACCATATACTATAAGAAAATCATTAAGTGTCATAACACCATATTTCTTAATTATAGCTCTAACATGGGTATTAATAATTATAGGATGGTATATCATAGGAGCACCAATAGGTGGAGGAGTAAATCCAACATTATAGTAAATAAAAAGAAAGGTTTAACCTTTCTTTTTTTTAGTCATTACTCAAATTATCAAAGTATCCTTGAATAAATACTACAGGAGTACCCTTATCACCACTACCACTAGTTAAGTCACATAAAGATCCAATTAAATCAGTTAATCTTCTAGGAGTAGTACCTTGAGTAATCATCTGTCCTTTTAAATCGGCATCTTTCTTTCTAATTTCATCTTTAATAGCTTCCTTTAATTCATCACCTTTTAAATCAGGGAACTTATTATCAGAAACAAATTTTAATTTAATTTCATTAGGAGTACCTTCAAGACCGCTTGTATAAAAAGGTGATACTACTGGGTCAGCTAATTCCCAAATCTTACCAACAGGATCTTTAAAAGCTCCATCTCCATAAATCATAACTTCAATATTTTTGCCAGAAAGCTCTTTTAATTTAGCTTGAATTCCATCTACTAAACCTTGACCATCTTTTGGGAATAATTTTAATCTTTCTTCAGTAGATTTATTAGATCCAAGTAAACCAAATTTATCATTGAAACCAGATTCATTAACAGAATGATTCATAATTTCAAATAAACCAATACATTTAGCTCCTCTTTCTTCTAGATTAGCTTTAGTTTTATATCTAGTATGAATATCACAGTTAATAATATTATTGGTATATTTAAGTATCTCAGTCGCATCATTAGCTAAGATAAACATAGGTTCACAGTCTTCAGCTTGAATTAATTCTCTATAAAAATCAATCATATTAATTCCAGTAAAAGGATGTAACCAATCTCCAAAATTATCTTTATACTCATCTTCAGTAATAACACTACCTAAATCAAAATCGCTATCATCGAATTTATCTTCATCTAAGATACCATTACCAACTTCATCACTAGGGAATGATAGTTGTACATAAAGTTTCTTAGTACTTCTCGCAATACCTTTAAGTATTAATGAAAATCTATTACGACTAAGTATTGGGAATACTATACCTAATTCCTCTGGATTATCAAATTTTTCTTTAATATCAGTTGCGATATCATCAACAGAACAATAATTACCTTGACTGATACCTACAACAGCTTCAGTAATCGCAACAACATCACGATCTCTAAACTCAAATCCTTCACTTTCTTTAGCTTCCATCAAAGATTTCACAACAATCTCTTCTAAATTATCATTTTCTTTAATGATTGGTGTACGAATTCCACGTACTACAGTACCAACATTTCTCAAAATATCACCTTCCATCTTAATTTTATCATAAAATCTATAAAAATGAGTTAACTTCTTTAAATCAAGACTATAATTTGATATAATACAAGCGAAAGAAGTGATAAAAATGAGTTTAACAGCTGGTATAGTTGGTCTACCTAATGTAGGGAAATCAACTTTATTTAATGCGATTACTAATCAAAAAATCTTAGCTGAGAATTATCCGTTCGCTACAATTGAACCAAATGTAGGAGTAGTAACAGTAAAAGATGAAAGAATGGATAAATTAAGAGATATGTATAATCCTAAGAAATTTATCCCTACAGCTTATGAATTTACTGATATAGCTGGTCTAGTTAAAGGGGCATCTAAAGGAGAAGGTTTAGGTAATAAATTCTTATCTCATATTAGAGAAACAGATGCGATAGTAGAAGTAGTAAGATGCTTTGATAATGGTAAAATTATCCATGTTGAAGGAGATATTGATCCAATCAGAGATATCGAAACTATTAATTTAGAATTAGCTATAGCTGACTTAGATATAGTAAATAATAGATTAGAAAAAGTAGGTAAGAAAGCAAGAACTACTAAAGATAAAAATGATTTAATCGAAGTAGAAGCTTTAGAAAAAGCAAAAGTTGCTTTAGAGACTGGTAAATCTCTAAGACAAGTAGACTTTGATAAAGAAGAATTATTAACTTTAAAAGCATTCTCTTTCTTAACATTAAAACCTATTATTTATCTAGCTAATATTTCAGAAGATGAAATAGGTAAAGATGATAATGAGTATGTTAAAAAAGTTAAAGAGTATGCTGATAATGAAGGATCACAAGTAGTAGTGTTATGTGCTAAAGTAGAAGAAGATTTATCTGAGTTAAGTGATGAAGAAAAAGCTGAAATGTTAGAGATGCTAGGACTAGATTCGTCAGGATTAGATAAATTAGTTCAAGCAACCTATAAAATATTAGGTTTAAGAACATTCTTCACAGTAGGTCCAGATGAAGTTAGAGCTTGGACTTTCAAAGAAGGAATGAATGCTAAGAAATGTGCTGGAGTAATTCACACAGACTTTGAAAAAGGATTTATTAAAGCTGAAGTAATCTCATATGAAGACTTAATTGAATATGGAGATGAATTAAAAGTAAGAGAAGCAGGTAAATTAAGATTAGAAGGAAAAGATTATATAGTACAAGATGGAGACATCTGTCATTTTAGATTTAATGTATAGGAGTTTTTATGGAATCACAAATAGTTATATTTGAAGCAAACAATAATGAAGGATATTTCAGTAAGAACGAAAAGTTTTATCCAATTAAAACAAAAAAGTATATAGAAAATAAATTTCTAGAAACAAGAAAAAATATGGGTAAACATTTCGGTTTTAACTATCTAAAAATGTTTGAAGTAAGACAAAAAATGCAAGATAACGATGATTATCCTGATAATAAATATGTAGTATTAGATGATACCCATATGCAAAAAGAAGACTTTTTAGATGAAGAAGTACATGCGGATATATTAATTATTTCGAATAAATATCCAGGTATAGCAGTAGGTCATAGACAAGCAGATTGCCCAGTACTTATCTTAGAAGATAGAAAGAAAGGTATAACTGCAATATGTCATACTAATACTATTCATATTAATAGAGAATTACCTAAATATTTAGTTAAAACTATGATTGATGATTTTAACTCTAAAGCAAGTAATCTATATTTATATATAGGATCATGTGTTAAAAAAGAAAACTATATTTATGATAGATATCCAATCTGGGCAACAAATGAAAAAGTATGGCATGACGCTATTGTTAAAGAAGAAGATGGATATCATATAGATATGGAAAAAGCTATATTAAAACAAGTTAAAATATTTGACTTAAAAGAAATAAAAGTAAGTCCTATCGATACAGCAGGAGATAACCAATATGCATCACATACCATGTTAGTAAAAGGACATAAAGATAAAGCAGGACAAAACTTTGTAGGATTTTACTACAAAAAAAATGAAGATTAACTTCATTTTTTTATTTTATTGTTATTTTATAACCATTCTTTTTTAAATGGTCAATTTTATTTTTATAAAAATCATTATAATTAGCATATCCTCCTCTAATATAAGTACTCTTGTCTTTATTTAAGAAGTACTTTGGAGCATCTACTTTCATACTTTCAAATTCTTCTTCATCCATATTTTTAATATTTTCATATCTAATAGGTATAATAGCCATTGTTCTTTCTTTTTGATTAAAGAAATTTATATATATTACTTTATCTACAATATAAACATAATTAGTATCATCTTTATAAGCAACAATATATTTATAAACTTCTTCATCATCTTTTTGGAAAGAACATTTAGAATCGTTTCTTCCCATAACTCTATATACTTCAGAGGCTATACTCTTTAATCTAGCAAGATCAGTTTTCTTCATTTGATTAACATCAGAAATCATCTTATTTTCAGGAACAGGTTCAACTGTTTTGATAGGATGACTATTACTGTTGAAATCATTTTTAGAGGTACTAAGCAAAATAACAACAAATCCAACCATTGCGATTATAAATATTACTATAGGAATTAAGAAAGATGCCGCAACAACAGTTATACCAACTTTAGCAACTTTTTCCATACTCTTTGGATCAATCAAATTATAGGTATCATCTTCTTCTCTTTCAATTTCAAATTCTCTATGACAATACTCACATTTGCAACTCTTATCAGTATCTCCAAAAGATAAACCAGCCCCACAATTAGGACATTTCTTTTCAATTATTTTCATACTTTTCACCCTAACAAAATTTTATCATATAAAAGTTAATAAAACTAGACATTTGTTTATTACTTTGTTATAATACATTCGAGTATTTATATACTCCTTGCTACATTTGTAGCCATTAGTCCAGAAGGAGGTGTAGTCATGACTAATTACGAAATAACATTTATTGTTAGACCTGATATGGAAGAAGCAGAAATTACTAAAACAGCTGATGAATTAAAGAAAGTATTAACTTCTAAGAAAGCAAAAGTCGTATCAGAAAAAGCATTAGGTCAAAAAGAATTAGCTTATGAAATCAAAAAGTTTAAAACAGGATATTACTTCTTATTTGAAGTAACAGCTAATAAGGAAGCAATTGATGAATTTGACCACGTAGTAAGAATTAATGAAAACTTATTACGTCATTTAATAGTAAGAGTAAAAGAAATTGAAAAAGAAAAAGAAAGTAAATAATAAAGAGGTATTGTATGAATAGAGTATTTTTAATAGGTAGATTAACTAAAGATCCAGAATTAAGATATACAACTGGTAATAATGCAGCTGTATGTAATTTTACTATTGCTGTAGATAGAACATTCCAAGGACAAAACGGAGAAAGAGAAGCAGATTTTATTCCTGTAGTAGTATGGAATAAACAAGCTGAAAATGTTAAGAATTACTTAACTAAAGGTTCTCAAGTTGCTGTTGAAGGAAGAATGCAAGTAAGAAATTATGAAGATCAAAATGGTCAAAAGAGATATGTTACAGAAGTAATCGCAAATTCTGTAGAATTTTTAGGAAGTAAGAACTCTAACAATGCAAATCAATCAAGTAGTTCATCATCAGAAGAACCAACACCATATGATTTTGCAGATGAACCAAGTGAAAAAGGAACTAGTGTAGATAAGAATCCTTTCGCAGACTTTGGTCAAAATATTGAAATAAGCGATGATGAATTACCATTTTAGAAGGAGGAAATCATGGCAGAGTTTAACAATAGAAGAAGAAAAAAAGTATGTCAATTATGTGCTGGAAAAACAGTAGATTATAAAGATCCAGAAACTTTAAAAAGATATATAAATGAAAGAGGAAGAATCGTTCCTAGAAGAATAACTGGTACTTGTGCCCTTCATCAAAGAGTAATTGCTAAAGAAATTAAAAGAGCACGTGCTATTGCTGTTTTACCATATACAAAGTAGTATTTTTACTACTTTTTTTATTTGTAATAAACTTCTAAATATAGTAAAATATATATTGAAGAAATGTCTAACTATGGAGGATGAAGATGGGAATTGGTGAAAATAAAAAACAAGTAATGAGAACAATAAGAAAAGCAAAAAACATCTTTCTTATGGCTCACAAAAATTTAGACTTAGATGCATTAGGTAGTACTATCGGTTTATACGAAATATTATCTAACAAGAAGAAAAAATGCTACATAATCATTGAAGAAAAAACACATGAATTAGGAGTAGAAAAAGTATTAAAAGAATTAACTGGATGTATCGACATTATTAGAGAAGAAGATATTTCTAGTAAATTACATAAAAATAAGAAGAAAAATTTACTTATAATTTGTGATACTAATAAAAAAGAATTAGTTCAATCAGAAGAAGCATTAAAACATTTCTCGAACAAGATGATTTTAGATCATCATAATAAAGGAAATACTACTATTAGATCTCAATTAGAAGTAATAGATACAGAAGTATCAAGTACTTGTGAAATGATAGTAGAGTTAGTTGAAGCATATGATATAGAACTAGATCCATACTACGCTACAGTATTATTAGCTGGTATAGTTCTAGATACTAATAACTTCACATTAAAAACATCAAAAGAAACATATTATTGTGCTTATTATTTATCTTGTTTAGGAGCAAGTGCTCAAAAAGTACAATATTTGCTTAAACAAGATATTAATGAATATATTGAAAGAAATAAAATGTTAACAAACATTGAAACTATAGATGAGAGAATTGCTATAACTAAAGCAACTCCATATACTATTTATCGTAGAGAAGATATTGCTAAAATAGCTGATACTTTATTATATTTCAATAACATTGAAGCATCTTTTGTAATATCTAAAATAGCTAAAGATAAAATAGGTATAAGTGCTCGTAGTTTAGGTAATTTTGATATTAATAAAATATTAAGTAATTTTGATGGAGGAGGAGATTCTTATCATGGAGCTGCTGTTGTTGATGAAGATAAGATAAGTGTAGTTCATGATAAGTTAAAAGAAATAATTGAAGAGGAGGTAAAATAATGGAAGTAATTTTCATTAAGGATTTAAGAGGTCAAGGTAAAAAGGGAGACATTAAAGATGTTAAAACTGGATACGCTGAAAACTTCCTTATAAAGAAAGGATACGCCGTATTAAAAACAACTGAATCTTTAAAACAATTAGAAAAAGAAAAAAAAGAAAAAATGGAGTCTGATCAAAAAGCTAAAGATGATGCTACTAAATTAAAAGGAAAACTTGATCAAATGACATTAGAATTCAAAGTTAAAACAGGACAAGGAGATAAAGTCTTCGGAAGTGTTAGTCCTAAGCAAATAAAAGAAGAACTTGGTAAACAAGGTATTAAGATTGAAAAGAATATGATTAAATTAGATAGTTCTCTATCTACTCTAGGATTTCATAAAGTAGATATAGAATTATATCCTAAAGTAATCGCTGAAATAAAAGTACATTTAGTAAAGTAGAGGTGATAATATGCCATTAAAGACACTACCAAATAATTTAGAAGCTGAAGAATCAGTATTAGGAGCTTGTTTCTTATCAAAATATGCTCTACAAAAAGCAAGTGAGAATTTAACACCTGAATCTTTTTATAGTGAAAAGAACAGTAAGATATTTTCAACAATGGTAGAGTTAATGGAAGAACAAGTACCTCTAGATATTACTACTGTTACTTCTAGATTAAAAAAGAAAAAAATCTTAACTGAAGTAGGCGGAGTAGAATACTTAACTGAAATAGTAGACTATGTACCTACTGCTTCTAATATAGATTTCTATATTAAAACAGTTGAAGATGCATCAATATTAAGAAATTTAATTCAAACAGCAGAAGAAATTGCTACAGATGGTTATAATTCAGAAGAACCTATTAATGATGTATTAGATAATTCTGAAAAGAAGATTTTAGATATAGTTAAAAATAGAAAATCTAATGAATTTAAAACAATAAAAGAAGTATTAAATAAAACTGAATCTAATTTAGAATTCTTAGCTGAAAATAAGAATGCTATAACAGGTTTAGCTACAGGTTTATATGAGTTAGATAGAATAACTACAGGACTACATGGTAGTGAATTATTTATCGTTGCCGCTCGTCCTGCTATGGGTAAAACTGCTTTTGCTCTTAACATCGCAACTCACGTAGCTCAAACTCAAGACAAGGCAGTTGCTGTATTTAATATGGAGATGCCTGCTGAACAATTAGCGACAAGAATCATCTCATCTTTAGGTCAAATAGATGCTTATAAATTAAGAACAGGTAATCTATTAAATGAAGATTGGAAGAGAGTCAGTGAAGCTATTGCTCAATTAAATCAAACTAATTTAGTATTAGATGATACATCAGGAATAACTATTGGAGATATTAGAGCTAAATGTAGAAGATTAGCTTCTTCAGAAGAAGGATTAGCTCTAGTAGTAATCGACTATCTTCAATTGATTTCTGGTGGAAAGAATTATGGTATCAATAGACAACAAGAAGTATCAGATATTTCAAGAAGTTTAAAAACTCTAGCACTAGAGTTAAATGTACCAATAATAGCTTTATCACAATTATCTCGTTCAGTAGAATCAAGAGAAGATAAACATCCACTTATGAGTGACTTAAGAGAATCAGGATCAATTGAACAAGATGCAGATATTGTAGGATTCTTATATAGAGATGATTATTATAATAAAGAAGCTAGAACAGAAGATAATAATAGTTTAAGTGAATTCATTATAGGTAAACATCGTAATGGACCTACTGCGACTATAGAATTATTATTTAAAAAGAATACATCTACATTCTTAAACTTAAGAAAAGAACAAAAAAAGGCGGATGAAAAAAATGAAAAATAAAATAAAAATATTATTAGTCTTAATCATATTTTTATTACCAATATCTACTCTAGGATTTAAAACAAATTATTTAACTAAACCACATAAAGTATATAGAGTATATTTAAAAGGAGAATCTCTAGGTTTAATTAAATCTAAAGATGAATTAAATAAATATATAGATGAAAGACAAAACGAAGTAAAAGAAAAATATAAAGTTAAAAAAGTATATGCTCCAAGTCAATTAAAAATAACAGAAGAGGTAACTTATAGTAATAATATTCTATCTACTGAACAAATATATAATAGAATAGCTAATATCTCTCCATTTACTATTAATGGTTATGTTATTAAGATAGGTGGAGTAACTAAGAATAACAATAATAATAAGAAAGAAAAAACTAAACCACAAACTTTATATGTATTAAAGAAAAATGTATTTACTGATTCTGCTGAAAATACAGCTAAATCTTTTGTTACTGAAGAAAACTTCAAAATATATAAAGAAGATAAACAACAAGAGATAAGAGAAGTAGGTAAGATTATTGAAAATATCTATATTAGAAATAAAGTAACTATTAAAAAGATAAAAGTACCAGTAGATGAAAAAATATATACTGATTCAGAAGAATTAACAAAATATTTAGTCTTTGGTACCACTGAAGAATCTAAAGCTTATAAAGTTAGAAAAGGAGACACTTTAGAAGATGTAGCTTTTAAGAATAAAATGTCTACTGAAGAAATTATGGTCGCTAATCCTGATATAACTGATAAAAATACATTGTTATATCCAGGACAAGTATTAAAAGTTGGTACTATTAAACCTCAGTTAGATATAGTAGAGGAAGATCACGTTGTAAAAAGAGAACAACAACACTACACTACTGAAACTAAATATAATAAGAAGAAATATACAGATTATAATGAAACAAAACAAAAAGGAGTTAACGGAGAAAATATCGTTACTCAAAAAGTACAAATGATTAATGGTGAAATTTCTAATACTGTTACAGTAAATAAAGAAGTAGTAAAAGAACCAATTAAAGAAATAATTATTAGAGGAACTAAAAAACGTGCCGGTGGCGGCGGTTGGGGTACATACTCAGGACCTGGTTATGGAGATGTCGTTAAGACTAGAGGTACTTGGGGATGGCCCGCAACATGTTCAACAATTTCATCACCATTCGGTTATCGTTGGGGAACACTACACGATGGTACTGATATCGCCAGTTGTGGATATGGATCAAACATCTTCGCAGCTCAAGCCGGAACAGTAGTTCAATCATCATCTAAATATGATAATGGTATCTTTGTAACAATAGATCACCATAATGGTTATTACACGCTATATGCGCATTTATCTAGAAAGATAGTTAAAGTAGGAGATAATGTATCAAAAGGACAAGTAATCGGAGCTATGGGTCAAACAGGATTCGCAACAGGAGTACACTTACACTTCTCATTATGGAGAGGTTATCCATACCATCCAGGTTCTAGAGCCTTAAATGCTATGAGCGTATATTAATGAAAATTAAAGTTATTGAAAGTGGATCAAAGGGTAATTGTACAATTATCCTTCTTGATTATATAAATATAATTATTGATATAGGAATCTCTTATAAAAAACTAACTAATGAATTAGATAAATTAAATATTAATATAGATGATATAACAGGATTATTAATTACTCATAATCATAAAGATCATATTGCTGGATTAAGTACTTTTCTAAAGAAAACTAACATAAAAGTATTTATTCCTAAGAAAATGTATAAATCTATTAAATCTGAAGTAGAAGAATTAACAGAAGAAAATTGTGTCTTCATAGATGATGAAGATAAGATTTTAGATGTAGATTTAAAGTTAATTCATACTTCACACGATGTAGAATACTCAGTAGGATATGATATTAAGTATAAAGATAAAGAACTAGTATATATAACAGATACAGGTTATCTAAATAGAAAAATACTATCTACTATTACAAATAAAGATATCTATATTATCGAATCAAATCATGATGAAAGAATGTTAATGGATGGACCGTATCCAAGATTCTTAAAAGATAGAGTAATATCAGATTATGGTCATTTATCAAATGAAATGACTGGTAAATACTTAAAAAAGATTATTGGAGATAAAACTAAATATATTGTTTTAGCTCATCTAAGTGAAATAAATAATACTCCTGATATAGCTCTATCCACAATAGAGAAATATATATCTGATAAAGAAATAATAGTAGCTAGTCAAACTAAAGGAACAAGAGTATTAGAGGTATAAGTATGATTAAATTAATATGTATAGGTAATTTAAAAGAAATATATCTAAAAGAAGCAGTAAAAGAATATGAAAAACGTCTTTCTAAATATACTAAGTTAGAAATAATCGAATTAAAAGATTTATCATATGATGATGAATCTAAAGTATTATATGAAGAAGGACAAAGTATTCTAAAACATATTGATTCAAAAGATTATGTTATTACTATGGAAATAGAAGGAGAAAATTTATCTTCAGAAGAATTTGCTTCTAAATTAGATTCTATTCAAATAAATAATTCTAATATTGTATTTGTTATTGGAGGTAGTCTAGGTCTAAGTAATGAAGTAAAAGAAAGATCTAATTATAAATTATCTTTTTCTAAGATGACTTTTCCTCATCAATTATTTAGAATCATACTTTTAGAACAAATCTATAGAGCATTTAAAATAAATAATAATGAATCATACCATAAGTAGGTGATTAGATGATTGGTAATTCATGGGATCAAGTATTATCAAATGAGTTTAATGAAGAGTATTTCAAAGACTTAATTAACTTTATTAAAGAAGAATATCAAACTAAAGTGATATATCCTCCTCAAAATAAAGTATTTAATGCGCTTAGATATACTGATTTTGATAATGTAAAAGTAGTTATACTAGGACAAGATCCATATCATGGACCCAATCAAGCAGAAGGGTTATCTTTCTCAGTAAGTAATGAAGTATTAAAACCTCCTTCATTACAAAATATCTTTAAGGAGTTAGAAGCTGATCTAGGAATACCTTTTCCTAAGAAAAATTCATTAATTCCTTGGTCTAAACAAGGAGTGTTACTTCTAAATGCTGTATTAACTGTTGAAGAACATAAACCTACATCTCATAAAGATAGAGGTTGGGAAAGGTTTACTGATGATATTATCAAAATATTGAATGAAAGAAGTACTCCAACAGTATTCATATTATGGGGAGCCTACGCCAGAAGTAAAAAGAATTTAATCACAAATCAGAATCATCTTGTTATAGAATCTGCTCATCCATCACCATTTTCCGCACGAAACGGGTTCTTCGGAAGTAAACCTTTTTCAAAGACTAATGAGTTTTTAAAGAAGAAAGGTATTGAAGAAATAAATTGGAATATAGAATAATTATATGATATACTTTTTATGATAGAGGTGATCAAATGGATAAAGAATTTGATTTTAAAGAAGTATTAGATGATCTTCATAAAGATATAGATGAAGAGAGAGAAACTAATCCTGAAATGGCTAAAAAACTAGATGATAGAATTAAAGAATACAATGCACAATGGTTAGTAGAAAACGAAAATTCTGGAATCAAAGTAGAAACAGAAGACGACTTAAAAGGATTAGAATATGAGATTATTAAACAAGATCCTGGATATGCTGAATACTTAGAAGATGAATTAGTTGCTTGCTATGAAGAAGGTTTAATAGAAGATGAAGAAATTGAACCAGAAGAAAGAGTGGTAGAAGAAGAACCTGAAAGAGTAATAACTAATTTAGAAGAATGGGTTTCAGAATTAAGTAATTTTTATGTAGATAAAGATCAAAAATTAACAAAAAAATAAGAGACCAAAATGGTCTTTTTTTATTCTATTCTTTACAAAATAAGGAAAATGTGATATAATAGGCGCATATTTATGGGAGGGGTTTAGATGAATATCGAAACTAAGAAAGCCAAACAAACATTAAAGAGTATTAATGAAGCATTAGAAGAAGAAAGACAAATTGACCCAAAAATGGCTCAAAGAATTGAAAAATATATTGAATATGAAAACAAAAAGTGGATTTTAAAACACAGAGATGATGTTGTAGAAATAAGAGACACTGGTATAGTTACAGCTAAAGAAAAATTAGTTGCTCATAAATTAACAGAACTTGTTAGTTATGTTGATATTGATAATGAAGATGTATTTAATACTCTATATAAAAATATTTTAGGTTTCTATGAAAGTATTAGTGAAAGTAACTTAGAAAGCTTCAATAACTCAATACTTTATAAAAAAGAAGGAACAATTAATTGTTGTAATAACTTAGAAAACTACATTGTTGAAATGGATCCACTATATGCAGAACATTTAGATGAAAAAGTAGATTGGTTCTATGAAAATTATCTTGAACATGTTAAAAGAAAAGAAGCAAGACTTGCTGAAGAAGTGTTAGAAGATGAATTCGAAGAAGAAAAATTTGAAGAAGTAGAAGAACCAAGAAGAATTACTAATTTAACTGACTGGGTTTCAGAATTAAGTAATTATTATGTTGATAAAAAGAAAAATTTAGTTAGAAAATAAAAAACAAGTATTAACTTGTTTTTTTTTATTCTGCTTGAACAGCTGTTATAGCAACAACTCCAACTATATCATCAGACGTACACCCTCTAGATAAATCATTTATAGGAGCAGCTATACCCTGAGTAATAGGTCCATATGCTTCAGCTTTAGCTAATCTTTGTACTAACTTATATCCACTATTACCAGAATCTAAGTTAGGAAAGATTAAAACATTAGCTTTACCAGCAACTTTAGATTCAGGTGCTTTACTCTTAGCAACCTCTTTATCTACAGCAGCGTCTACTTGTAATTCTCCATCTACCCTTAATTTAGGATATTTCTTTTTAGCTATCTTAGTAGCTTTAATAACTTTATCAACTAATACATGTTTAGCACTACCCATAGTAGAATGAGATATCATTGCAACATAAGCATCTTTTTCTACTAACTTTTCAAATGAATCAGCACTATCTTTTGCAATTGCTGCTAACTTAGTCGCATCAGGATCTTGTACTAACCCAGAATCCGCAAAGATAAATGTACCATCAGCACCATACTTACAATCAGGTACTATCATCAAGAAGAATGCTGATACTAAAGTAGAATCTTTTCTAGTCTTAATTATCTGTAATGCAGGTCTTAAAGTATTAGCTGAAGAGTGACATGCTCCAGATACAACACCATCAGCCATACCAATCTTAACTAACATACAAGCATAATACATATAATCATTCATTATTAAATCTTTTGCTTCTTCGATAGTTAAACCTTTATCTTTTCTTAATTCAAATAACTTATTAATAATATCATCAGTTAATTCTTTATCTTTTTCTGGATCAATTATCTTAGCTTTACTTAAATTAAGACCTTTACTATCAAAAGAATCCTTATTACCAATAAGAATAATATTAGCTATATCTTCTTTTAAAATCTTATCAGCAGCTTCTAAAACTCTTCTATCCATAGTTTCAGGTAATACTATGGTTTTTTTATTCTTTTTAGCTCTTTCTATAATATTATTTATAAAACTCATTAATCTCCAACCTCTTCATCCTTATTAATTATCTCTTCTATTTCTTTATCCTCATCACTGTAAAAATCTTTCTTTCTATAACCACATAATAAACCAATTATATTACTAGGAAATGATCTAATTAATTTATTATATTTAGTTACTGAATCATTATAGAATTTAATAGTACCAATTCTATCTTCTTCATTATCTTGTAATTCTAATAATATTTTATTAATAGTATCACTCTTTAATAATTTTTCATTATCATCTATAGTAGCCATTAATTCATTATAACAATGACTTAATATCTTATTTAGTTGAAATAAATTCATTTTCTCTTTATCATACCCATCTAATTCAGATAAATATTCATCATATTTTAATTCTTTCTTAATAACAGGGATACTTCTTTCAATTAAATCTTTTTCTTTATCTAAGAAAATACTTAAGTTATCCTCAGCTTCTTGTATCTTAATAATTGAAAAATTATATCTATTTTTAAATATTACAAATATTAACGCAAGAAAACATAATATTGTAAGTATAGTTAATATTACTTCGTAATTCATAATAATCACCTCTACTATAAAAATTATATCACAAATTTATAATTTATAAATACTATTAATTGTGTTATAATACACTTAATTGAGGTGGTACTATGTCAAGAATGAAAATAAGTTATAGTATTAAAAATGAATATGATGACATAAATAGTGTGACTAAAGCGAATTTAAAGGATAATATATTATCTTATAAAGAAGAAGATAAAACTAAAGTTACATATGATTATGATAATCGGAGACTTGAGAGAACTAACGATACTATGTCAATGGTATACGATTTTAAGAATGGAGACGCTATCGTTGATGTTAAACATGTTGGTTCGACAATAAAATTAAAATTAGAATCATTAGAATATTCTAATGATAATTATAATTTAATAGAAAAATATAAGTTAGAAGATGAAATAATAGAATATAGAATAGAGGTTTTATAATGAACATAATAAAAGATATAAATAAGGAGTTATTAGATATCTTTGAGAAAGCAGGATACCCAGTAGAATCAATTGAATTAAAACCTTCTCAAAGAAAAGATTTAGGTGATTTTCAAATAAATGATTGTATGAAACTTGCTTCAGTATATCATAAAGCTCCTGTACAAATAGCTAATGATATCAAGGAATTACTTGATAAAGATGATAAATTTACTAATGTTAATATAGCTGGACCTGGTTTTATTAATATTACATTAAGTGATAATTATATAATTGATTCAGTTAATAAGATAGTGCCAAATCCAGAAGATTTAATAGAAAAATTAAGTGATGAAACTGTGGTAATCGACTATGGTGGAGCTAATGTTGCGAAAGCTCTTCATGTTGGACATTTAAGAAGTGCGAATATCGGAGAAGCTTTAAAGAGATTAGCCCAAAAAGTAGGTTATAAGGTAGTTGGAGATGCTCACTTAGGAGACTATGGTAGACCACTTGGTTTTGTTGAAACTGAAATAAAAAGAAGATATCCTGATCTTCCATTCTTTGATGAAAATTTTGAAGGTAATTATGATGATGTAGAATTACCAATCTCAAATGAAGATTTAGAAGAGATTTATCCAATCGCTTCAGCTAAAGCTAAAGAAGATGAAGAATATTTAGAAGAAGGAAGAATCATTACTAATAAGATTCAACATCATGAAAAAGGATATTATGATTTATGGAAAAGAATCGTTGATATCTCTAAAGCAGATATTAAAACTTGTTATGATGAATTAAATGTTGATTTCGAATTATGGAATGGTGAAAGTGATGCTGTAGAGTATTTCGATGATTTAGATAAATTAGTAAAAGAGAAAAATTTAGTTAGAGAAAGTGAAGGAGCTCAAGTAATTGATGTTGCTGAAGAGACTGATAAGATTGATATTCCACCACTTTTATATATTAAGAGTAATGGATCTATCTCTTATGCTACAACAGATCTTTGTACTTTAGTTCAAAGAAAGAAAGAGAATGATCCAGATGAAATATGGTATGTTGTTGATCATAGACAATCTCTTCACTTTACTCAAGTATTTAGAGCGATAGAGAAGTTAGGTGTATTTAAACAAGATCAATTGACTCATGTTGGTTATGGAACAATGAATGGATCAGATGGTAAACCATATAAGACTAGAGATGGCGGAATAATGACTTTAAAAGCTCTTTTAGAAGAAGTTTATGAGTCAACACTAAATAGAATTAATAATGATAAAGTAACTAAAGAAGAAGCACCAGAGATAGCTAAAAAAGTATCAATTGCGGCACTTAAGTATGCTGACTTAACACCATCAGTAGATACAGATTATATCTTTGATATAGAGAAATTTACTGATATTGAAGGCAAAACAGGACCATATGTACTTTATTCAACTATCAGAATGAAATCATTATTAAATAACGCTAAAGACATGGATAATAATAAAATATCTTATATCGATAATGATTTAAAAGAAATGTATTTATCTATCTTAGATTTACCTAATGTATTAGAAAAAGCAATTAATGCTAAATCATTAAATGATATAACTGATTATTTATATATAATCACTTCTCAATTTAATACTTTCTATGCTAAAAACAAAGTATTAACAGAAGAAGATCTAGATAAGAGAACAACTTGGTTAACATTAACTAAAGTATTATTTGAAATATCTAATACACTATTAGATATCTTAGCTATAGAAGTACCAGAAAAGATGTAATAAAATTACATCTTTTTTTAAAAAAGTGTTGTATTTATATTATTTATATAATATAATCGTATCGTTGATTTCAAATTATGTGTTCAGGAGGAATATATATGAAGTTAGATAAGATGAAAAAAGAAGATATAGAAGTATTATCAAACAAGGAGTTAACAACATTAATATTAAAAGAAGAAAAGAAACCTCAAACTACAGCAGATTTATTCAAAAGAATTATTGGTTTATTAGAATTACCAGATTCTACTTTTGAAAATAAAATAGCTGAGTTTTATACACAATTAGCGACAGATAAAGAATTTACTTTTTTAGATAATGGTAAATGGGATCTAAGTATTAATCATAAACAAGGTAACGCAACAGAAGAA
>JAFRVB010000006.1 GCA_017441845.1 Bacilli bacterium
ATTATCAGAGTTTTTAAATTCTAAATTTTCATACATTAAACATGGATAAAAAATAGTTTTTATATCCTTTTTAATTAAATTAATTATATGACCATGTACTAGTTTAGCTGGATAACAAACTGATTCAGATGGCATTGATTCAATTCCTTCTTCATAGATTCTTCTATTAGAATGATCTGATAATACTACTTCAAATCCTAATTTAGTGAAGAATGTATGCCAGAAAGGATAATTTTCATAAAAGTTTAATACTCTAGGTATACCTATTTTTCCTCTTGGAGCATTCTCTAAAGATTGATAATCAAATAATCTATCATATTTCCAAGAATACATATTAGGTAACATATTACTTGATCCATTATTACCACTACCACGTTCACATCTATTACCCGAAATAAATGATTTATTATTAAACATATTAATAGTTAAAGCACAATGATTTTCACAACCTTGACAACGTGAATGTAGAGTTTTAATCTTCATATTATTTATTTCTTCTTCTGATAACATAGAAGTTTCTACATCTTTATCTTCATATTCATTAAAGTTTTCTAAAGCAATTAGAGCTACACCATAAGCTCCCATAAGTCCAGCGATATCTGGTCTTATTACTTCTTTACCTGTAATTATTTCAAAAGCTCTTAAAATAGCATCATTAGAGAAAGTTCCTCCTTGAACAACTATTTTACTTCCTAGAGTTTCAACATCTCTAATTTTCATAACTTTTTGTATAGCATTTCTAATTACAGAATAAGATAGTCCAGCAAAGATATCTCCTAGAGGTCTTCCTTCTTTTTGAGTTTGTTTAATCTTAGAATTCATAAACACTGTACAACGAGATCCTAAATCTATTGGTGCTTTAGATTTAACAGCTAATTTAACAAAATCATCTAATGAAATATCTAATGATTTAGCTAAAGTCTCAATAAAAGATCCACATCCAGAAGAACATGCTTCATTTAACATTATTGAGTCTACAGCATCATCTTTTATTTTGATATATTTCATATCTTGTCCACCAATATCGATGATACTTTCTACTCCATTTAAGAAATAATTAGCAGCTTCATAATGAGACATAGTTTCAATTTCTGATATATCTAAATTGAAGGCTGTTTTAATTAATAGTTCTCCATAACCAGTAGAACCAGCACTTCTAATTACAGTTTTTTCTGGTAATTTAGAATATAAATCTAATAACATACCTTTAACTGTATCTACAGGTGTCCCTTCATTAGATATATAATTATCATATAAAATTTTTCCATCTTTAGATATCGCTACTACTTTAGCTGTAGTAGATCCAGCATCTATTCCGACAAAGACATCTCCTACATAAGTATCTAGATTTTCTCTTTCTACTTTGGCTTTATCATGCCTTTTTCTAAATTTCTCATAATCTTTTTCATTTTTAAATAAAACTTCTAAATCATGAGATTCTTCTTCTTTAAAATTGTCTAATTTAGAAATTAATTCTTTTAATTCTTTAGTTGTATAAATAGTCTTTTCTTCTTTATCTAAAATTGCTCCTACACAGACAAATAACCTTGCGTCATCTGGAGTAATTATTTCATTTTCTTTTAGATTTAGTGTTTTAATAAATCTATCTTTTAACATATCTAAGTAGTTTAGTGGTCCACCTAAAAAGATAACATTTCCTTTTATAGGTTTACCACAAGCGAGTCCTGATATAGTTTGATTAACTACCGCTTGCATAATAGATAGAGCTACATCTTCTTTTTTAGCCCCTTCATTAAGTAGAGGTTGTATATCAGTTTTAGCGAATACTCCACAACGGGAAGCTATAGGATAGATTCGTTCTCCATTTTGAGCTAAATCATTTAAACCTTCAGTAGTTGTATTTAAAAGAACTGCCATTTGATCTAAGAAAGCTCCAGTACCTCCTGCACAAGTACCATTCATTCTCTGTTCAATAGTTTGATCAAAATAAATTATTTTTGCATCTTCTCCACCAAGCTCTATCGCAACATCTGCGCCTGGTGCATACTCCTTAATCGCATTTTTACACGCAATAACCTCTTGAACAAAATTTACTTTTAAAAACTTAGCTAAAGCTATCGCACCTGATCCTGTCATCACAACAGTAAATTTTCTTCTTTTAAATTTATCAAAAACTTCTTCAAATAAATCATTAATAGTTTTTTTTGTATCAGAAAAATGTCTTCTATAGTCACTATACAAGACATTATTATTTTTATCCATAACGACTAATTTAACTGTAGTTGAGCCTACATCAATGCCAATACGTAGTATGTTATTCATAACTCACCTCGTTATTACTAAGTAATATTATAACATATCTTTTTTTGGTGATAAATAAACAATCTACCCCTCTTTTGTTTAAAAAAAAGCAAGCTATTGCTTGCTTTCTATGGGTTAAATATTTGAAATCTTATTTCATTAAGATTTTTCTTTTTTACCTTGAACATATATTAATCTTGATATTTACTATATAGATCATCGAGTGCTGCTTGTACAGTATCCATATTTGTTCCAAATTTTGTATCATCATAACTCACTTGAGATGCTTGATAATAAATTATGGCATAAACAGAAGTTCCAGCCACTAATATTCCTAAGGTCAATCCTATCAAAAATGTTTGTAATTTAGATCTTTTTTTTAAAAATTTTCTTATCATTTGACAGCTCCTTTAGTACTGTTTTCAAAACTGATTTTGCTATTTTTGTCATACTTATTTAGAATTGATGTATTTACTGCTTTAATTCTATTCTTAACATCTTTAGCAAATTTTGTATATCTAAAATATTGCTTAGCATTAATATAATATTTTATGTATTCTATCTCTGCTTCTTCATTTGTAAAATATAAATCTATTAAAAATTTTGTTATCTCCTCATTAGTTGCTTTGTCGAAATTAAAATCTTTATATAATTCTTGATATTTACATCTATCTTTATGAGTTGCTCTATAATGTTCTTCATCATCATATTTTGCGATTCCTGTATGTACTAACACTCCATTTGCGAAGTATGCATATTCTTCTTCTAAAAATTCTTCTTTTACTCCTTTTATTAAAAGATTATATGTTGGTATTGGATGTTCTCTTCTGTCATAGTTTTTAATTTTCTTTATTTTTTTCTTGTTACCTTCAATATCTACTGTATAATCTCCTTCTTTTAATGTTGGATAATTATTATAATTTGTTACTGATTTATATCCTTCTGTTGTATATATCGGATGGTATGAATTAAACTTTAAAATTGTTCCATCTTCTAAAACTAAATCTGTCATTTCTAATGTTACTGGATGAATACTAGCATCTTTTACTACCGTTGTAATTTGTTTTTTCCCAGTTTTAACATTTTCTACTACTATTTGATCACCCACTTCAAAATCTTTGATTTTTTTAGTATGTCCCTCAAAATCAATAGTAATTAGTGTTTCCGGATCAAAGCAACACATATCATGAAACACGTAATATATCCTTGGTTCTATTTCATTTGAAAGAACTTCAAAATTGGTGCTTATACTATCATCTGGTGTATTTCTTACCCAACCATAAGCATATTCTATATTGTTTGTATGATCCCCATAGTCATCATTCGCACCTACATATAGATTACTATTATAACTAGAATTAATATAACCTTTCCAACTCATTCCCAATTTATATGTTTTATTAACTATAGTAGGGTCAGTTGCATTAATAAATACGGATGAATCAGTATAATAATAAATAGTGAAAATCGCATCATCTGCTAAAGAATATAATTCATCTAGTGCTTCCTGTACATTTGTTGCAGTGGTTCCTGAAGCTGCGTTGTTATAACTTACATTATCCGCTTGAACATTTAATTTTTCATATTCTAATTCTCCAGTAATACTTAAATTTTTATTTAAAGCACCAAAACCCACACTTATTAGTGTAGTTGCAATAAATAAAGCTGATATGATAACAGTGACATAAAACTTATAGTTTTTTTTCAAGCTATATTTGGGATTAAATATCATATCTTCAGTTTTTTCACTTTTCTTTTCCTTTTTCATATACCCTCAATCAAATTATAGCATTTTACATTATGCTTTTCTAGTTTTTGTATCTATAGTTTTTCTAAATACAAAGAATCTATCCCATAGATATTCTAATATTAAATTAGATAACATATTGATTCCTGTTACTAAATATTCATTCCATAATAGATCTTCTGCTAGATAATTACCTATTATTGTAGATGTTGGTGTGAATACTGCGTAGAATAAGAATACTAAAGTCATAGCTTTTGGAATATTTGCTACAGACTTAAATGTAAATTCTCTATTTAAAGTGAAATTCCATACTATTGAAGCTATTAATGCTGGTAAGTAACATGCCCAATAAGAAAACTTAAATACTTCATTTAAAAGTGTGAATAATAGTATTTCTATAATACCAGCTGATATTGAAAATAATGTGAATTTGATTGTTCTTATGACTTCTTTATTCATCTTGATTCCTCTTTCTAAATACGTTTATTAATATTACTAAAATAACCATTCCAATAATAAATTTTGTAAAAGACTTCTTTTTATCATTTACTATTACATGAACTGTTAATTTAATATTATCATTTACTTGACTAGTAATATCTGTTTTACCTATACCTATAGGTACTAATGTAATTCCTTTAATTACAGCTATATCTTTATTTTTACTATCCCATTTAATATTTTCATAATCTATACCATCTATTACTGAAAATACTCTTTTTAAACTTACTCCTCTACTATCAATACTTATATTTTTAACCGCTTCTAAATCAAAATTATAAGTAGAATTATTTAATAATATAACATTAGAATAATCTTTAAACTTTTTATAATTAGATGGTTCTTTATTAATAATTTTAACAGTATTTAAAAATTCAGAAGTACCAGTAATATTTATATTAGATTTTTTATTTTTACCTATAATAAGTGAATTAGTTTGAACATAATCTAAATCTAAATCTCCACTATAGTTATATATAGAATACACATTATTAGAAATATCAGAATTCTTTAAATTAATAGTAGAATTATTATTTATTATTCCATTAATAAAACCATTTACATTTAATCCATCTGCTTCTACTTTAGAATTATTAAAAGAAATGCCATATATTTCATCATGAGAAAACTTATCTATTTTATCTAGATGTCTCAAATAATCTTCCCATTTAACTATTCCATCAATATTAATATTTTTTAAAACAAAATTACCATTAAATTCAACTAACTTTTTATTACCTCTAAATTCTTCAGTAGTAAAAGATACATTCTTAATATCAAATTCTCCATTATCATTTTTATATTTATCAGTAATGGTAAATGGATTTTTTAAGTTTATTGTACAATTATTTTTACCATTTATTTCAATTAAATCTAATTTTTTATCAGATCTATTAATAATATTTACAGTTGCACCTATATCATGTGATTCTAATTCATATACTTTATAATCATCTTTTAAAACTATATTAACAATATCAAAAGATGAATAATCTTCTGCTTTAGTTAATACATCATCTATATTTTTAGAATCACAGTTTTCTTTTTCACAAACTGTCAATGTTACTGTTTTAGCATTAACATTAATCATAATAAAAAAGATTAATAATCCGAATAATACTTTTTTCATTTTATTCACCATATTTATTGTACTAAAAATATTAGTTTTATTCAAATAAAAAGAAGTATTACTACTTCTTATATTCTTTATATAATTTATCAAATTCTTTTTCAATATCTTTAATAACCTTTTTATCTAATTTCATAAAAGGATCATTTAATGACTCTGGTATCCCTTCAGTCATATATGTAACTTTACCCTTCTTTACAATTATATAGTTAGGTGCTCCAACACGTTTAGTACCTTTAACTACAACATCGTGATTATCATATTCAGCAAGTACATTATCAGCATATTTTAAGAATTCATGATAAGCTTTAGTACCTTCATGAGATAAATATATCTTACCATCTTTATCTTTCGCATAAATATCTCTGATATCTTGATTCTCATCAGTTAAAGATTCTCTTACGTTTACATAGTATATTGGACTAACTTTATATTCTTTAGCTTTAGAGATTGAAGTTGGTAAAATTGATCTACACCATGGACACCACCATGCTCCAAAATAAACCATAAATGTTTCTTTGTTTTCTATTTTGTTATTTATATTTTCTAGAGTTGTATATCGATATGGATTATTTTTATCAATAGTAATAGATCTATATTTATAATCATCCATCATCTTTTTACCATTTACTTTTTCATATTCTTCTTTAAACTTTAAAGAATTATTTACTTTGGCAGAATTACCACAATAAACAAAAATTCCTACAAGTATTAATATGGCGATTATTGTCATTAATACTTCTATTTTATTCTTCTTTTTCATAAACACCTCTATTTAATAAAGTCTTTTATTAATTCTCCTTTTTTATAACCTTCTTGGTATAATTTTTCAAATACTTTTTTATCTTTAGATAATGTTTTTAATCCTTTAGTAGAATCAGGAGCAATTAATAATACTTTACCATTTTCAACATATTTTTCTTTTATTTCTTTTAACTGATTATTATAGATATCACATCTTTTTTCTAGTACTTTGGTAAACTCTGGAAATCTTTTTCTAACTTTGTTATAGAATAAGTATTTCTTACCATCACTTTTAATAAAGTCTATCGGTCTAGTTAAAATTACTATTACTTTATCACAACCATCTTCAAAAGCTTTTTCAACAGGTATTGGATTAGATATAGCTCCATCATAATAGTAATGATCTTCATAATAATATGGTTCACATAGTACCGGAAGACATGATGAACAAGCAAAGATTCTATAATCATTCTTTTCGATATCTTTTTTAGTGAAATATACTGGCTTTCCATCTTCAGCACATGTTGCGACTACTACAAGTTCTTGTTGTGAGTCCATTAACTTTTCATAGTCAAGTGGATAATCTGCGCCTTCATTAGATAATGTTCCATATATATAATTTAAATTTACAAAATTTCCTGTGACAAAATAATTTCTCCATGACATATACTCTTTAGTAAAAGCATACTTTGTATAGAAAATATATGAAGCTTTATTATCTTTGGAAATATATCTAGCCATATTACCAGAACCAGCACTTATTCCGATACAATAAGGTATCTCAATATTATTATCAATTAAGTAGTCTAGAACACCAGCTCCAAAAATTCCACGAGTGCCCCCTCCTACATCTATTATTCCTATTTTCATTTTATTCTTTTCCTATCTTTTCGATTAATTCATCAGCATTTTCTTCATTGTCAACTTGCTCAAGAATTTCTTCTTTAGTTTCCCATTTTCTATCTTTATTTTTCATCTCTTCTTCGTGTATTAAAACATTATAAGCAATTTTACCCACTAATGTTTTAGGAAGTTCTTCCCTAAACTCATATTCAAAAGGCCATGAATAACGAGCAAGGTTTTTCTCTACTAACTTCTTGATAGATTCTAGGGTTTCTTCATTCGCTTTTCTTGGGTCTTTTAGAACAATAAAGGCTTTTGCCGCGGTTACTTTGTATGGATGAGGTACTCCTATAACACATGATGTTTGGACATCTTTATGAGTATCTATGATATTCTCTATATTATTTGGATATACGCAATATCCTGATGAGATAATCATACGTTTAATTCTACTCTTAAAGTAAACAAATCCATCTTTATCCATAATACCTTGGTCTCCAGTATGTAACCATACTCTACCATCTTTATGTTTGCGAAGAGCTTTTCTAGTCTCTTTTTTATTTCTTATATAACCCAACATTACAGTAGGTCCATAGATACATATTTCTCCTTCAACTCCATATGGAACTTCTTTTTCTGTTCCATCTTGAACAATCTTATAGTACATATCAGGGAATGGTATACCAATTGATCCAGGACGATAATAATTCTTAGGAGTAAAACAACTAGCACTACCACATTCAGTTAAACCATATCCTTCTCTTATTACAGTTTGAGCTTTATGATCTTTTAACCATTTATCAAATTTAGTTTTTAATTCATAACTTAGAGAATCTCCTCCTGAAATAACTCCATGTAGATATGAAAGATTCATATGATTAAATTTCTTGTTATTTAAGATTGCTTCAAAAAGAGTTGGTACTCCTACTAAGAAGTTTGGTTCATATTTTTTCATTAATTTATCAAAAGTTTTAGCATTAAATTGAGGTAACAAAATACATGTACCACCAGCATATAATACAGTGTGTACACAAATAGCTAAACCAAATCCATGGAAGATTGGCATAATCGCTAAAATTTTGTCTTTTTCACGGAAACAACCAACATGTTCAAACGCTTGCATAGCTTGAGCATTTAAGTTTAAGTTAGTTAGCATAACTCCTTTAGGTGTACCTGTAGTACCTCCACTATAAAGAATAGCCGCTACATCTTTTCCTTTGAAATCATCATTTACTTCTTTATCATAAGTAGATCCTAATTTAACAAATTCCTTCCAACCTAATACTTTTTCTTTTTTATTAAATATTTGTTTAGTAGCATCTATTAAGTTATTGTAACTATTTAAAACATTATAAACAGTTGCGATATGAATTGGGAAAGATTCAGCTACTGATACTGTTACTACTTTTTTAACTTTAGTATCTTCAATAACAGCATTAACTTTACTCATAGTAAAATCTATACAAATTAAATATTCTGTTTTAGATAGATTTAAGAAATATTTTATTTCGTTTTCTGCAGATAATGGGTGAATCATAGAAGCTACAACACCTATCTTATTGGCAGCATAAAAAGCTATTACTGCTTCTGGAGTATTAGGCATACAAATACTTATAACATCTTTTGGTTTAACTCCTAAAGCTTTAAAACTTCTAGCAACATCATCTATTTGTTTTAAGAAATCATGAAACGTTTTCTTATTACCATAATAGTTATAAGCAATATTATTTAAATGTTTAGATGCAGTATATTCAATTAACTTATATACTGAAAAATCTGGATAGTCTAAATGTTGTTGTTCATCATCATAAAACTTATACCATGGACTTTTTAGTGCTCTACTCACAATATCACCTCTAATACTTAATTATTATATCATATTATGCTTTTTTTGTTAAAGAAAAAAAGAAGACTATTTAGCCTTCTTATCATTATAATATACTTTAAAATACAATGTTTGTTCTAATATCTTTGGTACAGATTTAGCAATACCTTTAGATTTAGAATATGAATATCTAAGTCCATATACTGTACCACGTTGTTTTATAGAGTATCCATATATATTATTTTTCTTTACTTTCAACCAAACTACCTTATTAATTTTTGTATTTTTGAAATTATCAGTTTTATCAAAACCAAATTCATCAATCATAAAGGTTTTAGGATCATTTTTACTAATTTGATTAGTAATAGTTAATGATCCTTTTTCCTCTTTAGTAGATATTGTATATTTATATACATTATTACCTACTCTTTTCTTCTTGAAATCTTTTGGTAAATTAAACCTTAATTTTCTAAATGTATATTGATTAGTATCTTTAATATCAAAAGTCACATCATCATTTATTATATAATTTGTATCTTTATCTATTCCTTTTAGTTTATTACTTCCTTTAGATTTAGTTACTCCAACAATTATTGAAATAATTATAATTAGAAGTAAGATTGCGAGGATGATTATTTTTATATTGTTTTTACGTAACAACTTAATTCGCATCTCCTAGTTTTGTTCTTATAACGAAGATACCTAATGTTGATGAGATTAATAATAATATATAAAGTACTATCTTATCTCCTGTAGTTGGGTTAATTATTTCTTCAACAGAATCTTTTGTATTTACTCTTTGAACATAGAAGTTACCAGATGCTTCTCCTCCATCAGTGAATGTTACTCTAATACTATGTTCTCCTGATGATAGAGTCTTAGTAAAGCTATCTTTAAGAGTTATTACAGTTGATCCTTCTGTTACAAAGTAATTAGCTTTATCTACTAGTTTTTTATCAATATATAATGCTTTGAATAAGTCATAATCAGCATTTATTCTGAATGTTGCATCTGAATCTTCTGAGATAACGAATAGCTGATCATCACCTTCAACTATACGATAATTGATCTTATCTAGAACTACATTATTACCATCTATTGTAGAAGTATATCCATTTACTGATTCTACATCTACTGTATATTCATAATCTAATCCATCTCCATCTACTTTAGGTAATCCTTTGAATGTATATTTCCAATCATTATCTTTAGTTACAGCTGTTCTTGTATATTCAACACCATTTTGATATAGAACTACTGTTACAGAATTTGGTCTAGTCTTAGCAGAAGAATCATTCCAAGTAATCTTACCTGTTACTTTCTTCTTAGCTTCTCCATTATATGTATAAGTAGCTTCATAATTTGATGTTGAAACTTCATAAGAATCTATAGTTTTAGGTGTAATAGTATAAGCTATTTCTGTACTATCATTACCATATTTATTTAAAGTTAATGTCTTAGTATAATTATCAGATTCTTTTAATTCTATTGTTCTATCTAAAGTAGTATTTCCATATAATTCAATATTAACTTTACTTGGTCTTAATCCAGCTTCATCATCATTATCATTGAATTTAGCTTTAACAGTTATTTTAATCTTGGTACATTTATATTCAAAGTTAGGTGAATTATTAATTATTTCATAATTAGATACTTCATTAGTACTAATAGTATAATTAATTTCTGATCCATTAGCATATTTATCTAATGTAGTAGAATAACTCCAACTATTAGATTCTTTTGCTTTTAGTGTTTTAACTGTAGTAGAACCTTTCTTAATAGTAACAGTTATCTCATTAGGTCTGAATCCATATTTATCATTTTCATCATTGAATGAGATTGTTCCAGCTAATGTTACTTTTTCAGGTGTATGTGTATAAGTAACATTATTACCATTTACATCTTTAGTATAATCTGCTTGATCTGGAGCAGTAATAGTATAATTGATTGCTGTACCATTATTATTCTTTGGTAAGTTTTCAAATTTATATTTCCAATTAGATGCTGCATTAGCTGTAGCAGTATCACCATTACTTAATTCAATTACTACTTCACTTGGACGTTTACCATCTTGGTTATTAGCATCTTCCCAAGTTATTGTTCCAGATACTGTTACCTTATCAGGTGTATGTGTATAAGTAATATCATTACCTGATTTAGATTTTTCATATTTACTTATAGCTTGTCCATCAATTGAATAATTAATTTCTACTCCATGAGCATATTTATCTACATTAGATACTGTATAATTAGTAGTATTTCCTTCGATAGTAACTTCTTTAGTACTTGTAGTACTACCATTATCAATAGTTAATGTTACTTTATTTGGTCTAATACCATCTTGATTATCATTATCTTCGAAGATTACTTTTCCAGTTAAACTAATCTTTTCTGGAGTATGTGTATAAGTAATATTATATCCATCTTTAGAATACTCATATCCTTCTAAACTATTATTACTTGATACAGAATAATTGATTAATTCTCCATTATCATATTTATCTAATCCTGTGAATGAGAAGTTCCAATTATTTGCTTCAGTTACTGTAGTAGTATCTCCATTACTTAGAGTTACCACAACATCTCCTGGTCTCTTACCATCTTGGTTATCATTATCTTCCCAGATGATTTGACCACTTACACTAGTTTTAGCAATTTCATGTGTATATGTAACTTCTGTTCCATTAACAGTCATTTCATAATCAGATACTGTAGATCCAGAGAATGTATAATTAATTTCTGATCCTGAAGCATATTTATCTACATTAGTAAATTCAAATGATGTTTCAGTGCCAGTAATATTTACTTCTTTAGTATCTACTGTAGTAGATCCATTCTTTAAAGTAACAGTTACTTTAGATGGTCTAATTTGATCTTGATTATTATTATCAACAAATTTAATTGTTCCGGAAACATCAGTCTTTTCTGGAGTATGTGAATATGTAACATTATTTCCAGATACATCTTTAGTATAATCAGTTACATTTTGATAAGAAACTGTATAAGTAATTAAATCATTACTATTATCATATTTAGGAACTAATTCGTTGAATTTCCAGTTATCAGAAGATGTTACATCTACTTCTGTTACTGGATCATCTCCATTTAGAATAGTTGCTTTAACAGTATTTGGTCTCTTACCATCTTGGTTATTTGCATCTTCCCAAGTTATTGTTCCTGATACTTTTACTTTATTACATTCATAATTGAAGTTATTTCCTTCTTTAGTAATAGTATAGTTATCAAAACTTTGAGTTGATACTGTATATGTTACTTCTGATCCTCCAGCATACTTTGGTAAATTCTCAAAGTTAAATTGCCAGTTATCAGATTCTGTTACATTTACATTTGTACTTTCTGAGTCATTTGCAAGTAAAGTTACTTTAACTGTACTTGGTCTTAAACTTAAAGCATCATTATTATCATTCCAGATTATTTTTCCTGAAACAGATACTGATTCATTATTATGAGTATAAATAATATTATATCCATTAGTAGCATATGTATAACCAGGAATATTTTCATCTGCTTTTACAGTATAAGTAATTGTATTTCCACTATTATCTAACTCATCTAAGTCTGGGAATGAATATGACCAGTTATTAGCATCAGATACTTCCATGTATCGTACTTTTTCGCTTCCTTTATATACAGAAACTTCTAAATTATTTGGTCTTAATCCATCTTGGTTATTGTTATCAGTCCATGTAACATTACCATTTATAGTAATAGTTTCATGAGTATGAGACATAACTAAGTCATAACCAGAATTAGAATATGTATAACGAGCAACAGGTGTACTTGGAGCAATTGTATAATCAACTACGCTTCCGTTAGCATATTTATATACATTATTGAATGAATATGACCAATCAGCAGATGTTAAGTTTGTTTCTCTTACAGCAGTATTTCCATTTCTTAACTCTACTGTTAGACTGTTAGGTCTAATATTATCTTGATCATTATTATCATTCCAAGTAACTGTACCTGAAATATTTATTTTTTCTGGTTCATGAGTATAAGTATAGTTATTTCCAGAAGATGTTAATTCATAACCAGCTATTCCAGTTTGAGCCTGAGTTGTATAATTAATTGTTTGTCCTTGATTATCTTTTTTATTTAATCCTGAGAATGAATAATTCCAGTTAGTAGCAGCAGTAACATCTTGACTAGTTACAACTTCACTACCGTTATATAAAGTAACAACTACTTTATTTGGTCTCTTACCATCACGGTTATTATCATCTTCCCAAGTTATTGTTCCATTTACATCTACTGTAGAAACTGTATATGTATATGTAGCGTTAAATCCAGATACTGATTTTTCATAATCAGTTACATCAGGATAAGCTGTAGTATAAGTAATTTCATTATTACCAGAATCATATTTATCGACTGTTGATGAGAATCCCCAACTTGTTACTTCTGATAATGTTTTAGTTTCTACTGTTTCACCATTAGCTTTTATTGGTACTTGTACTTGTAATGGACGAGAATTATTAATATTTTCATCATCATTCCAAGTTATTGTTCCACTAATGACTTGTTTTTTACAATTCATTATTATGTTGTATCCAGATAAACTAGATAGATAGTTTTCTACACTACCAACTTGAATTGTATAATCTACTTCTGTTCCACCTGAATATTTAGGTAGATTAGTGAATATATACATTCCACTATCTTTAGTTTGAGAGTCTTGTGCTACTCCATTACCATATAGTGTAATAATTATTCCACCATCAGGTCTTAAACCTAAGGCATTATTATTATCATTCCAAGTAATATTACCTGAAATAGTAGTTGTTTCTGGAGTATGTGAATAAACTAAGTTGTTTCCATCTAATGTAACTGTATATCCAGTAACAGCTGATCCTTCAAGAGTATAAGTAATATTATTTCCTTCTAAATCTTGAACGAATAAACCTTCGAATGAATATGCCCAGTTATCTGATTCAGTAACAACTTTGCTTTCAACAACAGATGCTCCATTTTTAATAGATACTGTTACACCAGCTGGTCTTTGTCCATCTTGATCAGCACTATCGTTCCAATTAATAACACCTGCGATTGTTGTTTTTTCTCTTTCAGGATTTTTAACTCCTTCATATACCATTGTATATGTTTGAACTTTATTTACATTTAAGATTCCTGTACCACTCATATTTTCATATGCTTCTATTAAGGCATCTAATGTAGAATAAGTTGTTGATCCAACTTGATCAGATTGGAATGTTGTAGCTGTAATTCCTTCTGATGTAGTTGAACCTGTTGAATCATTTTCAGCTGCCCAAGCATTAAAGGCACTCTTATATTCATTTATTTTATTTACAACAACTGTATCAGTTATATTTCCTGTTAAAGTTTCACTTTCATAACTTTCAGTATCAAAAACTTGGTTATCTAAATCTCGTAAAGTACCATTAGCAACTACTTTAGTATAAGTAGTGATTTGTGGTATTACTTCATCAGTGTCCATTCCATTTAATACCATTGTTATATTGTATCCAGATATAACTGAATTATATCCTTCAACTGAATCTATTGCCATTGTATAAGTAATAGGATTACCACTAGTATCATTCATTGCTACTTGCATTGAATAAGCCCAGTTATTAGCAGCTTTTACTTCTTGTGAAGCTACTGTTTGTCCTCCTGGCTTTTTAACCATTACGTATACTCCAGAAGTTGGTCTAGTACCTCCAGAGTTATTATCATCTATCCAACTAACATTTCCAGAGATTGTTATAGCTGGAGCAATTTCTATTTCGTGAGATGAAATATCATCTCCAACAGTCATAGCATGACCATCAGCCATTTGAATATTTGAAATAGTTGTTCCACCATCTGGACCATTTAATCTTAATACTCCACCATTAACTACGATAGAAGCATTTTCTGGTGATTGGGCTCCCAAAGGATATCCACTTTCACATGTTAATGAGACAACTCCAGAATTTAAAATAAACTTTCTACCCGGATTATCTCCACCTATGTAGATACATCCATCTATAGAATTTATTGTAATATTACTATTAGTTACAGTAATTGTTCCACCTGTAGTATCAATAACTTTACCATCTGTTGCTTCGGAAGTAATATTAACTGTACAATTAGTGAAAGTTACATCTTGAATTTGTGAAAAAGCTTGTCCCATATCTCCAATTGTAATATTTAAAGTTATTCCATTTACTGTTAAAGAAGATGATGTATTTGTAGCAAAAACACCGGCAAGAGTTTCATTTAATGTAAGTGTTCCTGTTCCAGTAATATTGATACCTTCATTATCTGTATCAAAGGCATCGAAATATCCACCGTTTCCTTCCAACACATTATTTCCAATTACAACTACATTTAACACTCCATCAGCAATATTATCAGTAATTAGTGCCCAATCATCAGCACTCTCTGTAATAGTTGCATTCTCAAGCGTTAATGTCTTTGTTGCTGGATTAAAAGTCGCAGTTCCTTCCCCACATTGAACTGTTAGATTATCATCAGAAAATTGAGCTCCGTTTACATATAGATCGTAGTCTTGGGCGTTAACGTTAAGACCTATACATAAAGCAAAGACCATAATAAAACTCATGATAATCTTTTTGAAATTTTTAGTTATCATAATCCTATTCTCCTTATTTTATCTTATAATAATATTTTATAAATTTTACACTGAAATGTCAATGTTTTTGACTAAATTTGGCTATATTTTTTAATAAAAAAAAGCAAGATTTTTTCTTGCTTTTATTTATGTTTTGGTACTTGTTGAGTAATACAGTGAATATTTCCTCCTCCAAGTAATATTTCACGAGCGTAGATTGGCTCTACCTTTCTGTCTGGATATAGTTCTTTTAGTGTCTTGATAGCTTCTTTATCATATGGATCATTGAATATAGGTACAGCTACAAAACCATTTCCTACATAATAATTTACATATGATGCAGCTAGTCTATCTCCTACTTCTCTTGGTAGAGTTCCTTCAACAGAATCTACTCCTTCGCTTTCCTTTTCCGTAATTAGAATTGGATTTGGAGTATGTAGTTTAACTATTTCTAGTTTTCTACCTTTAGCATCTGTTTCATTTGATAGATATTCATATGCTTCATGACTTCTCTTATATTGAGGGTCTTTTTCATCATCAGTCCAAGCTAGTACTACAACTCCTGGTTTAACAAATTGAACCATATTATCAACATGTCCATTTGTTTCATCATTGTAGATACCTTCTTTAACCCATAATACTTTTTCAGCATTTAGATATTCTTTTAGAGTTTCTTCTATTTCTTCTTTAGTTTTATCACTATTTCTACCAGCAGATAGTAAACATTCTTCAGTAGTTAGAATTGTTCCTTCTCCGTCAGTATGAATAGATCCACCTTCTAAAATGAAATCATCTAAACGATATCTATCACACTCTTCTAATTCAGCCATTTTTGATGCGACTAAATCATCTTGATCCCAAGGGAAATATAGACCGTCCACTAAACCTCCCCAGGCATTAAATTTCCAATCGATTGCACGTAAATTTCCTTTTTTATCAGTTACAAAAGTTGCTCCACAATCTCTCATCCATGAGTCATTATTACTCATCTCAACTACACGTACTTTAGGATCAACCATAGCAAGTGCGTTTGAGTATTGTTCTCTACTAACTACTACAGTAATTGGTTCATACTTAGCAATAGTATTAATAACTTCTGTAAATGTTTTTTGAGCAGGCTTTCCTCCTAAACGCCAATTATCAGGACGTTCTGGCCATATCATATATGTTCCAGCATGTTCTTCAAATTCACCCGGCATACGGAAGCCGTCTTTCTTAGGTGTTGTTTCAAGTCTTTTAGACATAATTACCTCCTCTTATTCTTTTACTTCTTTTTTAGGTCTTTCAGTTCCAAATAAATGGAATAATCCTAGAATAATTGTTCCAACTATACCTGTAATCCAAATTACATTTAGTGCTGGTAATACTTTTGTGAAGTATACAATGATTAAAGCAGCAGCAATGATGAATGAGATAACCCATCCAGCTGTACTCTTACTTAATCTAGCAACAAGTAATTCTTCAATTACAAATGAGATAATTACTCCTACAATTAATGGTAAGTATTCTTGAACATAATCTAGAGAGAAGTCTCCGAATATTGTGAATACAATACCTAAAACTAAGATTACAAATGGAACAAATGCCATTATGTTAAGTAACACTGGTCCACCAGGTACTTTATAAACTCTCTTAGTACCATCAGTTCTTCTTAACTTAATGAATGCTAAGAACATTGGGATATAACCAATCAATAGTGTGATCCAACTTAATTTGAAGAATAATTCGAAGTTAGATCCAACTGATTCAGAAATTGCTCCGGCAATAATTCCTCCAATGATAATTACAGATGCAACAATACCATTGATGATTGCTGCCATGTATGGAACTCCTTCTGAGTTTGTTTTCTTAAAGATTCTTGGCATTGTTCCGTCATCTGCAGCATATTTTGCTACAGAGTTAACTCCGAATGACCAAGATGCAATGTTTGCTATGAATGTGTAAATAAACATCAATCCAACAGCAATAATTAATCCCTTAGCTAATCCTCCTGCTATACCAGCAGCTGGTAATAAGGCATCAAATGATTCAATTAATCCTGAATCCAATGATAATTGATCAGCAGGAATTGCAATATTCATTCCAGTAGCTGGTAATAAGTAAAAAAGTGCCATGATAGCTCCACCTATTAATAAAGCTTTTGGAATTTCTTTTTTAGGTTTTTCCATATCGTTTACGAATGTAGCAACAACTTCAAATCCTAAGACGTTGAAGATGATGATTGATACGAAACTAATACTATCTACATCTAATGTAGGTAATAAATCTTTTACATTATGAATTGGGTTAGCAGAATGTCCTGTTTTACAGAAGACATAAATACCTAAAGCTCCTAATCCAACCATGAATAAGATTTTGAAGACAGCACCAATATTAACTAAAGTTTTACTCTCTCCAATTCTGTGTGTACTTAGGAATGTAACTAACCATGTATAACCTAACTGAATTACTAGTAACCAGAAGATATTAAGATCAATACCAAATATTTGTCCTAATACTACAGTTATCATAGTAGCTAGTGAAGCTATCCATAGTGGGAAGTTAACCCAATAATTCCAAGCTACACGTCCAGCCCATTTTGGACCAAAGGCTCTCTTTACCCAATCGTACATTCCACCTTCACTTGGATAAGCAGTTCCAAGTTCAGCTGAGATCATACCATAAGGTAAAACGAAAGCGATAATTATGAATATCCACCAGAAATATTGAGCATTTCCGATAGACGCTGTAGGTGCGACAGACTCTGCAACTAATGTAATACATACAGTCGCAAGTATCGCATCAAACAATTTAAATTTTTTCTTTTTCATCTTTTTCTACCTTTCTTTTTATTTTTTCAAATATTTTGCACACTCTTCTCTTGCTTCTTTTTCTTTTCCTAAGAAATAAACAAGAAGTGCTCTCATAGCAGTTAGACGGTTTTCTGCTTCATCGAAAGCAATAGAATGTGGTCCATCTAATACTTCATCAGTAACTTCTTCGCCACGAGTTGCTGGAAGACAATGCATGAATTTTACATTAGGGCTACATTTACTTAGCATTTCTGCTGAAACTTGATATTTAGGATAGAATATTTGTTTTCTTTCTTCTTCAGAAAGTTCTTTATCATATAATCCATACCAAACATCAGTATAGACAATGTCAGCTCCAGTTAAGGCAGCATTTTCATCATCAGTTAAAGTAAATGTTCCACCTGATTCTGCACAGTTATCTTGGCAGATCTTTTGGAAATTTTCTCCTAATTGATGTCCGACTGGTCCATATTGAACAAAATTTCCACCAAGATGAGTAACGATCATTGCAAGTGACGCACATACTTGTGTACAATCTCCTACAAAGACTATTTTTAATTCTTCGAACTTTTTACCAATTTGTGGTAATACTTCATAGATAGTAGTGATATCTCCCAACTCTTGAGTTGGATGGTTATAATCACTCATACCGTTGATTACTGGTACTGTAGCATCTTTTGCTAGATTAGCAACTGATTCATGACGATTAACACGAGCCATTAGGATATCTGTTAATCTTGATAAAGTTAAAGCAGTATCATGTAATGATTCATGTCCACCTAATTGAATTTGTCCAGGTGCTAAGAACTCAGCATGTCCACCTAATTGAGTCATTGCTGTTTCAAAAGACACTCTTGTACGAGTAGATACTTGTTCGAAGATCATACCTAATACTTTATGATATAGCGGATTAATAGTATATCCAGCTTTAATAACAGCTTTCATTAATAATCCTAAATCTACTAAATTAAGTATCTCCTCTTTAGTAAAATCTTGAGTATCAATATAGTCCTTTTTTCTTCCTTCCATTTTTATCCTCCTTCCTTTTTATTCTATTATTAATTATCTCTCTAACTATTTTATCACCGTCCATATCTCATCATATAGTCTGATTGAATCACCTATATTTTTAACATAATAACCTTTATCTATAACATCTATTGGGATGTCGTAAGCAATATTAGGAGTACCATCTGAATTAGTAGCTTTTTCTATTGGTACAATATAATTATCCGGATCATTATGTAAATTCTTATATGGATAATAATCTATAATTCTTTTCATAATATCATCCCTTAAGATAAAATCTATGAATTTATAAGCATTTTCTTCATTCTTAGCACCTTTTAGTATTACCATGTTATCCATACTTTTAGCGCTTCCTTCTTGTGGAAAGACTACTTTAATATCAGGATTTTCATCCATCGCAATGGCAGCTTCAGCACTCCACAAGTAAGCAATTGATGCTTCTTCTGTAATCAAGAATGATTTAGGTGAATCAGAATCATAAGCTTTAATATTTGGTCTTAATTTTAATAACCAATTCTTTGCTGCTTCTAATTGTTTTTCATCTTTTGAATTAAAGTCTGATCCTGTAGCGATTAGACCCATACCTATAATAATTCTTTGATCATCTAACAAGACGATATCTTCTTTATACTTTTTATTTAATAAATCATTATATGAGTTTATTGATTCATGTACTTTAGTAGAATCATAAGCAATGATAGGCATTGTCAATAGAAATGGAACAGAATATTCATTATTTTGATCGAAATATTCATTCATAAAATGATTATTTAGATTACCTAAATTATTTAATTTAGACTTATCCATTTTCTTTAACAATTTTCTTTCTTTCATTACTTCAATCATATAATCACTTGGAAATACTACATCATAAGTACCTGGTTTAGAAGCAGTTACTTTAGCTAGTAATTCCTCATTAGATGAATATGTATTGTAATTTAGTTTTATATTTGTTTCCTTTTGAAAATCTCTTATGACATCATCTGGTATGTATGATGACCAGTTCAAAACATTTAGTTTTTCTCCGGATTCAGTTTTAGTACAACCACATAGGGCAAAACAGATAATCAAAAGCAATAATATCTTCTTTTTCATTGTTCTTGCCCCCTATTAGTTTTACGATAGTTTATTAATGAATAAACTGTTAGTATTACTAATGTTGTCATTAACATTAGTGTTGACAACGCATTTACGTCTGGAGTAATCCCTGTTTTGATCATTGAGAATATCTTTAGTGGTAATGTGTTTGATCCAGGACCAGCTGTAAAGTACGAAATTATTACATCATCAAGTGATAGTGTAAACGCAAGTAGCGCACCTGATTTAACTCCAGGCATTATTGTTGGTAATAACACTTGGAAGAATGTAGTTAATCGTCCGGCTCCTAGGTCATGTGCTGCTTCTTCTAGATGTGGATTAGTTTGAGCCAGGGCACTTCTAACATTTATTACTACAAATGGGATTGAGAATGCGATATGTGATAGTATCAAACTACCCATTCCTAATTCCATCTTAAATAATGTATAAATACTTAATAATGATATACCTAATACTACTTCAGGTATTACTATTGGTATGTAAAGTAAACTATTTATTAAAGTTTTAAATCTAAAACTATATTTATATAACGCAACAGCTGAAATAGTACCTATTATTACTGAAACTACTGTAGAAGTTATTCCTACTAACATAGTATTAAAGAATGCTTCTAATAATTCAGTATTTGAAAATAATTCTTTATACCAATAAAATGTAAATCCTTCCCATCTAATATTTAAACTTGATTTATTAAATGAGAATAAGACAAGTACAAATATTGGGAAATACAAGAATACTAGTGTTAAGGCAATGATTAGGTTCTTATGCCATTTTCTTCTCTTCATACTAGGCACCTCCTAAATCATCCATCTTACCACCGCTTCTCTTATATAGACCGATAAGTATAAAGGTCATAATAATCAAGATGATGGCGATAGCTGAACCGAAAGGCCAGTTTCTGGCAGTATAGAACTGATTCTTAATCAAGTTACCAATTAACATTACTTTTCCTCCACCTAGGATATCTGATATAAAGAAATATCCAATAGATGGGATAAATACCATTAATGATCCATTGAATAAACCTGTTCTTACTTGTGGTAAAATTACATGAATAAAAGTTTGAAATTTACTAGCTCCTAAATCATGTGATGCTTCTATTAAAGAACCATCTATTTTTTCACAAGCAGATATTAATGGTAATATCATGAATGGTAATAATGTATAGACCATACCTACACATGTACCAAATGTATTGTACATGAGTGATAGTGGATGATCTGTTATACCAGTATTCATCAAAATAGTATTAACAATACCTGTTTTTCTTAAAAGAACTATCCATCCATACAATCTAATAAGTGAATTTGTTAAGAATGGTAACATTACTAATGTTGTTACTAAAGTTTTTGTTCTAGCTGATTTTTCTCTTAAGAAATAAGCAAATGGAAAAGCTATTATCATACATACTATAGTAGTAATTGAAGCTATCCCAAATGATACAGCAAATACTTTTATATAAATTGATTTTATTAATTCTATGTAATTATAGAATGTTAAGTTATATATTGTTTCTCCATAAGGACCACTAGTCTGAAATGAAAGAATAAATATATAAACTATTGGTAATAATATTAGTACTAAAGCATAGATTATTACAGGAGATAAGAGTAACCATTTTAATCTATCTTTTTTCATTGTTTACCTTCTTTAATAAGAATCAAATCTTTCTCTTTTACTCCTAAATTAATTGTTTGACCCTCTTTAAATTCTCTATGTGAACTTCTAATACTAAAATTAATTTGTGTATTAAAATAATCTGCATAGATCTTAGTGATTCCTCCATCATAGATACTATCTTTATAAGAACATTGGAATGTTTCTTTAGTATCATTTTCTTTAATAAAGAAATCTTCTGGTCTAATTATTAAATTAAATTTATCTCCCACTTCATAATCTTTATTTTCTATATCAAATTCAAAATCATCATTAACATAAAGAATTGCTCTATTACCATGTATACGTTTAATAGTTGCTTTAAACTTATTTGATTCACCTATGAAATTAGCTACAAATAAAGTTTGTGGATTTTTATAAATCTCTTCAGGTGTACCAATTTGCTCAAATTTATGTTTATTAACTATTATTACTCTATCTGACATAGTTAAAGCTTCATCTTGATTATGAGTAACATATATAAATGTTGTTTTCATTTTCTTTTGTAAACGTTTAAGTTCTACTTCCATTTGTTTTTGAAGTTTTCTATCTAGAGCTGATAATGGTTCATCTAAAAGTAAAACTTTAGGTTTATTAACAAGAGCTCTGGCTATCGCTACACGTTGTTGTTCTCCTCCTGATAATTGATCTGGATAACGATCTTCATAACCTTTCAACTTTACAAGATTTAACATCTCAGTAACTCTTTTATATATTTCTTCCTTAGGAAGTTTTTTCATTTTTAATCCGAATGCAATATTATCGTAAATAGTCATATGTTTAAATAAGGCATAATTTTGAAAGATTGTGTTTACTTCTCTTTTAGTAGGTTCTATGTTAGTAACATCTTTATCTCCAATAATAATCTTTCCTGATGTTACAGCTTCTAAACCTGATATACATCTAAGAATAGTTGTCTTACCACAACCAGATGGACCTAATAATGTTAAGAATTCCCCTTCTCTTACTTCTAGGTCTACATGATCAACAATTCTATTACTACCATAGTCTTTAACTAATTTTTCTAGTTTTAAAACTATATCCATATTGCCTCCCACTACACAAACCCTCTATCTTATATTATTATACAAAAAAATGAGATAAAAATAAATAGTTTTATCTCATTTTATATTATTCTGTTCTTAAAGCTTCAACAGGATCTTTCTTAGCAGCCATTCTAGATGGTATTAATCCTGCAAAAACTGTCAATAATACACTAATAATTACTAAGATAATTGCTCCTGCTAGAGGTAGTTCAGCAATATCTTTTACTTTAGTTAAATTCTCTACAATCATATTGATTGGTATTAAAAGTAATAATGTAATCAAGATACCCATAATACCAGCAACTAATCCTTCAATAATAGTTTCTGCTTTAAAGACTCTTGACACATCTTTCTTAGAAGCACCAATAGCTCTTAAAATACCAATCTCTTTTACTCTTTCAAGTACAGAAATATAAGTAATTATAGCTATCATAATAGAAGATACTATTAAACTTATCGCTACAAAAGCAATTAATACATAAGTAATTACATTAACTATAGTAGTAATACCCTTCATTAATACAGCTACATAGTCAGTGTAAATAATTTTATCTTTAGACTTTTTACCTTTATTATATTTTTTAATTATATCTTTTATTTTATCTTTAGAATCATAATCTTTAGGATAAATACTAATAGTAGTAGGTTCATCTAATTTATTAATACCTAATCTATATAAATTAGCCTCATAAGTAGAAGTTAGTCCATCAAACTTAGTATTAGTAAAGATATTAATCTTTTTATTCGCTAATTGTTCTTTAGCTATTTTACTATTATTTACATGATTTAGAACATACTCTACTAGATCATGATTATATCCTACAAAACCTGAAGTTGCTTCTACTGCATCATTTGATACTTTTAATACTCCTACTATTTCTATATCTATAGATTTATCTAATAGTTTTTTCATATAATTAATATCATTAGACTTATCTATCCAAACACCATATTCTTTCTCATAATAATCAGTATTTAATACTAATTTAAATTTATGATTAATAAAATCTTTATAATTATATTTTTTAGTTTCTAATTTTTTATCTTTAGAATTAATAATCTTATCTAATTCATTTCTATTTTCAATATCTAAAGCATATAAAGTAGATGCTGGAACAAGACCTTTCTTATCAGCAATCAATACTACTTCATTAAACTTTTTAGGCATTCTTCCTTCTAAAACATCATATTGTCCTTTTAATAGTTTTTCATTACCTATAAGTTCATTAAAAACATCTTGTACATCAACATTAAAGTCTGCTTGAGATACTCCATACATATTAGTCTTATCACTAGTAGATTTCTTTTCATCTTGTTTAGCTAAATTCAAACTATTAGGATTTACTTTAATAATGCCATTCTCAGTATTAGGAGAATATATTTGTAAATCTAAATCATATAAATATTGAATATCTTGTACATAATCATTAATATTTTTAAAATTAGATTTAATACTATTACCAAAATCTTTTAAATTATTAGTAACTTGAACATCAGCAAAAGTCACTAATGGTGAATTAGTAATATCATCTGATGAACAAATTTTATTCTTTGGACATTTTGCTTTCTTTACTTTTTCTTTATTTGTTTCAGCACTAGTTAATAATGATTCAATATCAGTAGTGTTTTTCTCTATTATTAATGGATATGATGATAAAGTTTCTCTTTCAGTTTTATCTATATAAGTTTGTACTCCATTAGATAAAGATAATATTAAAGCAATACCTATAATACCTATTGATCCTGCAAAAGAAGTTAGAATAGTTCTACCTTTTTTAGTCATTAGATTATTTAATGATAAAGATAGAGCTGTTCTTAAATTCATTGATGTCTTTTTACTTTTCTTCTTTGATGTTTTTTCATCATCTTTAGTATCTTTTTTACCATCATAAAAGTCTGAATCATCTGTAATTTGTCCATCTTTTAATTTGATTACTCTGGTAGAATACTTTTCAGCTATTTCAGCATTATGAGTAACCATAATAACTAATTTATCTGTAGCTACTTCTTTTAAAAGATCCATAATTTGTTCTGAAGTTTTAGAGTCTAGTGCTCCAGTTGGTTCATCAGCTAATAAGATATCTGGATTATTAACCAATGCTCTTGCGATTGCGACACGTTGCATCTGTCCACCTGATAGTTGATTAGGACGTTTCTTCATATGATCTTTTAATCCTACTCTAATTAAAGCCTCTTTAGCTCTTTTTACACGTTCTTTTTTAGATACTCCAGATAAAGTTAAAGCTAATTCTACATTACTTAAAACAGATTGATGAGTAATTAAATTATAATTTTGAAAAACAAAACCAATTCTATGATTACGATAAGAATCCCAATCTTTATCTTTATATTTTTTAGTAGATATTTCATTGATAATTAAATCTCCATTATCATAATGATCTAGTCCACCAATTATATTTAAAAGAGTTGTTTTACCTGATCCAGATGGACCTAGTACACTTACAAATTCATTTTCTCTAAAATTAACTGAAATATTATCTAATGCTTTTTGAGATAATCCTTCAGTATTATATATTTTACTTATATTTTTTAATTCTAACATATGTCACCTCTATCTAATATTACTCTATTTACTATTTAATACCTACTAGTTATACCTAGATAATTTTCTAAAGTTATCCAGTTACCATTATTATATAAAGTTTTAGCTAAATCAGTACCAAGGTATCTAATATGCCATGGTTCAAAGATATAACCTGTCTCTCCTTGACCATTTCTGGTATAACGAATAATAAATCCATATTTATAACAATTATTATTTAACCATTTACCTTCCTTAGTATTAGCAAAACTTTGATCCAAACTATTAATATCAGCCGCTAAACCTGTTTGATGTTCAGAATGACCAGGTCTAGCAGAATATGTATCAGCTGCAGCTTTACCATCTCTAGCAGCATAATTATTATACAAAGTTTGTTGATAAGAATAAGATCTAAATCCACTTCTTATCCATAAATTAATACCATCTCTTTTCGCATCGTTTTTCATCTTATTAAAATTAGTAGTAAAAACTTCTAATAAACCACCAGGATTATAATTACTAGGTAATGGATAAGTCTTATTAGCTATCAAAATACCATTAACATAATAAAGTCCATTTCTTTTTTCTACTTTATATCCTTTAGAACTAGTTTTATTACTTGAACTAGTAGTATTGTTAGTGGTTTTTTCTTTTTTTACTTCTTCTTTTTTCTTTACAATAAGTTTAAAATCTTTAGTAGTTGTATTAGATTTATCTTTAACTATATATTTTAATTTATAAGTATTAGGTTTCTTTAAATTATACTTCCCTTCTACTTTTTTATCTAATTCATCTTTAGAATCATCACTAATTTTAATATCTTTATAAAAATCTACTTTATCTCCTACAGTAATAGTAATATCTTTTACTCCTTCTATCTTAGGAGGATTAACATCTTTTACTATCAATTTGATATTATAATCTTTATTTTTATAACTCATAGTACCTTTATAAGTATTAACTTTATAATTATCTATACTAGCCCATTTAATTTTAACTTTAATATCTTTAGTAAAATAATCATTTGATTTAGGTATTTTATCTCCTATATTGATAGTGATACTTTCTTTAAATGATTCTTTTCTATTAGATAGTAAAAATACTATTACTCCTAGTAATAAGATTATTATTAATACTATGATTATTATTTTTACTTTTATTTTTTTCTTTTTCATATTAACCTCTTATCGTTATAATTATAACATAAAAAGAAGCAACTAACTTACTTCTTTTTTATTTGGATATTTTCCTTTAATTAATAATACAATTAAAGCTATTAATAATACTATGAATATTACGATACTTGTATATGTATAAGCATCCATACTTTTAGTAGTAGTTTCTTTAGGAACATCTTTTTTCTTTTTATCATGTAGTTTAGCAAGATAATCAATATTTTTATCTACTTCATCTTTGTCAGTATAATATGAATGTCCTGTGATGATTATATTATTATATCTATATAATGAATAATAATATTTAACTTCTTTTACTGTATATGAATACTTTAAAATACTATAATTACTATTTTTATCTTCTGTAATATCATAGTCTTTTTCTAATTCTAAATTTAAATCAGTATCTTTTTGATTAGTATCGTAAACATTTATTATTTGATTTCTAGCTATATTTGAATCTTTATATTCTAGATATTCATAATCATCTATTATGATTTTTTCAGGATCTTTTTTTCTGATTGCGAGAATACTATCATCTTTATAAGATACATTAAATTTATCTTCTGAAAAAACATTTAAAAAATCTTCTTTTTCTACATTACTATAAGCTTTAGCTTGAGGAACAATTATAAAAGTTATAAGTATTAAAATTATTAGTAAAGGCGCTTTTTTTATTGTTTGCATTCAAAATCACACCTTCCTTTTCCACGCTGTTCTGCGCTTGAATTACCTGCTCCCCCTATATCATTTATTAAACTCACATCTCGTAAACATTCTGTTGGGACATAACGTTCTTTGCTATCAACGACAACTCTCCAACACTTTGAATCAGATGTTTTTCCTAAAACATAAACTTTAGTCTTGAATTTTTTAGTACCAATAATATTACTACTACTATTTACATTACAAGAACTTCTGTAATTTGTTATACCTTTTACATTGCTTGGTGGATAACCACCATTATCACAGAAGAACATTTGATTACAGTTACTTGTGTCAGATACAGAACAGTTTTTAACCCATTTGATGTAGATTAATATTGTACAGTCTGCGCTTGAAGCATTGCAGAATTTACTAGCAGGAGTTGCGGCATTTTGATCAAATGCTACAGTCGATCCAGAAGTTTTATACCATTCTTGTTTTACCACTGCATGATAACCACTTCTTGTAACATTCAGATAGTCAGGGTTATTATAATTCCATAAATTACTGGCAGTTACTTGATCAGTATATGGAACAGTAGTAACAAGTTCTTTTCCATTGTAATAAACTCTATCGTTTTTTATTGAAATATCTTTATGATGCTTTGGCGCTAAAGTTCCACCATTGACACTATATTTGATATGAACATCATATACTCTTTTCCAATTAACATGTAATGTTACTGTACAATCTTGCTTTGATGCATCACAGAATTGAGCTGCAGAATATACCGTAGCTTGATTATATTTTTTTCCTGTGGCTTTATTTATCCACTCAGCACTAGAAGTAGCTTTATATCCAGTCTTTACTATATTTATATAGTTTGCATTGTTACAATCAACTAATCCTGATGTAGATGTACTTTCTCCATAATTAATAGTTGTAGTAGCATAACCACTATCATACTTAATAAGTCCAGTTGATGATTCTATAGAATAGTGAGTATTGCTTGTTGATAACTTTCCTCCATCAACATTATATTTAATTGTAACTTTATTAATTTTTTTCCAATTAGCATGTAGCGTTACTGTACAGTCTCCCTGTGAAGCATCACAGAAATCACTTCCAGCATATGCCTTAGCTTGATCATAAACTTTATTACAATACTTTTTAATTGAACAATCTTTATTTATCCATTCAGAACCAGCCGTCATTTTATAACCCGATCTAGTAAGATTTATGTATTTTGAATTATTATAATCAGCTAAAGTAGCATTGCCATTTGTATTTAAATTCTCTCCATAATTAGCATAAGTTGTGGCTGGATTTCCTTTATATAGAATAATTCCAGTACTAGAATCTATTGTGTAATCTTTATTATATTTATCTGCCCACTTAGCTCCGTTAACATTATAGTGAATCTTAACTTTTCCAGGTCCGTGTGTCCAGTTTGCGTATAATTTTACGTCACAAGTTTCAACATCACCAGAGCAAAAATCACTACCTTTATATTGATCTGCATGGTTATATGTCTTACCTGTACCATCTGGTTCTGTATTCCATTCTTGACCACTTTTTATTAAAAATCCATTACGTGTTAAATTTAACCAACTAGAATTATTCCAATCCCATAAGCCACCTGAAGCCAACTCTTCCTCATATGGGAATTTCATTGCGACATTACTACCTTTATACAAAACATCTCCATTACTAGCTAAAGTAATATCTGAAAGATGTGGATCTGCTAAAATACCATCATTAGCGTTAAATGTTATTTTAACTGTTAATATACGATATTTAACAACTAATTCTCTGTTTATTGTACTTTTATTTCCATCCATATCTTCTAATGTTCCAGTAACTACTACTTTAAAATCAGCACTTTCAACTATTGAAGACATTTCAGTAGGATTTTGTATTTCTTTACTAATTGTATTTTCCCAATATTTATTATTAAAATTTAGTACTTGGCTTTCACCAATCTTAACATCATCTTGATACCATTGATAATTTAATGTTTGTTTTTCTTGTAAACCAGTACCATTATCTTCTATCGTTACTTCTACTTTAGGAGTTTGATTTTTCTTATATATTGGTTTATTTGGATTATCACTTTTATCAGCTATGCTTGCCTCTGGTCCTGAAGCATCTTCTAATTTACATAAATCTTTTAATGATGCAGTTGCTTCATCACCATAAACAACTTTTCCATTTTGTCGACAAGTTGTATGTGTTTCATAGTTATAATTTTCTTTTTTATTTTTTCTAACCATGACAAAAGTATCTTCAGATCCACAATTTACATCTTTAACCTGAATATCTTCTATCAAATCTTTATCTTTTAATTCTTCATAAGTAATTATTGCACAACCTGTTCCATGAGGTCCAAATAAATCAACTGTGTAACTATCTGTGTATAGTTTTCCAGCAGTATTAATAGCTTTACTATAAGCTTCATACTTGGTATCTTTATTATCTCTTTGAATATAACTTACTGCAGGTATAGCAATGATTGTGATAACTCCCAAGATTGCGACAGCAACTACTAATTCAATTAAAGTGAAACCCTTCCTCATACCATTCTCCTATACTAATAATATTCTATCATATTTTTTAACTTTTGACATCACTTTTCTCATTAATGTATGTTATTATTTGATTTTTCCATTCTTCAATCAAAATATTATAATTACGATATAATCTTTCTACATATATGTTTTTATTAGAATAATTATTAAAATAATTATTTATCTCTAAATCTAAGATTAATAAATCATCTAATTTTATTTCTTTTAAAGTATATGTTTTTTCAAAAGACTTATACCAATTCTTTAATAGAAGTCTAATACTTTTAATTTGATTAATATCCGTATAAAAACAATTAATATAAATTGTATCTATTGAATCAATTGTTTGTATATATAATAATTGTAAATTTTCTTTGTTCATAATTACCTCTCATATTATATATACTCTTTATATTTATAAATACTAAAAAAACTTAACAATTGTTAAGTTTTTAATCTATATTTATTAACTCATATTCAGTAGAACCTAGCTCTAGTGCTTCAGCATACTCAGTAATATGTCTTCCTAGTTTACTATCTATTCTTTCTCTTAATAATTTGGCTCCTTCTTCCTCAGAATTCCATATCATATTAAGAAAGGCTTGATCATTAGCAACAGGATCTGTTGAAGCAATTATTCCGATATCAGGCATTACTGGATCAGTTTGATTTTCATCACAATCACAATCTACTGATAAAAAGTTCATTACTGTTATATAGACAATTGGTTTGTTTTCTGACTTTAAATAATCAGATACAGCTTTTGCTGCTTCAGCCATTGATTCAATAAAGTCAATTTGTTCAAAAGGTGTTTTCCAACAAACATTTGGATCTTCTGTAACTCCACACGAGTGAATGTAGGCTTTACCATTACGAGAAGCAATACCGATAGATTGATTTTTTAAATTAGCACCAAATCCTCCCATAATATGACCTTTACCATGAGCTAAATTTAAAATTGAATCATAATTTTTAAAATTTTCACCAATAATATCATATTTTAGATGCTGTCCATTGTTTACTGGTATTTTGAATTCACCATTAGCATCCATAATATCTACTTCGGCTATAGAAGTGAAGCCATGTTCTTCAGCAACTTTTAAATGATCTTCTACAGTTTCTCGTTTACCGGTATAAGCTGTATTACATTCAATAATAGTACCATTTAATTTTTTTACTAAAGGACCTATTAAATCAGCTTTTAAATATCCTTTTGAACCTGCTTCCCCTGTTGATACTTTAACTCCTACTTTACCTGTTAATTCAACACCTAAATGTTTATAAATATCTAATAGTTTTTCAGGTGTTATTTCTCTTGTAAAATATACTTTTGCTTTTTCCATATTATCTCCTTAATAAATTTGTTTATTTTTTGTTTCCATGAAGTCATCAAACACTTCTTCTGCTTTGTCACTATCAATTTGTTTTAATTTGATGAATTTTTGATTTTTACCTTGTAAGTAGTCATAGATATCATCATCTCTAAAACCTATTTCATCTACTTCTTCTTTAGTATTAGCATAATAAACTTCTTTTATATTTGCCCAAATAATAGCTGATAAACACATTGGACATGGTTCGGCACTTGTATATAGAACACAATCAGTTAAATCATGAGTGTCAAGTTCTTTACAAGCTTTTCTTATAGCATTTATTTCAGCATGAGCTGTTGGATCTTTACTTTGAACAACAGTATTATGACCCTTAGCAATAATTTTGTTATCTTTTACAATCGCACATCCAAAAGGACCACCTTTTGTATAATCATTACTTTTGTTCTTTTCAGACTCTTCAATGGCAACTTCCATTGCTTCTTTATCTATCTCTTTCATATATACTCCTCTACAATTTCATTATAACATAAAAGAGACTTATTCAGTCTCTTTCTTTTGACATTCACATTTGTCTTCTTCGCAAGTGCATTCTTTTCCTTCTTCGCATTTGCAAGAATCATCATCGCAAGTACACTCTTTTCCTTCTTGACATCCACATGTACAATCAGGACCACAAGTACATTTCTTTTCTTCTTCCATCTTATTCTCCTTCTTTACAAACATCTATCCATTTTTCATAGTTAGTTATTTCTTCTAATTCACTTATTGTCAATTTTACAGCGCTGTTAGATGAACCAGCTGCGGGATAAATTATTTCATGTTTTTTTAGTGATTCGTCTAAATATATCTTGACATTATCATTTACACCAAAAGGACATACTCCACCGACTGCGTGACCTATCAGTCTTTCAACATCATCAAATTTGATCATCTTTGCTTTTGTTTTAAATTCTTGTTTATATTTAGAATTGTCAATTCTTGCGTTGCCTGATACTAAAATAAGTATTGGATCTTCTCCTATTAAGAAAGATAGTGTCTTACCTATTTCATCACCATCACAACCAATGGCGTGTGCAGCTTCATCAACTGTGGCGCTTGATTCATTGAATTCCATTATATTTCCAGCTAGACCAAATTTTCCAATATATTCCTTTGCTCTTGTAAATGACATCGTATCACCTCTAAAGTATTATAACAAAAAAACTACTAAAATAGTAGTTTATTTTCAAATGGTCGAGAAGACAGGATTTGAACCTGCAACCGCTCGGTCCCAAACCGAGAGCTCTACCAAGTTGAGCCACTTCTCGAAAAATGGTCGGGAAGACAGGATTTGAACCTGCAACCGCTCGGTCCCAAACCGAGAGCTCTACCAAGTTGAGCCACTTCCCGATAAATGGTGCGCTCGGAGGGATTCGAACCCCCGACCTTTTGGTTCGTAGCCAAACACTCTATCCAGCTGAGCTACGAGCGCAAACCTAAAATACGCACTCATAAAAATGTTTAAAAAAAAA
>JAFRVB010000007.1 GCA_017441845.1 Bacilli bacterium
GAGCTTATGTAGGTGAGAGATAAGTATAATTAAACTATAAAATATGGCTTCTGAACTGCTATATCGATATGTAGGTATAGACGTAGAAAGTGCGTTAACTTTAATGAGTGTAAGATTATTACAAATAAGGTGGTACCACGGGTTTCTCGTCCTTATGTGATAATCTTTTTTTATTAAGGAGGTAGTATTATGGAAAAATTTTATATTAGTACAGCGATAGCTTATACTTCAGGTAAACCCCATATAGGTAATACATATGAGATTGTTTTAGCTGACGCAATAGCTCGCTACAAGAGACTAAAAGGTTTTGATGTTTATTTTCAAACAGGAACAGATGAACATGGAATGAAGATTGAAGATAAAGCTCGTGAAAAAGGTGTTGAACCTCAAGCTTTTGTTGATGAAGTTGCTGAAGAAATTAAGAGAATTTGGGATTTAATGAATACTAGTTATGATAAATTTGTAAGAACTACTGATCCTAAACATGAAAAAGTGGTTCAACATATATTTAAGAAAATGTATGATAATGGTGATATTTATAAAGGAGAATATAAAGGTCTTTATTGTGTTCCTTGTGAATCTTTCTGGACTGAATCTCAATTGGTTGATGGTAAATGTCCTGATTGTGGAAGAGAAGTTAAAGAACAAAGTGAAGAGGCTTATTTCTTTAAATTATCTAAATATCAAGATAAATTAGAAGATTTATTTATTAATAATCCACATTTTGTTCAACCAGAAGCTAGAAGGAAAGAGATGTTAAATAACTTTATTAAACCTGGTGTACAAGATTTATGTGTATCTAGAACATCATTTAAATGGGGAATACCTGTTGATTTTGATGAAGGACATGTTGTGTATGTTTGGTTAGATGCGCTAACTAACTATATCACTTTCTTAGGGTATGATACTGATAAAGAAAGTGAAGAGTTTAAAAAGTATTGGCCAGCAGATCTTCATTTAATTGGTAAAGATATTATTAGATTCCATACTATTTATTGGCCATGTTTCTTATGGAGTTTAGGAGTAGAATTACCTAAACAAGTATTTGGACATCCTTGGTTATTAACTAGTGATGATAAGATGAGTAAATCCAAAGGTAATGTATTGTATGCTGATGACTTAGTAGATCAATTTGGAGTAGATGCGATTAGATTCTATCTATTAAATGAAATACCATTCTCATCAGATGGAAATATTACTTATGATTTAGTAATTGATAGAATTAATTCAGAATTAGCTAATACTCTAGGTAACTTAGTACAAAGAACTATATCTATGGGAAATAAATATTTCGATGGAAAAGTATCTAATAAAAAAGTATCAGAAGAAGTAGATACAGAATTTATTAATCTAATTAATAATCTTGATAAGAAAGTAGAAAAGTCTATGGATGATTATCATATTGCTGATGCTTTAGGAGAAATATTCACAGTACTTAGAGCTAGTAATAAGTATATAGATGATACTACTCCATGGATTCTAGCTAAAGAAGAAGATAAAAAAGATCGTTTAGAGACTGTTATCTATAACTTACTAGAATCTATTAGAGTATGTGGATCATTATTATTACCGTTCTTACCTGATACTAGTGAAAGTATTCACAAACAAATTAATAATGAAGATAGTACACTATCTTACTTAGAAGATAATAAGTATGAACTAGGTACACCAACTCCATTATTCCAAAGAATCGATAAAGAGAAATTAAATATTTAATTTCTCTTTTTTTGTAAAGTAAAAAATTAATTAAAGTTATTTATATAAATAAAAAGAACAATATATTATAATTAAACTAGGGGATTATAACTATGAAGATGATAGACAAATTTTTAAATAGTTATAAGTTCTATATAACTACAGCGATAGCTGTATTATTAATGATAACTACACTAATAAGTGTAGGTTTTGGTGCTTTAAATAAAAATTTGTCAATAGCTGGAGATGTTGAATATGCTCAAGATGCGGGAAATATGATAATGAAATGGACGGGTTCTTCATCTGGAGATTTTCATAATTCTACATATAAAGACAAAATAAAAACAATAGATTTCCTAGATAATAAAAATATACCTGCAGATGCGATAGAAACGTGGGATGTATCAGTAAATAATGATGGAAAAGTAATGGCATGGATAATAGACGATCCCAATAACACTGGATATTATAAACTTTATATAGGAGCTAATGGAGATGTGGTAGGAAATATTGATTCTAGTTATATGTTTTATCGATTTATGGAATGTGAGTCTATTAATTTTAACAATAATTTTGATACACTAAACGTGACTAATATGGATTATATGTTTTATAGTTATAAGTCTGGGAGTACTTCAAAATTAACTTCTATAAATAGTATGGAATATTTTGATACATCAGAAGTAACAAAGATGTCATATATGTTTGATTATTGCAGTAGTTTAACAAATCTAGATGTAAGCCACTTTAATACAAGTAGTGTGACAAGTATGCAAAGTATGTTTAATAACTGTAGCGGTTTAACAAGTTTAGATGTAACAAACTTTAATACAAGTAGTGTGACAAGTATGCAAAGTATGTTTAATAACTGTAGCAATTTAACAAGTCTGAATGTAAGTCACTTTAATACAAGTAGTGTAACAACTATGTCATATATGTTTTTTAAATGTAATAGTTTAACAAATCTAGATGTGACAAACTTTAATACAGATAGTGTAACAAATATGTCAGCTATGTTTTCTAATTGTAGCAGTTTAACGAGTTTAGATGTAACAAACTTTAATACAAGTAATGTAACAAATATGTCAAATATGTTTAACAGTTGTAGTTCTTTTGAAGAGTTGACTATTGTTAACTTTGACACAAGTAAAGTAACAAATATGGCCTCTATGTTCTTTAATTGTAGTAGTCTAAAAAATTTAGATGTAACACATTTTGTTACTTCAAAGGTTGATTCTATGAGCTGTATGTTTATGAATTGTAAAAGTTTAGAAACGTTGGATGTTACTAATTTTAATACTGTTTATGTGACTAACATGAGCAATATGTTTTGTTTGTGTCAAAAATTAGAAAATATAGATGTGAGTAATTTTAACACAGCAAGAGTTAGTAAAATGTGTGAATATGTAAGTGGATATTCTTATTGCGGCATGTTTAGCGATTGTCATAATCTAACCTCTTTAGATTTGACTAATTTTAATACTTCAAAAGTAACCAACATGAGGAAACTTTTTTCTGATTGTTATAGTCTAACCTCTTTAATATTAAGCAATTTTGATACCTCAAAGGTAACAAGTATGCATGGAATGTTTTATAAATGTGGAAGTTTAAATAACTTAAATTTAAGCAGTTTTAGGACACCGGTTTTAATAGATATGAGAGCCATGTTTTCTAGCTGTAGCAGTTTAACAAGTTTAAATTTAAGTGATTTTGATTTTTCTAATGTAGATACTTTGGCCTATACATTTTCTGGCTGTGAAAATATAATTTCTCTCAATCTTGGTACATTAAATTCTTCTAATGTAACCACAACTGAGGAAATGTTTTCTGACTGTAGAAATTTAATTAATTTAGATTTAACGAATTTCAATAGTTCAAAAGTTACTAGTATGTATGGTATGTTTTTTGGTTGTAATAGTTTAACAGAGATAAAAATATCATCTTTATGGGATATATCTAAAGTTAATAATAGCGATAAGATGTTTGTAAATTGTACTCATTTACCTAATTTCAATTCAAGTTATACTGATGTTAGTATGGCTAAGCCAACTACTCAAGGAGGATATTTAACATTAGTTTAAATATTCTTTTTTTATGGTAAAATATTAGTGGTGATTATTATGTATATAGATACTCATTGTCATATATTAAAAGAAGATTATGATGATATAGATAAGGTAATTAAAGAAGATTTTGAAGTAGTTGATAAGATAATTGTTTCTGGATGTGAAAAAGAATCTATTGAAGAGTCTTTGGAATTAATAGAAAAGTATGATAATGTTTATGCGACTTTAGGTTATCATCCGGAGCAGGTAGATAGAGTTACTGATGAAGATTTAATTGAATTAGAAAAATTACTTGATAGTCCTAAAGTAGTAGGTTTAGGTGAGATTGGGCTTGATTATCATTATGAAAAGGATAAGAAAGATGATCAGATTAAGTTATTTGAAAAACAATTGAGTATAGCTGAAAAGAAGGGTATTCCAGTGCTTGTTCATAGTAGAGAGGCTACTGAAGATACTATTAAATGTTTAAAGAAATATAAAGTTCATGGAATAATACATGCTTTTAGTGGCAGTTATGAAACAGGATTAGAATATATTAAGATGGGATATTTATTAGGTATAGGTGGAGTAGTTACTTTTACTAATTCTAATTTAGGTGAGGTAGTATCTAAGTTAGGAGTAGAACATTTAGTTCTTGAGACTGATGCTCCTTACTTGATACCTCATCCATTTAGAGGTAGAGGTATGAAAAACTCTTCTAAATATATTCCTTTTATTGCGAGAAAGATATCTGCGGTTACTGGTAAAACTGTTGATGAAGTTGGGGAAATTACTAGTGAAAATGCTCTAAGAGTGTTTGACTTGAATAGTAAATAGTGATATTCTTTTATTGATAATAGGGTGTGGTGTTATGAGAAAAAGAACATTTTTTATAGTAATTTTTCTATTGATATTATTAGTTCTTTTAGTAATGCCTAATACTTATAATAGTAATAAGGCTAATAAGAATTATGTTTCTATTATTGATAATCAAGAATTAGTTATTGATAATATATTACCTTTATCAGATGAAGTTGGATCTAATTCTTCTAAATCTAATGCTATGGCTAATATTTACTATAAGTTTAAAATTAAATCTAATTATAGTAAGAAAGCTCATTATAAAATATTATTAGAGACTAAGAAGGGTAAAAACTTTATAGATGATAGATATATTAAAATACTATTAAGTGATAAAGATGATAATTTATTTAAAGAATATAAGACTGATTCAGTTAAAGTTATTACTGGATTAAATAAATATAAATCAAAATATGTAGTACATAGTTCATCATTAAAGGATAAGGGAGAAGAAGAGTTTATTCTTAGAATGTGGATATCTGATGCTTCTTCATATGATGATGAATTAATGTTTGATGGTAAGCTATCTGTTGATAGTTATTAGGAGGATTTATGAATAAAAAGGTTTTAAATTGGTGTTTGTGTATTAGTTTTATTATTATATTAATATTAGTTATCTTGGTAGTTTTATTTTTAAAATCTCCTAAAGAAGTGGTAACTAAGAAATTAGATGGTGGAAATATATCTTTAACTTATACTGATGATTTTAATGGATTAACTGTTAAGAAATGTGTTCCATTAAATGATAATAGAGGTAAAACTCTAGATAGTGCTGATTTGTTCTTTGATTTTTCAATTACTAGTGAATTGAAAGATGCGAATAAGATAGATTATGAAATATCAGTTAAGAAAGATACAACATTATCTACGACATTAGATGAAAATATTAGAGTTTATTTAGAAGAAGAAAAAGATGATAAATATGTTCCTGTTTTTGGACCAGAAACATACTTAGAAGGAACTGAAAAAACTAAGTTAGGTACTGATGTTGGTTATATGCCTATACTTAAAGTTAAGAAAACAGCTAATTCTACTGATAAATATAGATTAAGAGTTTGGTTATATGATAAAGCTGTCTTTGATAAGAAAGCGATACAAACTATAACTATGAAAGTATATGTGAATGGAAAGGCTAGTTAATAGTCTTTTTGTGTAAAGTAAAAAAATATTTATGATTATTTATATATTATATTGATATCTTTATATTATAATTACTATAAGAGGGATATTTTATGAATATAAAAAATCAAAAAGTAAGATTAATAGAAAAAGATATGCCTTTTAAGGATAAGTTAAAATATGTTACTAAATTTATTAGTAATGCTTTTTTTATTGCGATTTTACTTTGTATTTCAGGAATATCTATTCTAGCAATGATATATATGGGAGATAGAGTTATTAATTTAAATAATAATACTAAACCTATCTTTGGAGCATATGTTATAGCTACACCTAGTATGGTACCTACTTTAATGGTTAATGATGGTATTATTGTGAAAAGACAAAAAGATTTTATAGTAGGAGATATTATTACTTTTGATTCAGAAGATCCTGCATTTGCGGGACTTAATATCACTCATAGAGTAATTAATAAGGAACAATTAAGTAATGGAAAATATGCTTATAAGACTAAAGGAGATAATAATGATGCAGCTGATCCTGCGACAGTAGGTATAGATAATATCTATGGAAAGACTATCTTAAAAGTACCTCAAGTAGGTTGTGTTAAATCATTACTTACTAATCCTTTTGTATTAACTCTTATGTTAGTGGTACCACTGTTTATAATTGTTGTGACTAACTTTGGTTTAGGTAGAAAAGATGTTGAAGTTTTAAATTAATCTGTTATTATATTTGTTGGTGATTTAATGGAAAAATATGATATTAAATTCAAAAAAAGATTAGGACAAAACTTTTTAAAAGATAAAAATATAGTTAAACGTATTGTAGATGTAGTGACTGATAAAGATAATTCTTTAGTTATTGAAGTTGGACCTGGAGGGGGAATTTTAACTAGAGAGTTATGTCAGTCTTTTAATAATGTCTTAGCCTATGAAATAGATGATTCCATTAAAGATGAATTAGATAGTAGAATTAATGAATTTAATAATATAGAAGTTATTTATAAAGACTTTTTAAAGAGTGATATTTCTAAAGATATAGAAAAATATAAGTATGATAAATTATATTTTATTAGTAATGTTCCATATTATATTACTTCTCCTATAATACTTAAATTAATAAATAGTAAGCTTTATTTTAATAAAATTGTTATGATGGTACAAAAAGAAGTAGGAGATAGATATACTTCTAAACCTGGTAATAAAACTTATGGAGCAATCAGTGTCATCCTACAATATTTTTATAATATTAAGAAAGAATTTATTGTATCTAAAGGTAATTTTATACCAGTACCTAAAGTAGATAGTGTAGTAGTTTCTTTTGAACCTATAGAGAGAAATAATATTGATATTGATAAGTTTATTAAGTTAGTAAATGATGCTTTTCAATTTAAAAGAAAGATATTAAAGAATAATCTTAAGAATTATGATTTAGAGGTTATAGATAATGTACTTAATAAATATGGTTATAACTTAAATTCTCGAGCTGAGGAATTATCTGTTGAAATATTTATAGATATTTGTAATCAGATATAGTTTCTAAAAAACCCACATTTTAATAAAAATGTTGCAATTTCTTGATAAAAATAATATAATTATTATATATAAAGTTTATAGCTTTAAAGGGAGGAAATAAGACATGAAGATAACATCTGTTACAGTACGCAAGATTGAAAAAGAAGGATCTCGTATGAAGGGTATCGCATCTGTTTTACTAGATGATAGTTTTGCAGTTCATGATATCCGTATTATTGAAGGAGATAACGGTCTATTTATCGCAATGCCAAGTCGTAAAACTGCTACTGGAGGATATAGAGATATCGCCCATCCTATTAATCCAGAAGTAAGAGCAATGTTTGAAGAAGCAATCTTTGAAGAGTATAAAAATGCTCCAGATGCTGAGGAAAAAACTGAAGAAGAATAATTCTTCTTTTTTTTGTAAAATTATTGTAAATCCTACTTAAATATCTGTTAAGTTATTGTTAATTTTACACATTGTACTTATAATTTAATTAGATAGGTAGGTGATAATTTATGGCTAGGTCTAAAACTAGAAAAAAGAAGTTAAGACAAAAACCATTTGTATATGTTGTTTGCCTATTCGTTTTGTGTGTTTTTGCATTTGATTCATTCAAATATTGTGAAAGCATATTTACTACATTGAAAGAGAAAAAAGAACTAACTACTAAATTATCTGACCTTAAGAGCAAAGAAAAAGAATTAGAGTTAGATGCGAATAAATTACAAAACTCTGATTATATTGCGAGATATGCTAGAGAAAAATATTTTTATTCAAAAGATGGAGAATTAGTAATTAAAATACCAGAAGAAGAATAATTCTTCTTTTTTTGACAAATATGATATAATACTCTGTGTTTGAGGGGATATTATGATTAATATTGAAGACAATTTTAAATTTCATAATAACGATGTTATCATCGTTGGTTGTTCTTCAGGACCAGACTCTATGGCTTTAGTTGATATGGTTAACAAATTAAAAGATAAATATAATCTAAAAGTAATTGTTGCGCATGTTAACTATCATGTTAGAGAAGAGTCTTTGGAAGAATCAGAATATGTCAAAGAATATTGTGAGAAAAACAATTTAATCTTTGAATATTTTTACGTGGATAAATATGGTGATGATAACTTTGAAAATGAAGCTAGAAGAATCAGATATAAATTCTTTGGTAGATTAGCTAAAAAGTATGAAGCAAAATATGTTATGACTGCGCATCATGCTGATGATTTGATGGAAACTATTCTAATGAAGCTAGTTAGAGGATCTAACCTAAATGGATATGCTGGATTTAAGAGTGAAGTTCAAAGAAGAGGATATAAAGTTATTCGTCCTTTGATTAGTTATACTAAAGATGAATTAATTGATTATTGTGAAAGGAATAAAATTAAATATTATGTTGATAAAACTAATAGTGATCCCTTCTATACAAGAAATAGATATCGTAAGTATATTCTTCCATTTCTTAAAAAAGAGAATAAAGATGTACATAAGAAATTCTTAAAGTTTAGTAAAACATTATTAGAAGTAAATGATTATATTGGTGTTGAGACTAATAATGCTTTAGATAGATGTTTTAAAGATAATAAGATTGATGTAGATAAATTTAAATTAGAAGATAAGTTTATTCAAAAAGAGATGTTATATAAATTACTTAGTGAATCTTTTCAAGATGATTTAATTCTTGTTAGTGATAAACATATTGATTTAATCTTAGATCTTATTAATAGTAAGAAAGCTAATAACAAAGTATTATTACCTAATAATATTACTTTTATTAAGAAATATAATTATATTGAGATTATTGATAATAGTGAAGAAGATATAGATGATTATAGTTTTGAATTTATTGATAATTTACTATTACCTAATGGGAGAAAGATTGAAAGAGTAGAATCAACTGATGATAAATCTAATAATACTATTAGATTAAATAGCGAAGAAATAAAATTACCAATTATTGTTCGAAATAGAAGAAATGGTGATAAAATTAAGATAAAGAATTTAAATGGTTCTAAAAAGATTAAAGATATCTTTATTGATGAGAAAATAGATATTCATGATAGAGATAAATGGCCTATTGTTTGTGACTATGAAGGGACTGTTTTATGGGTACCTGGAGTGAAGAAATCTTCATTTGACAAAAGCATGAATGATAGTTATGATATTATATTGAAATATATATAAGGAGGTTGCTTGTGAATAATAAAAAGATTAATAAAAGTGCTGTAAAAAGAGGTTTATTACCTTATTTAATATTAATTGTTATCTTTGTAGCAATGTTTTATGTTGTTACAGTTATGAATAATACTGTTCATGTATTAACTTATAATGAGTTTATGGATAAACTTGATAAGAATCAAATTACTGAGATGACTGTTACTTCTAAACAAAATGCTTATACTTATGAAGTTAAAGGTAAATTAAAGAAATATAAAGATGGAGAAACATTCTTTGTAAGATTACCTTTATCAGATGAAGTAATGAGAATATTAGTTAATGCTAACGATGAACAAGATATTAAGATGACTGTTAAACCAGATCCATCTTCTGCATCTTGGTTAGTTATACTTGTTAATGTTGTTCCTATAGTATTGATTTTAGGAATTGGATTCTGGTTCTTAAATAGAAGTTTAGCTGGTGGAAGAAATTCAATGGATTTTGGTAAGAGTAGAGCTAAACTAAATAGTGATGATAATAAAGTTACATTTAAAGATGTAGCTGGATTAAAAGAAGAAAAAGAAGAAGTTAATGAGTTAATTGATTTCTTAAAGAGTCCTAAGAAATTCCAAAAGTTAGGAGCTAGAATACCTAAAGGAGTATTACTATTTGGGCCTCCTGGTACAGGTAAAACAGTGTTAGCTAAAGCTGTTGCTGGTGAAGCAAATGTTCCTTTCTACTTTATCAGCGGATCTGACTTTGTAGAATTATTTGTAGGTGTTGGTGCTAGTCGTGTTAGAGATATGTTCCAACAAGCAAAGAGAACTGCTCCTTGTTTAATATTTATAGATGAGATTGATGCAGTTGGTCGTCAAAGAGGATCAGGTATTGGTGGAGGACATGATGAAAGAGAGCAAACTCTTAACCAATTATTAACTGAGATGGATGGTTTTGGAGCTAATGAAGGAATTATTATCATTGCAGCTACAAATAGACCTGATGTTTTAGATCCTGCGTTATTAAGACCAGGAAGATTCGATAGACAAATTACAGTTAACTTACCTGATGTTAAAGGTAGAGAAGAAATATTAGGAGTACATGCTCGTAATAAGAAATTAGCTAAAGGTGTTACACTAGAGGCTTTATCTAAACGTACTGTTGGATTTAGTGGAGCTGATTTAGAAAACTTACTTAATGAAGCAGCTTTACTTGCGGTTAGAAGAAATAAAAATGAAATTACTATGAGTGAAGTTGATGAAGCTACAGATAGAGTACTTATGGGACCTGCTAAAACTAGTAGAAAGTATACTGATGAAGATAGAAAACTAGTTGCTTTCCATGAAGCAGGACATGCTGTTATTGGTATTAAATTACCTAATGCTAGTGATGTAGAAAAAGTAACAATCATACCTCGTGGTTCTGCTGGTGGTTATAACATGATGGTTCCACCTGAGAAGTTATGTTCTACTAAGAAAGATTTATTAGAACAAATTACAGGTTTATTAGGTGGTAGAACTGCTGAAGAGATTGTCTTTGGTGAGATTACTACTGGTGCTCAAAACGACTTTGAAAAAGCAACTAAGATAGCTAGAGCTATGGTTACTGAATATGGTATGAGTGATTTAGGACCAATGCAATTAGAAGCAGATTCAGGTAGTGTATTCTTAGGTAGAGATTATAATAAAGTTCAACATTTCTCTAATGAAGTTGCTAACGAAATAGATATGGAAATGAGAAAAATTATTAATAAATGTCATGATGATGCTACTAAGATTATTAAAAATAATAGAGATTTATTAAAATTGATTGCTGAAACTTTATTAGAATATGAGACATTAACTAAAGAACAAATTGAATATTTAGTTGAAAATAAAAAGATGCCTCCTGAAGATGATGAAACTAATTTAGAAAAATTATCTATTACTAAATTAAAAGAAATGGCTAAAAAGAAAAACATCGAAGATTATGAAAAGATGAGTAAAGCTGAACTTTTAAAAGCTTTAGATGATACTATTTAAAAGAAACTAATTTAGTTTCTTTTTTATATTCTCTTGATTTTATTGAGATTTTTATTATAATAAAGGCAATGGAGGAAATGTATTATGGCAAAAAAGGTTATTGATAAGGACAAGGGAGTTAAGAGCCTTAAGAAGGGAGCTAGTGAATTCAAGGAATTCATTTCTCGTGGTAATGTTGTAGATATGGCTGTTGGTGTTATCATCGGTGCTGCTTTTGGTAAAATTGTTACTAGTTTAGTTGATGATATACTAATGCCTGCTATCGGAGCTTTAATTGGTGGTTTAGACTTTACTAAATTATCTGCTACTGTTGGTAGTGCACATATTAAATATGGAGTATTTATTCAATCAGTTGTTGATTTCTTAATCGTTGCTTTCTGTATTTTCTTGGTTATCAAATTATTTGAGAAATTCAAGAGAAAAGAAGAAGAAACTGCTGCTCCTTCTGATGAAGTTGTAGTATTAGAAGAAATCAGAGATTTATTAAAGAACAAGTAATAATAAAACACACCGGTTAAAGGTGTGTTTTTGTTTTATTGAAAAGAGCCGTAATATATAGTATAATTATTGAAGTTTGGAGTGCTTACTATGGAATGGAAAATAGGGGATGTTGTTATTAAAAACAAGGTAGTTTTAGCACCTATGGCAGGAGTAACTAATTCTGCTTATCGAAAGATTTGTAAGGAAATGGGAGCTGGATTAGTATTTGCTGAAATGGTTAGTGATAAAGCAATTGTTTATAATAACAAGAAAACTATAGATATGCTTTATATGAAAGAAGAAGAAAGGCCTCTTGCTCAACAAATTTTTGGAGCAGATGTAGATTCTTTTGTAGAAGCAACTAAATATATTGAAGAGAATATGAAACCAGATATTATTGATATTAATATGGGTTGTCCTGTTCCAAAAGTAGCAGTAAGAGCTCAAGCAGGATCAGCTTTATTAAAGAATCCTGATAAGATCTATGAAGTGGTTAAAGCAGTAGTTGATTCAGTTAAGGTACCAGTTACAGTTAAGATTAGAAGTGGTTGGGATAATAATCATATTAATGCCGTAGAAGTTGCTAAGATGATTGAAAAAGCTGGTGCTAGTGCTATAACTATTCATCCTAGAACTAGATCTCAAGGATATAGTGGAAAAGCTGATTGGAAGATTATTAAAGAAGTTAAAGATGCTGTTTCAATTCCTGTTATTGGTAATGGTGATATTAAGAATAGTGCTGATGCAAAAAGAATGTTAGAAGAAACAGGTTGTGATGCCATTATGATAGGACGTGGAGTTTTAGGTAATCCATGGCTTATCAAAAATATATTATTATCACTAGATGGCAAAGAAGAGATGACTCCTACTATCGATGATAGAATTGAAATGATAAAGAAACATATAAATTATTTATTAGAATTTAAATCAGAAAGACAAGTAGCTTTAGAAATAAGAACTCATATAGGGTGGTATTTAAAAGGAATAAAGAATTCTAATGAAATTAAAAACAAGATATTTAAAACAACAAGTATTAATGAAATAATAAGTTTAATAGAAGAATTGAAGGTGATTGAATGAAAAAAGAAAATGCAGGATTTTTATTTAGAGCATGTGCTTTTATTATTGATATGTTTATAATTGCTTTTGTAGCATCACTTTTATCTATGCCTTTTGTAGATAGTGATAGTACAGAAAAAATTAGTAAGCAAGTTAATGAATTAGTAGAAAAAGCATCTAAGAAAGAAATAAGTATGCAGACATATACTACTGAATTAAGATCATTAACTTATCAGAACGATAGAATTAATGGTATTTATACAATATTTGTTTTAGTACTTAGTATTTTATATTTTATAGTTTATCAATTTTATACTAAGCAAACTATTGGTAAGAAGATCTTTAAGATAAAGATTGATTCTAATAAGGGAGAACTTACTATGAATCATATGTTATTTAGAGGTTTAATTATTAATTCTATTCTATTTTCTTTATTAGCATTTGTCTTTGTAATTTTTTCTAATGAAAATACATACTTTGTTGCTAATGTAACTTTAAATTCTATGTATTATTTAATATTATTCATTAGTGCTTGTATGATTATATTTAGAAAAGATGGTAGAGGACTACACGATATTATTTGTAATACTAAGGTAGTTAAATGTTAAAGTATTTTATAGCAGTATTACCTGCAATAATAATATTAATATTATATTTAATTTTTGATAAAGATAAGAATAGAAATAAGAATATAAAACTTATAATATTATTTATCTTAGGAGGAATAGGATCTTATCTATGTTATCGAATAGAGATGCGTACTGGAGGATACTTTCCTAAGATAAAAACATATGGATATATGGCTTCACTATTCTACGCAGTATTTGGCGTAGCGATATTTGAAGAAGGTTATAAGTGGTTTTTTACTAATGTGTTTAGTATACGGAAGCAATGCTCTAAGTTAGAAATTATGGAATATGCTTTCGTTGTATCATTAGGATTTGCGATATACGAAAATGTTGTCTTTTATGTCGCTAAATATGGAGTAGATGTTGCAGTAAGTAGATTATTTACCGCAATACCTCTACATTTGTTATGTGCTATTATCATGGGAATGTTTTTGATTAAAGATAGTAAAAAGATTATTAATAATATTTTAGCTTTAGTTGTTCCTACTATGATACATGCACTTTATAATAGTTTTTTATATATGAAAATTGATAGTTTAAATATATATGGTTATTTAGTAATAGTAATTGTTACATTTTATATTTTTTATAAATATGTTAAAATAAGATTGATTAAGGAGTGATATTTTGCGTGAATTAACTGAACAAGAACTAGTTAGAAGAGGAAAACTAGAAAATTTTGTAGAAAAAGGAATGGATCCCTTTGGACATTCATTTAAACAAAGAGATTCTTATAGTCAAGATATAAAAGATAAATATGCTGATGTAGATCATGATAAATTTGAGAAAATGAAAGATACTGCTACTGTAGCAGGAAGAATTATGTTTATTAGAAAGATGGGTAAAGCATCATTCTTCACTATTCAAGATAGAAAAGGTACTATTCAAATATATATCTCAATTAATGATGTTGGAGAAGAAACTTATAATTTATTTAAGACTGAAGATATTGGAGATATAGTTGGAGTACATGGTAAAATCATGAAGACTAAAACTGGTGAAGTTACTATTAAATGTTTAGAGTTTACTCATTTAAGTAAAGCATTAAGACCTTTACCAGAAAAATTCCATGGATTACAGGATAAAGAAGAAAGATATAGAAGAAGATATGTAGATTTAATAATGAATGAAGATTCTAAGAAAGTTGCTTTCACTAGACCTAAAGTTATTAGATGTATTCAAAATTATTTAGAACAAGAATATAACTTTGTAGAAGTTGAAACACCTATTCTTTCATCATTAATGACTGGATCTAATGCTAGACCTTTCTTAACTCATCATAATGCTCAAGATATAGATATGGTATTAAGAATAGCTTTAGAGTTACCTTTAAAGAGATTATTAGTTGGAGGTATGGAAGCTGTTTATGAAATAGGTAAAGTATTTAGAAATGAAGGTATGGATTTAAAACATAATCCTGAGTTTACTGAAATGGAAGCTTACTTAGCTTATTCTGATTTAGATGGAATGATGGAAATGACTGAGGGTATGTTCCAAAAGATTGCTAATGATGTATTTGGTAAAATGGAATTTGAATTCCAAGGACATACTATTAACTTAAAAGGACCATGGAAGAGAATAAGTATGACTGATGCGATTAAAGAAGTAACTGGAATTGATTTTAAAAAGATTACTGATTTAGATGAATGCATTAAGTTAGCTGAAGAACATAATATAGAATTATTAGAACATGAAAAACAATATGGTCACATCATTAACTTATTCTTTGAAGAGTTTGTTGAAGATACATTAATTCAACCAACATTCTTATATGGACATCCAATTGAAATTTCTCCATTAACTAAGAAGAATCCTGAAGATCCTAGATTCGTTGATAGATTTGAATTGTTTATTGCTGGTAGTGAATTTGCTAATGCGTTCACTGAGTTAAATGATCCAATCGATCAATTAGAGAGATTTGAAGCTCAAGCTAAGGAGAAAGAAATGGGATATGATGAAGCTGCAGACGTTGATTATGATTATGTAGAAGCTTTAGAATATGGTATGCCTCCAGCAGGTGGTATAGGATATGGAATCGATAGAATGATGATGTTATTTATGGAAAAAGATTCTATTAGAGATGTTATGTTATTCCCATTAATGAAACCACAAGATTAATTAAAGGCTTAAAAGCCTTTTTTTATTTAGAAAAATGGTAAAAAAACATGTAAAAAACTTGTAAAAGAAAAAATATGTTTGTATAATTGAATTGGGAGGTTATTTTTTATGAAAAAGAATAAAATAATTAGAATAATCCTTGCTATAGTAAGTATTATTGCTGTTATAGTTTTAGAATGTATAAGTTCATCTAAATTTGTACTAGCAAAATCTATTTTATTATTCTTAAACTTCATTCTAGTTCTTACATTGGTTAAGGGCGAGAAACATAATGCTTTGAGAATTCTAATAGTTACTTTACTATACTTTGGTATTTTCAGTTGGTTTTTACCTGCTGCATCTTTTCAAACTGAATTTGCTAAAGAAGGATTTTCTCAAATAGGTCTTTTTGATCTATTATCTAACTACTTTTCAACTTCTATACAATACTTTGGTACATTTGCCTTATTTGTATTAGTTGTTGGTGGTTTCTATGGAGTTCTTCATATGATTCCTGGATATCGTAGCCTATTAGATAAAGTTGTTAGTGGATTAGAAGGAAATGAAAAATTATTCATTTGCGTAGTTATTATTCTTACTGCTGTAATTACTTCAGTATGTGGTATGCAATTAGGATTATTAATTTTCTTCCCATTATTAGCATCAATTATCTTACTATTAGGATATGATAAAATCGTTGTTGCTCTATCACTTGTTGGTTCAACAATGGTAGGTATTATGGGAACTACTATTGCAAGTACTAATATTTCTTACTTAGTACAATTATTAGCTGGTTCTGAAGAAAGTGTTGGATTCAATACTGCTTTAGGTACTAGAACAGCTATCTTATTACTAGGTATCATTCTATTAGTAATTGCTACTTTTAGATATATGAAAAAGAGCACTACTGTTAAAGGTCGTGTAGCAGCAAAAACTACTATTGCTTCAGCTGAAGAACCTGTTATTATTGAGGAAATTAAAGCTGAAACTAGTAAGAAGACTACAAAGAAAACAGTTAAGAAAACAACTAAGCGTAAAACAAATAGAGCTATGGCTGTTGAAAGAGATGTAATCGCTGTTAAAGAAAACTTCGGAGATAGTGATTGCGACATAGTTCCAGGAAAGGTAAGTGGAAAACATAGTACACTTCCAATTGTTATTTCATTTGCATTTATCTTTGTGATTTTTGTCTTAGCGTTCATTCCTTGGGCAACAAGTTTAGGATACAATGGATTTGAAAAAGCAACTGAATGGTTAACTACAAAAGCAAAAATCTTTGATTTTCCATTATTTGGTAAAATCTTAGGTACTACTAATGCATTTGGTGCATGGGCAATTACTGATATAATTCCATTATTATTCATTACTTGCTTATTCTTAGCATTAGTATATAAAATCAAATTTGCAGATCTATTAGAAGGATTTATTAAAGGAGTTAAGAAAGCTGTTGTTCCAGCTGCAATTGTTATCCTAGTTTATGTTGGATTAGTTATTGTTACTTTCCACGGATATCAATTATCAGTTTATGATTCAATCCTTGGATTGGCGCATGGACACTTCAATGTTGGAACTCAAATATTAACTGCTATTGTTACTATGTTATCTGGATTATTTAACTCAGATCCAACATATGCATTCAATGCAGTAGTTCCATACTTTACTTCAATCTTCCAAGATACTGCAGTATATCCAAGAGTAATGGTATTAATGCAATCTATGTATGGTTTAGTTCAATTACTAGCACCAACAAGTTTAATCTTAGTAATTGTATTAGCTACATTAAAGATTTCATTCAAAGATTGGTTAAAGAATACTTGGTTATTATTAGTTATATTATTTGTAGCTACATTATTAATGACAATTATTTGGAGTCCAATCTTCACATGGATTGTAGTAGGTCTAGCATTCTTAGTATTAATCTTTATGGTTACTAAAGATTGGGTATGGAGATTATTCGCATTTATTTGTGAAGTATTAATCGCTTTAATCTTTATCTTTACTAATCCAATCTTAACAGGAATCCTATTAGGATTAATGATTATTGGATTTGTATTAATAACTACTAAAGATTGGGTATTAAGAATTTTAGCTATTTTATTTGCTATAATCTTAGCAGTAATGATTGCTTTACATATTGGCTTATTGACAATTATTGGTATAGTTGTATTAATTATAATCTTTATTGCAGCATTACTTTATGTAGGATTAAAAAAATAATATAATAAATAACTGTTAAAGCAGTGCTTTAACAGTTTTTTTATGCTATACTATGTGCAGGTGGTGATATTCATGAAATTATTTAATACATTAAGTAGAACAGTAGAAGATTTTGTTCCTAACGAAGAAGGAAAAGTAAAATTCTATACTTGTGGTCCTACTGTATATCATTATGCCCATATTGGTAATATTCGTAATTATATAGGTCATGATATTTTAGATAAGACTCTAAGATATTTAGGATATGATGTTACTCGATGTATGAATATCACTGATGTTGGACATCTTACATCTGATTCTGATTCTGGAGAAGATAAGATGGAAGTAGCTAAAAAAAGAGAAGGTAAATCTGCTATGGAGATAGCTAAGTTTTATACTGAGGCCTTCTTTGTAGATTTTGATAAAGTTAATTGTAGAAGACCTGATATAGTATCTCCAGCTACTGAGAATATTGAAATGTATATTAAAATCATAACTAAGTTATTAGAAGATGATTATGCTTATATTAGTGGTGGTAATATATACTTTGATACTTCTAAGTTAGATGATTATTATTGTCTGACTAATCATAGAGAAAATGAAATGGTTGTTGGAGTAAGAGAGTCTGTTGAAGAAGATAGTAATAAGAGAAATCAGGCAGACTTTGTATTATGGTTTACTGAGAGTAAATTTAAGAATCATGAATTATTATGGGATTCTCCTTGGGGAGAAGGATATCCTGGATGGCATATAGAATGTTCTGGTATATCTATTAAATACTTGGGAGAAAAATTAGATATTCATGGTGGTGGAGTAGATAATATCTTTCCTCATCATACTAATGAGATTGCTCAAAGTGAAGCTTATTTGGGACATAAATGGTGTAATTATTGGTTTCATAATGAACATTTATTAGATGAATCTGGTAAGATGAGTAAATCTAAAGGAGATATTTTAACTGTTAGTAAGTTAGAAGAAGATGGACATGATCCAATAGCGTTTAGATTTATGTGTTTAAACTCTCATTACAGAAAGCAATTATTATTTAATGAAGATAACTTAGTACAAGCTGAAAAGACTTTAACTAAATTAAGAAATAGAGTTTCTAATTTAGTAGATGATGGTGAAGTTGATACTAAGAAATTTGATGAATATAAAGAAAAGTTTGTTAAAGAGTTAGAAGATGATTTAAATACAGCTAATGCGATCAGTGTACTTTATGAAGCATTAAAAGATAATGAATTAAATGATAAAACTAAATTAGCTTTAATTGAAGATTTTGATAAAGTATTCTCTTTAGATTTGATTGTTGAAGAAGAGTTAGAAGATGATCAATTCATCTTAGATAAAATAGAAGAGAGAAAAGAAGCTAAAAATAATAAAGATTATGAAAAAGCTGATTCTATTAGAGAAGAATTAATGAATATGGGTATTCAATTAATTGATACTAAAGAAGGAACTACATATAAAAGGATTTAGTTTTTACTAAATCTTTTTTGGAGGATATATGAATGTATTAGAAGTAAATGTTTTAGTGCTTGCTTATTTAGGTGATACTATCTATGAAGATTACATTAGAAGATATTTGATTAATAAAGGTATTAATAATGTTAATGAGTTACAGTCTGAATCATTAAAATATGTTAGTGCGAAAGGACAAAGTAATTATTTAGAGATGATGTTAGAAGATGAGTTTTTTTCTCAAGAAGAATTAGATGTTATTAAGAGAGCTCGTAATAATACTAATAAGACTCATCCTAAAAATACAGATATTATTACATATAAAAGAGCTACTGGATTAGAAGCATTAATTGGATACTTAGATTTAACTAATAATAAAGAGAGAATTGAAGAGATAATGAATTATATATTGGAGAGATAATTATGTTAGTATATGGGAAAAATGTATGTGAATTGATATTAGAAAAAGGATTAGATATATCAAATATTTATTTACAAGATAATTTTGATGATAAAAAGATATTATATTTAATTGAAAAGAATGATTTGAGATATAAATCTTTATCAAAAATTAAAATGAATGATTTGTGTGAGGGGGTTCATCAAGGTATAATAATGGACGTTCCTGGATATAAGTATTCATCTATTGATGAGGTACTTGGATCTAATAAATTTGTTGTCATATTAGATCATTTAGAAGATCCTCATAATTTAGGAGCTATTATTCGTACTTGTGAAGCTGCTGGAGTAGATGCGATTATTATTCCGAGTAACAGAAGTGTAGAAGTTAATGGCACTGTTGTGAAGACTAGTGCTGGAACATGTTATCAAATGAATATTATTAAAGTAGTTAATATTGTTGAGACTATTAAATATTTAAAAGATAATGGCTATTGGATAGTAGGTACATCATTAGATACTGATACTGATTATCGTGAAGTAGATTATTCTGGTAATATTGCTTTAGTAATTGGTAATGAAGGTAAGGGAGTAGCAGATTTAGTACTTAAGAATTGTGATTATGTTACTAAAATACCTATGTATGGAGAAACAAATAGCTTAAATGCATCAGTTGCGGCTGGTATTATGATTTATGAGGTTATCAGGAATAGAAAGTAAATAATATGGAATACAGAATTAATGATGATGAACTTATATATATGATTAGAGAAAACGATGATATTGCGGTCAATACCATCTTTTCTAAATATAAACCTATTATTATGAAAGTATGTTCATCTTATTATGATTTTGCGAAGACTCATGGAGTGGAGTTTTGTGATTTAGTTCAAGAAGGTAATATTTCTTTATATAAAGCATATTCTAGATATGATGAATATAAAGATAATACCTTTTTTACTTACTTTTTAAAATGTCTTACTAATCATCTTAATTCTTATTGTAGAGATATTAGTGTTAAAAAACATAATATATTAAATGGAAGTATACCTATTAATTTAGATATGAATATAGATAAATATATTAATAAAGAATATGATTATATATCTTATGAAGATGAATTTGTTTATATTAAGAATATGCTTACTTTTAAAAACTCTTTAGTTTTTGAACTTAGATATAATGGTTTTTCTTATAAAGAAATAAGTAAATTGTTAGATATACCTATAAGTACTGTGGATGGAAGATTAAGTAAAATAAGGGTAAAGTTAAAAGAGATTTTGTAAATATTATTGTTTTTTAAAAATAATTACTTTAAAATTATAATAGGTGATTAGTATGGATAATAATACAATTACACTTAGACAATGGTTAGATACTAGACCTGATATGGAAAATAAAAGAGAAATGTATCTCTATGGAGATATGGCTCTTAATTTTCTTCATGATAATGGAGTAGTTGTTGAATCTTTTGAACCTGAAGATATATCTTTAGTTGATGGAGATATTAAGAAAGTTAAATTTGAAAAATTGTCTGTTGATGACAATTATAATAAATTAAAAGATAATCTTTATAATTATGTTGAATCTGGTATTAAGATGTACTTAGATTATTATGAAGATATAGATGATCATTTCTTAAAGAGTAAGTTTAATGAATTTGAGTTTAGCCTACCTCAAGATGATGTTAATTATTTTAAAGGGGTTATTCAAAGAGGATCATTTGTTTATTTCAATGAATTTGATTTTGAACTTAGAAAGAAAAAATTAAGAGAACTAAGTACAGAAGAAGATATTGATTTAACTGGATTATCTAAACCTAATAATGATTATGTTAATACTATGATATATAATGATGCCTTTAATGAATTAGCTTCTGCTTATAGAAGAAAAGTTAGAACTAGAGATGCTGCATTTGTAGAATTTATGTATTATCCAATTATGGTATCTTTAGTATTTGGTGTTATATTATTGATAGCATATTGCTTTTTTGGATTTAAATAATTGACAAAAATACCTAGTTGTGTTATTTTATTGGTGATAGCACTTAGGTGTTTTTTTAATTGAGAAAAAATAGGAGAATTAATATGGCTAAAAAAGAGAAAATTGAAAAAAATATTGAGAAGAAAACAGATAAAAAGAAAGATACTAAACCTAATAAAGAAAATAAGAAAAGTTTATTTGTTAGATTTCGTATATTTTGTCATGGTGTTGTAGCTGAATTTAAAAAGATACACTGGCCATCAAAATATGATTTAGTTAAATATTCTTTAGCGGTAATTTTCTTTGTTATAATTTTGGCTACATTCTTTCATTTAATTACTGTTACATTCAATTTAATATTAAAACTATTTGCTTAGGAGGAATAAAATGGATAATGAAAAAAGATGGTATGTTGTTAATACATATTCTGGACATGAAAGTAAAGTAAAAGAAGATTTAGAGATGAGAGCTGAATCTTTAGGTATGCAAGATAATATTATTCAAGTTATTATTCCTGAAGAGAAAGTAATCGAAGAGAAAAATGGTGTTAAAAAAGAGAAGATGAAGAAACTGTTTCCTGGATACATTCTAGTAGAAATGGTTATGAGTGATGAATCTTGGTATGTTGTTCGTAATACTAAAGGTGTTACTGGATTCATTGGATCTTCTGGAAAGGGTGCTAAACCTACACCACTTCAACCTGAAGAGATTGAAAGAATTCTTGATAAGATTGGAGCTAACTCAATCGATGTTGAAACTGAACTTGAAGTTGGAGTTAAAGTTAAAGTTAATGATGGTCCATTTAAGGGAATGTTTGGTACAGTAGATAGTATTGATTTAGAAAACAATAAAGTTACTGTAACAATAGACTTATTCGGACAAGATACTCAAGTTGAAGTAGAACTTAATCAAATTCAAAAAGCATAATATTGAATTTGCTTAGAGTTTATGTTATTATTTAATGGCTATATTTTTTTGATATAGATAAGTGGGAGGCAATGATTCGATTTAGAGCGGTAATCGGCTATTATGACCACTCGCGAAAACTAAAATAGGAGGTGTTTTTCGTGGCACAAAAGGAATTAGTTAAAAAGATAAAATTACAAATTCCTGCTGGTAAAGCTACACCTGCTCCTCCAGTTGGTACTGTTTTAGGACCAGTTGGTATTAATCTAGGAGATTTTTGTACTAAGTACAATGAGCAAACTAGAGATAAAATGGGAGATGTGTTACCAGTAGAGATTTCTGTTTATTCTGATAAGAGTTTTGATTTTATTATTAAGACTCCACCAACTCCATTCTTAATAAAGAAGTATACTAAAGTTAAAAAAGGTGCTTCTAGAGGAGCTAGTGAAACTGTAGCAACTCTTACTAAAGATCAATTAAAAGAGATTGCTGAAATTAAATTACCTGACTTAAACGCTTATGATGTAGAAGGAGCTATGAAAATAGTTGCTGGAACTGCTAAGAACATGGGTGTTAAAGTTGAAGGTGAAGAATAATTTTCATATAGGTTTTACCTACGTGGAAGGATAAATGCCAAGAGTTTATTAACTCTTGCATAGATTGAAGAAATCCGCTTAAACCACATAAGGAGGAAATAAAATGAGAAAGAGAAGTAAAAAGTATGTTGAAGCTTTATCTAAATTTGAAAAGAATAAATTATATTCTAAAGAAGAAGCTTGTAAATTAGTTAAAGAAACATCAACTACTAAGTTTGATGGATCTGTAGAAGTTGCTTTAAGATTAAATTTAGATACGAAGAAAGCTGATCAACAATTAAGAGGTGCTATAGTATTACCTAAAGGAACTGGTAAGACAGCTAGGGTTTTAGTTATTGCTAAAGGTACTAAAGCTACTGAAGCTAAAGAAGCTGGAGCTGACTTTGTTGGAGATACTGATATGTTAGAAAAAATCGAAAAAGAAAATTGGTTCGATTTTGATACTATTATTGCTACTCCTGATATGATGCCTGCTCTTGGTAAGATTGGTAAAGTTTTAGGACCTAAAGGTTTAATGCCAAACCCTAAGACTGGAACTGTTACTATGGAAGTAGCTAAGGCTATTGAAGAAGTAAAAGCTGGTAAAGTAGAATATAGAACTGACTCTTTTGGTATTATTCATGCTGTTATTGGTAAGGTTTCATTTAGTGAAGCAGATTTATTAGAGAACTTAAATGCATTTGTTTCACAAATAATTAGAATTAAACCATCTACAGTTAAAGGTGAATATATTAAGAGTATTACTTTAAGTTCAACTATGGGACCTGGTATAAAGGTTGAAAATAATTTTGACAAATAATAAAAATATGTTATAATAATTGCAGTTTATGAGTGCCAAAGACAGTAGGTATGTAAATCCTACCGAGGACTTAAGATTAAGTTTTTAGTATCCTTGGGCATTCCCGAGGATTTTTTATTGGTATTCGTGCAAGGAGGTGTTTTATGGCAAATTCTAAAATATTAGAACAAAAGCAATTAGTAATCGATGAAATCACTGATAAAGTTAAAAATAATGCTTCAGTTGTATTATTTGATTATCAAGGAATTACTGATGCTGAAATCAAAGAACTTCGTATTAAGTTAAGAAATGCTGGTGCTGATTTCAAAGTATTTAAAAATACTTTAATGGCTAGAGCATTCAACGCTATGGACATTGATTTCAATAATGAATTAAATGGACCTAGTGCCTTAGCTTTTAGTGAAGATCAAATAGCTCCAATTAAAGTTTTATCAGATTTTGCTAAAACTCATCCAAGTTTAGTTTTAAAAGTAGGTATTGTTGATGGAGAAATTGCTGATACAGCTAAATTAGCAAGTTATGCTACATTACCATCTAGAGATACATTACTTACTATGCTTGCTGGTGGTATGATTGGTGTTGTTAGAGACTTATCAATTTGTTTAGATTTATATAGTCAACAAAAAGAAGAAAATTAATAATATAAAATAAAGGAGGAATTTTGAATGGCTAAATTAACTAAAGAAACTTTTATTGAAAGTTTAAAAGAAATGAATTTATTAGAAATTAAAGAATTAGTAGATGCAATGAAGGAAGAATTTGGAGTAGATCCAAGTGCTGTTGCTGTTGCTGCACCTGCTGCAGGTGGAGCTGCTGATGGTGGAGACGCTGGAGCTTCAACTGTAACTATCGCTATTGCTGATGGTGGAGCTGCTAAAGTTCAAGTTATCAAGGTAGTTAAAGAAATTACTGGATTAGGATTAAAAGAATCTAAAGATATCGTTGATAACAAAGGTGTTGTTAAAGAAAATATACCTGCTGCTGAAGGTGAAGAAATTAAAGCTAAACTAGAAGAAGCTGGAGCTGAAGTAGAAGTTAGATAATAACTTCTCTTTTTTTATGTTATAATCTAAATATGAGGATAGTATTATGATTAACCATAAATTAAATAATAATCCTAAATGTTTTATAACTATCTTTATAATAGGTTTATTCATTATAACTACACTAATAAGTGTAGGTTTTAGTGCTTTAAATAAAGATATAAATATATCTGGAGATATAGATTATATAAGAGATGGAGAACCATTATACGATGTTTTAAAAAATGCAACAGAGGAAGGAATTTATGCGAAGGAATATACTGGAAATCATCAAGACTCTATGATGGGAGTAGGAACAGAAAAGATATATCACTGGTGGGCAGAAGATGATAATAATGGAACAGCAATATTAGATAAATGGAATGTAATATTTGGAGAATTTTGTTGGCAAATTATTCGTACTACAGATACAGGAGGAGTAAAACTTTTATATAATGGAGTACCAAGTGATGGACAATGTAATAATTCAGGAAGTGCTACAAAAATAGGCAATTCACTTTTCGCGATTGGTGGAGGTTATGCTCCTTTTGCGTCTGTAGGTTATATGTATAATCCCTCTTCTTTATTAAAAAATAATGGTAATTCTGCAGCAACTAGTGGAAGTTTATTTGGAAAAGGAGTGACATATAGTGGAGCTACATATACTTTAACTAACACATCAACAACATATGATGAAAACCATCATTATACGTGTAATAACGCAACAGGAACATGTGATACAGTAAGATATTATTACTATGATAATTACTATACCGAAATAAGCGATGGAAGAACAATAGAAGAACATGTAGAAGATATGTTTTCAGTATATAATGTAAATCAAACGAATTCATATATAAAAACATATGTAGATAACTGGTATCAAAGTAATATGACTAGTTATACAAATAAATTAGAAGATACAATTTTTTGTAATGATAGAAGTATAGATAATCTAGGAGGATTTAATCCAAATGGTGGACTTACAAATGGGAGGTTGCAATTTAAAAATTATGGTTATACAAATAGCGATTTAACTTGTACAAATATAACTGATAAATTTTGTGTGTCAAATACTAAAGCTAAATTAACATATCCAGTTGGATTATTAACTTTCCCAGAAGTATATATATTAACTAATAATGTAAGCAGTAGTACTCTAAGAAATTCAGGAAGTGATTACATTCTAGCTACGCCTAGTTACATCCGAGGAAGGGATGTTTATATACGTTTTGTTGCTGCAGATGGACATGTTCAAGGCTATGCAGCTGAAATTTCACAAGGTGTTCGACCTGTAATTTCTTTAAAATTTGGTACAAAATACATATCAGGTAGTGGTAGTAAGTCTGATCCTTATATTGTTCAATAATAAATAAAAAAATTAAAATAATTGTTGACAAATATATATTTATGATATAATATATGTGTTTGAAAGGGAGAAAACTAGACTTTTTTATGATAGTTTTCTCCTTCTTTTTGTTTAAAATGAGGGGATTTAATGGGCCAATATTTTACTAATGAAAAGTTAGTAAGTAATATCAAAAAAACTAGCTGTTTTGTACGCGGACAAAAATTCATTTTTAATACTGATAACGGCGTTTTTTCAAAGGACGGTTTGGATTTTGGCAGTAGACTTCTTCTTGAGAGCATTCCGCTTGAAGAGGTTGGAGGCAAAATTCTTGATTTGGGATGTGGTTACGGTGTCATTGGTATTATTTTAAACAAGCTTGTTGACTGTTCTTGTGATATGGTTGATGTTAATTTAAGAGCACTTCATTTGGCCCAGATGAATAGTGATCTTAATAATTGTTATAATGTTAATATATTTGAGAGTAATGTATATTCTAATGTTACTAGTAAATATAGTAGTATTATTACAAATCCACCAATCAGAGCAGGTAAATCTGTAGTCTATGATATGCTTTTAGGAGCGAACGATTACTTAGAAGAGAATGGCCATCTTTTCTTAGTAATTAGGAAGCAACAAGGAGCTAAGTCATTAATTAGAGATTTAAGTTTAAAGTACGATGTTGATGTTTTAAAGAAAGAAAAGGGATACTTTATATTAAAGTGTTCAAAGAAAGTTGCGGGGTGAATTGATGTCTTATAAGATTGTTAAGTATGGTGATTTTAGAAAAAGACGTAATTATTCTAGAATCAAAAATAGCTATGAATTAAAAGATTTACTAGAGATCCAAAAGAGTAGCTATGAGTGGTTTATTAATGAAGGTATTAAAGAAGTTTTTACTGATTTGTTCCCAGTAGAAAATTTTTCTGGTACTTTATCATTAGAATTTGGTGATTATCGTTTTGATGAACCAAAATATTCAATTAAAGAAAGTAAAGATAGAGAA
>JAFRVB010000008.1 GCA_017441845.1 Bacilli bacterium
AAATTAGGGAAATCCTCTGGGGAAGGTTTTTATAAATACGACAAATCATAATCATTTGCAAATGTCATAATGTTGTGTTATATTTTATTTAGCAATTGAGAAAATCTCAATTCATAGATTTGTGCCGATTTTTCGTAAACATGTTAAATTTGGGCCCCATATAAAAAATAACTAGTCAAAAGACTAGTTTTTTTATTGTCCATCTTCAGTAAGAGTATCATTCATTATCTCATGAGACCAAGATATTTTATTTACTCCCTCTTCATCAGATAAATCTGTAATTAATGGATCTAAAAATTTAATGTTTTTACTTACAAATACAAAATTTAAATGAACTGATCCTTTATTAGTAAAACTCTTTTCAAAACTTTCCATAGTAATATTATCTTTACTTACTTTATCAACTATCATACTTCTTACTTTCATTTCACTTTCTTCATCGCAACCAACTTTAATATTACATTTATTATAAACAACTCTATGTTTTTTATAAGAACTATGAGTTAAATATCTTAAAGCAAAATTGAATATTAAGATTAAAATTGTTCCGATAGTCGCTTCAAAAAGAAGACCACCAGAGCAAAGAACACCAACACTGGCTACACACCAAAGTGTTGCGGCAGTATCAATACCAATTATCTTATTACCATGTTGCAAGATAACTCCAGCACCTAAGAAACCAACACCAGTAACTACAGCCGCAGCTAATCTCATTTGATCTCCTTCAAGTCCACTAAAGACAAATGTAACAAACAAGAAAGCTCCTAATCCAACTAATAAATTAGTTCTTATACCTATAATTCTATAATGATATTGTCTTTCTAAACCTAATGCACTACATAATATTACACAAAAACATATTTTTACTAAAAATTCACTCATAAACATACCCCTTTATACATAGATTTTATATTTCTTTAATATTTTTAATACCTTATCAATATCTTTACTCTTATTAGTAATTTTATTATCTCCTTTTCCTATTAATATTATCTCTATATCATCTTTTATCATAGATATAGATATTTCTCCATAATCATTCATTTCATTCTTAGTAGAATATTTTTCTTGTATTGTTTCTCTATATTTTAATAATTTATCTAGATCTTTATCATCTATACTTTCTACTTTTCTTGTTAAACATTCTTTTGAATCATAAGAGTTCTTTTCACCACAATTAAATAAGTAAATATCCCCACTATCCATTATCATTTCTCCATAATAAACATATGACCAAGCATAATTAGAATATGAAAACTCAATTAATTTATTATTATTACTATTAATATATCTAGTAGTAGCATTAACATTAGTCATCCTAGGATAATGAATACTCATATTACCTATTTTATCTGTTCTATCATCATTAGTATACATAATCACTATTAATAATACTAATATAGCTAATATAATACCAAATACTAATAATGGAATATTATTCTTAATAGCCTTTCTCTTACTCTTCATATTACCACCTATTAAAATTATAACATAAAAAAAGATATTAATTATATCTTTTTAACATTCTTCCAAATATTAGTAATCCACTAAGTATAGAAATCATTCCAACAAGAGCAAGAATTAAACTTTGATTAGCAGCAGTATTACCAACTTTAACTACATCAATAACTTCATCATCAACATCTCCAAAGTCACCAACATAGTCATCTCCTAAAGTTGACATATCTATTTGATCAATATAATTACCCATACCACTAATAATACTAAACATAATAGCTTTATCACCAGTATTCACAGTATTTATATCAAAGTTTTCACTTTCTGAAAATAAACCATAATTTAAACCACTTATTCCATCATCAATATTATCTTGAGTAAGATCAGTAGTAATATCTATTTTATCAATAGGTGCGCCAACATCTTCAGGATCAATATCATTATAAGTAAATAAGTTTAACATTTGTACTGTAGAGAAAGCTGTTCCTGCAGTTAAAGCTTTAGTTTCATACGCTGGTTTAGCTAAATTAATACCAGTATCTATTTCATCATCACCAGTAAAAGCTTGTGCAAAAAGTTTTGGAAATTCAGCAATCACTGTTCTATATCCATTAATTTGTGTAAATGATTTATAATTTGATGGAAATGAATTAACAGTATATTTTAATTCTATATCTCCATAATACTTTTTAGTCTTATCAAAAGTTTGTGCTTCTAAGAAATCACTTAAACTTTCATCATCGAATGAATTTGCTATTTCAACTAAAGTTAAATCTAATGTTTGATCATTTGAAACTTTTAATTGTTTAGGAGTTGAATTAGTACCAGTAAAATAAGCACTAATATCAGCAGCAGGTATTTCAAATGTAATAGGATTATCAAACATAGTAATAGATGAAGCATTTGCATCATCATTATATACATATAAATTTACTTGAACACCATTGATAGTTACATTGAAATCACCAATATTAAAAGTTTGAGCCATTTCTGCTTTAACATCAACTACTCCTATAAATAAAAATACAAATAACATAAGTGTAAAATATCTTAATTTTTTCATATCATCACCTATTTTAATTATATATCAAACATATCTAATGTACACGTTTACTAAATTAAAAAAAAGATTATTTACGTAAACTAAATTTCATATAAAAAAGATTATATTTATATATAATCTTTTATTCTACAGTAACACTTTTAGCTAAATTTTTAGGTTTATCTATATCACAACCTCTTTTAAATGCTACATAGTATGCAATTATCTGTAATACAGGTACTACAAGTATAGGTTGTAATTTACTATGTACTTTAGGTACTATTATTTGATCTTCATATTTAGTTTCTTCAGTACCAACATATATAGCTTTAGCACCACGAGAGATAGCCTCCTCTAGATTAGATATCGTTTTATCGCGAATGAAGTCATCAGTTACAATACCAAAAACAACAGTTCCATCTTCAACAAGTGAAATAGTACCATGTTTTAACTCCCCTGCTTGGTAAGCATCACTATGGATATATGATACTTCTTTTAATTTTAAACTTCCTTCTAAACAAATCGCATAATCTATCTTTCTACCTATAAAGAAAACATCATCTCTTACATATATTTGATCTGCTAATTTTTTGAAATAACCTGTTCTATCTAAAAGTACATTTAATTGTTGTGGTAATTTCTTTAAGTCTTTTAAATATTTATTATCAGGATTCATCTTATAAGATAATAAACTTAGTATTAATACTTGTAAGATATAAGCTTTTGTTGTTGCGACAGCTACTTCTCTACCCGCTTCAATTAATACTTTATAAGTAGATTCTCTAGCTATAGTAGAGCCATCTACATTGACAATTGCTAAAGTATCAATCCCCTCTTCCGTAGCTTTTCTCATAGCTGCTATCGTATCAGCTGTTTCACCTGATTGAGATATTAATATTACTAAAGTTTTATCATCATAAATAATATTACGATAACGATATTCACTCGCAACATCACATTCTACTCTTATACCATCTTCTTCAAATAAGTTTTTAGCTATCATACCAGCATAATAAGCAGAACCACATCCAATAATATGAATATTATCATATTTACTTAAATCAGGTAAAGCATCTAAATTATCAGCATATTTATTAATAATATGATCAACTAATACTGGTTCTTCCATTATCTCTTTTAACATATAATGAGGATACCCATGTAAATCGTTATCTTCATCAGTTAGATTACTAGTCATAACTTCTCTATGTATTTCTTTACCATCTTTGACTATTTTATAACCATTATCATCTATAACAACTATTTCATTTTCACCTAATAAAGAATATTTATTTGTATAATTTAAAATAGCTCCAATATCACTAGTAACAAAAGTACCTTTATCACTAATTCCTAAAATTAAAGGAGATTCACATCTAACAGCATATAACTTATCACTATCATCACAAATAATAGCAAGAGCATAACTACCCTTTAAATCATCAATAGCTTTAGCTATTGCCTCCTCCAGAGAATTCTCATAATAGAAATCTATAAGTGCGGCAATGACTTCAGTATCAGTATTAGAGTTAAACCCCACACCCTTCGAAATCAAATTATCTTTTATTTCTTTAGCATTCTCAATAATACCATTATGAACTAAAGTGATTTTTCCAACTCGATGTGGATGAGCATTTTCTTCATTAACTTCACCATGAGTAGCCCATCTAGTATGCGCAATACCCATGTCAGTATCTATTAGCTCAGTCTTCTTTACTTTCTCTTCTAAATCACTGATTCTACCAACACTTTTGATTATTTGAATATCTTTCCCTTTTAAAGCAATACCACTACTATCATAACCACGATATTCTAACTTCTTTAAGCCTGAAATCAGTACATCTATGACATTGTCTTTACCTTTATATCCGATTATTCCACACATATAAAAAACCTCCCTAAAAGATATAGTGAGGATATATACTTTGTTATAATTTTGATTTTACTTTTTAATATATATCTAACGAAGCACTTACTCCGTAGTAGCACCCGCCGAATTTTCGATAACTACTAACCTCGTCAACTATTTCTAGTTCTGGCGCTATACAAATAATACAACCTTTCATTACTTGTATTTAATTTAATATTAACATAAATACTAAAAAGTATAAATAAAAAAGGAGATGGTTTACATTCCATCTCCTAACTTTTCTAAAGGTTCTTTTCTAACTTCAAGCATTGCCTCTTCCTCTTTAAATATTTCATCAAATTCAGGAATAGATTTTTTAATAACATCTGGATAAATATTCTTACTATTTAGAATAGCTAATCTAAAATCATTAATATTTACTTCTTTTCTATTATCAAACAAAGCATTAGAGAAAGCTTGTTGCATCAAAGTTAATGTAACATCTGGGTATCTTGACCCAATCTCATAAATTCTTTTATATTCAGAAGTTAAATCTGTTAAAAACTCCATTAATCTTCTCTTCTTAAAATCTGTGTATAAAAGTTTAGCTCCAGTTCTCTTCTCTATCTTAGGAAGAGTACCTAATAATATTTGAACATTTTCATTTCTAGTAGGTTCATTAATCTCAATCTTTTGAAAACGTCTAACAAAAGCTTTATCTCTTAAGATAAATCTTTCATATTCTTCAGAAGTAGTTGCTCCAATTACTTTAATATCTCCACGGTCTAAAGCAGGTTTAAATACATTCGCAAAATCTAGGCTCTCATCTTTATTACCCATTAAAGTATGAACCTCATCAATAAACAAAATCAATTTAGATTTAGTTTTTATTTCATCAATTAAATTTTGTATTTTACTTTCACCAGTATTAGGATCTACTCCAAGTAAAGCAGAAGTATTCATCTTAATAACTGTATAATCTTTTAACAAATCAGGAACTAATCCCATTTGAATTCTCCAAGCAAGCCCTTCAACTACAGCAGTTTTACCAACACCAGGTTTACCTGTTAATATCGCACTTTTATCAGGTGTTAAAAGTATTAAAACTAATTGTTTAATCTGTTCATCTCTACCTATAGCTGGATTAGTAATATAATCTTTCTTTTGAAAATTCTCACCATATGTCTCCAACATACTAATTCTTTTTTCTTTAATATTATCCATTATTATCACCATCCAATAGACTTACAATATTATCATAGTCTTCTTTAATAATCTTATATGAAGGATCATTCTTATAAGCCATATAATATTGATTTTCATCTACATATAAATATATATCATATTCTTTATTAATATTTAATATAACAGTATATTTATCAGTTAATTCAAAATCTTTAACTACCCTCTTAGTATTAGTTTTACTATATCTATATATAATAAAATAAATATATTTTATAGTAGAATCATCAGTAAAAGTCTTACTCTTATCTATTCTAGTAACAGTAATACTCTTAACATCAGAATAATTAACTTTTCCATTTAAAACATCTAATTTTCTAGAATTCAAAGTATTAACAATAATTATTATCACTACTAAAGCAATAATAACTGATATTATAATTATCTTTTTCTTTTTACTTAATTTAGGTTCAATAACTTCACCATTCTCATCAGTTTTAGTTTTAAATATTTTAGATTTTATTTTATCAATTAAATTCTTCATACTTACACCTATAATAATTATATTAAAAAATCTATATCAAGTAAACAAATACACTATTTACTTTACAAAAAAAGATGTATTTCTACATCTATGATAATGCTTTATAAACTACATGTGAATTCTCTTCATATACATCATGTGGATGTTTATAATAAGCAGTGATTTGACCACCTTTATTAATTAAATGATCTACATTACTAGCTAATTTTGTTTTTACTAAGTTAGTTAATTCTAAATAATACAAGTCATAATTTCCATCTATATAATAAACATTATTAGAAGCTCCTGAAAATCCAGATAATTGCTCTGACTGGATTGCGCTAACTGTAGTTGTTTTATCTCCACTACCAAATTCATTAGTATAAGTATATGTATTTGTATTAGAATTCTCATTAGAATTATTATTTGTACTTTCACTACTTTCAGATGAAGAATTATCTGTTGGTGTAGGTGTATTAGTAACTGTAGGAGTTACTATATCATTTTCAAAATCTGGTTTTACATTATCTTTAGCACTTAAATTATAATATAAAGATATTACTATTATAATTACAAAGAAAGCAACTATAAAACCTATAAAACTATGTTTACTCAAGTTAATCCCTCCAAAAAGATATTTTACGCTTCAATTCCACTTTTATCAACAAATTTTAATGATTTAGAAAATCTTTTAATATTATCAGAACAAAAACCATCATCATCTTTACTTACATTATAATTAATTGTATATGATTTCTCTCCATTTAAAGCCATATAAACATATCTAGTATAAATATACTTATTACTACTATAATTCTTTTTTTCAATATAATAATACCAAGTATGACCATTTATATCATCAGTTAATAAATCATTACCATTAGCCCTTCTAGTAAAATATTCTTTTTCTGTTGAAGTATCATATTTAGTATAATTATAAACATAAATAGTACAATAACGATTACCATTATTAGAAACATAACCATTACTACTAGTTCTTTCAAAACCAGTATAATCAAATTCTAATTCATTATCATCTTTTGGATAAGTCTTTTCTTCTGTATTATTATAATTATTTTGTTGATAATCATAATCTTTTATTCCATAAAAAAGTAAAAACATCAACGCAGTTAAAAGAGATATTATAACTATGACTATAAGTACATAAATTAATGGAGGAACAATACTAGTACCACCCTTTTTTCTACATAACTCTATTATTTCATGATTATTTAAACCACTATTATTTAATTTAATATTTTTAACATCTTCACTAGCTTTATTTAAATACATTCCATTAACAAAAAATCCCAAAATTAAATTAGGTACTATAGGTATCCAAGAAAAAAACATAGCTATTAATATATATATAAAAGTATATAGATACATTTTTCTATAAAGTAAATATATTGGTCCTAAAAAGAAAGCACCTACATTAAAAGTACCATTCTTAAACTTATCATATTTTTCTCCAACATATTCTTTTATATATTTTTCATCATCACTAATTGTCTTTTCTACAGTACCATCTTTTAGATTAGCACCACAATATCTACAAAAATTAGCACCTTCTACAACTTCATTATTACATTTAGGACACTTCATTATTTACTTCCTTCTTCCATTATTAATATCATTAATATATTTAGTTTCTTCCAAATAAGAAATAGAATAATCTTTATTAAACTTATTATAACTATCTACACTACTACATTTAATATGAGCATAATCTAGAAAATCATCTATTACATTATGTTTTAATTTAATATTAAAACCATTCATATAACTATTTAATTCATCTAAATTATAACTACCACTAACATAATCTTTATCTACAATATTATTAAATATATCATTAACTAAATCTAATCTTTTTCTATCTTTAGTAAGAATCTTCTCATTAAAATCAATAATACTAAGTAAATTATCTAACATATTCTTTTTCATATTACGAGCATTCTTACTATTACCTGTTTTAGAATTTAAACTAGAGTTAAATTCTTTCTTTTCTTTACATATTTTATTAATCCTAGAATTAATATTAGATACTAGATGATATTCAATTATCTTTTTACTAATAACAAACTTACTAGAATTATTTAATTTAGAATATATATTAGTCTTTAGATCATATTCTTCCACAATAAAATCATTTAGGTATATTTCACCTTTTTCTTCATAGTAAGGTATATCTATATTATTAGTATCTATATATAATTCTTCTTTATTGAAAGGAATATATTTGTCCATACAAACACCTTCTATCTTAATTTAATTATAATTTATATTATAATTCTAATCAATAAAAAAGGCTTATATTACAAAGCCTTTACAAATCTATTCTTCCAATCATTATTAGTCTATCTAAATTTTCATCTTCTTTAACTACTATAGTACTTCCTCTTAATAAATTATCATATAATTTAGAATCACTAAGTAATCCACAAATTATCCCATCATTACTATAACCCATTACTAAAGACCAAATTTCTTCAGTATCATTATCTTTCTCAATAGATACTAATAATGTATCAGGATTACTTTTTAATCTATATTTATCTAATTCTTTGATATCTCTGACTTTATTAATATCAGAATCTACATAATATGAATCTATAAGTTTATTAACTAATTCTTTATCTTTATAATCATAAGAATTAATCTCTATATTTTTAATATCATCATATCTTAAGATATTAACTTTATCTAATAAAGTAGTATTATCATCACCTATTATTCTTAAACTAATACCATTCTTATGATCAATATATATTATTCCATAGAAAGGTATATTTAATTCTAAATTTAATTTATCTAAAATAGTTTTATCTTCTATCTTTATTATTTCTCTATCTATTTCTCTAAAATTATAATCAATAATCTTCATAAATCACCTATTTAAACCAATATTTTTTAAAATCATATTTATATACTTTATTAATATTAAAATTAGTTTTATAGCTATTAACTATTTCAAATTTCTTATTATATTCAATATAAGTATTATTAATACTACTATTAAATATATAATTACCTTTATATCTTTGTAATGAACCATTAGTTGAAGTATATGGTACTACATTACTCTCTATTAACTTATAACTTTTCTTTTTATCATTAACTTTTAATTTATAGAAAAGTGATTTAGTGCCTGTCTTTTTATCAGTATTTTTTACTTTTAATTCATCATAAATATCTTTTTTACTATTATAATTACTTTCAGATACATAATTATTATTTAACATAGTAATATAATTACCATTTACTTTTACTTCACTCTGTCCAAAGAATAAATTATCTTTATAATTATAAATATATTTATAATATTCTTTATCCCATAGTTTCTTATTACCTAGAATATATTTAATATAAGGTTTTTTATAAATATCATTAATTCTAATTATAGAAGAAGTTTGTTTACTACTTAATACAATATCTCCATCTATAGAGTCTATTGATACTAAATTTAAATAATATTTACTATTATTATTTTCTTTATATTTAGAAAATAACTCTGTACCATCAATTAACTTAGTAACATCATGATTACTTAGATTAATACTTATTATTTGATCATTAATAGTATCATATTTATTATCATTACCTATATATAATATTCTATTATTATCTATAATATAATCAGTACTTATATCATATTTAGTATAATAAATATCCTTAATTTCTCCCAATCTATTAACTTTAACAATATTATTCTTATCTATAGGATAATACATATAATTATCTTTAAATAATATATCTTTAGCACTATAATCATCTAACAATATATGACTTCTTATAATACCTTTATTATCATAAAAATATATATTATCTTTACTAAATACAGTAAATAATCCATCACTAATATAAATATCTTTACCAGCATAAATATCTAATTTAGATGAATATTTTTTTAAATTAGTTAAATCTATTTCATAATTAGTTTTACTAATAGTATCATCATTCTCATCAAATAAAGTTACTTTTATATTATTAATATATCCTGGTACTAAACCTATTATTTGATATTTATGATTTTTACTTATATTTTTCCAAGTATTAGTAAAATCATCTATATCTTCATCATCAACACTAATAGTATATGAAATATAACTGTATTTTTTAGTTTTTAAATATAAGTTAACAGATAAATCATTAGTACCATAAGCATTATATATAAGAAGAGTATTTTTCTTTTCTTTTAATTCATTTATCTTTTTAGAGATAATATCTCTATATTCAGTAGAATAAATATCTGATCCATAATTATAATTTACATAATAGATATCATCTTTAAGTTCAAGTTTCATATCTTCATTTAATTGTTCTTCATCTACTATAGTATTATTACTTAACTTTATATAACTAAATACAGCTAAGAATACTACTAAAATAAGTATTATGATTATTCTTATATATCTTGCCACAAAAATCACCTATAAATATTATAACAAAAAAAGAAAACTAGTGAATAGCTTTCTTTTTTGTTTTTTTATTACCCATATTTATCAAATCATCTAAAGTAGTAGATGTAGCTATTAAAGCTTCATAAAAATCTACATCTCCATAAATAGTATTAATAACTTTAGTAATATCATCTTTAAATTTAATTAATCCTACTTCATAGAATACTTTAGCATAATCTACACAACAAGAATCTATATAACTATTAACATATTCTTTTTGTTCTTTAGTAGGATTACCACTATTTAGAATAGTACCCACAATATACATTCTTTTTAAAATATTTGTATTTTCTCTATTTATAGATTCAACACTTACTTCACTTTTAGCAAAATCTTTAGCTAGAGATATATCATCTACTATATCTAGAAAATATTTACTAGCTTTTTCATCTATATCATATTTTGAATTAACAAAAACATTAGTAAAAAGATCTCTACGTGATTTCATTCTACTGCATTCTTTTTCATCATATAACATTTCTATCTCTCCTTATAAATCGCCACAAACGTTTAATAAGATATCATTAGTTTAACAAAAAGTCAACAAAAAAAGAGGATTAACCTCTTTCTATAGTTGATATTAAATAATCTTTTAATTCTTTATTCTTTGAATCATCATCTAGTAAGAATTTTTCACTATCTTCTTTAGCTTGTAATAGTATTTTATAATCACTCTTAATATTAGCAATTTTAAATATCATATCACCAGACTGTTTAGTTCCAAATAAATCTCCATGTCCTCTTAATTTAAAATCTTCTTCACTAATTTCAAATCCATCAGTAACATGTTCCATTATTGATAAACGTTCAGTATCACTATCACTAACTAAGATACATTTACTTTCAGATTCTCCTCTACCAACACGTCCTCTTAACTGATGAAGTGTAGAAAGACCAAATCTATCAGCATCAAATATTACCATACATGTAGCATTAGGTACATCTACTCCTACTTCTACAACTGTAGTAGAAATAAGTATTTGTACTTCATTATTTTTAAATTTATTCATAATAGCATCTTTTTGATTAGGAGCAACTTTACCATGTACAATATCTATCTTATAGTATTCTCCAAAAGCTAGTTGCATCTTATCTTTTAATTCTAAGACACTAGTTAAATCAGAATTATCTCCTTGATCTTCAATTAAAGGAGCTATTACATATACTTGATGATGATTCTTTAATTCTTCTAACATCATTTCAAGTACTTCTTTTATTTCATCATTTCTCTTAACATAAGTATCTATTTTCTTTCTACCACTAGGTAACTCTTTAATAATAGATACATCCATATCTCCATAGATTGTTAAAGCATAAGTTCTAGGTATAGGAGTTGCACTCATATAAAGTACATCTGGTCTAATACCCTTATTTTGTAAATTCATTCTCTGATGAACTCCAAATCTATGTTGTTCATCAGTAACCACAAGTCCTAAGTTATAGTATTCTACATCATCTTGTATTAAAGCATGAGTACCAATAACTATATCTATTTTTCCATCATGTAATTTATCATATATTTCAGTCTTTTCTTTCTTTGTAGTAGAACCAGTTAATAAAACAACTTTTACTTTCTTTTCATTTTTTAAGAATTTAACAAAGTTTTCATAATGTTGAGTAGCCAAAATCTCAGTAGGTGCCATTAAAGCTCCTTGATATCCAGCATAATAATTAGCTAACAAAGCAATAAACGAAACAATAGTTTTACCACTACCAACATCACCTTGTAATAATCTATTCATTCTAACATTATCAGATAAATCTTTTAATATTTCATCAATACATTTATTTTGATCTTTAGTAAGTTCAAAAGGTAATTTTGAAATAAATTTATCTAACTTTTCTCTATCTATATTTCTAACTAAACCATTAGATTCTTTTTTATTTTGATATTTTAAATAATTAATTTTAAACATAAAATTAAATAACTCTTCATATTTTAATCTAATAGTAACGTCTTTTAATTTTTCTAAAGTAGATGGGTTATGAATAATATTTAAAGATGTTTTCTTATTTAAGAAATTATACTTTTCTCTTAAATATTCAGGAATATAATCATTAATAGTATTACCATATTCAAGTAATGCCATATTAATATAAGTAGATAAGTTCTTAGAAGTTAATCCACTAGTAGAATGATAAACAGGTTCAATTCTCGCGGTATTAGATAAACCACCCATTTTTATCTCATTAGCGGTAATAATATTTTTTTGTTTATCAATTTTACCTATAACAGTAATAGTAGTACCAATAGTTAATTGATTCTTAAGGAATGCTCTATTAAATATAGATACACCAATCACTACTCCATTAGTCGTAACAAATCTAAAGTTCATCTTATTAAGACCAGCTTTAAATCTCATCAACATAGGAACACTTTCTACTTTTCCATCGATAATTACCTTATCTCCATCCTCTACTTTAGACATATCAGTTCTCTCTAAAACATCATATCTAAAAGGATAATGAGTAACCAGATCATCGATAGTGTTTATATTTAATTTTTTCAAGTATGTTAACCCTTTCGGACCAACACCTCTCACATCTTTCAAATTAGCCAATATACCCACGCCCTTCTCGCATATTATAGCACAGATTAAAAAAAATATCTAGAAAAATTCCATAAAAAAAGAAGATATCAAACTAAAGTTAAATATCCTCCTTGAGTAGTAGGTTTGGCCATAGTTACATCAATATAACTTGAATTGAAATTAGGTAAATTAGAACAATCATAAAACATATAATCACTATTAGTAACATTACTAACATCCCACAATGATGATATTTTTATTTCCGTTATACCACTACAATTTTGAAACATACCATCCATAATTGTAACATTTGAAGTATCAAAATTTGTTAGATTCAAACTAGTCAATTTTGAACAACCATAAAACATATATCCCATATCTGTAGTATGTGAAGTGTTAAAACTTAATATATCTAAATTAATTAAAGAACTGCAATTCCAAAACATGGCTTCCATTCTTTGTACATTACGAGTATCAAAATTACTAATGCTTAAATTCGTTAAATCATTACATTCTTCAAACATAGATCTCATATTAACAACCTGAGAAACATCCCAATTAGATAGATTTAAACTTGATATTTTTTTGCACTTATAAAATAAATATTCCATATTAGTTACCTTAGATGTATCAAAATTTCCTAAATATATAGTGGTGGCAGCAGAACAACCAGCAAACATACGGTCAAGACTAACAGTCGCAGAAGTATCAAAATTAGAAATATTAATATTCGTTAAACTATTACAACATTCTACCATTCCGTACATTAATCTAACTTTTGAAGTATCAAAACCACTTAAATCCAAATTAGTGAGACTTTTACAATGATAAAACATATATGACATATCTGTTACTTTAGAGGTATTAAAACTCGATAAATTAATACTTTGTAAATGCTGACAACGTGCAAACATTTGATCCATATCTGTTACTTTAGAAGTATCAAAATTTTCTAAACCATTAATAGTTTTAAGAGCAATAGCAAAATCATAACTTTCATAACCAGGGCCTAAATAATGTCCACCATCATATATGAAAAACATTCTTCTCATATCTGTCACTTTGGAAGTATCGAAATTATCATTAAAACTAATAGTTTCAAGTTCAGTCATACCATTAAAAATATAGCCACTTGAATAATTTCCAACTACATCTCCATTAGCTCCTATATACAGTTTATAGTATCCGGAATTATTTGAATCATTTATTATCCATGCCATTACTTTTCCATCACTGTTTACTGATACATCCCATGTTTCTACCGCATTATTAGGTATATTTTTACTATCTAAAAAATCTACTGTTTTTATTTTTGTTTTATACGTAGAACTATGAAAATCATCAGTTGGAGAAAAAGACCAAGATTTAATCATATTACCAGCATCTTGAACATAATCTACATCACCAGCTATATTTAAATTTTGATTTAAAGCACCAAAACCCACACTTGTTAGTGTAGTTATAGTCATCAGTATTAATAATACTGTTGTTATATAGAATTTATAATTAGTTTTAACTTTAGGAAGTTTCATAATTATAATCTCCTATATTAATTATATACAATATAATTAGTATTTAAAAGTTTAATGATTTTACCTTTACACTTTAGTGTTAATAAAAAAATTAAAAAAATGTTAATTTTTTGTTGACAAAACCCCCTTCCATAAGTATTATAAGAATCACCAATTCGGAAATTAGGCGAATTGGTCGCTAGTATCACACTAGCCAACCCCTTTTTATTCTTTTTGGAGGCTGCCCTCAGGGGGTGCAGCCTCTTGGATAGAAGACAAAGAAGATTGAGCCGAATCAATCTTCTTTTTGTTTTTGTTGATTAATGATATAATTAATTTGGTGATAATATGAAAGTCTTTATGTTTGTTTTTTTAGGAGTATTACTAGCCATTCTAGCAGCATGCCTAATAGTACTTATAGTAATCCACTTCAAATTAAAAAAATCTTTAGGACCTCAGTATCCTGAATTGAAAAAAGCAATTAATGAAATACCACAACTCGCAAAGCAGGAATATTCCTCTATTAAAAGTATTGGGGGAATGACTAATATAATTAAACCAAAAATATTAAAAGACTTTAAAGATTTTAATATAAACAGTTTATTTAATACTGTTGAAAAAGATATAACTAAATACTTAAATGTTATAGAGAAAAAAGATCTTTCGCTAGTAGATAAAGATCTAATATATTTAAAGACTGAATTAAAAGATATTATAGATAATTATAAAGAAGAAAATATATATGAAAAATTTTCTAGTATAGATTTTCATAAACATAGTTTAAAAGATTATACTAAATCTAATGGTACTGCGACTATAACAGTTTCTTCATCTATTTCATACTATTATGATACTAATCAAAAAGATATAGAACACTACGATGATGTTAAAAAGGGTACTAAATATGTAACAGAGTATGTCTATGTATATGATGAAACTAAATTCGATGAGAAAGCTGTAAACTTTTCTCTTCATTGCCCTAATTGTGGTGCTCCAATAAAATCGTTATCTTCTGATTGTTCGTATTGTGGTATAGAGATTAAGCCTATTAATATGAGATGTTGGAAATTAAATAAAATTTATGAACTAAAATAAAAAGCAAAGTTATCTTTGCTTTTTTAATATCTTACCTACTTCTTCTTTATGTTTTGGAAGTAATCCTTCTTCTTCTGGATTATGAGAATAATAAACTGGTGTTACTAAATGATCTCTTACTTTATCTAAATCAGATACATCCCAATGAAGCATATTTTTAGTATCATCATCATCTATTACACAGTAATGATCAATCTCAGGGTGTCTTTCTAAATACAAAAGTATTTCATCTTCTTTCCACATAGAAGCATCACCTTTTTTTACATTAGGAGTTCTCCCTATACACTCAATATTATATTTTTTAAATAACTTAAATACATTTCTAACCCATTTATTATAAATATACCCCGTTTTTTCATCTATCGCATCTTTTGCGGAAGCTTCTATTACTACCTTACAATCATATTCACTACATATATCTGATAATATTTTTATCCTTCTTTCAACATCTTCCATAGAACTATAATGAATAGTATCAAGTACTCCATCAAAATCAAGAAATATTACATTCATATAATCACCTGTAAAACAAATTATAACACAAAAGAAAAAGTTGTCATATGACAACTTTTATTCTTTTTCATCTTCTTTATTAACTAAAGATTCATAATAATCATATCTACCTTGAGCATTATTTTGATTAGTTTCAAACATTTCTTCGCTTCTTTTATTAATCTTAGTTAATGTTAGATATCTATTTTCTCCTAATAAGAAATCTTTATATTTAGAGAAATCTGCTTGAGAGTCTGTACTAAATTCTTTAGTTGTTGGATTGTAATGGAATAATGGGAAGTAACCAGATTCAGTAGCATTCTTTTCTTCACTGATAGATGATTTCATTCCTTTGATTATTCCTTGAGCAATACATGGACAATAAGCAATTATAATACTTGGTCCATTATAACTCTCAGCTTCTTTTAATACTTTTATCGCATGGTTTGGATTAGCTCCAAGTGATATAGTACCAACATATACATGTGAATAATTTAGTGCCATTCTAGCAAGATCTTTCTTTTGAGATTCTTTACCAGTAGAAGCAAATTTAGCAATCGCACCAACACGCGTAGATTTAGATGCTTGACCACCAGTATTTGAATATACTTCTGTATCAAGTACTAAAATATTTACATTTTCTCTATTAGATAGAACATGATCTATTCCATTATATCCAATATCATATGCCCATCCGTCTCCTCCAATCATCCAGAAACTTCTAGGAGCAATATAATCTTTCAAATCTTTTAATCCTTCTATCTTAGTTTCATCTACTACTTCTAATAATGCGTTAGCAGTATCTTCTGTTATATCAGTAACATAATCTTTATAGATAGATTTTTCGCTCTTTCTGACTTTATCCATATTTTCAGATATTAATGCTTTAATTCTATCTTTATAAGCATTATCAGCTATCTTCATACCATAACCATATTCAGCATTATCTTCAAATAATGAGTTAGCCCATGGTAGATTATATGGCATAGATGGAACGCTCGCTCCATAGATAGAAGAACATCCAGTAGCATTAGCAACCACCATATTCTTTCCAAATAATTGAGTAACTAATTTAATATAAGGTGTTTCACCACATCCGGCACAAGCTCCACTATATTGGAATTTTGGTCTTACAAATTGGCTTCCTTTAACTGTATTAGTGCTCATTACATTTTCTTTATCAGAAACTTCTTCATATAAGTAATTAGCTTCTTCTCTCTTCTTATCATCAAGTAATTCTTTTTTCATTTTCATAACTAAAGCTTTAGCTCCTGCTTTACCAGGACATACTTCAGCACAAGATCCACAACCAGTACAATCAGCTAAACTTATACCAATAATGAATTTATAAGTATCGTCACCTATCTTAATATCTCTTAAGTTTCTTACTACTTCTACAGGAGCATCCATTACTTCTTTTTCATTAAGTAAGAACGGCCTAATAGCTCCATGTGGACATACTAGAGAACATAAATTACATTGTAGACAGTTATCTGCGTTATAGCAAGGTGACATATCAGCTGTATTTGGTTTATCAAATCTAGCGGTATCTGGATCCATTCCTCCATCAGCATTCTTAATGAAACTACTTACTGGAAGATTTTCTCCTTCTAAATCATTTATTGTTTCAAATACATTTTTATTTCTTGGTATTTCATCCACGAAATCAGCATAAGGAACTTTTACCTGTACTAAAGCATCTAATGCCATATCTATAGCTTTTAAGTTCTTTTCTACTACATTTCCACCTTTATTACCAAATTTAGTCTTTAAATTTTCTTTTATTTTAGTAATTGCGAATTCAAATGGAACAATCTTTCCTAATTTGAAGATAATCACTTCCATAATAGTACTTATCTTACCAGGAATACCTGCTTCATCTGATATCTTTTGTCCATCTACTACGTATAATTTAATATTTTTACTCTTTAAAATATTTTTATCATGAGATGACATAGTCTTTAATAACTCATCTCCACTCATAGTAGTATTAACTATAAACATACCATCTTTCTTAATAGTATCTAACATTCTCAATTTATTTATATAAGAATCTTTAGTACAAACTACTAATGATGGTTGAGTTACATAATAACTTGCGCTTATTGGTTTTTTACCAAATCTTAAATTAGATATTGTTTTTCCTCCACTCTTACGAGAATCATATCTAAAGTATCCTTGAACATAAGCATTAGTATTATCACCAGTTATCTTTAATAAATCTTTAGATGCTGAAATCATACCATCTGATCCATAACCATATATTAAGAATTCTACATCATCACTTGGTATTACAAAGTTAGGATCATAATCTACAGATAAATGAGTAATATCATCTTCAATACCTATTGTGAAGTTATGATGAACTTCTCTAGTATCTAAGAAATCAAATACTCCTTTCATCATCGCAGGAGTTGTATTCTTAGAAGAAAGACCATATCTTCCTCCATAGACATTAACTCTTCTATCTACATTTCTAACTATATTTTGAACATCTAAGTATAGAGGTTCTCCAATAGAACCAGCTTCTTTAGTTCTATCAAGAACAGCAATCTTCTTAACTGTTTTAGGTAATGCTTTTAAGAAGTATTTTTCACTGAAAGGTCTATATAAATGTACTTCTATTAAACCAACATATTCACCTTTCTTATTTAAGTAATCTACTACTTCTTTAATAGTTTCACAGACAGAACCCATCGCTACAATAACTTTAGTCGCAGTAGAACTACCATAATAATTAAATGGTTCATAATCTTTACCAGTAATCTTATTAATTTGTTTCATATAATCATTAACTATATCAGGTACTTTATCATAATAAGGATTTCTTACTTCTACTTGTTGGAAGTAAATATCTTCTCCTTGATTAGTACCATAGATTCTAGGTTTATTAGGATTCATTCCTCTACTTCTAAAATCAGCTAAGGCTTTTTTATCAATTAAATTTTTAACTTTTTCAGTATCTATTAATTCTACTTTATTAATCTCATGTGACGTTCTAAATCCATCGAAGAAATTTACAAATGGTACACTTCCTTTTATCGCAGATAAATGAGCTACTGCAGTTAAATCCATTACTTGTTGTACTGAAGACTCTGCTAACATCGCAAAACCTGTCTGTCTAACTGCATAAATATCCTGATGATCTCCAAAGATTGATAAAGCGTGGCTTGCTAAAGATCTTGCAGAGACATTGATTACTCCTGGTAATAATTCTCCTGCAATCTTATACATATTAGGTATCATTAATAATAACCCTTGTGAAGCTGTATAGGTAGTAGTTAAGGCACCTGCTCTTAATGAACCATGAACCATACCTGCAGCTCCTGCTTCAGATTCCATCTCTACTACTCTTGGTTTTGTACCAAAATAATTAAGTTTGTTTTCTCCACTCCATTTATCAGTAACTTCTGCCATAGGTGACGCTGGAGTTATCGGATATATTCCAGCTACTTCAGTAAAGTTATAAGATACATATGCACAAGCTTCATTTCCATCCATAATTTTCTTCATATAAACATCATCCTCCAATTATAATTATATCACGATTAATAAAAAAAACTCTAATTACTTAGAGTTTTTTATTCTATTTGTAAAGTACATATCCTTCTAAAGAATCTACTATGTACTTTTCATTTTCCTTACTTATCATTATATACTTAATATAGAAATCATATTTATCATTCAAATGTACTAAAGCATGTTTTTCAACATATTTATTAAATGCTTCATCTCCATTTTCTATACCATATTTACCATAAGAAGTAAAATTATAATTAGTTCCTTTAATTGAAATCTTATCTATTTTTCCATTTGTCATTATTTCTTCTAAATATTTATATTTACTAATATCTATCTTTTGATCTTCATTAACTGCGACAGCAGAATTAAATTCTTCTAAAGTCTTTACTTCATATTTATCTATCGCATCTTTATCTATATAATCAGGTAATTTATATTTAGATTTATCATCCATATCTACAATATAATCATAAATATTTTTTACCCTATTCTTATCAGTAACACTTAATGAATTAAATGTCATATTATTAGTATAAATATTAGTTAATCTATTTACTTGAGAATTAATAACTGCATCTCTAATATTACATCCAGGTATTATAAACATTATAAATACTAATGAACAAAATACTAATAATGATTCAACTATATATTTCTTATCTTTATAAATTAATAATCCTAAAGCAAATACTTCAAATAATACAAACATTAATCCAACATATCTAGTAATTGTAAATCCATAATCATGTACTTGATTAAATAATACATATATTTGTAATATTAATGGAATTATAAATATATATTTTAACCATTTACTATTAAATTCATAATATTTACCCTTATAATTATCAGCCATAATACTTAGAGGTAAGAATAATAAGAATAAACATCCTATAATCATATATACTGAGTATATAGAATAATTTAAAGTAAATAATCCTTTAAATACATATACTATTACTATTAAAAAGTAAATATTCATTATAATCATTAATACTTTACTTATTAATATATCACTAAGTACAGTAACTTTATCATCATTATAAACTAAACTCATTATTACTGAAGGTATTAAATAAACACCAGTTACTAAGTAATATATTACATAAATATAATCAGTTAATTTATCATTAAAGATCATATAATCTGTTAATAAGAATAATATTATTAAACCAAAAGCTAAAATTGAATAGATAATATATATTTGTAATAAATTTTCAAATAATTTACATAAGTATTTAGGAAGAGATTTTTCTCTTCTAATTATTATATAGAAATCTAATGTAAATAATATTATAACTACTCCTATATAGAATAATACTAATTCTACAGGAGGTTTACCAGATAATAGTATTCCTGAAATTATACCTAGTATTAAAGCAATTACATACATTAATTTCTTATGAGAATATTCTGCATAAAATACTATAGGTAACATAATAGTAAAGGCATATGCGATAAATAAATATTCTTCAAAATTAAATATCATTGCATATAATGTAAATAATACTATTAAAATATTAATTATTTTAAAATTATTATAGAATTTAACATAATTTTTATTTAATTTTTTTAATTCTTCTTTAATAAATTTCATCTTATCACCTCTAATAATTCTTAACTGGAGCTTTAGCTGGTTTATTTAATTTATTTGTAACTATCCAAGCATTAGATACTGTTCTACCACCATATTCTCCTCCAGCAGATGGTCTATTAAATAGTTCTCCTTCTACACTCATGGTAGCAGAAGCCCCTCCATCTAAATTAGCAGCGTTATATACTTTATAACGTTTTAATATTGTGATTAAGTCATTCATTGTAGCACCTATAGAGTATCCAGGTAATCTTCCCTCAATACTTAACATGATAACTACTCCATCTTTTCTTTGACCAATAACAGTTCTTGGAGCAATACCCCAACCTCCATCTCCATGGACAGTTAAAGGTTTACCATTAACTATTAAGTTTGGACCAAATTCAACTGCATCCATCATACCATCAGCTATAGCTTGTTGTGGAGTTTCACTTGTTAAGAATAATTTATGATCTTTAGTAAATCCAATCAATTCACCAGAACCTCTATTATTCTCCCAAACAAGTTTTCCATCTTCAATGATATTACCATGAGGGAATGAACCATTACCCCATCCATCAACATCTCTAAATCCTCCACCGTTAATACCAACTAAAGCATTATTATTTTTAACCATAGTATTAACACTCTCACCCATAACTCCTAGTCTAGATGAAACAGCTAATTCTACATCTCTTGGGTCATATACACCAATAACATATCCCTTAAATGATTTCTCTTCTAAACGAATTATTTTATATACATCATTACCAGGATCTTTTTTAAATAATTCTCTTTCATATTTAGATGAATATTTCTTAGTAAACATATCTTCTCCATTAATACTAATATCATCTAAATTAATATCTTCATCTGTTTCTTCTACATAGTTTCTAGCTAAAATCCTATTAATAGTATCTTCATCATATAAAGTTCTAGCTAAATAAGCATGAGACTTAGTAGTCATAGCTGTAGTAATAAAGAAATTCATAAATTTATCAGTATGAATAAGTACTAATACACCTATACATAATAAGTCTAATAATAATACAAATACAGTGAATTTTTTAAATTTAAATCTAAGTTTTTTCTTCTTTTTCTTCTTCCTTAACATAATTACACCATATATGGATCATCTTCTAATCCACTACCTCTATTAATTGATTGTTTATTGATTGTTATAACAGGTACTAAATATCTCGCATCAGTAAAACTAGCTTCTTCGATACTACCATTATTATGATATACATATAAAGTATCCGCATCATTTGAATTAACTAAGTAATAATCATCTAAAATAGATGTATTATTATAATCAAATATATTAAGAAGTCCTACTTTACTAATATATTTCTCTGTAAATATATTTTTATATTTATATTTATTATCATATGTTAATTCTCCAATAAACTGATACTCATCTAATAATAATTTATTATATGTTCTAGAATAATAGAAATCTGTATTTAAATATCTAGCTACACTTCCATAATCTAGTACATTGAAAACATTAGATTCATCAGAGAATTCCATACTAACAAATTGATTATTTTCTTTAATATAACCATTATAAACTAATTTTAATCTACTATTATTATCAGAGAATACTTTCCACATATCATTACCTAATCTAACATAACCACCTACATAGTTAGTATTCTTACCTTGTTTAATAACATATGGAGTATTCATATCTCCATTACCACCAGTAATATTAGTATTCTTCTTAAAAGTCATAACTGCTCTAACACCATAACTTTCAGTAGAAGAAATACCATTAACAGTACCTTCTTCATCTACATATAAGAATTTATCAGTATCATTAGTTCCAAGTACATAGAAATATTTATTAATATTTAAATAACTATTCTTACCACCAGCCTTAGTATAATCACTAATACTTAAAGTAGTAACATAGTCTTTATACTCTTCTTCACCAGTTTCAATACTCTTAGCACCTATCTTATCAATAGTATATTTAGTCATTTTAATAAACTTATCTGGATAAGGAATAGTATCATAATAAACACCACTATGATCTCTAATTAAAGGATTATTATCAGTTTTATTTAAGAATGTTTTAACATTACCAGTTAAATAATCATCTTCTCCATTCATAAAACTAGCATTAACATCATCACTGATTACTTTAACACTACCATCATCTAAAACTCTAATAATTCTGAATAATCTGTTACCAAATTTAACATAGTTATTAGCAACATTACCTTTAAAGAAATATCCAGTATCATCTTTATATAGACCTTTTCCATTAGTAGTAATTCTCATTTTACTAGTAACTACTTCACCTAATGTACCTTTAGATAATTCTTCTGTATTAAATTGTTTATCATATGCTTTATAGCATCTAATTTCATAATATAATCCTACTGATATTAATAAAAGTAAACTAATTATATTAAATATTAATTCACTCTTTTTAAAAGGATGTTTATTTTTCTTTTTTCTTCTTAACTTCATCATAATTAATTCCTAGTATTCATAATAAATTATATCAAAAATAATACTCATATTCAACAAAGAAAAAAAGCAATTAATTGCTTTTTAATAACCATTATATCTAAGTACATTAGTATAACTAGAATAATTTTTCTTAGTAAACTTTCTAACGGCGATAGAATCAGCACTCCAAGGACCATGACCACTAGTTGCTTCTACGTATTTACCATTACCTATATACATAGCAACATGTCTACCTTCAATGAATAAAATATCACCAGCTTGTAGATTAGAATATGATGGTTTGCCTAGATTAGTAACTCTACTACCTAATCTTTTTAATGATGGACTAACTCTACAACCACCATCTAACGCAGTACTACCTTTCTTACAATATTTTAAGAATATTGGATCGTTAGCACCATGAGCATAGGCAGCATTGATAAAAGTTACACATACATAAGTCTTATCCCAGGTTTTTCCAGCAGGTGGAGTTCCATCACTATGTCCTTTCGCAGCTTTAGCCTTACGTCCATTGGTACCACAGAAATAACATCCACACTTAGAAGCATAAGGTTTCTTACCATAATTAAATGAATCATCAGCAGCTATCTTAACTGCCCAACTGATTGCCCCTTGTACTTGAGCATCTCTATTACCAGAAGTAACGTTACTAGTATAATCAGTACCAGTACCATTAGGATCTCCATCTATACCACTATACTTACTAGGATCAATAATCATAGTACCAGTTTTCTGTTTACCAGAATCTTTCTTCTTTATGTAATTAGAACTACCTTTAGAAAAACTTACTCCTTTAGCTTCAGAAAAACATTGTGCTATTTGAAAAGTATCTTTCATAAAAGTCATATTCATAATTAAATTAACAAATATAGGTAAAAATACTACTATTAGTAAAGCTTTAACTACATTTCTAATTCTTTTCTTATATACTTCATTCTTATCAGCATCTACAGAAGTAACAACTCTAAAAAATAGGTACGCTAAAGATACCATTGCGATTATCGGTCCAATGATAAGAATCATATCAAAGATAGTTTTTAAGATCTTGGCTATTATTGCTATACCATGATCACTACATGTAGTTAGTATCATTTAATCACCCTTCTATTTAATTAAATTCTTTATAGTCCAATTATATATATTATTAGAAACTATTCCTCTTAAATCACCCTCAGCTTTAAAATTAAAACCAAGTGCAACTATATAATATCTTTTATTTTTATAATTAAATCCCCATACACCATGTTTATAACTCTGAGTACCACTCTTTATATAAAATTTACCATTAGTATTACGATTACTAATACCAGAAGCAAAATATTGATTATTCATAGCAGCAATTGTAATTAAACCTAAATCTCCTGCAGTAACACCATCTGTTCCCTTAGATATTCCATATTTATTACAACAACCAACTTTAGTTTTATAATTATAATTTACCCCACTAGCACTAGGAATATGTGTCTTTTCACATCCAACTTTTTTCAATAAATTATTAATATCATCCATTCCTAATAGATAAGCTTCTCCATCACTACTACAATTATGATATTTTTTACCTATAGCAATCGCTATATTAGCAGCTGTAATATTAGAAGATCCAGGAAAATCTTTAGTAGCAGCTTTACTTACAGAAAACTTATTTCCAACTTTAACATCAGGAGTACCAGCATATTTCATAGTTTGAGCATATTGAGTACAAACAACAACATCTTTAGTTGGATCAAGTAATGTAACAGCAGCATATCCAGTAAATATCTTAGTAGTTGATCCACCTTCTCTTAATAAATGTGATTTACGTTCAGCAAGTACCATACCATTACTATCTACTACTAAAACACTCAAATCACTTTTAGATGCTTTACTTAATACACTATCTGGTACAGTAACAGCATTAGAATAATTCAACTTACTAGTAGTTGTTCCACTTTCGGTACTATTAGGATTACTATCAGTACCAACATATTCACTAGGATCTATAATAAATGTTCCAGTTTTCTGTTTACCAGAATCTTTCTTTTCTTTATAGTCACTCATCTTAGTAGAAAAACTAATACCTTTAGCTTCAGAAAAACACTGTGCTATTTGAAAAGTATCTTTCATAAAAGTAATATTCATAATTAAATTAACAAATATTGGTAAAAATACTACTATTAGTAAAGCTTTAACTACATTTCTAATTCTTTTCTTATATACTTCATTCTTATCAGCATCTCTATCAGTAATAATTCTAAAAAACAAGTACGCTAAAGATACCATTGCGAGCATCGGTCCAACGATTAATATCATATCAAAGATAGTTTTTAATATCTTTGCTATTATCGCAATACCATGATCACTACAAGTAGTAAGTATCATTTAATCACCTTTTCTTTTTTTTAAAAATAATATAAATATCAACACCTATAAATATAATTAAAAGTATTATAAAGAATAAAGTAATATTATCTCCACCACTAGTACTAGTATTATCATCTAAAATCATCTGAATATTAACATTATTCTCATTATTATCATTAATAATCCAAGTATAAGTATTATTATCTACATCATTCGCAGTATCATCAATTACTTTTCTATCTGTTCTAACATTTATAGTTAAAGAATCTCCATATAAACAACTAAATTCTCCTAGAAAAGCTAATCTTAAATAACCATCTTTTCTCTCAATAACAGATTTTTGAAAACATTCATTATAAACTCTACTATTTTTAAAATTATCTACAGTATAATCATAATTTAATTTAACTATTGTATTTAATCCGTTCTTAGATACATCTTTTTTATATTTAATTTTATTATTATTTGTGAATGGATATTGATCATTATTAATAAATGGAGTTATTTGATCATCATTTTCTATACCAGCTGCTTTTTCTTCAGCAGTTTGAGTAGTTATTTCATTATTAGGTATAGTTGAAATAATCTCTTCACTAATAGTATCTCCATTAATAGTAAGATTATATTCATTACTACATCCAGTTAACACTAATACAAAAACTAAAATTAGTAATAATTTCTTCTTCATAAACCCCTCCTACTACCAAGAACAATATCCATATATTTTATGACTATTCTTAGGATACTGTCTAGTATGAACACTATTACTAGTATTTCCTTCAATAGTGTGTACTTTACCTCCAGAAACACCAGTAACTATTCCAATATGATCTTGTCCTCCACCATCCCAATCGAAGAAGATTAAATCTCCTTTTTGAGGTGTAAAACTATTACCACTATAATAAGTAGTTTTTTTATTCTTTTTACAATAATTTATCCAACTACCACAACTAGCAGTTTTATGATTAAGCACACTAGATACTTTTTGACCATTATATTCAGCATGATGAACATTCCATGATACAAAACATGCACACCAAGCTACTCTACTTCTGAAGCCCATGAATTGCCAATACTTCTTTCCTCCTTTATGAGAAGGATCTTTTAATTGAGCTAAAGCTAAATCTGCTAAAGAATCTTTTAAACTAGTAGAAGAAGTAGAATTAATTTCGTTTCCTCCTTCTCCCCTAAGTGAAGAGTTAGGGTCTTCGTTAGTACCTTTATATTTATTAGGATCAATAATCATAGTACCAGTTTTCTCTTTACTAGATTTTTTACTTATATATTTACCACTAGTTACTTTGAAAGAATCAACTTCTTTCCAACAAGCACTAATCTCAAAAGTATCTTTCATAAAAGTAATACTCATTATTAAAGTAACAAATATTGGTAAAAAGAATGTTATAAGTAAAGCAACTATACAATTTCTAATTCTTTTCTTATTTACTTCAAATGATTTCCCATCAGATGCAGACACTGATCTTAAACATATCCACGCTAAAGAGACTATTGCTAGTATTGGTCCAAGTATTTGGATCATTTGAAAAATAGTCTTTAATATTTTAGTAATTTGTATTATTCCAGGATCGGAACATGTAACTGCTAATATCATATATAATCTCCTATGATAATAATATCACAAAATCAAAAGAAAAAGTAGACTAAGTCTACTATTTTACTGCCCAAAATGTTGGAATATCTCGAAGTCCATTTTTACCACCCGCAACTGGTGTATTAATAATCTTATTATTGATGACTAATTCTGACGAAGCACCTCCATCTAAATTAGCTGCATTATATGCTCCATAGTTTTCCATAATATCACATAAATCAGTCATACTAGCACCTATACTAGTAGCTAGACGACCATTGATAACTAAGAATAAAACTATACCATCTCTTCTTTGACCAATAACAGTTCTTGGAGCTAATCCCCAACCACCATTACCTTTAACAAAACTACGTTTACCATTTATCATTAAGAATGGTCCAAATTCAACCGCATCACGATAAGTATTAAGAGCTTCATCATCACTCATCTTACCCAAAACTAAAACATTATTTGGAGTAAAACCAATAAATCCTCCACCCCAATCAGCTTTTCTAAATTTACTAACTATTATTCCATCCTTAATAACCGTACCATGAGGAGTCGCTCCATTACTATTCCAATTAGGATCATGAAATCCATTACCATTAATCATAATCGAAGCATTTTCTCTCTTACTAACAGTTAAAATATCTTCTCCTTTGATACCTAAATATCTAGTAGTCGTTAAATAAACTCTAGAAGGATCATATACAGCTACTAAATAACCATTATATCCTTTACCAGATACTTTAATTAATTTATATAAATCACCTTCATCATGAGTTAATAATTCTTTTTCATATTTATTTTTATAAATACTTGTAGAATACTTCTTTAACTTAATTAAAGAAGTATCAGTAACTTCATTTACTGGTACAACAATATTCTCACTCAATACTTTTTTAATAGTCTCATCATCATAAAACCATTTAGCTAAATATTGATGAGATTTAGTAGTCATACTAGTAGTAATCCAAAAAGTCCTAAAACCATGCCAAGGTCCATAAAATAAAAAAACAAAACTGAATAAGAACAGACAGTCAAGCACGATAAAAGTAATTAGATATTTCCTTTTTATCCTAAGTAACATGACTACATCTTCCCATCTATAGTTTTATCTTTATTATAATCAATATATTTTCTATTAGTTTGATAAACATTAACTCTATTAACATTAACTAAGTTATATGTTTTAACATTCTTATTATAATTATCTATATCACTAACAAAATAATTATTAACTTGTTCATAAATTAATTTATAATTAGAGCATTTATTATTAACAGAAGCATCCATATAATATGAATCACATAATGAATTCATAATATTAACTTTCTTTTCTATCTCATTAACCATTGATTCAAAATTAGATAACTTCTCTAATATTTCACCGTTAGTTTTATAAAAATTATCAAAGTATGTTTCATTTAAAGATGTTCCATATAATTTTTCTCTTTCATCTTCAAATAAACTAACATTAGTACTTAACTCTTCATATGTATTATTAACATCTACTGCTCTTTTACTAACCATTTCATGGTCTTTTTTAAGTCCATCTATATAACAAGAAAAGGCACCACCAAAAATCATAAGAAAACTTAAGGCTACTAATACATATATAGTTTTTCTCTCTCCTATGATTTTCATACTTACACTCCCTTATTATCTAAATTAATAATATCAAATAACGTAAATTGACACAACACATTACACTCAAATTTACACAATAGGAATGTAAAATAAAAAAGCGATTTTACATCGCTTTCTTTAATAAATCTAACCACATAGTAGAAACATACTTTATATCATACTTAGAAGCACTCTTTTTAGCGTTAGCTCCAAGTTTTTTTCTTAACTTCTCATTAACAATCAATTCTTCCACTTTTAAAGCATATTCTTCTAAATTTCTATCTTTAATCAAATATCCATTATATCCATCATCTATTATTTCACGAGCACCTTCCGCAGAATCAAATGCGATACAAGGAAGACCCTCATTCATAGCTTCAATTAATGTTATACCAAATGATTCAGTATATGATGTCATCAAGTATATAGAACTACTTCTTAAAGATTCAATAATAAATTCTCTATCTCTAAATCCATAGAATTTAACATTAGCTATCTCTCTATCTTTAACATATTCTTTTAATTTAGATTTTAATGCTCCATCACCTATGATATCTAATTTCCAATCAGGATAATCTTCATTAACACGTTTAAATATCTTAAGCAAATCAAAATGTCCTTTTTCATATACTAAATTACTAGTACATATACATTTCTTACTAGTAAGTTTAGATCCAGTCTTTAACACTTTATCTAAAGCATTAGGTATATATACACATTCACATTTATATTTTTTTAATTTACTACTATAAAAATCTCTTAAACTCTTAGATACTACTACTAAGTAGTCTAAATTTTTAGTAAATTTAATAAACTTTCTCGCATATTTCATATTACCATGATAATGTTCATGTTCCCAACCTATCTTTAAAGATTTCTTACTACCATATCTACTCAACCATTTATGAAAAACATCTTTACTAGAAATAATAATATCAGAGTCACAACTCTTAATAAAATCTTTCATCGTTTTAGCTCTCTCATTATATATACTAATACCTGCATAAGTATCTTTAAACAACTTTTTAGTTTTATTTTTAGTAATATACTCTTCTCTTAATCTTCTATTTAATTTTAAAAACTTCTTCTGTTTCAACATAGTATTATAATCTTGAAGTAAAACAGGAAGTCTAGTCTCAATCAAATATTTAATATCTACTTTAGGATCCACAGGAAAACTAGGTTTATCATATAACTTATATGAGCACACTATTTCTACTTCATATTTAGATGATAATGCATTAGCCAAATGAACAACACTCTTCGCAATACCATCATATCCTAAATGTAGCGCTAAAATAGTAACTTTCTTCATAAACACCTCACCCTATATTAATTGTATCAAAAGTATTTAAAATAATCAAAATAGAGGTAAATTATTTTACAAAAAAAGATGGCTTAGCCATCTTTTATTAACTTTGAATTGTTGGGATTGCAGGTTGTGCTTCTGGTTGAGGTGCAGCAGGTACAGCCTCTACTTGAGGAACTGCTGGTGCTACAGGTTGAACTTCTGGTGCTGCTGGAGCAACAGGTGCAACTTCTGGAACCACAGGTTGTGCTTCAGGCATTGCTGGAGCAACAGGTTCTACTGCAGGTGCTACAGTTTGTACTTCTGGTACAGCTGGAGCAACAGGTTCTACAGCAGGTGCTACAGCTTCAACAGTTGGAACTTGTGGAACAGGTTGTGTATTTTCTAATGGATCAGCTCCACCATATATTTGATGTGGTTGATCATCATTGTTTATTTGAATATTATCTACAACTGGACTTGCACCACCATAAATTGTTGGTTGTGCTTCAGGTGCTTGAGGTGCAACTTCTGGAGCAACAGGTGCAGGTGCTACTGGTTGAGGCTCTGGTGCAGCAGGTGCTACAGGTGCAACTTCTGGAGTTGCTGGATTAGTAGCCATCACATCGCCAGTTGCATCAACTGGTGCAGCATCAGTAGGTAAAATCTTAACGTCAGCCATTGTACCACCATTTTCTTCTGGCATTACAATTGGTTGTGCTGGCTCAGCTTGTGGTTGAACTTCTACTTGAGGAGTTTCAACTGCTACTGGTTGAGCTTCAACTTGTGGTTGTTCTACTGGTTGATCCATTGGTTGAACCTCAACAGGTTGTACTTCAACTGGTTGAACTTCTACTGGTTGTTCCATAGGTTGAGCTACAGGTTGAGCCATAGGATCAGGTGCTCCTCCCATTTGCATGTTCATATCTTGGTTAAGTTGTTGCATATCAACAGCTTGACCAGTTACAGGATCTACACTTCCTTGTGAATTATCAACTGCCATTGCAGCATCAACTTTAGCTTTCTTTCCTTTTCTTCCTTGAACAATAACTAAAATCAAGGCTAAAACCAATAATAAAATTCCACCAGTAATTAATAAATTAGGAACTTCAGTGAAAAATTTTAAATCAAATAGTATCATCATATGTAATACACTCCCTTTATTATATTCTATATCTATTATATATGATATCAAAAAAAAATACGTTATGCAAACATTTTATTTTCTATACATTTTTAGACATTGTAAAAATCGTATAGTATGTTTTAAATTAGTGTAAAACATTAAATAAAAATGTTGTAATACAACGATTTCACAACATTTTCTTGACATTATAATTCTTGAAATAACCATAGTTTTTAGGTATGATTTCGAACTTCATAGGCACCTGTTTTACAGGGTGAACAAACTCCAATTTATAAGCATAAAGTGCTACTGGTAAATTATCATTATCTACTCCATATCGATGATCTCCTAGGAGTGGAAATCCACGTGATGAAAATTGTACTCTAATCTGATGATGACGTCCTGTTAATAATTTGATTTTTACTACAGATGTATCAGTTTTTTTATCATACTCTAATAGCTCATAAGTAAGAGTCGCTTCTTTACCCTTCTCACTAACTATACTATTTCCATTATCTAGTTTTTCTATCTTATCAGTAAATTTACCTTCTTTATCTATTTTACCATGACATATCGCAATATAAGTTTTATTGAAATCACCTTCTTTAATCATTTTACTTAGTCTAGCTGCAGCTTTAGAAGTCTTCGCAAAAACCATTACTCCTCCAACCATTCTATCTAATCTATGAACTAATCCAAGATAGACATTACCTGGTTTATGATATTTTTCCTTTATATAATCTTTTAAAAGTGATAATAAATCAGGATCTTTAGTACTATCAGCTTGACTAAGCATATTTATAGGTTTTTCCACAACTAATAGATGATTATCTTCATATAAAATATTAATATTAGTCACATTCCCACCTACCATAGTTACCACATGGTAATACTAAGTCATTTGAACTACATTTTAATCCTATTTCATCACAAGTAATTTTACCTTTAAATTTACTATTAATATTTAATTCTAATATATTTTTTAATGTTTCTGGAGATAGTCCACTATAAGTATTAATTAAGAAAAGTATTGGTTTATCACTTAATAGTTCTGAACATAAACTAACTAAGTTATTTAAATCTTTATCTAAATCCCAAACTTCTCCATTAGCACCTCTACCATAACTAGGAGGATCCATGATAATTACATCATATTTATGTCCTCTTCTTATCTCCCTTTTTACAAACTTCACTACATCATCAACTATATATCTTATTGGTCCATCTTGATATCCCGAATCATTTACATTTTCTTTAGCCCAATCTACCATACCACGAGAAGAATCAACATGACATACTGTTGCACCTGCTTTTAAACAAGCTACTGTAGCTCCTCCTGTATAAGCAAATAAGTTTAATACAGAAGCTCCTTTTCCTTCTAACTTTTCCATTAAATAATCCCAATTATAGGCTTGTTCTGGAAAAAGACCAGTATGTTTAAAACCCATTTGTTTAATATTAAATGTTAAATCTTCATACTTAATCTTCCATCTTGGAGGAATAACCTTTAAGTTTTCCCAATGTCCTCCTCCACTATTACTTCTATAATATATAGCATCTATTTTACCTTTATATTTCTCTTCTAAATTACCATTATCCCAAATAACTGCTGGATCTGGTCTTAATAGATAAACATTACCCCATCTTTCATATTTTTGTCCTAATGAAGAATCTATTAATTCATAATCTTTCCACTTATTAGAATAATTCATAATATCACCTCTATCAAAAAAGGATCCTAAGATCCTGCAGTAAACACTCTTCCATAATCAGTAATTATAGTATTACCATTAAAAGCTATAATTCTATCTTTATATTCATTTAGAACAGCATCACTTTTTTCTGCATAATTACATGGAATATCCACATATTTATTACATTTCTTTGAATTAGTTATCTTTCTAGTAATTATTTTATCTTGAGTTCTATAATAAGTACCTAGAGAATCTCCTTCATAATTAAAATCAATTATTGAACCATAGAGATTTCTACTAATTACAGGTTGAGCATCTTTATTTGTTAAAACATATTTATCAGTGTTATCTTCTTTCTTTAAAATATAATTATAAATTGCTCCATCTTTTTTCAAAACCCAATAACTATTAATATTAGAGTTAACAGTAACAACTTTTACTACATCTGCTTCTGCTAATAATAATTTATATAATGAATATTCTTTATCAGCACTAGTAACTCTAGTATATCTAGCAGCTGCATCATTAGTATCTAAATAATAAAACCATCCATCGCTACCTTTAACTATACTTTGATCTAGTATCGCAACTACTGGAACATTTATAATAGGTGTATTACTATAAGCGCTCATACCAGGTTTTCTACAATTCATATCATTAGAATAAAGTCCACTAATATTGATCTCATAAATATTACCTGTTTCACTAATAATATAATTAGCTGTTAAAAACTTAACTTTCTCAGTAGTATTTTCTTCTTTAGATTTATTAATAAAGAAACTACAAGTAAATTTATTACTTTGTACAGTATATCCATCTCTTCTAATATCTCTAGTAATAGTACCATTACAACCAGTAATTAATAAACATACTATTAATAAAGAACTAATCAACCTTATTTTATTCTTCATATTATTCACCTATTAAAAATATACCACATTTTGGTATATTTTTAAATTATTTTAAGAAATCTTTTAAAGTATTATACACATATATAATCTTATCACTATTATCTTTATCATACTTATTAACTATAGTAATAATACTCTTATTTTTCTTCTTTATTTCAATTAACTTTTTATAAACAATATCTATTCCTTCTAAATCACTAATAGCTTTATCACTATCTATTAACATAATACTAAGTTTTCTACTTTTACCACTAAATTCATATATCTTATCATCTATCCATCTTAATAAATTATTTCTATTCTTATTATTAATAATCATAATACTGTAAATTAATAATTCTAAATCTTTATCTTCATATTTTAAATTATATTTATTTTTATACTTAGTATATTGAATTCTTATTTCATTATCTTCTAATTTACTATTAGTAGTAAACTTATTATTAAATATTTTATTAGTACTTATAAATTTATATAAACCTATAATTATTATTAACCATATAATTACTTTCAATTGTTCACTACTTAGAAATATTGTTTCTACTTGATTAATAAAATATGCATTTAATAAATAACCTAATACTATTAATATTAAATGATAATTAAGTCTACCTTTACTAAAGAAATCTTCTCCTAATATATAAGTAGTATGAACTATATCTATAATCATATAAAAGATAAGTATTATAAATACATCTCCACTAAAGGCTTTATATGGATGAAATATTCCTCCTAGTAATAATATATATAATAAGGAAAGAATAATTCCTTGTGTCTTAGATATATTATATTTATCTATAATAAAATTATTACCTAGGAATAATATAATACCTAAAATGAAATAAATTATTATAATCAACCCACTCATAATAATCCCCCTAAATTAGGCTATATTATATCATAAAACAGTAAAAAAGAAAAGAAGTATTAATGTAACTTCTCTACTTCCTTTAAACAATTCTCTTCTATTTCTTTATAATTTATTAATTCTAATAATCTCTTTATCTCATCTACTAAGTTATCATAAGTACCTACTATATAGAATAATTTATTATAATTAATTACCCAATATTCTCTTTTTAATTCTGGATTATAATAATTATTTCTTAATTCTTCTAAGTTTAATTTATTAATTTCTTCTACTAATTCATTAGTTATATCAATACTTTTCTCTATAGTTTTAATATCAAATTCATCATTATAATCTCTATAAGCATGAGTAATTCTACCTTTAAAATTAAATCTTCTCTCTATATAATCATAATCTGATATAATTCTTAATTCAGTGAAGCAAGAACTTCCTCCTAACTCAGTATCATCATAATAATGAGTAAAATTAAGATCTGTTATTTTATAATTATTATTCTTAATTATATATTCTTCTTCATTATTATATATCTCTTCCATTAAAAATTCTCCCTTCTACCCAATTTTTTTAAATAACTCTTTACTAAGAATACTAATTCCATAGGTCCATTCATACTTTGAAGTACTAATAAACTATCTTGTAGTTTAACCCTATCAGAATAAGTATCTCTTACTTCTTCTTTTATTCTTTCTGTATCAAAGTCTATTTTATTAGTATTAATAAAATCATCTATATATTTATCTACTTCTATTAAGATATATTCTTTTAGTTTATATTCTTCTATTAATTCAATACCAAATCTACCCGCAATCATATATCTATAAGTATCTTCTATCTTCATTATATCACCTAATTAACATTTACTATACATACTATAACATAAAATAACTTAAAAAAATAATATTATTATGATATTATTAATGTAGGTGATAATATGAGTAATGCGTCACATAAAAAGAGATATATTACCATGTTTTGTACTCTACTTATAGTATTTACTTGTTTAGTAGTGTTATTCTATCAAATAACATATGCGAAATATCATAAAGAAATAACAGGTACTGTAGAGAACGATGTTGCAGATTGGCATATTAAAATAAACAATGAAGATGTATATGGTAAATCTAAATTAACTAATACTATTCAAGCTACATTTGAGAATAATAATTATACTAAAGATGGAGTTATAGCTCCTGGATCAGTTGGTTATTTTTATTTAGATATAGATGCGACTAATTGTGATGTTGATTTTAACTATACTATTACATTAGCTGTATCACAAGATTCAACATTACAAGATTTAGTACCAACAACATATCAGATAGGTACTGGTGGTACTCCAACTGCTTATACTAACTCTGGTATAACTGGTAGTATTGTTAAGAATAGTGCTTCTCAAAGATTTATAATTAATATTAAATGGAATGATTCCACTGGACAGACACAAGATAACGCTGCAGATACCGCGATTGGTGCGAATAGTAGTGCAACTGCCTTGATGGAAGTAACGATTAATTTAAGTCAAAAGACTAGTTAAAAAAAGAATCAATTAATTGATTCTTTTTCTTTTGTCTGAAAATAATTCTTTATCGATAGCATTAATTATACTTAAATACTTTTCATCGATATCTCCATAAATACTCTTCTTCATAGGAGTAAATTTACGTCCATGTTTTTCATAATCTTCTTTAGATACAACTATTGCATCTACTAAGTTTTCATCATTACCAAAGTATTTTTTAAATACTTCATCAGAAATAATTCTATAATCTTTATTATCTTTTTTCTTATAATCATTATATATATCATAAGATAGTAATAATACATTATCATTTTGTTTTAAATATTCATCTACAGGTATAGATATTATTTCATCATGATTTTGAGCAAATACATCATATATTTCTTTAGAAACAACTATTCCCCTACTATCTTTTAAATATTCATCATAATCTTCATAATTAATAAATTGAGTATGTTCTTCTATATACTTATTATAATCCTCTTCTGAAACAGAAACCTTATCATTAGAATACTCATCATAATCATTTAATGAAACGATAATAGGATCTTCATTTTCTAAATAAACTCTCTTAGATACAACAATAGGTTCTTCATCTTTAATATATTCATTATATACTTCTTTTGATACTACTTTTCCCTTTTCTTCATCTTTTCTAAAGTACTTATCAAATATTTCTTTAGTAATTATTGTAGTTTCTTCTTCTAATTCTTTTTCATTTTTATATTCATTATACTTATCAAATGGAATCATAACTATATGATCACTTCTCTTAGCAAATTCCATGAATGGCATAGATATCATATCTTCATATTGATTATTATGTTTATTATAATCTTCTAATGAAACTACTATAGCTTCAGTATCATAATCTTTATCAAATATTTCATCATCTACTACTACCATAGCTTCTTCATCATCTTTTGAATTAATTAAGAATTCTTCTTCTTTATCAATATTAGAATTAATTACAGGTAATAAGTATTTATTAAAATATTGTCTATAATAAACATTATATTCTTCTAAAGATTCTCCTTCTTTTATACTTCTAGGTCTCTTAATATTAGTACCTGAAATATAATCATCCATTGTCTCTACATCTTCTACAACACTTACCATATTATCATTTTCCTCTATTACTTCTACTCTATTACCAACTTTAATAGGTTCTACTAAAGTTTCTTTTTCATCATAAACTAATTGTCCATTCTTTAATACTTCATAGTTCTCAACAACATGATAATCTTTAATAAAGATGTTATTGTCTCTAATTTCATTAGCTTTTCTATAGCAATCTTTAATCCTTTGAATTTCATTATCATCAATAGCAGGATTAACACTTCTTTCAACACTAAGTAAAGCTTCAAACATCACTTCATCATCAATACCTTTAGTTAATCCATCTTCATTAATCTTATTAATATATTCATATAAATCATCTAAATCATACTTATCATCTTCTTTTATACCAATAAGCTCTAAGAATTTATAAGTATTACCTCTATCATCATACTTAGTATTATAGAATACTTCTAAATTATCAGATGATCTATATTTTAATTCATTATAAGTTTTTTGATCTAATACTAATGAATTACTAACAGCAAGTGTTTCATCATAACCATAACACTTTAACATATCTCTAAGTGAATAAATAAAATTACAATATTCTGATCCCAAATTAGGAAAATATAAGTAATTACTAAAATCTTCACTAAACTTATATTCATCAACATCTATATTAAAATCAACTACTCCTATAGTATCTACACTATATTTAGGATCTGTTACTCTTAATATATTTTTATTAGATCCTAGAGAAGAATATCTAAATACTTTTTCTCCAGCTCTTCTAAGTATAGCTGAAAATACATTACTACGATCAGTATTTAAATCATTTTCTCTAATATATTTATAAGTCCAAACAATTGCTTCTAAAGGAGAATAAGCTTTATCATGAATATATTCTTCTCCTCCATCTATTAGTCTTAATAAATCAATATATTCATCTAAACTATTAGAAGCATTTATTTCTAACTGATTATCATAATTAATTAAATTACCAAATGGTTCTCCAGTATAATAATTAATAACTTCAGGATTACTACTATATTTAATATTAATATTATTCTTAAATTCTTTTAATTCATCAAATACTCCTCTAGTATCAACTAATACATTACTTAAAAGATTTATATTAATATCTCTTTTTAATCCTAAAAATTCAAGTTTAGTAATAAATTCATGGTAATAAGATGGATCATATAAATCTAAATCTATTTCTGAATCAATACAGTTATTAGCATCCATTACTAATTTACCTATTTCAGTATCATTTAATCTATGAGTTATATGAAATACATCTCTATACTCTTCTTCATCTGAATTTATCTTTTCATATTGCCTTTTATATATACCTTGACCAGTAAATACTTTAAATAAACTATAATTAAAATTATCTACTCTATCTACATATATAGATTGAGCAAAATCTAGTTTTCTATAATCTTCTTCAGTTAATATATAATTTTCATTAATAATTCTAATTCCTGAAGCATTTTTCTCTCTTAAAGCATTAACAATATCATCATCATTTAATAGTTCAGCGTCTATACTAATAGTTGGGGATAAAGTGCATCTATCTGATCTAATTAAGTTAATTAATGCATTTTTATCAAATTGTAAATTTCTGAAATCTAAAGATAAGATATCTAAATCTTCATCTTGACCTACAACTCGTAAGTTCCAGTAATCATCATTATATAATAACGAATTTATAACATACTCATTGATCATAATTTACCTCCTAACTATTATTTTGAACAGCTCTTAAACCAACTGTAAAGTTAAAACATGTATCTGAATGACTAGCTTCATAATCACCACAGAATTCTCCGATATAACTATCTATATCATCTTTTACCATATATAAATTATTTACCATAGATGAATAAGTACTCGATGTGACGGTCGCTTTTGAATAAGTCGAACCACTCAAAGTGTAGTAATCCCAATCATCTGTATATGGTAAGATAGGTATTACTTTATAATATTTATTTGTCTCATTAAATGGCCAGTATATTTGAACAGTAAAGTCTGCGCTATCGATATAATCTAAATTAATTTTAGTTGATGAAAAGGCCACTTTAAATGGATAATCATCAGCTAGAGCAGCCGATATTGCGGATGAATTAGACTCATCAGCAAACATTCTTTGTCCACCAAAGTAAATATCTTTAGGTGTCCATACAACAGTAGCTCCAGTATCAGAAGCATTAGTTATAGTTATTGTTTTTTCAACACTTTGCATACCCGGATAAATCTCAGGCGTAATCACAACATTCTTAACTAAAGCTGATCCATCATAGAAGTTTAAGTCCCAAGCAGCTACATTCGCATCTGTATGAATTTGGGCTTCAGAAATATAAACAAACCAAGCAAATACGTTCACGCCAAAAAGGAATAAAACTAACAAGAATGTTCTAACGCCCATTCTTTTTTTAATGCGTTTTACTCTTTCATAGTCTTTTTCTAGTTGCTCGTAAGATGTCTCATTTCTAAATAACTTCTTCATCAAACTCTTGTTTCTCTTCTTCTTCGCTCCTTATCAATTCTTCTATCTCTTCTACTTTTTCTTCTTTCTTGTCTTCTTTTTCTTTTATTTCTTTTTCTATTCTAATCAATTCTTCTTTATCTAATTTTAATGCTAATCTAGTTTCAATTACTTCTAAACATATTATTAATACCAATGGTAAAAATATTAAGAAGAAGAAACCAAATATATTCTTTAAGATATGATTTATTGGAGTAATAATTGGTATAACCTCAACTACTCTACCGAGTACTTGTTCTGGTCCAATAGAAGGATCTGTTCCTTCAGCATTCAAACCTTGAGTAAATATTCTTTCTACTTTCCCATTAGATTTATCTATCTTAATAATTCTATGGGAAACAACTAATCCTTCAACTCCTCCTCTTTTACCAACATAAACAATATCTTCTCCTACTTGTAAAGTATTAACATTACAATCTTTAACTAAGATAACATCATTTACGTTATATACAGGAATCATTGATCCTGAAGCTACAGAGAATACTCTATAACCAAATATACTACTATTATTAGTGATCTTTTGAATCGCTATAAATAATATGTAACTAGCAAGTATAAATATAAGTACAACTTTTATAATATTAAATACTATTCTAAAATATGTATTCTCAAAGAGATCTAATACTTTTGTCATTGATAATCTCCTTTAAGAAGATAAATCATATCACTAATCTTTTTCTCTTCACTATCTAATCTATCTCTTAAAATATTATAAATACTCTTTCTCTTATCTTTATTTATACTCTTAATTTTATCTATTTCTTTATTAACTTTTACTTTTAATTCATCTTCTTCTATAGGAGCAGCACTCTCTATAATATTTTCAATGAATCTATCAATCATATCAGTAATAACTCTATCATAGTTATTAGTCTCAGCAGTATCTTCAATTAAAGCATTAGCTGTATATAACATCATGAACATCTGATTATATTGATTTCTTAATTCAGAATCATCTAAATAATCTTTTTTATCTTTCTCAGTCTTATCTTTAGATTCAAATGTTTGAATATAATTCCATAATTTCTCTGCTTGTTGGAAATTAGGGTTTTTCAAGATAACATTTGTCTTACGAATAGGACTTCTAACTGGAGAAACATGTAAGTGAGTTAGAGTTTTATGTAATTCAGTTTGAGTAAATCCATCTAACTGTAATTTTACTTTTTTAAGTCTATCACTGATAGTTTCTCCATGTTCATTAACTATTTCTTTTGAGTCTCTTGCGATAGATGAGAATACTACATCTATTTTCATATTCTCAATACCTATATTAGTATTCGCAGTATAGTTAAAATATTTTTTATCTTGAAACAATGAATTAAGACCAGTTTCTTTAGTTCTCATCTGATAGAACAATCTCATATTTTCAATTAGTGTATAAACAAATCTATTTTCATATGTATCAAGTGACTCATCTTTATTGATATTTAAGACTTTACTAGGTTTAACTTCATTAGTATCTTCGTTGTAATCTTGGATTAAGTTAGTATGTTGTGTTAAATGGATAATTGATTCAACAGTAGTCTTTTTAGATTGCTCTACTTTAACAATCTCTTCTTCATTGATAATGAATCTTTTCGGATTACGTAAGATATTATCAATATAAGGTAAAGCTGTTTCAATCTTTTCAAGCCATTCATAATCATATTGCATATTTTGATAATCTCTTTTAACTAATAATGTCGAATTAAGATTCTCAAAGAAATCATCTTGATTGAATTCATTATCCATAGATCACACCTCCTATACCATCTTTTTAAGTCTTAATAAATACTCCTTACATTCATTAAAGTGTTCTTTTCCAAAACTCTTATCTAAATATTCAACAAACCCATCTATTTCATCTCTAATATAAGCTAAGTTTAACTGTTCAAACTTACGTAAGATTTTTCTGGCTATATAGTAGTCAACCCCATCTACTTCAGTTCCTCCACATTCTACATATGTTGCGACAAAGTCTTTCATTTGTTTAACGATACGGTTACCGAACGCTATACGGAAATGTTTAATTACGTATTCGTCCATTTCATTAATTTTGTTTTCCATATCAGTAGATAATGGATTATTCTCTTTAGCTTTATTAAATAAGCCTTCTAAGTAACTTGAATTAATATTTATCGCATCCGTATCTTCTGGTTCAAATGGAGGGAATTTTTCGTTGATATCTATTGGCATAGCACGGTCGTACACTTTATCAGTAACGGCGAATGTTGAATCGTCGTTATTGATTGTTCCGATATACCACATATTATCAGGAATTTGTAATTTACCACCATTTAATCCAACTGGGTCATTATCCCAAGAGTTAGGAACTAACTCGATTATCCACTCATCACGAGATGGCATCTCTAAGATAGATAACATTTCTGCGAAGTAGTACTCAACACGGGCGATGTTCATCTCGTCCAAGACTACTGCGTAAACATCATCAGTATAGTTAGCTTCATACATTGCTCTTAACACTTCTGTTTCATTGAACTTCTTAGTGAACTCGTTGAAGTAACCAAAAAGTTCAGTTCTATCTCTCCAAGACGGTTGAACAGAAGCAATTATCGCATCATTCTTTATAAATTTACCCCAAGCATAAGCAAGTGATGTTTTACCTGTACCAGAGATACCTTGTAAGATAATAAGTCTTGTAGCAGACATACCTGAGATAAATAATCTCATCATATCAGTCGTATAATAAAGTCTTAACTTAGAAGCAGCAAATTGTCTAAATGTTTCACATAACTCTTCTAAAGTAAAGGTATTACCATACTCTTGAACTTTATAATTCATATATTTAACATCGATAGCGTGTAATTTAGAGAATCTAGCATTTGGATCATCAATAACAATATTGTTTTTGTTTTCTCCTTCTTCTCCTTCTAGTTCTTCTCCTTCGCCACCCATAACTTCAACAGAACCTGAAACATTAACATTAGAAGTACCACCAGCTGCGACTGCAACACCTTCTGTTGGAGATAATCCAATCTGTGATACTTTCATAGCAAGCAACTTATCTTTTTCATCACTAAGTTTAACAACTTCTTTTTGTAAATTACCAATCTCTTCTAATAAAGATTCTTCCTTCACAAGTGTCTTTCTAAATCTGATATATTTACGTAGGGCAAAGAATAATACCAATATTATTAACCCTAAAATAATAAGTAATAAGATAATTGCGATTACTACAAGTATCCATTCTGCAGCATGTAAATCATTATGATAATTACTAACTACATAAGCATATTGTCTAAAATCAAACATTTGCGCTATACCTGATACTAATCCTTGGAAAATCTTACCTATTCCACCAAAGAAAACAGACATAAACTCATATAAAAATCTTATAAATGTATCCATTAGCTTTCCTCCTTATATATAAGTAAAGATTTACCATCCAAAAACTTATATCCCTTTAAATAATCATAATCTCTTTCTTTCCATCCACATACCAAAGTATTTGCGCAACCTAAGTTCTTACATGCTTCTAGTTTTAATCCAATGTCGTTAATATATGTAAAATCTACTTTGATAGTTAAGTTATAGTTAAGAGTATCTAATTTCTCTTTACCATCTTTAATCACATCAAATGGTAAAATCAAATATAGATGTTGTCTTAACATATTATTATCGAGTAATCTAATTAACTCTTCATTCAGTACTCCTCGTTTGAAAATATCTTTATCAAGTGATAAGAAATATTTCCTTTCTATTTTTTTATCTCTTATCATATCGTTTAATATCATCAATGAGAATTTTTGTATTGATGTTTTCCATCTATCTAAATCTAATCTATCATCATGAAATACTTCTTTTATCATGAATCTCTTATACTTTCTTAAAGCATCTATATTTTCATTAAGTACTAACTTATAGCACTTATCTCCATTATCTATTCTGTCAAAACTCAAAGTATAATATTCATCTTCCATACCAATAAACTTATTAATTCTATCTAGATAGTTTTCATATATCTTAATAACTTTATCAATATCTATTTCATAATTTTCAAATATCTTTTTAATATCTTCTTGCCATGTATTATTAAATTTAATTTTATCTAGTTTAATTAAGTCTAATGAGAAATTTCTCATATCATGAAGCATCTTTACTTTTTTCTTATATAACTGATTATCATCAACTAATTCAAATGCTTCATATTCTTTTAATAGTTCAATAAGTAAACCATCAAATTCTTTTTCTAAAACTCCTACTCCAAACAAACTATTATCTTTAACAGTATGCTTTATTCCGTAGTAGTAATTATCAATATAAGTATTTATAAATCTAGCAGTATTTTCCTCTACAAAATACTGTTCTTGAGAAAAATAGACTACGGCAATACGACTATAGGTTTTAACCATATAGTCCATGTACACATTTATTAAATTGTCCATGCTTATCACCCCTATTATTCTCATTTTATTATATCATATTAAGACGGTGTTGTGGCAACAACATTGATGATTGGTGTCTGCCCGTTTACACCAGTATATGTATAGTTTGCGGTAATATCTGTCTTATAGAAAATTACCTTAGTATTACTATTAGGATCTACCTTAAACGAATACTTCTTAACATACTGGTTAGAACCAATTGTTTGTTCTTGATAATCGGTATTCAACCGATTGTGATATGTATTACTAGTCATATCTAAAAGTACATCTGTCGGATCAAAAGTTAAGACTATGATCGCTGAATAACATTGTGATTGTTGTGCTGGAGTCAATTGTTCATATTCTTGAACAGTTTTTTGAACTCCATTACAATCATAATATCCAATCGAGTTAGTTAAGTTCAAAGTACAGAACTTATCTCCTACCGCATCCTCTATTGAATAAGAGAAATTAGCTTTTTGAACTCCTAAGTGATATGTCGCAGATATCTCTTTCTTATACGGATAATCACTAATTGCTTTAGTAGTTATCGTAACTGTATCCCCTGCTTCAAATGTTTGAAGTGGTGTAACGTTAATCGTATAAGAATCTGTATGATCATCTTTATAGATTGTTCCTCTATTTTTACTTGGAGTACATCTAACAGATGTTGGACAAATTACCACAATATCATAAGTAATATCACTAGTAGTATATACTTCATCATTCTTCTTATTATTAACATCTATCGTAAAAGGATAACTATTAACTCCATCCCAGTTATTAATACTATAACTTTTACCATTTAGTCTTAATACGGAACTGTTAAAATAAAATCCTTTAGATTCAATGATATAATTATGAATAACGTTATATACATATCTACCAAAAGTAACACTAATAATAAGAAATATTAATAGTCCTACCAGGATAATGATACTAAGTTTTCTATTTTCTTGAATCTTTCTTATCATAATTACTCCTAAATAACTTGTTTTGAATTAATAATTACCTCTATATTCTCAGTTATATCAACATATGTTGTATCTATTGCATAAGATGCTGGAAATTTAATGACTAATTCAAATACATCTTTAGTATTAGAATTATAATTCATTGGATAATCATCTGACTCAGTATAAAGTCTATACCAAGCTCCATCAGCATCTCGTCTCAACGTAGGACTACCAATAATATTAGTAGCTCCTGTATCGTCATAACTTTCATTTCTATATAATTCAATCTCCAAAGGAAGATTAGTTGTACTACGTATATTGATGTTATAAGTTAAATCAACATCACTAGTCTGAGTAGTATTATAGTTTTGAACACTAAATGTATAAGTATAAGGATCAGCACTAGGTATTATTTTATTCTCATCAATATTGAAACTTAATCTTTCTTCTTCAAAAATATAAATAGCTTTATCAATATCAGCTCTTAATTTAGCTGTAGTAATATAACTACCATAGGCTCTAGTAATAAGATAAATAATCAATAATACACTAACTGCAAAAACAAGAGATACTTTTAAAAATCTCTTTTTATAAGTAAAGTATTTAATATTATTAATTTTACTCTTAATACTTTCTACCATCAAACCACACTACCCTGTATAAGCTGTAATTGTTTCTCCGCCGTATTGAGTTGCTTTGAATTCAACTTCTAAGAATTGACTATTATCAAAATTACCACTAGGATCATCTGTAACATTATCGTTGTTAACCCAAGATAAATCTAAAGCAATATTAACTAGTGTAGTATCAATATCATCAACATCAACAACAGCTGTATATTTACTAACTCCTGTACGTACTAATGTAACATCAGTAGTATCGATATTTGTTAGAGTTAATATTTTATTTGAATCAACATTCTTATCAATAATCTCTAGATCAAATCTAACTGCTACATCTGTACCAGAAAAATCCAGTTTAATATTAAAAGTTCCTGTAGCACCGGGAGATAATTTCCCAGTTCTAGTATGAGATGCATTCCAAACAACATCATCAATATCAACTATTTTATCGACTTCATTTGAAACAACAACATCATTAACTTTAATATTCCAACCGGCTATATTACCAGTAACGTCACCCTTAGTATTTGATTCATAAGAAGAATATGTAAGTTTAGTAACTAAAAATATGGAACAAATTAATATTATGCATACAATAATTATCTTCTTAATTCTATTTTTCATACAAATTCTCCTATACTAAAATTATAACATAATAATCAAGTTTTTAATAGAAAAAAACTAATAAAAAAGAGTAAAAATATCAATATTTTTTCATATTTTTACTCTTCTTTTAAATTTACCTATTTTTTAGATAACATCTTCATCATCTTTAATAGATTTTTTAGTATCTAAAACTTCTACTTTTTTCTTTATTTTTTGGATATTTTTAGTCTTCTTTTTCCTAGGTTTTATCTTTTTCTTTCTCTTTTTCATCATCAAATAAATAAATATAGATAAAAGTATTAAAGATATAACTACTGAAGTATAAAATACTAAATCTACATGAGAAATAACTTTTTTATCAACTCTACCATTACCAGTTAAAGGAATTCTCTCACCTCTAACTAATAATCTATGAGTATTGATAGAATATGGTGTACAAGTAACTAAAGTAACATAATCTTTATCTTTATATAACTTAATATCCTTAGTATCAGTAGGTTTAACAGTCTTTATTTTATCTACTTCATAAGCAACTTTCTTATTCAAAACATGGATATAGAAGACATCACCTTTTCTTAATAATCCTAAATCAGTAAATAACTTAGAACTAGGTAATCCTCTATGAGCTGCAATCACCGCATGAGTACCTTTTCCACCTATTGGGAAAGATGTACCTGCTTGATGACCAGCACCCTTCTCCATAACATCACTATTAGTAGTATGATATATTGGTAATTTTACTCCAATCTTAGGTATTTCAATGTATCCCATCATACCATCTTTATCTAAATTTAATATTTTTAGATAACTATCATCTACTTTAAAATTCTCATCAATAAAAGAATCAACTACATCTAAATTAGTTAATTTTTTATTATAATCTTCTGCTTCCTTCAATAAATATGAATTATCTACACTATTATTTTTATAATTCTGAATAGCTTTATCAATCTCTTTACTATTCTTATTATTCATATATGAAGGAACAAACATTAATAATAATCCACATATAAATAATATTACAAATATAAATATATATTTTTTCTTCATACAATTATCATAACATATTATTATTAAATAATCTCTAGTTCCTCTTCTACATTTTTCTCATTTTTATAATTAAGTATAAATAATACAAAACCAATTACTACTATAATTAAACCACTAAGTACATAAGGATAAATTCCAATACCACCTGCGACAGGTAACATATTTACTTTCTTATTACTTAATTTAACAGAATAAGTATTTTTATCTAAAGCCACTTTATGATTATCTATTCTCATGATACCATTTCGATCAATTTTAACTTTTAATACTTCACTATTTCTCATAAAACCATCAGGATTATCAACTTGTTTAACATAATAAGTCTTATCTGGTAATAATTCTTTAAAATATAATCCTTCATCTATTGGTGTAGTTAATAAATCACTATCATATAATTCATATTTACTACCAGATACTTCTCTATCTCTAGAATCAACATCTTTCACAGCAAAATCAATATTAGAAGTATCAAAACTAGCCTTAGTCTTATAATCAACTCTATCATTTAGATAATAATTATTATTCGCAATTCCACCAATAATCTCTATTTCATTAACAGTATTCTTACTAAGTTCATTATTAGCTTTATATTTACCATAAACATTAATATATTTATATGGATCAATATTACTAATCTTAACAGTATTATTATTTAATACTTCATAATTATCATTCTTAACAAACTTAAATCCATTCAATTTACTCTTAATCATAATATCATTAATATTAAAATAATCATTATTCTTAACAGTCACTACAAAATCTACTTCATCATTATTATGATAATAGTCTTTTTCATTAATAATTTGAGTTTTAATACTAGGAGTAAAATATCCATATAATCTCATCCATTGTCCATAGATAATTACATTTTCTTTACCCATTTCAAACTCATTATCACTTAACCATCCTAAGAATTTATATCCTTTCGCATAAGGATATTTTTCTAATTTAACCTTATTTCCAGGAGAATAATACTTAGTTTCAGGTAATAATTCTAAGTAATTTTCTGGTATTACATCTCCTCTAAATCTATAGCTAACACTATAAGTTTTCTTAACAAATTTACCAGTAACAGTAACATTACATTTAGGCATAGTAAACATATTATCACTGACTCTTATCTCTTCACATGTAGATGAAACACTCCATCCAGCAAAGACAAAGTCACCAATAACATCACCCTTCTTTAAACTATCTATCTTAACATCACTATCTGAATAATATTTCTTTTCACTAGGAACAATATAACTATCTGGATTATCTCCAACTATTTCATATTTAACATTATATTTATCACTCTTAGTAAAACTACCAGTAAAAGTAACACTCTTATCAGGCATTACAAAACTATTATTGATAATATCTACGTCACTACTCTTCCATCCACTGAATTCATAACCATCTACTTTAATATCACCAAGTACTTCAACAATAGATCCTTCACTATAACCAAATCCTTGTGGTGGATTAGATAAATTAGCTGGTACATCTCCAGTATATTTATAACTAACTGCATGTAACGGAACATCTTTACCTATAAAGACATGTTCTACATTAGTATATTTATAAACACTTTTCTCTTTAACACCAATAGTATTATAAAAATCCATTCTATTATTTTTAATCTCTCTAGCTGTTCTCGTTACAATACCAACAGTTAATCTACAACCTGCTTGTAGATTCTTTATTTTGAATGAAATCATTCTATTCTTAGGATTATATCTTAAACCATCTTTATTACCTACAACATATCCTTGACAACTAGTATTATCACTACGTTTAACAGCTCCTACAGAACCATCACTACTAGTAACAAATCTAACAAAATCTAGTCCTTTAGGTAATCTATCTTGAACATAAATATAATCAGAATAAACTTTAGAAGTTGCTCTATCAGAAGAGATTTTAACATCTTTATCAATACCATCATAAGTAATATCTAAATAGTAAACCAAATCAGTATTAGTCGCTATTCTAGTATCATTAGGTATTACTTCTGCTTTAGAACCTCTAGTTACTAAATATAATAACGATCCAATTAATAGTAAAAAAACAAGCACTATTAAAAGAAAAAGTTTATTTCTAGAAATTCTTTTTTCCATTAACAGCACTCCCTTTCTTTTATATTAATTTAATTAGATATGGATTGTCTTTAGTACCCATTCCATCAACAATCTTAACATTACCATTAAGAGATATAACTGGTTTAACTAAAGTACTATTATTACTTACAATCTCTCCAGTTTTACCCTTAAATACATAACTATTACCATTATATTTATATGGACTCATCAAATAGAATTTGTCTCCATCAATAGCCCCAGAACTTAATAGATATTCATCGATACTTAACATTCCAATTGGATAAGTTAAAGCTCCATTACCTATCTTATTAGATACTGAGAAACTATCATTTTTCTTACAATCTAATGATAAATTATTATTTTTAACTCTATCTAATGTCTCAAACTCTAAGTCTTCTGAAACACTTCTATCATTACAATAAGTAGTATCTTCAAGATAATTTCTATATCTATATAGATTATTCTTATACCAATTATCTATATAGTATTTAATATAAGAATCATTAACATTATTAAAAGTATTATTAATTAACTCTTTAATATTCTTTTCTCCATCCAATGTTAAATAATAGATATAATTATCATCATAAGAAGTAATATAATATACTTTTTCACAATAATTATGATCATCTAAACAAGTATATTTTCTCTTAGAAGATATATCATAACTAGCATCATTAAGTTTATAAATACTATTATTATAACTAATACTACTACTATATTTATAATCATCTTTTGCAATTCTCTTAATAACAGATTTCTTACCATACATATAAGATAAATCAGCTAATGAATTAGAATATTTATTAAAATTATATTTATTCATATAATAATCAGTAAATGTATTAACACATTTATTATTACTTTGAACACCATTATAAATAATCTTAACTCCCTCAGTCTTAGTAGATCTAACTATTTGCCAACAATATCCAGCAAATACTAAGTTATTATTGCTGTTACCTTTATAGTAGTAAATTGGTTTCTTAGTATTACCAAGACTATGAATACCATCACTATAAGAATCTTTTACTTCATTACTCTTTAATAAATCATAGACACTCAAAGATTTATGAATAGTTCCTTCCATACTCAAACTAACTTTCATCTTAGACCAAGTACCTCTAATTACTACATTATTTTCTTTCATAGTAAAGTAATCATCATTAATCTTTTTAACTTTACTACTAACTTCCCATCCTTTAAATTGATATCCATTACACTCTAATTCACTATCATCTATTTTTACATTTTCAAAAATAGAATAACTTTGAGTTTTGGGTACATGTTTTAATACACATTCCTTTGGAGCATTAGGATCATATATAACATCATAACTATTTTTAACTATTGGAGTTAAATCACTCTTAAATTTCTCACTTAATTCACCAATTTTACTATTAACTTTAATATTTTTAGAGACATTATATATACCATCAATCTCTCTATATTTTTCCTTTAATTTAATATTAAAACTCATAGTCGCATCAAATCCAGATAATAATTTATTATCTAAATTCCAAGTAACTTTATTTTTATTAACACTAGTTTTACCTATACTACTTTGAATATCGCTATTAATTTCAAAATAATTATTATCAATGACTTCATCAATATTAAATTTCTCATATTTAATAGGTAACTTAGTAGTAACATTAATCATCTTCAAAATATTATTATTATCACTAATATAAGCAGTATCAGTAATATTATCTATTTCATCAATTAATTTATTACCTAAATCATATTGAAGACCAACTATATTAATATTTTTATAATTATCTTTAATATATTTATATTCAGTAACTTCTAAAGGGCTATTCAAAGTAGGATAAGAATTCATAATCATTAAAACAACTACTTCTCTACTACCATCTCTAGTTCTTAATAAATTATCTACCTTACATAAAGCATCATAATAATTAGTACCTCTATGTATACTGATTCTATTAATATTATTAACTAAAGTATCATAATTATCAGTAAAATTACTGATAAGAGTTGCTCTATTATTATAAGTAATTAAACTAACTCTATTATTATTCTTTAATAGTTTTTTAACATTACCCTTCAAAGCATCTTTCAAACTATTATAACTATTTTTATTAACAAAATTACTATCATTCACAACTAATACTATATCTTTAGCTTTACCACTCTCATAAGCTACACTATCTACTTTAAAATTAACTTTAGCTTCACTTCTACTTAACCAAGTAACACTCTCAGTAATCTTAAATGATCCCCCTACCTCATTAGTATAAGAAGATTTTTCACTTAAAAAATTAATTTCATTACTAGTTTTAACTTCTGCGAAAGTTTTTCTCACTAAAAGTATAAATAATAGAAGCACTATAAAAACAAACAGTCCTATTAAAACTCTTCTAACCGTTGAAATATCTAGTTTTAAATCACTTATAAAACTATTCATCATAATGCTCCATTATCAATTTAATTTTATCATTTTTAAACTCTCTTTTCAACAAAAAAAGAGATATAAAATTAACTTATATCTCTTATCTAGATAAATCTCCATAAACTGTAATATCATCAATATTCAACCAAAATTTATCATAATCTTTATGCCTAAAGGCAATATACAAAGTTGATTCATCATATTCACCAAGAGAATAATTATATTCTGTCCAATCATCTGGTACTTGATGCAACCCAATAAGTGTTGTCATTTGAGAAGGATCAGGAGTAGGTCCATAAAGAACTTCCATACTATCTAGATAATTTACATCTTGAGAAACAGCCCAAAAATCAAGAGTAATATTTTCATAATTACTAAGTGATATAGCAGGAGTAATCAAATAATTATCTGCATTAATAGCAATAGCATTACTACCATTACCATTATCAAAAGATTGACTGGATACTGCATAATTACCAGAATGAACTTTAACACTTCCACCTCCATCACCAGCTGCACCAATTAGTCCCCAAACATGTTCATCACCATCAGCATCTAAATTTGTCCAATCATTAGAAAGACTACCAGATTCAAAATCTTCACTAAATAACATCAGATTCCTAGTACTTTCAACAACATATGGATCATTCTTACTGCCTGTTCCTGAGGTATACTCTGTGCCTGGTTTTAGAGATACTGCTGGACGAACACCATATGTATTATGTACGCTACTGCTAGTAGAGTTGCCCGAATAATTGACATTACCCTCACTAGCAGCATAGTAGTAGAATAAAACAGGTGCACCGAGCCAATAATCTTGTCCTGTTTTTCTAAGATTATTATTATTTAATAATTCCATTTCTTTACGACTCGCCAAACCAATCGGATAAGTAAGTTTTGCTTTGTTGTTTGACACACTAAATTTATCTGTATCATTTATGCAAATTAATGAATCATAGTTAAAGTACATATATGTAGTTATACCACCTCCATTTGGATTCCATTCATTTGCACTTGGATTTTTTTGACTTCTATTATTACAAAAAATTGTATCTTCTAAATAAGATGTATAACTTATCATATTATTAGAATACCAATTATCTATATATGCTTTTATTGTAGAATTTGTTGTGTTTATATCATCATTATAAAGCATTTCATCTAACGCATTTTCTACACTTTTTCCACCAGTTAAATTTATATAGTAAATGTATTTTACATATTGAATACCTGAAGTAGAATATGGTTCAATTACATAGTATACATATGATAAAGTTTGACACTCACCCGTTCTATTAAAACATGTATAATGATGTGTAGCTAAATTAGTCTTATCTGTATTTGTTATATTCCACGTTTGATATCTATCACTACTTAATGTATACTTATCAGTTCCACTATCATACGTGAAACCATTGGCATATATATAATTATTTGTTAACAGTGATACATAATAATATCCGTTATATTTATCAGGATAAGTAATATATCTTAAGTCTGTACAACTTGCAGAATCATCGCCACAAGTATAATAGGTTTCATATGTCGAGTAATTACTATACCAATCTGCTTTCTGTATTGTTATAGCATTGGTTAAAGTATATGTTCCGTTACTTTCAGTATAGCCAGTACCTAAAGTTAAATTAGTATTATAATAATTTAACATATGTCCGTTTTCCATTCTAAATCCAAACACAAAACCACTTTCCCCAGCTATGATATAATATACGGCCGAACAGGATGTTGCCCCTTGACTAGGACATGTATACAAGCCATTTACTGAAGAATATGAATTTTTCCATAATCCTTCTGTTGTACCAGTTAATGTATATTTACCAGTAGAGCTATCATAATTTACACCCGTTCCATAATAATATGATCCAGCCGTCATTACTACATTTGTTATAACCTTATCATAATTTTCTGATTTTGTACCAGGAATATATCTTGTATTATACATATATCCCACATCGGCTAATGCCTCATAATTATTATTAAATGTTGATGTGCCTATTTGCTGTCCAGTTCCAGTCCTATTACATTTTCCATTAGAAGGAGTACCATTATATAGTAGTTTTACTCCTCCTGTATCCGTAGTTCTTATCATTTGCCAGCAGAATCCACCAAAAATAACATTCCATTTATCTAATATTGTGTTGGCGTTTGTATCATTACTAGCATACCAATGGTATATGTTTTTCGTGGGTTCATCTGTAAATGAGTCATGATGAGTCCCTGTATATTCTTTCGCATATGTACCTAATCGTGCTTCTCTTTTTAAGACATCATACAGAAGTTTTGAATCATCATGTTCTTCATATTCTACATCTCCTGATACTGTTAAATTTTGATTTAAAGCACTAAAACCTACACTTATTAGTGTAGTTATACAAGTTAATATCGTAATAAATAAAGTTATACAAAACTTATAATTGTTCTTCATATTGCTTTATCCTTTATATATAAATTATAACAAAAAAAGAAGTATATTTAAACACTTCTTTTATAAAACATCTAGATCATCTTTCTTTTCTTCTACGACAGGTTTTTCTTCTTTTAATTCTTCAGGTTTAGACTCCTCTTTTTTAGGTGGAGTTTCGCCTCTCCTCTCATAGTTTAAGACTATAACAAATTCATAAATTTGATATACAAATACTAATAGAATTGGTAGTAATACGAATAACAAGAATCCTATTCTAGTAACTAAGAATGACATTATTGAACCTAATCCTCCCATAGCATTAGCATACTTTCCTAGAGTTCTAGTTTGAGCAACATTCAACTTAGTTTTCTTATTTCCACTTACTAAAGTATCTATAGTATATAGTGAATTATAATCATCTTTTTGAATATTCTCTACTATACCAGTTCTTATAACATATCTATCATTAACAGTAGCATAATAGTAAATTCTATCTCCTTTAACTATATCAGTACTACTCTTAACAATTAATAAATCTCCTGATTTAGTATTTTCTACATATTTAGCAGTTGTACCATCTATAGGAGAAATAGTATACTTACCAAATTGAGTAAAACCAAATTTATTTCTACATAATATACAAGAAGTTAAAAATATAACATAAACTATAATAATTACTTCTATAATATTCCATAATGTTTTTAAAATATTTTTCATATCCTCACCAACTCCATATTATCATATTCATTATTCTTTTTCAATTAACTACCACTCACTAGTTTTTTCTTTACAATTATCATTTCATAATCACTATCTATTAAAGTATCACTGTCATATAACTTAAATGTTAATTTATAAGATCCAGATGTTAAACTACTTTGGAAATCCCAATCTATACTTATAGGTGAACTACTTAAAGTAATCTGTTTTTCATATAAACTCTGTGGATGATTAGGACTACTTAGATTAACATCAAATAACGATGTTATATCAACTTCATTATATGTAGTATCCTCACTATCATTAGTAGTTCTCTTATATAGAGATACTCTAATATTAGGATTATTTAATGTAGATGTATATTTAACAGTATAAGCATTATGATTATTACCTAATTCATTTAAGGCTAATGCTCCATCTACAACTTTATTCTCATCGACACCATTAACAACAATTGAACTTGTCGTCGCGACTACAGTAACATTCTTATCTGTTACTACTGGATTAGCAGGTGCGTGCATACCATCAGATGAAGAGAATAAACTAAATCTAAATGTATAGTTTCCAGCTGGCAATAATTTATCTGTTTTAAAGACCATATTATTAGTCAAGTTAGAAACTTTACCCGCGAGTTTAATTCTAAAGATACCATCCGCATCTGCGAAGTAATCTTGATTACCTAAATGAATCGACGTACCAGTAAGTAATGATGAACTTACTGTGTTACCACTATGATCGATTATTTCAAGGTTAATACCCATCGCATTACTTTCATAGTTAGTATCGATAATAGATTCTCTACCATCAGTAACATTATATGTAACAGCTGTAGTTAAAGTTACATTATTATCAATATCTTGATATACAAATGAACCCATATTAACAGTTTCAGTTAATGTAGAGTTTGCTGAATCATATGTAGAATAAACCATATGTTCTTGACGAGGTGCTAATACATAATACATTGTTCTATCTTCGTTATTTCTTAGCTCAAATAAGAATGTATTACCTTTATTTTCACCTGTATTAGTACAATTCTTCAAATCTACTATGAACATAAATTCTTCTACTACTAAGTTATATGTAGAATTATAGTAAATTTGATTCATAGTTTCATCATCATATGTATTTGTAGTTGTTGTTGAGTCCATTGCGATGAAGTCTGACAACAAGTACGTGACTTCATGATCAGTCTGTAATTGTTGAGTCTTCTGAGCGTAATTCGTCGCATCGACGGTGTAATAATACTCTTTCGGCTCACCATCGACCGAGGTATCAATCATCGTAATTTCAGCACCTACAGGTAATGCATAATCGCTTACAATCGCATGATAGTTATCTCCATCATCACCATAGAATTTCTTAAAACTTTCAGGTGAAGCAACCATTGAGAAATATGCACTAAATTGACTTCGATTAGTGATATTTACAGCAGTTGCTGAAGGCATATCATACTTCTTACCATAAGTAATTGAAGCATCGTAGGCATCATCCATATCGAACTCTATCGCATCTAAATTGATTGTTATTGTAACTAATTGTTCATTAAATTCTATTGCATTTCTAGGAGTTAAGGCTTGTAGTGTTAAAACTACTGTTCCTAAATCTCCTGTATATGTAATGTTTTTAGCATGGTAGAAATAGAACATCAATGAAGGTGCAATAGATTGAGTATCTGTTTTATACGTTTCTGTTCCCGTATAATCACCATTATTAACACTCAGCAACTTCGTCGTTCCATAACTTGTCCACTCTCTTGTCTCAGCTTTCATCGAAATACCGAAAGTTGAATTAGCAGTTGTTGCATCATAAGCAACTTTAGGCACGTTATTTGAATCTACTAAACTGATTCCATCTTCTAAATCAGCAGCATCAAAGTCTAATACGTTGAATGTTGTTGAACCTGTACCAAAGTCATCCATAACTAGGTTATATGTACCTAATGATGAATATTTAGAAGCAGAAAGATTAAATTCATAATTAATTGTATTAACACCTATTGACCAAATATAGTAATCTGCGCTATTTGGATGTGGTGTAATATACTGAGTCTTCAATTCAGTATAAGTATCATTAGCATTGACATTAGTATAGAATCCATCTACTTCAATATCATGATCAGTAACATGAGCACCTTTTACGTAACTACCTGCGAAGATATAATTAGTTGATTCAGTAGTATCACCATAATTATAACTATCTTCATAAACACCAAAGTTAGGGTTATGTCCAGTACCAGTATACATTCCGAAGAATGTCATACCCCAAACTTCACCAGGTACTGTAGCATCCTGTGAAGTAGCAACATTCAATGCTTTATTAGCTAACATGTATAGCCTATTATCAACAGTTCTAGTTACTGTTTTACTCTCATCATCAATATCAACGTCTGCTTTTACTTCTTGCCCATCTTCACCAACCATTGATTTAAATGTTTCCAAAAGGTTAGCATTCTCTCTAAGTAGTAACATAGTACCATTCTTAATAGTAAAGTCAGGTACCCTACTTATAGAATATTTATAAGTCTGATATTCATTAGTAGAATCGATAGCACCTGATAATTCTAAACAACTATTATCAATTACTACTTTATTAGCTCTTTGAATAGAAACTGATTCATTGATATGATCTCTAGTTCCTAGATTTCTAATATAAATTGTACTTGTTGCAGTATCAGCAATAACTGAGTTGTTACCTGAACCAAAGAATGATCCATTTACAATAAAGTCATGACTATGTGTACCATAATCTTTACCATCTATAATAATTTGCGCATCATCTGTAACAGATACAAATGAGAAGTCGTAAATATCACTACCAGAAGCGTTTGCTTCACCTCCGGCAAAGACTGTTCCGTAAATATGAAGATCAGCTTCAGTTAAAGTTACTCCACTTGGCATAGCTTCAGTTCCTAGATATACATTAGTATTACCATAAACTACTGAGGTATTAGCTCCACCATAGACATTACCATAGATTGTTCCACCAGTAATGTAGACGTTAGCTTTACTTGTAGCAGGACTAACTTCTCCAGTAGCAGCGGCATTTCCTGAACCAAAGACACTACCTGTTGCTGGTTTTCCAATCTCTTGGTCAGTACCAATTACTGAATCACCATCAATGTAAATTGATGAATTTCCTTTAACAACGGCAGTAGAACCATTACCTCCGGCATAAGCAGAACCATTAATTTCCCCATTAGTTATACGAAGTACAGTATTACCAGTAACAACTCCTTGGTTACCTCCACCATAGACATTTCCAGTAATAGTTGAATCATCAATGTCTACTGAGGTATTACCATTAACTTGAGCTTGGTTACCTCCACCATAAAGTACTCCAATTTCAGATCCATGTTTAACTATAACAGTTGTTGTACCAGTATTGGCTTGATTACCTCCACCATATACAGCATTAACTGTAGCTTTATCTATAGTAACTTTAGGATTTGATGTAATTCCACCTTCGTTATTACCTCCATATACGCTACCAACATTAACAGTATTACTATTATTTCCAACTTGAACATCAGAATTAGTAACATTTCCTTGTTCGTTAGCACCACCATATACATCAGTAATATTTCCACCTAGTATCTTAACATTAGTATTAGTAACTCCTATTTTGTTACCTCCACCAAAGACACTACCAACATCTCCGGCATAAGTGAAGACATAAGAATCACCAACTGAACCATCTACATTATTACCACCATATACTTCATTGATATTAATATTTCCATTAGTACCAGTATTAACACCAATTACTACTCTGGTTTGATTAACTGTACCATTACTATTTGATCCACCAAATACTTGGTCAGCAGTACCAGATAATACAGTAACATTAGTCCCAGAAGTAACACCAGCAGCGTATCCACCACCATAGACATCATTTACTGTACCACTAGTGATTGTTACATTTGTAGTTGTACAACTAGCTTGGTTTCCTCCACCATAGATATCACCAGAAATAGTTGCACCATTGAAATCAACATTAGTTGTTGTTACTGTACCTCCCAAGTTGTTTCCTCCATAGATGTTCGCAACAGAACCAGAAGTTGCAGTAACATGTGTAGTTGTAACATTACCACTATTATTAGATCCTCCATATATGTTAGATGTTACAGTAGAACCTTGTAAATAAACATTAGTTGTAGTTTGACCAGTGTTATTTCCTCCACCATAAACATTTCCAATAGTTCCACCTTTTAAGTAAACAACATCACCCTTAGCAGGAGAACCCATTTGATCATTTCCACCATATACAGCAGTAATATTACCACCATTTATATTGACTGTAACATCACCCCAAACATTAGGAGTAAATGTTCTATTATTGTAAGTACCACCCTTAGCGCCTCCAAAGACACTTCCAGTTACAGTACCTTTATTAACATTAACTGTCGTTGTGTAATTTGATGTTGAATTAGAATTATAGTTTCCATTTACAGTTCCAAATGCAGATCCACCATAAACATTCTCTCCAATTTTTAAACTAGTTGCGCTTGTAGTATTAGTAGCATCTCCGACATTTACTGTAACATTTCTAGTAACCGCTGTACCATTAGTTCGTCCAGTACCACTAGTTACTCTACCTCCTTCACCACCACCATATACACTCTTAGTGACAGTTCCATTAACTAAATTGATATTAACATTTCCATAAATTGTACCTTTGGCATTACTACCACCATAGATAGAATCAGAAACAGTACAATCACCATCCATAGTGATATTAATATTAGAAACTACTGAGGAATCACCAGCACCATTGTTATTACCTCCACCATAGACACTACCTTTAACATCACCAGATTTTAAAATTATTTTGGTATTAGTAGTACCACTAGCATTTAATCCAACAGCTCCAAAGTTACCTCCACCATAGACATCACCATTGATAGTACCACCATCAATGAGTACTGTAGAGTTTAAAGCTGTACCAATGTCATCTCTTGAATTGTTACCATTACCAATACCAAAGACATTACCAATTCCTTGACCAAATGCAGTCGAAGTTCCAGTAACACCAACAGTCGCTGTACCACCAACATAGACAAATGTTGAACCATTCAAGATACCTGTTTCAGAACTATAGCCACTAATCGCGTATCCATTTGATCCTCCAAAGACACTTGATCTTACTGTCGAACCAGTTAGGTTAATAATACGATTACCATAAGTCTCGGCAGAACCAGCTCCACCAAAGACAACATCAATAATTCCACCTTTTAAGTTCATAAAAGTATCATTTTGGTTAGTTCTTGTACTACTAGTACCAAGCCCTCCAACCAAAACGTAGATATCTCCACCTTCAACTACAATTGTACGAGTAGCATATACAGTACCACCACGTCCACCAACATAGATTCCAGTGAATGGGTCGTATTTACTGGTACCAAATTTACCACTCTTAACATAAATCGTATAAAGGTTTCCTTGCTCACTAGAAGAACGTAAAGTACCTCCAGCAGCACCTTGTACAGAATAATAAACATCTAAGTTTGTATTATTAGCATTTGTAATTCTATCATAATCACAACCTAAAATTAGTTGCCCATCTAAGTATAAATTACCAGAATATTGTTTAGTTTCAGTACCATAGATATTACTATATCTACCACTCTCAACAATAGTTGTATATCTTTCTGGAGCTGATGATGAACCAACAGTTGTTGTAATACCTCCAGCACTTCCTCCAAAGACAGAAGTTGCTGCTACATAACGTGCATCAGTAATACCTCTACCTATTTTTAAGTTATGATAATTTGCAATAATTGCTACAGTATTATTAGAAAGACCAGAGTTAGTCAACTGAGTAGACCTAGCTGTTCTATTGTAAAAATACATATACTCAATTCTAGCATCTTCATTTAACATCAAATAGTTATTAGAGTTTGTAATTCTACGATTACTATAAAGTGTACCATTATCCATACCAGTAACAGTACATGGCTTAGATATAGTAAACGCTGTAGTATCAGAAGTAATAAGCATGATATTAGTATCTCTAGTAACTAAGTAATAATATTGTTCATCTCCAGAAGCTAAAGTAGTATTAAGATCTTGTACTAAATCATAAACTTCACAAGTACCAGAACATGTTCCAGATAATTGAGATCCAATACTATTGTAATAACCAACTTGAGATTGTCCATTACTTAAACTTTTCTTTTCAAAGTATCCCGCAACACTATCTCCAATATTAATTAAGTATGAATAGTTATAACTTACAGGTTGAGGAAGAGTACCATTATATACTTGTGGATTACCATTATTACGTAACGTATAAACAGTTTCAGTAGTATATTCATATACTCTCAAATAATATGTACAATCTTGAGCAACCCATCCTTGACGTCTATCCCAATAAGGTGTACATGAACTATTCTCTAAACTTTGTCTATTTTGGTTAACTGCTCCAGCAGGATAAGGAACACCACTTTGATTAGTAGTAGAATTTATAGTTCTTCTAACATAAACTTCTGGGAAAGTAATTCCAGGAGCATAAACTGGTGTTTTATTAGTAATAGGAACCATACCTCTACTCTTTAAACTACTTTGATTATTACCAGTTACTTTAGTAGCTTCAGTCCATGAAGCTTGAACATTAATATTTACTACATCTCCATCATAATTACTAGCAATAGGTACTTTCAAATATCTAACATAAACATCAGTATCTAGTGTAATTGTCGCATTAGGATAATTAGTAACCCATCCATTAAATGCTTTATCATTAGGTCTATCTGCATAAGGACTATCAATTAATGGAATCTCAATATATTTATTACTTCCACTACCTTGAATAGGATAATATTTATAATAAATAAACTTAGATACTTGTTCATCTAAAGATACATATCCTACAGCACTACTATCATTAATATCTTCTCCATCATAAGAAATATAAACTTTAGCTAAATTAGTATTAGTATAAAGATTCAAATTAGTACCATCAGGTATAACTCCATCAGTTTTACCTGTATAATTACGACCCATAAAGTCATTATAGTCACTTTCTAAATCATTAACATATAAAGTATCTCCTGATCTACCACTATCATGTAGTGTAATAGTTCTAGGATTAAATCCAAAAGATGTAGGTTTATTAACAGGTTTCTTGTCTTCTACTCCAACATAGAATAAATTCTCACTATCATATTTCCATACTAAGTCTTTTAAATCTCTATTAAATAAATCTAAAGCAGTAGTTACACTATACTCTTCATCTTCATATACTAGTTTGTTTTCTCCACTCATTTTAATTACATATTCACTAGTAATACCTTCTTCAATATAATTGAATTCTTCTAACTCTAAACTAGTATCAACTCTATAAACAACATTAGTAATATTAGTAATAAGATTACTACTTACTATAGCAACATTAGTATTATATTTAGAACTAATCTTACCATCTACAAAGATATTTTTAATACTTTTAATCTCATCAATACTACCAGTTAATAAACCTATACCACTACCAGCAATACTCTTAGTATTAGCAAGATTAATAGTAACTCTAGATACACTAACGTTATAAATATCACTATCTCCAGTAATAAATCCTGCTAGTCCACCTACAAATAACATCTTACTATTTTGAACAGGTTCTATGTTAAAGTTACTAATATTTAAATTCTTAATTGAAGCATCTTCTAAATTAGAAAATAATCCATAGCATTCAGAATTATCAATATCATAACTACTAGTCATATTGATATTAGAAATGAAATTTCCATTACCATCTAAATGTCCTTTAAAAGTGGCAAAAGGAGTAATATAGTGATTATCCAAGTCTATATTAGCTCCTAATTTATAGTATTTATCTACATATTCTTCATCTTGTTCTTCCAAGACTTTCTTAAAGTACATCAACTGATTTCCATCATTGATGACATACGGATTAGCCTCAGTACCATTACCCGAAGCAAAATCTGTACCAACGGTAATACCATCCCATTTTGTATAAGTAATCTCTGCTAAAGAACCATTAGAAAAAAAAGAAACAATACTAAAAGAAAAAACTAATAGTACAAACATAGCAAAAGTAATATACATTAATTTATTCTTTGTATTGTTCATAAGTCCTCCCCAAAAATTATGTTAGATTATTCATTTACATAATTTTTAATTTTAGCTAGTCTTTCAATCTTATCTAATTCAAATATGTCATTATTATCATATTTCTTAGATATCTTCTTCATAAAGCTCATAATATTTTTAATCTGTTTCTTAGAGTAACCATCACCCTTTTTAATAACTCTGAAATGATCTTCTTTATCAATCATGATCTTATATTTCATAATTTTAAATATTCCATCAAAGAATGCTTCATCATTGTAGATGATTGCTAAGACTAAGATTCTTAAGAATACATATATCGGCATCTCATATATTTTATTTCTAAGATTTTCATATAAACCTATCTTTTCTAAATCATAATCATAAATCTCTTTAAATGATGGATGTTCTACATTTTCAAATAAACTCTTAGTATCTCCAAGATAAATAATATTAGCTAACTTATAGATGTATTGATATTTAGTTAACCATTTCTTATTGATTCTAGAAGTATCTATAGAATTATTTTTAACTCTCAATAGATTATTAATCTGTTCAATAAGTTCTATTTCTTTATCTCTTTGACTATTCGTAATAGTAACAATGTTATTAGATTCAATATCAAGAACCTCTTCTTCTTGAAGTACTTCTATACCATCGTTATCTAAAACTTCTACTTCTTGTATTTTCTTTATATCTTCTATTTCCTTCAAAGGAATAGTTATTGTTAAACCACTATGTTCATAATTCTTTCTATCTTTAGGTGAACTAAATACATCTTGTGGTAATACTTCTTTATCAAAATCATGAACTACTTTCTCTTCTCCCTCTTTGACAATATATTTCTTAAAAATTTTATCGAAGTTAAGAAGAGCAACACCAATTACGATGATCAACAGTACAGCGATAAACTCAAGTATCGTCTTTGGCGAGATGATTCCAACTACTTTACCAATAACACTGTTTCTAGTAATCGCATCATCTTGAGTATTATTCGCATCTCCCTTAGTAATTATTCTGTTTCCACTAGTTTGAATAATTCTGTGAGTGATAATATCTCCGTTTTTATTTTTATATGAAATAATGTCATTGTTTTTAACATTATCTGTTAAACGTACAAAAATTATGTCATTCACTTCAATAGTTCCACTCATTGATCCAGTCGCAACTACGAAGTAAGAATAACCAAAAATATTAACATAATCTTTCTTCATAATATCTGTTACTACAAAGGTATAAACAGACAACATAATTAGCAACACTAAAAAGCCATAAGCAACATACTTAATATTCGCTTTAATGATGCCTAAAATTTCCATAATTTTATCTCTCACACTATTCATATAAACACTCCAATTATTCTTATTTTATTATATCATATTTAGCATTAAAACCAAAGGATTATTACAAAAAAAATAACATAAAATTTTAGCGTAAATTTTATGTAAAATATAAGGTATTTTATTTCTAAAAAATGTCTATTAATGTATAATTATAAGTGTAAAAGGAGGATTAAATGTTTAATTTAAAAGGAAGAGTTGCTGCTATAACTGGAGCATCTAGTGGTTTAGGCAAACAAATGGCTCATGCCTTTGCTGAACAAGGTGCTGATTTAGTATTAATGGCAAGAAGAGTGGAAAGACTTGAAGAATTAAAAGAAGAGTTAGAAAAAAAAGGAGTAAAAGTATTACCAATTAAGTGTGATGTTACTGATCCTGCTAACGTAAATGAAGCTGCAAAAACAGCTGAAAAAGAGTTTGGAAAAGTAGATATTTTAGTAAACTGTGCTGGTTCTGCTAAAAATGCTGGAGTACTTGAAATGACTGATGAAGATTGGGAATTCACAATCAAAACAGACATGGATTCAGTATTCTATGTAACAAGAGCTTTTGGTAATATTATGAAGAAAAATCATTATGGAAGAATTATAAATATTGCTTCTATGTATGGTTTAGTTGGTAATATGGCTATGGGAACAATTGCTTATCATACTTCTAAAGGAGGAGTTGTTAACTTCACTAGAGCTGCAGCCTCAGAATTAGCTAAAGAAGGAATCACAGTTAATGCTATCTGTCCTGGATACTTTGATACAGAATTGACTCATGATACATTAGTAACTGAAGATTTCACAGCTTACATGAAAGCTACAGTTCCACTGGGAAGATATGGACATGAAGGAGAATTAAATGCTGGAGCTATCTTCTTAGCAAGTGATGAAGCAAGTTATGTTACTGGATTAATTCTACCAATAGATGGTGGATATACTTGTGTATAAAAAGCATTGAAAAATGCTTTTTTTATTTACAAAAAAAACAACTCTTTCGAGTTGTTATATTGTTTCTACTTCTTCCTCTTCTTCTACTTTGATAGGCTCTATAGTATCAGCTTTAACTATAAAGTTCATATCTTCTAAACTTAAATCAGAAGTTGAAATATTTTGAATAACATTGATATAGCTAATAGTACTCATAGTATCATCTAATTGAGCTTTAGATATATCAGTAGAATTAATATTTAATCCTAATAATTTATATTTCTCTGAAATAATATCTTCTATTTTAGTTTGACTAAAACAAGGTAATTTTCTTAAGAATTCATTACTTGGATTAAATATAAATCTAAAGAATAAACCTATTTCTTTATCTAAATCAAATTCATTATCTTCTTCTTTACTACAGATAGTCTTCAATTGTTTAACTAAATAATCAAAAGAAGATGCCGCAGTCATAAATAAATCATACATAGAAGAAGATTCATTAATAAATTTATCTAAATTAATACTTATATCATAAGCAGTCTTTTTATTATATAATTCACTATATTTTTTAACTTCATCATTAATTTTAACTTTATTTGTTTTAATATCAGTAGGATTATATTTAGCTAAGAATCCTACTCCATTAGCTTTAAGATAACTGTTATAAATTTTAATTCTATTCTTATTAGAAGTATCTAATTCTTTATCATTAGCTTTAGCTTCAGTAATATCTTTATCTTTTTCAGCATATTTCTTTAATAAATCAGTAACTATAGGCATATATCTATAGTATTTTTTTAATAAGACTAAAGTAGTATAAAGATCTCTACAAGCATCATTAAACTTAGTCTTATCACTATCAGATAATTCATTATAATTACCATTACAATAAGTATTATAGTTTTTCTCTCTAACTTCACTACCCTCTAAGTAATCATCAATGATACGAGTACCATCCATAAATTTACTTAGATTATAGTATGGATCACAAGCTTTAGCTCTACCTAATTTAGTTCTTTCTTCAATATATTTATTAACTATAGTATTCTCATCACACTCAAAAGAATGTAATAATCTAGTAGTATCATTAGTTAAATAAGCATTTATTTCTTTCTTATATTTATCTAAAAGATCTAATAAATTTAATCTTAATTGATAACTAAGATTAGGACATTCCCAATAAATAGAATCGAATGCTCTTCTCATACTATTAGAGAAATCTTCATCATTAGTTTTTACTGCTTTAAAGTATTCATCCATATACTTTTTAGTAAACATAGTATAATTAAAATCTTCTAATGTTAGATTAATACCCATAGCACTAAACTTAGCTATGCATTCTTTTAAACAATCATTTAATACATTTAAAGATATTCCATCTTCTATTTTTTCAATTATATTAGAAAATCCTAATTTAAAAGCATCATCTAAATATTTATTAGATTTTATTACAGCATCATAAAGAGATGAAACTTGCTCTTTATCTGTTTCATAATCTTTAGTTTTATCTGCAGGCATCAAAGCTTTTGCTTTGTCTTTCATAATACTTAAAACACTATTTCTATATTGAGTAAAGACTTTTATTTGTTTAATACAATAGTCATTTCTATCATTTACTGCTTTCTGATGATACTGTTCCATTACTTTTTTAGTACCAGATTCAGCTTCCATAGGAAATTCAGTAATATGAGTTTTATCTATTTCTATTAACTTACTGATTTTGTCCATCTTGCTCACCGTCTTCTTCTTTAATAATGGATTCGTTTAAGTATTTGATATGTTCTTCTATTAGAGCATAAACCTCTAATATTTCTTTAGCAGATAAATTTTTAATTTGTTCCAAAACCTCTTTATCCATAATAATCTCCTAAAAATTAAAGGGTCTTGTAAGACCCTTATTATTAAACTTCATCAAGTAAACTGAATTGCATATCATAAGATAATGATTGTCCAGATGCATTGTTTTCACAGTCTACATCTTGACCTTCAATCCATAAATAGAATCTTACTTTAGTTATACCAGCTGATAATTTAAACCAAGTTTGTCCATTACCAACACCAGTTTCTTGTGTTGAGAATAATCCAGTAACTGATCCAAAGTAAGAAGAATTTGTACTATTTAAAGGTACACCTGTTGAAATTGCAGCTTTAATTCCATTATAAGCTAACACAGTTGGTGAGTTTGAAGTTACAGTAGTTGATGTATATATAGCGGCATGAGAAATTCCTGACGCACTGTGAGTATTACTATTTGGTTCCCAAACAATAACATTTCCAGTAGTGTTTCCTTTACCACTTGATGTAGTACCACTTGCAGATTGTGCTTGAACTGTAGATAATGCAGTTCCGATTGGACTATTACCTTCTCTTAACCAAGCAACACGTGCAGAGTTTTGTAATCCTTTATCTGTTTCTTCTGAAGTAGTTGTAGTATTATCTCCATCACTCCATACAGTAACAGCAGAGTTTCTAGTTAAATATACTTGAGACTCTTGAGTAACTTGGAAGAACAAGTCAAAAGCAACTAAACTTCCTTCTTGACCTTTAGCCTCTGTCATAGCAGTAGCAGTTAATAATTCAGTACCTGTAGCATCTGAATCAACACTACCAATGAAATATTTTAACTTACCAGATACAGCAGTATCAGCAGTAGTTGAAACTGGAACTATAGAAGCACTTGGAGTTGATCCATCACCTCTAAATGGAAGCATATTAGTATTTCCAGGATATAAAGTACTTGATCCTAAAGTTGCTAATAAGTCTTCATTAGTAATTACAGTTTTCCAACTAGTACCATCAGTAGATATTTGTAAACCGTTTTGAGCAGCTACGTTAACATCTATAGTTTGTACTGTAACTGTTTGGTTTGCAGTAAACCATGCATATGTACTTGCAGTCAATATAATTCCTACAAATAATATCATTAAAATTGATAAAAATATTTTTCTCTTTCTTTTCTTTTCATATGTTTGAGTATCCATAATTTCCTCCCATTTCTCACTCGACATGTTCTTCAGTTAAGTCCATGTGCATTTTTATTTCTCCACCTAATAAATCGTTTTTACACTCAGGGTCATCACCCTCTAGCCAAATTACGATAGTGAATTTATCTTTTTGTTTAGGTTTAAAATTTTTAACCTGTTTTAGCACAGCAACAGAGTCTGATTTAAAAGCTGTAGTATTAGGTTCAGGCTGTTTCGTAACTCGATTACGTTTGGCATATACTGTTCTATCACCATTATGATAGATCATTACTCTTATAGCATCATCAACCCTTTTAATTGAATCATCTATATCTAATTCATACCAATAATGAACTTTTTCTTTACCAGCATTAATTAAATAAAAACTATAAGCAATATAATTATCTCCATTATGACTACCAGTACCATTATTTAAATTACCCGGTAACCAATGAATAGAAATATTATCCATGTAATCAATCGTGTCAGCAGATAACTTAACCGTTTTATTTTTCAGTTTGCCATCTTCTGATAAATAAATATTTTTACGGTTAGATAAGTTTTTATCTAAACTAACAGTAAACCTTCCACCATCATAGACAATATATAAAAATAAATAAATAACTGAAACTAAAATGATTAATAACAATAACATGATTTTGATGATTCTAATGAATAATTTTCTTTTATAAACACTTTTAGCATCAACTTCTACATTTCCCATTTCAATCACCCACTATTATTAATATATAAATCTACATAGCTAAAATCAAAGCCACCTTCCCTACTATGTCTACTATCATTATAGACCAAAAAAACACGCCTGACAATATTTTTTTACACTTTTTTGTCTAATATGTAAACATTTTTTAAACAAATTTACTATTGACAATAACCAAAAAATAGAGTACATTATAATTGTATTTTGATCTATTAGATATCGCAATACATAATATATGATTTTCAATTATTAATTTATAATTTCAATTTACTTGATTTTATTTATTAATAGAAATGAAATATATGACCTGTATTGAAAGATGGGGATTGTGAAATAACAATCTTAAATAATAACTTATCGTAGTCAAAATACTGTAACCGTGCAAGAGAAAGAAAACTCAATAAAGATAGGATTAATTTACTAACCTCATACTGATAATGTGAACTATGTAAATTAATATTACAAACTCGGTTTTATAATGTTTTGCTAAATTTAAATTTTTATTTGATTATATTAATAGCAATATTAATATTTGAAAATTTTAATTTTATTTTAGTATAGTTATAAAATTTGTTTTACTGTTTGGAAATGAAACTTTTATTTTAGTAGCGATATTAATTTAATTGTTTCATTTCTTTTTTTTGTAAAAAAGACATAAAAAAAGCAGTTATTATGACCTAACTGCCTCCAAAAAGATTACTTCTCTTTTGTCAACTAAAGTAATACTGATAATATAACTTTAGCCCGGTTAGAATGGGAGCTGAATATTCTTAGTCATATTTAACCCAGCCACTCATCGTATCAACATTTTCCTTTGCAATGTAACTCCTAGTACATGAACAAGATAAGTCTGAAAACAATAAATAATTAAAAGTACAAATATAACTAAATAAATAATAATAACATCATTATAATTTAATTATAATTGTATGAATTCAATTATAACATGTAATCATAATTTTAATTCATATACTAACAACTACATTAAAGCATATTTTTTTATTTTAGTCAACATCAAAAAAGAGTATATTTACTCCTTTTCACTGCTTACAAATTTTAGATCTTTATCAAATTTCCACAATATCTTATATGTTTCAGAAACTTCATCACTCTCATCACCATTAAGAATATCTACTTGTCTATGAACATAATAATAATTATCATCTAAATCATAATTTGTCTTTTTAACTTCTGGATATAATGGTGAAGTTCCTCCACATCTAGAGAATAAATATATTCTGTTTTTTTGTTTATCCATTCCCCAAGGTGTAGGACATCCAAAATCTAAATCTTTTACTTCATAAGATGCATCTTCATCAAATAATTCTTTATATGTTGTATTAAAATCAGACATCTTCATTATCTTTACAGGTTCATTATTCATATCACTTTTATCAATATTAGCACTCATATCCGCAATATCATCTTTTGTCAAAATATACTCTTTTTGATCATATATATTCTTCTCTTCAATTACAGCATTATAAGTCATTATTAATTTAGTTTTAGTATCTAAAGAATCTATTCCTTTAGCGAACATTTCTAAAGTAGAAGTAGATGTATCAACACTATTATATCTAGATGCTACATTTACCCATCTTTCTAATTTAGTTTTAACTTCAGAACTAACCTTCTCTTTTAAAACATTATTCTCAGTAGTCTTAGTATTCAAAGAAGTCCATTCAAATACTCCATATCCTACCACAACTACAATAATTAATAATACTACTATCACTAACCAAGATTTACTATTTTTCTCTTCCATCACAAATTCTCCTATCATCTATAATATATCATAAATAATAAAAAAGAGTAATAAAATTACTCTTTATAATTAACTATCTTTTTACTTTTTAATGATTTTTGTACATCGATTACTCTTTGATTAGAAGAACCTCTCCAATCAAGTGTGGGATCATGTAATTCATCAATGTACTGTCCATCTACTAAGATATCTATATACTTCATAATTTCTTTATCTTTTAAATCTTCAAATAAGAATCCACTCCAAGACCAAATAGTTTTAAGAGGATATTTTTCTTTAAATAATTTAGCTAATTTAGTAGATCCTTCAATATTAGTAGGATGCATTGGTTCTCCTCCTAATAAAGATAAACCTGTAATATGAGAATTATTACATAAATCTAGGATATGATTAATAGTCTCATCATTAAACTCTTCTCCAGTATCAAAACTCCAAGTTTCTGGATTAAAACAGTTTTTACAATGAAAACTACATCCTTGAAAGAAAACACTAACTCTAATACCAGGTCCATTAGAAATATCCATTTTTCTTATCTTATTGTATCTCATTTGTCATCCTTATTATCGATATGAAGTACTCTCTCTTTTATCTCTTGAGTTCTACCTTTATTCCAGAAATTAGCTCCAATATAACCGCAGGTTCTACGAGCAACATTTAGTTTAGAATGATCTCTATTACCACAATTAGGACAATACCATTCTAGATCATCATCTATTAATATTTCTCCAGTATAACCACATTCTTGACAATAATCACTCTTAGTATTTAATTCAGCATACATGATATTATCATAAATAAATTTAATAGTTTCTAAAACTACTGGAATATTATTTTCTAGATTAGGTGTTTCAATATAGGAGATTGCTCCACCTGGAGATAATTTTTGAAATTCACTTTCTAATTCTAACTTAGTAAAAGCATCAATCTCTTCAAATACAGGTACATGATAAGAATTAGTAATATAATCTCTGTCAGTAATTCCTTTAATTTTACCAAATCTATCTCTTAAACATTGAGCAAACTTATAAGTAGTAGATTCAATAGGAGTACCATAAACAGAATAATCAATATCTTCCTCTTCTTTCCACTTCTTACAAGCATCATTCATATGTTGCATTACCTGTAGTCCAAATTCTTTACCTACTCCATTATCAGTATGAGAGTGGCCTGTCATATATTTAACACATTCATAAAGACCAGCATAACCTAAAGATATAGTTGAATATCCATGATGAAGTAACTCATGAATAGATTCACCTTTTTCTAATCTAGCTAAAGCTCCATGTTGCCACAAGATAGGTGCACAATCACTAGTAACTTTAGATAAACGTTTATGTCTAATTTGAAGTGCTCTATGACAAAGTTCTAATCTATCATCAAATGTCTTCCAGAATAAATCCATATCTTTACTAGAAGTTAAAGCTATATCAGGTAAGTTGATAGTAACTACTCCTTGATTAAATCTACCATAATATTTTCCTTTACCTGGAACATAATTTTTAGCTTTCGCAATATTACCTAAACTTATACTTCTATCTGGTGTTAAGAATGATCTACAACCCATACATGGATAGCATTCTCCTTCACCAAATTCATTTTTCTTTAACTTTAACATCATCTTTTCAGAAATATAGTCAGGCACCATTCTTTTAGCTGTACATTTCGCAGCTAACTTTGTTAAATAATAATATTTACTATCAGGATGAATATTATCTTCTTCTAAAACATATAATAGTTTAGGAAAAGCAGGAGTTATATAAACACCTTTTTCATTCTTCATACCTAATATTCTTTGATTAAGTACTTCTTCAATAATCATAGCTAATTCATCTTTATACTCTTCAGTTTCTCCTAAATACATATTAACTGATAAGAAAGGAGCCTGACCATTAGTATTAGTCATTGAATTAACTTGATATTGGAATGTTTGTACTCCATCTTCTATTTCTTTACGAAGATCTTCTTCTACAAACTTATCTATTTGTTCTTTAGTTAATTTTCTGTTTTTATATTTCTTTTCATATCTTTTTTTACTATCTCTTACAAAAGGAGCTAAATGAGTTAGAGAAATAGTTGCCCCTCCATATTGAGAAGAAGTAACTGCTAAAATGATTTGTGTCGCAATAGTCATAGCAGTTAAAAATTTATGAGGCTTTTCTATCATTACTCCATTCATATTAGTACCATTTTGAAGCATATCTTCTAAATTAATTAAATCACAGTTATGAAGTGAGTTTTGAGCAAAATAATCAGCATCATGGAAATGAATTATACCATCATCATGAGCTTGTACTATATCTTCTGGTAATAAAAACCTTCTAGTAATATCAGTACTAGTAATACCAGCTAAATAATCTCTTTGAGTAGTAACTACTCTAGCATTCTTATTAGAATTTTCTGTATTCCAATATTCATTTTCTCCGTCTATCAATTCTTTTATTGATCTATCAGTAGTATTACTACGTCTAACAAGTTCCCTAGTATAACGATAAGTAATATACTCTTTAGCTAAAGCATATTTACCTAAAGCCATAAGCCTCTCTTCAATAACATCTTGAATGTCTTCGACTAACATTCTTTTCTTTTTTAATCCTTCAATATATTTAATAATATTTTTTATTTGAACATCGGATACTCTATCTTCTTCAGCTACTTCGGCATTAGCTTTCTGAAGAGCACCCTCAATCTTGTCTGGACAATAATCAACTATATGTCCATCCCTTTTTACTACTTTCATTACCTATTCTCCTCCTCACAATTAAATTTTATCACTCTAAAGAAAAAACATAGTGTTGCACTTGCAACACTTTACATTATTTGATAAAATTTTTTTGAAGGGGTGATATTAATGCCAAATGCTTTTCATAATATATCAACAAATAATAAGAAAAAACTACTTTCTTTATTAGAATCAAAAGTAGAATACTTTACAAAAAACGAGTCAATTTTAAATAATTATACAAATGAAAATATTGTAGGTATCATTGAAGAAGGTTTAATTCAAGTTGTTAAAATATCTAATAATGGTAATACTAATATCATCCAAGAATTATCTACTAATGAAGTATTTACTACTGATGTTAATACATTCTTTAGTAATACGGATATTATAGCTTTAGAAGATTCTAAAATAATAATTATAGATTATGATTACATAATAGAAAATCTAGATAATAATAAAGATTATTTTAATCAATTTATTAAAAACTTATTTGTAATAATGAATGAAAAAATATTAGAAAAGAATGAAAGAATTCAAATCTTAACTAAAAAAACTATTCGTAATAAATTCTTAGAATATTTAAATTTACAAAGTAGAAGTAAAGGATCTAGAAATATCTATCTACCCTATAGTTATAAAGATCTAGCTGATTATTTAGCTGTAGATAGAAGCGCTTTAGCTAGAGAAATATCATCTTTAAGACAAGAAGGTTTTATTGAAACTAAAGGTAGAAAGATTACTATATTATTTGATAATAAACAAAAATAGACTTTTCAGTCTATTTTTTATTATCATCTTCTCTTTCTCTAGTTAATAGATATAACATTCCTAAAATATACGCTAGTCCTATAACCATCTTTATAATACTAAGTGATATTACGCATAGAAGTGAAGCTAATATTCCAGCATATACACCTTTCTTATCAGCTTTCTTCAAAGCGATACAAGCATATCCAAATAATATCAAACTCGCAAGATTAATACCTATATCATAACCATTACTATTTCTAAAATTAAGTAAATATAGAGCACAAGTAGCTATCATAATAATAGTAACTTTAGAAGCATTAATACATCTAACTCTAAAATCTTCATCATCTTTAACTTTATCTTTATTAAAGAATATTCCAAAAAGTCCAGTAGCTTTTTTCTCTAATTCATTAGTTAACTCTTCTTTATTAGCTTTATTTTCTTCAATAGAATCTTTCTTTTCATAATAATTAATCATATTTTGTTGAAAATCAGTATTCTTATCTTCTATATTTTTACCACTATCAGTATATAATCTACTTTCCCCTTCTTCCATATTAACTTTAATACTTCCAGGATCTAAATTATTATTCATATTATCACCTACTATATTATATCATACTTTATATGCATGAACTACTAGTCTATATCCATCTACAATAGTACATGTAGACAGTGTTAATATCTGATTAACTTTAGATAAATCATCTCCAAAATCATGAATACTTCTATTGTTAATTCTATTAATAAAAGTTTTAAAACTATTATCATCAAAACTAGTATTAATATAATACTCCTCTTCTTTTATTTTATATACAGAAAATATCTTATATTCAGTTGTTTTATTCTTATCAATTAATCTAACTATTAAATTATCTTTATTAGAACACCATTTCTCATCTAATGTTTTATTTAATGTACCAAACATAATACCATCTAATCTATTATGACCATAGATAACTATATTCTTATCAGTACCATCAAATTGATTATTATAATCCATAAATACCCATCCAGCTTCACTCTTATTTTTATAAAAATCATGATCTAAATAGAATTTATTATCAGTAGTTTTAACTACAGGATATTCTATATTAGTGTTATTTACTAAAAGATAAGCTATAGTATCTGAATTAATATTAGATAATTCATCAAAATCAACTTCAAATATACCTTCATCTACATTAATATTAATATTTTCATTAATCTCTTTATTTATATCTTTAGTTTTACGATTCTCATCTAACCATCCAAATATATTAAATAATGCATAAATAAATATTAATGAAAAGATTAATAATAGAAATTTTAATATGCTTTTTTTTAATTTAAATTTCTTCATCTTATCACCACATAAAAATCAGTACCTTAGTACTGATTTAATAATAACTTTTTTATTAACGATTAGCAAGTTTTTTTGATGTTACAGTTATACCAGCTAATCCAAATACCATTAATAATACAAATAATAGTATTGTATCCCCTGTACCAGGATTAGCTCCTGTAGTTGGAACTGTTTCACTATCATCTTCTCTATTTTGAGTACTATCAGTATCTCTATAAGTTACTGCATATGTAGAGAATTCACTTGATAGAGTTGAAATTGTTCCATCTCCATTATCATCTGCTTGTAATCCTTCAGCAACACCATTATGTACTTTAATAACTTCAAATTCTCTTACCATTCCTTCAGGCACATCTGGTAAATCAGATACATCTAAAGTAACTTCTACTTCTTCACCAGTTGAAGTTAATTGTTCTACTCTAGCATTATTATCATTAGGATTAACTAACCATGCTGTTACATCGAATGTCTTAGCTAATTGGAATCCATCAGACATAGCTTCATTTATTAATGCTAAATCTGCTTGACTAGCATCACTTAATACTGGGAATGTTTTAATTACTAATACATCTCTAGGTACAACAACAGCATTTCCTTCATTATTAGTATATTGAGCTGAATCATTATCAACAAATGGTGCTACAGAGTTTGCACTATCACTATAAGAACCACCAATTAGTGTTAATGAAGCATTAGCACTTGAAGCTGTATCATTTTCAATAGCACTACCATTAGTAGATTCAAATGAACCATTTTCAATTACAGTAGTTCCTAAATTATAAATAGTAACAGCTCCTTGACCAGTAGTAGTAAATGTACCCCTACTTATTGTTGTAGTTCCTGTTGGATCTGTATAAATAGCTGCTCCGAATCCACCTGCTGATTCATTACCTTCAGAAGTAAATGTTCCTCCATTGATTTCAGCAATACCAGAGTTCATTACAGTTCCATCTCCCCAATCATCAGTACCAGTTGTTTTAAATGTTCCTCCATTAATAGTAAGTTTACCGTTAAGATTATATAAACCAGCAAAGTTATTTACAACACAATATGGTGCTGTAAAAGTTCCATCATTGAATATCATTTCTCCAGCAAACAAACCAAACATATAATCATCAGCTGTTTGAGTAAATGTTCCTCCGTTAACAATTAATTTTGGAGATCCACTACCAGCAGTAGCGAAACCATCATAATCAGCTACAATAACTGTTCCTTCGCCATTAATAGTTAATTGGTTAAATACAACAACTGTATAATTGCCACTATTGGCTGCTAAAGTTAATTTATGTCCATTTAAATTTAATGTAGTATCTGCCTTAATATAGAGTGACGCAACTAAAGTAATATCTTCAGTTAATGCCAATTCTGTTCCTGTATAATTCAACACATTCCCTGATACATTGTTAGCCTTTAACTCATTAAAAGATGTTACAGTAACGTCTTGTGCTTTAACTACAAATGGAAAAAGCATAACAAGTAGTAAGGTAAACAATATTTTCTTTTTCATAAGTATTTTCCTCCCCAATCTACTTACAATATCTTACCTATATTATAAATTGACAAAAAACAGCAGTAAATAGAATATCTATTTTTTACATTTTTTATAGGTTAAATGTAGTAAATTTACTAAATTTAACATTTTGTTTTACAGCACTATTAACACTTGTTTAAAAACCTATATTTTGATATAATATGTAAGAGAAAGAAATGCTCGCGTGGCGGAACTGGTAGACGCGCACGACTCAAAATCGTGTAACTTTGTTGTAAGGGTTCGAGTCCCTTGGCGAGCACCATATTAAAATAAACGAACTTATAGTTCGTTTTTTTTGATAAATTAATTGACGTACATAAAAATGTACGTTATAATATACCAAAGAGGTGATAATATGACTACGATTAATATTACAAACGCAAGACAAAATCTTTTTAAATTAGTTAGTGATGTAAATTTAGGCTTTGATCCTATAACAATCGTAAATAATAAAGGCAAAAATGCTGTGTTGATTTCAGAAGACGAATGGAAAAATATAGAAGAAACACTATATTTAACTAGTATTCCGGGTTTTGTAGAAAAAATCAAACAAATAGACAAAGAAGAAAATTGGCAAGTAGCAGAGGAATATGAACCATATGGCGAATGGAAATAATAAGTACAAATTATTGTTCTCAAAAACGGCCATCAAAGACAAAACTAAACTTAAAAATTCTGGTCTAGAGAATAATTGTAGAAAAATACTTGATATAATGATTGACGATCCTTTTAAATACCCACCATCTTATGAAAAATTAGTAGGGGAATTATCTGGGTTTTATTCTAAAAGAATTAATCGTCAACATAGAATTGTTTATAAAATAAATGAAAAAAAGTGTGAAATATATATCTACAGAATGTGGACTCATTATGATGACTAAAAAAGAGGATTAATATCCTCTTTTTATTACCATTGTAATTGGAATGCTTTTATATACGACCATTGGCAAGTAGTAGCCGCATGATCATGTCCATATGCATAACGACAACCATTACCTACACCTGTTAAATAAAACCAAGCACCACTATCCTTGTCGGTCGCTGCATAGTTACCATTAATAGCCCAACCACCATTCCAATAAAAGTATTTTCCTTCTTTTATACATGTTATATCATTTTTCTTTGGATGAGCATCTTCAAGTGGACCAGATCTTTCTACAACATTTCTATTATTTGCGCTATTACAAGTTTTAGCATAAACTCTAAATTTACTATAATCATAAAGATAAGCCGGATTAGGAGTAATAATAGAATAGTATGTTGCACTTTGTTTTACTGAAAGATTTCCATATACACCTGTTCCCGCATTTGGATCTGTATTCCATCCTTGAACAATTAAAAGACTACTATAAGAACTTCCACAACCACTAACAGCTGTAGCTGGTAAATTAGATATTCCTGGAGCTGACACAGTACAAGCTTCATTATCAAAAGCTGAACAAGATAAAGTTCTATTAGCGCCATTAAAGTAAGCATGATATCCTTGATATACAAAATTAATATTATATGTATTATATACTTTCCAATTAGCATATAGAGTTATATTACAGTCCTCATATTCTTTATTACAGAAGGCCTTATAATTATATTGTTGAGTCTGATTATAACTAGTTCCAGTTCCATTTGCTTTTGTATTCCATTCATATCCTGTTTTTATTGAATATCCCGTCTTATACATATTTAATGCTGAAGGATTATTCCAATTTAATAGTCCTTCACTTGTTAATGATTCCCATTCTTTCATAACATAAACCACAGGATTTCCATTATATAAAATATTATCATTACTATCTATAGTGTAATTACTTGTAGTAGTTGTTGTTGTACTACCACCTGAACTACCGCCTGTATTTTTACACATACTTGGGTCACGTTTGCATATTCTTATACATCGTGAACTTGATGGTTTTTTAGAACATAATGCTTTAAAATATGTTCTACATGATGAACTTGTTGAATAATTACCACATTTACTATTCCAATATGATTCACATTGTGAAGATAATGGATTATTTTCACATAATTGTTTAAGATATGATTCACAGCCAGCAGTCGTTGGGTTTCTTTTACATCTTTTTTCTCTCATACATTCAGAACTATTTGGTCTTTTATCACATACTGAACTTGTAGATGTTCCAACACTACTTCCGCCACTTCCACTACTTGTTGCTTTAATTTTTCCACCATTAGCTTTAAGTTTTATTGTTACTTTTCCTACAAAGTATTTTATTGTTAATTCCTTATTTACCACTGTTTTATTATTATTAATATCTTCTACAGTTCCAGTTACAACTAATTTATAAATAGTAGTTTCATTTATTGCACTCATATTAGGTACATTAGGAATAGTTCTTTCGATTGAAGGATCATAGTTTTTATTTTTAAAGTAAAGCGTTGATGCTCCAACCGATTCTCCTTCTTTAAACCATTCATATTTTAACTTTTGATCTGCTTTTAATCCTACACCTGCATCTGATATAGCCATTCTAATTTTAGGATCTTGTCCTTTCTTATAAGCAGGATTATCTTTATAAGGACTAGTATCTTTTAAGATAGCATCTGGTCCTTGTCCATCTTCAATTTTACACATATCTTCGAAATCAACAGGCTTTGATTCACCATATATTATTTTACTATTTTTTCTACAAGCAATATGAGGTTCATAATGATAATTAAGATTTTTACTTCTTCGTACAATTATATATGTATCTTCACTTCCACAATTAACTTTTTTGATTTGAATATCTTCAATAAAATCTTTTTCTTCTAAATCAGCATATCTGATAATTGCACAACCAGTATTATTTATACCAAACAAATCTTCATTATAACTATCTGTATATGCTTTTCCAGCACTAGTTAATGCCTTTTCATAAGCAACAAATTTAGCATCTCTATTATTATCTTGAATATATCTAATAGAAGGAATTGCTATTATTGTAATAACTCCAAGTATCGCAATAGCAACTACTAATTCTATTAATGTAAAACCTTTATTTTTCATAAACATCCACCTATTATAATTATATTATAAATAATAAAAAAGAACATGAAAAAAAAGAACTATATAGTTCTTTTTACGTAAACAAAAATGGTGCCGAAGAGATGGACTCACACCACTAACCTGCTACAAACAATGTAGCTGCTCTAAAATTGAGCTACTCCGGCATCTGTAAGTAAATTATACCAAATTAAATCAAAAAAATCTATATAATTATAGATTTTCTTCATCTTCTTTAGTATATAGATCTAATTCTTCATCTTTTACTTCTTCACTTTGTTCAATAAATTTATTCATATCAGGCAAATCTTCTATTGAAGATAAACCAAAATAATCTAAGAATTCATTAGTAGTTTCATAAAGAATAGGTCTTCCTGGTAAATCACTTCTACCACTCTCTTTAACAAAACCTTTCGCAACTAACTTTCTAATTAATTGAGAAGAACTAACTCCTCTTAAATTATCTACTTTAATTCTAGTTATAGGTTCATTATAAGCTATTATCGCTAAAGTTTCTAAAGCTGCTTGAGATAATTTATTAGTAATAGGATTCTCTATTAATTTCTTATAATACTCTTTATGTTCTTCTTTAGTAGTTAGTTTAAATCTATTACCTAAAAAATCTATTCTAATACCACGATTATCATCTTCATAATCTTTTTTTAATTCAGTTACTAATTCTTTAGCTTCATCATTACTTATTTCTAATACTTCTTCTATTTGTTCAAGAGTTAATCCATCTTCACCCATCACAAATAATAGTCCTTCTAATACTGCTTTCATTTAACACTCTCCACAATAATATCTTCAAAATTATTATCTTGTTTTATCTTTAATTCTTTATTTTTACACATCTCTAATATAGCAAGAAAAGTCGCTACAATATACTCTTTAGTATCTACAGAGAATAATTCAAAGAAAGATACTTTTTTCTTCTTCTTTAAGACACTTCTAATCTCTAAACATCTACTACTAACACTAATCTCCTTAACAGTTACTCTAGTTTTTAGAGGTTTACTTTTACTTTTTCTATCTAAAAACAACTTAAAAGCATTAATTAAATCTTCTATTTCACCTTCATTAGTAATATCTATATCTTCTACATAATTATTAATATTCTCAGGTAACTTAGTATAGATTAAACTTCTATTTTCTCCTTTTTCTTCTAATACATAACTAAGTTTTTTATAAGCTTCATATTCTAATAAACTTTGAATTAATTCTTCTCTAGGATCAATCTCTTCTTCATCTTCATCCATTTTCTCATTAGGAAGTAACATCTTAGATTTAATCTCTATTAACTCTGAAGCCATTACTAAGTATTCAGAAGCTATCTCTATATTTAATTTTTCTTGTGACTCTAAATATTCTACATATTGTTTAGTAATCTCTTCTATTTGAATATCCATTATATCCATTTCATTTATTTTAATTAAATGAAGTAATAAGTCTAATGGACCTTCAAATTCATTAATCTTAAAGTCATAATTCATAGTAATCACTCCAACTATATAGATTATAACATAAAAAGATATATGATATAATATATTTGGTGATTTATATGAAAAAATTCAGTAAAAATGATGATGAATTTATATGTGAAAATTGTGGTAAACAAGTATCTAAATTAAACTATACTTCTCGTGATCATTGTCCTTATTGTTTATATTCTAAACATGTAGATATTAATCCAGGAGATAGAAAAAACACTTGTTTAGGACTATTAAAACCTATTGATATAGAGAAGTTTAAAGATACTTATAAAATTATATATAAATGTGAAAAATGTAAAGAAATTCATAAGAATATTATAGCTAATGATGATGATTATAATGAGATATTAAATATAATGAAAAACAAGTAATTAATTACTTGTTTTTATTAATAATTCTAAACATATTTTTATATGTTCTCAGTATAACTTTACTATTTCTTTTATATGGTCTTCTGAAATGACCTAATTGATAATAAACTAGTTTTTGTTCATCTTCTATTAATAATTTAACAATTCTAGTAGGTTTATCATCTATATAACGATTATCACTAGTATATCCAAATACTATAGCTGTTTTTTCAACTCCCTTATATTTTAAAATAATCATTCTAATAACTGGTTTTAAGAAATCTATAAAGAATATTAAACCGATAATACCAAATACACTGAAAAATATTAACATAATCGCAAATATCTCTAATAAGCCAGTAGATACTTTACCTATATTATTTGATGCATTTAAGAAACATATTACTGGAGAAATAAAACCAAAGAACATAAAGACAAGCCCTAGTCCAAGTTCAATAATCTCTCCTGTACCTATACTTGCTTCTATGCACTCTAAAACAGGATAATTTAATTCTTTTTTAGTTTTACGCATAGTATCACCAACTACATTATATCAAAAAACATTCATTTATTCATGAATGTTTTATTATTTTACATTATTTATCAGTCCAAAGACCATGTTTATTACAATAAGCATATGTTGTATATAACTCTTCATCTTCATCTAATATAAATCTAGTTTCAGGTTCACTTCCTGGACTTAATTTATTAATTTCAATACCACAATTAGTCTCTATAGCGATAAAAGGAATATAATGTTCTTTTTCCATAGGATGAGAAACTTCTCCTACTTTAATATCTACTATATTTTCATCAATAAATATCTTAGGAACATGTTTTTCTACAGCAGCATCAACTGCTCTTGGGATAAGTTCCATCATCTTTTCTCCACAACAAGCTAATTCACTACTTTTATCATCAACTAACGCAACTACGTTACCACATTTATTACATTTAAAAAATCTCATACGATCCCTCCTATAAATATTATAACTTATCTGTGGAACCAAATCCACCCATTCTATTTCCAGAAGCTTTATCATTATCAGTAATTAAGTATTTCATAAATACTCCTTGTCCAATAGCTTCACCCTTCTTAATAGTAATATCTTCATCTTTAACGTTATAGAAAGCAAACATAATATGACCGTCATTATCAGGATTACCATAATAATCTTTATCAATTACTCCTACTGAGTTAGCTAAAACAAGTCCCTTTTTCTTAGGATTAGAACTTCTATTATATAAATATAATACTTCATCTTCTCCCATATAAGCTTTAATACCAGTAGGTATAAATGTAGGAGTATTACTCTTACAAGGAACTATTGTATCTTCAGCACACTCTATATCATATCCTGCTGAAAACTTAGTTTTTCTAACTGGTAAATTGATATCTTTATCTTCATAACCTTTACATATTTCAAATCCACGTACTTTTAATTTCATAATTACCTCCATAATTATTATATCAAAAAAAAGGAGATATTACACTCCTAATAACCATACCTTAAAACTTCATATTTGATACTACTTACTCCATATTTATAAGCTTCAGCTTCACTACCAACAAGCACATCAAACATGAATCTTCTACCAGAACCAATATTTCCTCCTCTATCTAATACTACTCCTGTAAAAGTACCTAGAGGTGTACCACTAATTCTGATGATAGTACCATAAGAAAACTCTCTTCCCGCAGCTAAAGCACGTACATAACCAAATTTAGGGTCATTATAATAAGATCCTTTTAAAGTTTTACCCGCTCCTACTCTACCAGAGCATCCTGCACAATTAAGCCCATAATAAGATACTCTACCAGAACCACTTCTTAAAGTTTTCGCATTAACTTTTTTACTCTCTAACTTAAGATTAGATTCAGACGCTATTCTTGCTTGAATCTTCTTTTGTTCTGCTCTTTTTTTAGCTAATCTTCTCTTTTCTATCTCTTTCTTTATACTAACTGTATTAACAGTGTTACTCTTTAAAGACTTAGTAGTAAGAGAAGTATTTACTTTTTTCATATTATAATCTGGTGTAATTAAAAATAATCCAGATCCAATCATAATAAGAGAAATTATTAACATATAATAAGTATATTTCTTCATATAAAAACTCCTCAAAGATATACTATCATATCTTTGAGAAGCAATCAAGTTTACTATTAATCTCTAAATTTCTTTCTTAGGAATGGTTTCATAAATTCATATATAAAGAATGAAAATACATTGAATAATAATACCATTAATACATTAGTAATAGTTAATGTAGAAATACTAATAATAGAACCTACAGGTGTTAAGAAGAATACTAATTCTACCAATAATAATATTACTAAACTTATATTCATTACTTTATTAGAGAAGAATCCTTGATTAATAATTGGACTCTTTAAATTACGACAAGTAACCGCATAAACTAATTCTTGGATAACTAATGATAATAGAGCTACTTCCATCGCAATAGATGGATTAATACTTAAGGTATAGAAGTATACAAATAATACCATTATTGTTTCAACAATTGCTGAAGTAATAAGACAAGCTAATATAAATGGAGTAAATATAGGTTTATTAACACTATTAGGTTTTTCATTCATAATACCAGTAGCTGCCCCTTCAAATGATAAGGCAATAGAAGGAATAGAATCAGTTATTAAATCGATAAATAATATATGTATTGGTAATAAGATAATATTTCCAGTAAACATACCAGTAATAACAATTAATAATTCCGCAATATTAGAAGATAGTGAGTAAACAACATTATTCCTAATATTAGCAAATATTCTTCTACCTTCTTTTATAGCAACTACTATAGTTGAAAAACTTTCTTCTAAAAGTACAACATCACTTACATTTTTAGTAACATCAGTACCAGTAATACCCATACCTATACCAACATTAGCATCTTTAATAGCAGGAGCATCATTAACTCCATCCCCTGTCATCGCAACTATCAAATCTTGTTTTTGTAAAGCATGAATAATTCTCAATTTATGAATAGGATTAACTCTCGCATAAACATTATATTTATTAACAACTTCTACTAATTCTTCATCACTATACTTATCTAATTCAGAACCTAAAATACCTTCAGAATCATCCTTAATAATACCTACTTCTTTCGCAATAGCACAAGCAGTAATTAATGAGTCTCCTGTAATCATAATAGGTCTAATTGAGGCTTTCTTACACTGTTTAACGCTTTCTTTAACACTCTTTCTAGGTGGATCAATAATACCTACTACACCACAAAGAATTAAATCAGATTCCTCTTCTAAAACAGCTTTACTACTCTTAGGAGTATTATCTAACTCTTTATAAGCATAACTCATAACTCTTAAAGCATCTTTAGCCATATTATTAGCCATATCAGTTATTTCTTTCTTCTTAGAATCACTTAATTTAGTCTTTTTATCACCAATATAACTACATTTATTTAAGACATTAGAGAAAGACCCTTTAACAAACAAATAACTCTTACCATCAATAAAATTAACAGTACTCATCATTTTCCTATCTGAATCAAACGGAGCAGAAATAATCCTCTTATGATTAATTCTCATATCCATTACATCTATATTTTTCTCTTGTAGATAATCATATAGACAACTCTCAGTAGGATCTCCAACTAACTTATCATCTTCAATTAACGTATCATTACATAAACCAAAGACATAATTTAACATTTCTTGATTATAAACTACGTCTTTAACAACATGCATCTTATTTTGCGTAATAGTACCAGTCTTATCAGAACATATTACATTGATTGAACCAAGAGTTTCAACCGCACTCATCTGACGAACTACAGCTTTCCTTTTTAATAAAGCACTTGTTCCATTAGATAGAGTTATTGTGATAACAGCAGGTAATCCTTCTGGTATCGCAGCAACCGCTAGTGATGCACACAACATAATAGCTTCCATCAAAGTACTATTAGTAAATACACTATAGAAAAAGATAAATATTAAGATTAAGAATATTAATTTAGTAATAGTTTTACTAATTTCACTTATCTTTCTCTCTAGAGGTGTTTCAACTCTATATGGAGTATTCAAAGATGTAGCTATTTTACCTAATTCAGTATTCATACCAGTAGCTGTAACAATAGCTTCACATCTACCACTAGTAACATTACTAGATGAGAAAATCATATTAAATTGATCTTGTATCTGATTACCCTCTTTAATAACATGAGAAACTTTTTCTATCGGAACACTTTCTCCAGTTAAAGCAGATTCATCTACAAAGAAATTATCAGCTTCAATAATTCTAGCATCAGCAGCTACTCTATCTCCTGCTTGTAAAACAATGATATCTCCTACTACTATATCTTTAGAATCAATTAATTCTAATTTACCATCTCTTTTAACTAAAGATTTTTTTACTATATAACTCTTTAATCCTTCTAAAGTAACTTCTGCTTTTACTTCTTGTAAAAAACCCATTATCGCATTTAAAAATACAACTACAAAAATAACAATAGGATCAGTAAAATTATGATCTACTAAGAATCCATAAATAGTCATAACTATACCTACTATTATTAAGATAACAATCATCATATCTTTAAATTGCTCTAAAAAGATACTAAATTTAGATCTACTCTTCTTCTCAATTAACTCATTATATCCATCTTTTTCTAATCTCTTAGAAGCTTCAGAAGAAGATAATCCCTCTTTAGAACTATTTAATAATTTGTATATTTCATCTATCTTTTTATTATACATATAATCACCATACCATCTTAATTATATTATTAAAAAACATAATTTTCAATAAAAGAAAAAATCAGTTTTCACTGATTTTAAGGCATCTTTTCACATTTATATCCAGCACTTTGTACTTTACTCTGTACTGTATCAACATTCTCTCCAGCACTGAATTCTGGATATGTTCCTCCTGCTTCTGCAAAAGCAGCCTTCATACTTGCCATATCCATTGTATCTAAATTAAATTCTTGAACAACAGTAGCATTAGTAGAAGTAATTGAACATGTAATAGTAAGTCCTACAACACTACTAGTCTTTTGATCTAAATCTCTACAAGCATGATCAATAGCTTCTAATTCTTTAGTATCTTGAGTAGAACCAGTAGAAGATTCTTCATATTTATAATTAATTATTCTACTATTAGCAAATTTAAAGTTTTGACTATACTCTACTTTCAAAGTATCAGTATTTTTAGTCATACTACATCTTAAATGTCCGTTAATTAAAGCTTCATTATCTTTTTGATTTTTCCATTCACTTAATTTCTCAGAAATAGTAGGTAAAAAGATAGCAAAAGCTAATAATAATATTACTAAAAGGAATCCAAAAAATCTTTTTACTCCAGCATGAGGATCCTCAGTAAATGTTTTTACTTCTTTTTCTTTTTTCTCTTTACTCTTCTCATAAGCCGCTAAATTAATTTGAGGATTAGCTTTTTGATCTTGAATCATTCTAGTATGTAGTGCTATATCTTCATTATTTTGATTATTATTAGTATTCACACTATTATCAGGTTGTATCTCTGGTTGAACAGTATTATTAACTTGAACATTCTCGTCCATTGGTTGTAATACAGGTTCATTATTGTTTTGATTATTATCCATAACAATCACCCCTTATCATACACATTATAACAAATTTATCTCAAACTATCTATATTTTTTTGATAATTATCCCCTTCTAAAATATAACTACCAGCAGTGACCATATCACAGTCTCTACAGTATTTAATAGTATCATCATTTACTCCACCATCTATATTAATAACTATGTCATTAAGATTATATTCTTCAAATAATTTTCTAATCTCTTTAACCTTCTCTTCAGATGAAGTAATAAATGTTTGTCCTCCCTCTCCAGGTTCAACACTCATCACAAGTATTAAATCTATATAAGGAAGATATGGAATAATATCCCTAATATTAGTATTAGGTTTAATAGATAAACCCACTTTAATAGAATAAGATTTTATTAACTTAATTAATTTATTAATATCTTCATTAATCTCTACATGAATAGTAATATACTCAGTATTTAAACTAGCATATTTATGAATATACTTTTCTGGATCAGCACACATCAAATGAACATCTAATCTTTTATCAGTATATTTATAAATATTTTTCATCTCACTGAAAGGCATAGTTTTATTCTTAACAAACTTACCATCCATAACATCAACATGTATATAATCACAATCTGTTTCATTTAGTAATTTTAAATCACGTGGAGCATTATCACTAGTTAAAAAAGATACACTAACTTTCATTATAATCATCTCCTATAAATTTTAGATAATTAATATATCTACTCTTTAATATATTATTATCTAAAACAGCTTCATATACACCACAATTATCTGTATTTTTATGCATACAATCTCTATATTCACAATTATAGTTCTTAAATTCAATGAAGGCATCTCTAATCTCTTCTTTAGAATAATCACCTAAATCTAAAGCAGAAAATCCAGGAGTATCAATACATAAACCACCACATAACTCATACATTGAAGTCTCTCTAGTAGTATGACGTCCTCTACCTAACGCAAGACTCACTTCTCCAACTTCAATATCATATGTAGAATCAAGTTTATTAATTAATGTAGATTTACCTGCTCCAGTTTGACCTGTAAATACAGATACTTTATCTTTCAATAACTTACTAATTTCATCTAACTCAGTATTAAATAATACTTTATATCCTATTTTTTTATAATATTCTAAATCTTCATCAAATTTATTCATATCATCAACTAAATCACCTTTAGTAATAATAATTATTGGTTCTACATGATTTAATTCCATATGAATAATAAATTTATCTAATAAATTTAAACTAAAATCAGGAACAACTAAACTAGTAATAATAAATGCTTGATCTATATTACTAACTTTAGGTCTTTTAAAACAATTTTTTCTAGGTTCTATTCTATCTATAACTAATTTTTCTGTATCAAAAAGAACATAATCACCCACTAAGGGTAGAATATGTTCATGTCTCATATAACCTCTACATTTACAAGGATAAACTGAATTTTCATATTTTACATAGTGTAAGTCACTAACTATTTTAACAATTTGTCCTTTCATTTATCCTCCTATTCAGATGGTTCTGGTGTTGGTGTCGTTGTAGGTTTAGGTGTTTCTTTAGGTTTAACTGCAACAGTAATAGTCAATGTTGAACCTTTAATTATAGTACTTCCTGCGCTCAATGATTGACCTATTACAGTATCTTCAGCATTAATTGCAGACTCCTCAGACTTCTCTTTACAAGTTAAACCATATTGCTTACAGAAAGCATATACTTCATCTTTATGTTTACCATAGAAATTAGGCATAGTCTCTAAAACATTAGGTACAAACAGTGTAATACTATCTCCTGCTTTAACCTTAGTACCTTTAGGTAAACTTTGTTCAATGATTAATTCAGAATCTTCAACAGGTTTACTAACGTCTTTTTTCTCAATAGTTACTTTCAATCCATAATCAGATTCTAATTTATTCTTAACTTCTGCATAATTCTTACCAGTATAATCTTCTAATTCAAAAGTTTCTTCTCCTTTTGATTTATAAATAGTAACCTTAGTACCATATTTAACACTACGTCCTGCTTCAGGATTAGTTTTAACTACTCGATCTTCTTTAACATCAGTAGAATATACTTTCTTAATAGTAGGATTTACTTCAAATCCTAAAGCTTGTAATTTCTTCTCACAAGTTTCTACTTTATATCCTTCACAGTTAGGAATCTCTACATTATCTTTCTTAGAGAATAATGGGAATACTCCAAAAACTAATATTAGAGCTAATATAGCTACTCCTAAGATTGATGATAAAGCTATAATTAATTTTTTATTTCTTTTATCTTCTTTATCGTCCTCGATCTTTTCAGCTATTTCAGCAGTATCTTCAACATCCTCTTCTTCATCTTTCTTAGCTTCTTCTTTAGCTTTAGCAGCTTCAGCTTTCTTCTTTTCACTCATTTCATGTTCAGGATATTTAAATTTAATTTTTTCTTCATTCATACGACTCTCATCTAAAGCAGTTAATAAATCTTCATGCATTTCACGAGAATCTTCATATCTATTTTTAGGATTCTTAGCTGTTGCTTTTAAAATTATATTTTCAATACTTTGAGGTATCTCAGGATTATCCTTTCTAATACTTGGAAGAGGATCCCTCATTTGTTTAAGAGCTATCTCAACAGCATTTTCTCCTTTAAATGGTAATTTACCAGTTAATAATTCATAAAAGATAATTCCCATTGAATAAATATCGCTTTTAACAGTTGCTCCCTTACCAGAAGCTTGTTCTGGAGGTAGATAATGAACTGATCCCATTACTGAATTAGTTTGTGTTAATTGTGTACTATTAAGTGCCATCGCAATACCAAAATCAGTAATTTTAATTTGTCCATCATCTTTAATCATTATATTTTGAGGCTTTAAGTCTCTATGAATAATATATGAATCATGGGCATGACTCATACCATCAGTTAATTGAGACATAATGTCTAATGTTTCTGATAGAGTCAAACTTCCACGTTTCTTTAATAATTGTTTTAAAGTTATACCATCAATAAACTCCATGACGATATAGTATAGACCATCATCTTCTCCTACATCATACATCTCAACAATATTAGGATGAGCTAATGATGAAGCAGATAATGCTTCTCTTTGGAATCTTCTAACAAATTTCTCATCATTAGATAAATCTCCACGTAATACTTTAATCGCTACATTTCTATCTAAGATAGTATCGTATCCTAGATAAACATTAGCCATACCACCTTCACCAATAGATCTTATGACTTCATAACGATCATTAATTTTTTGCCCCTTTGCTATCATTTTGAACTCACTTCCTCACGAACTAAGTACGCAACCGAAATGTTATCTGTTCCACCCCTATTATTAGCTTTACTAATAAGCTTATTAACCTTTTCTTCTACAGTATCATCTTTATTTAATAATACTTTGCATATTTGATCTTTATCTAACATATTAGTTAATCCATCGCTTGATAAAAGTATCTCTGATATATCCATATTACAATCAAAGATATCAACATCAACTTTACTACTAGCACCCAATGCTTTCATAAGTACATTCTTTTTAGGATGATGAGTAGCTTCTTCTTTAGTTAACTCTCCTGCACTAACTAATAAATTTACTAACGTATGATCATAAGTAACTTTATGTAGTACGTTATCTTTCATAACAAAACCACTTGAATCTCCAACATTACCAAATAATAGATAATCTTTAGTTAATATAGCCATAACTAAAGTAGTACCCATTCCCTTACTTTCAGGATTATTTTTTTCATGTTGAAAAATCAAATTATTAATCTCTTCAAAAGCACTTCTTATCCATTTAACCGCATCTACCTTACTCATATTAACAAATGATTCTTTAAAATGCGTTGCTAAATAATTAATCGCAATACTTGATGCAACCTCACCAGCACGATGACCTCCCATTCCATCAGCTATTGCCATTAATTGTACTCCCTTACTTTCAACTATAACTACACTGTCTTCATTATGATCTCTAACTTTTCCTGCATCTGTTAAATAAAAGGATTTCATATATCTTCCTCCTTACTTCTAAGTTGTCCACAAGCAGCACTTATATTGCCACCAAATTCCCTCCTGATTGTCACATTAATTCCATTCTTCTTAAGTATATCATAAAAACTACTAATTTGTCTCATTTTACTTCGTTTAAATTGAATATTTTTAGTTTCATTATAAGGAATCAAATTAACATAGCAATTTCTTCCCTTTAATAACTCACTTAATAGAGTTGCACTACTATCACTATCATTAACTCCATCTATCATAATATACTCAATCGTAAGACGTCTATTAGTCTTAGCATAATACTCATCCAATGAAGCCATTAAGTCATCAATAGGATAAATTTTATTAATAGGCATTATCTTATTTCTAATCTCATCATTAGGTCCATGTAGACTAATTGCTAAATTAACTTGTAAGTCTAAATTACTAAATTCTTTTATTTTAGGAATAATACCACAAGTACTAACAGTAATATGTCTAGCTCCAATACTCAATCCATAATTAGAATTAATAATCTTAATAAAACTAATTAAATTATCATAATTATCAAAAGGTTCTCCAATGCCCATCACAACAACATGACTAATACGTTCACCTAAACTATTCTCAATCAATAATATCTGTTCAACCATCTCATATGCTTCAAGATTTCTTACTTTTTTACGTCTTCCCGACTCACAAAAAGCACATCCCATATTACAACCAACTTGAGATGAAACACATACACTTCTACCATAATCGTGCATCATTAAAACAGCTTCAACATGTTCACCATCACTTAACTCAAATAAATATTTAGAAGTATCTTCACTTTTCTCTATCTTAACAATCTTAATCATATCCATAGAGAAATCTTCTTTTAACTTACTTATAACCTCTTTTTTCAAATCAGTTATCTCGTCAAAAGAATTAATCTTCTTATCATACAACCATCTAAATATCTGTTTAGCATGAAATTTCTTTTCACCAATTTCTTCTAAATATTTTTCTAAGTTTTCTAAATCTATTCCATATATATTCATACTTAAATTATAAAACAAAAACTAGCATATTGCTAGTTTATTGTAATGGATTATCTATCTTTTCAACTTTACCTATATCATAGTATTTTAAATGAATATTTAAGTTCTTTTTACATAGCTTCATAGTAGTACAATAACTACTTAAATCATAACTAATAGTACTTATAACACCAGCTTCATCATAAGAAATACTAATCTTAACAGGATCATCGCTATAATCAGTAGTTTTATCATCAATTATTTTATTAATATTATTAATACTTATTAATAAGAATAATTCTACTCTACCATCGTTATAAGTAATATTATGATCTAATGTAGCTTCTTCTAATATTTTGTCTATATAAGCTAAATTATAAAACTTATAGAATTTACTACATTCATCACTTTCAATCCATTTTAGATTTTCATATTTAAAAAGACCATCTTTATTACGAAAATATTTATTAGTAATTTTTCCATTACTACAAGTAAATTCTTCTCTATCTTCATTAATTTTTCCATTTATTTTTATAACAGTATTATCATGAATAACACCATAATTATAAGCATAATTAAATTTTAATAAATCTACTATATTAGCACCATTATCTTTATTATTAGCATTTCTAATATCTTCTAATTGTTTTTCTAAAGGATAATGAGCAGAAGTTCTAGCAATAACCATTAAAATTAGCAACAATAAAGCAAAACCTATAAAAAACCATATAGCTTTTCCTCTTTTACTATCACTAGTTTTTTTTATGAAATCAATTGCTTCTTTCATTATAACTCCTTATCATAACAATTATATTACTTATCTAGTATGTTGTCTACTTCCTATATCTTTAGTTTCCAAATTCAATTCAATTTGATGAGTAAGTTCAACCAATTTATTAATATCCATAATAATATTAAAATTATTATGTTGATCGCGATCAGCTTTATCATACAAATAAACTTTATCTTCTACTATATTACCATCTTCATCTTTAACAGGTTTAAATCTAAAATGACATATAGAATTTCTCATCTTATCTAAAATATTATTTTTTAATGATTCATCAGTTCTTTCAGTACCTGTTCCATCTAAAGTAAATTGTCTTAAATAAGTTGTGTCATCCATATCTACATCAGTAATATTATTTTTATATTTCATTGTATCTCTAACGCAAGAAAGTATTATTTGTAATGGAGTTTCGTCAATAAGATCATAATCAGCATTTTCTTTTTGATAGTTTTTTAATACACTATCACAATAAACTAATGTAGCAATTAATTTTGGATTATTAATACCAAATATACTTTTAGCAAGATTTTCATTATAATTTTTATACATTTCATCTACTAATGCAGAATCACACTCAAAGAATTCTTTAGGTAATTTTTTCAAACGTTCATAATCATCATCAACCAAATCCAACAAATAATTTATTCTATCAACTAAATCATCATCAACATAATGACCCCTTTCACCACATTTTTCCAAATAAACGTCATAAGAAAATTGATTTACATCTATCCCATTATTAAAAAGAGTTGAAACTAAATCTGGTAAGTAAAAAAAACCACTATCTAACTTATAAATATCTATCCCTTGATCAGACAAGTAAATTGTCTTTTCAGAATTTGCTAGAGCTTCTTTAGGGAGATTATAAATATTAATTTTTTTATGTTTTAAATCAATAATTTTATCTGCATAAAGCAAGGAATCATATGGAATTTGACAAAAATCTATTCCTTCTTTTATTAATTGTATAGCTTCTTGGGGATGCTCAAAAGCACCAAAAGGTAAATTATAAATATTTATACCTTGGTTAAATAATTCTAAAGCAGATTCAGAATTATAAAACGCTTCTTTAGAAATACTATAAATATCTATTCCAGCATCTCGTAATTTTAAAACTTCATCAGGATATTCAAAGGCAATATCAGGTAAATTATAAATATCTATTCCATTTTCAAATAATTCGATAGTAGATTTTGAATGTGCAAATGCTTTATTGGGAATATTATATATATCTATTCCGAGCTCAAATAATCTAATAACTTCTTTAGCAAAGTAAAAAGCATTATATGATAATTTATAAACATCTATTTTTTTATCATGCATATCAATAACATCTTGTACATTGATAAACGCAGTATCCTTCAACCTATATATATCAAAACCTTTATTTTTTAATAATACGACATTTTCAGGAAATTCAAAAGCACCAAACTCGATATTAGTAATATCTATACCATTATCCTGCAAAAAAAGTGTTCCTTCTCCTTTTACATATGCAATATATGGTAATTGAGACAATTCATTAATTTTTATACCTCTTGCTAACAATTTTGCTGTTAATTTAGGATATTCAAATGCTTCAAAACATAAATCGTTCATGTTAATATTCAATTCATTAAATAACAAGGTGGCTTGAGGAAAATAAAAAGCACATTCCGGTAATTCCATCAAGTTAAGACCTTTATCAAAAAATAGTAGTGTTGTATCAATATTTTTAAAAACACTAGAAGGTAATCCCTTAATATCAATCTCTTTCTTAATTAATTTTTTAGTTCCATCATAATTATCATATACAGTACTAGGTAAATTACTTATATCGACTCCTTTTTCATACAAATCAACAGCACATTCTGGATTTTTAAACACTGATATATTTAGACTATTTATATCCTCCAAGCTAATACCATGTTCAAACAAATATCTAAAACCTTCTTCATTATTAAAAATATTTATATTTAACTCATATAGTTTATCATAATCATAATCCAACAATTCAAGTAAATAGTTTAAATAACATGGTTCAACATTATAGAAAAAACTTTCTACTTTTTTTACATCGTAACCAAGTTCTTTTAATATTGAAGATGATATAGTGCTAGTTTTTTCTACTAATATTTTATCTTCCTCGTAAGCTATTATCCTTCCATTAGTTAATCCATTTACGTATTCAATTGGTATTTTCACACTAAAGCCATTTTCATTTATAAACATTTCATTATTTATATCAGCAGTGCCATGTTGGATAGCATTTCTTAATTTATGGATTATATTAATAGATTGTTTTAATACGTTTACAGCTTCTAACTTTTCTATCTCATCATTAGAATTTTCTAGCTTTACCCAATCAATTTTACTATAAATTTCTATCGCTTCTTTATAGTTTCTTAACAACTCTCTTTTTGCATTAACTTGAACCTTAAATGCAGCTTTTTCTTCTTCAATTTTCAAATGTTCTTCAGTATTAGTTGCAGCATCGTGTTTACTTGCAATTCTATTAAGTTCATCTTTCATATCATTTAATTCTTTAAGAAATTTATCATACTCTTGATATAAAGTATCATTCTCTTTTATATATTCACCCAAAAAAATAATATTCCAAATATCATTATAATTATTTAAATCAAAGATTAAGTTGCTTCCTTCTTTTCTAATAATAAGTTCTTTTCTTTTTATAAAGCGCGAAATAACACTCTTAAAATACGGATCTCCACTACTAAACATTCCATCCCTTCCGAATAAAATGTTTTCAGTTTCTTCCATGCCGTTAGCTGATATTACATTTTTAGCAACTTCATATAATCTTGACATATTATCACTTACCTTAAATTAATTATAACATACATAATAAAAAGATAGTTAACATTCAAACTAACTATCTCTTTTTTTACAATTAAACTAATCATTTAATTCTTTATCTAATAATTCCTCTTTTTTAATACCATTTAAATAACTAGAAACTAACATTTTCTTTTTACCAAACGGTTGTATCTCTTCTAAGATTATTTCTCCATCCTTACAAGATATACCTATACCATCTTTATATATTTTATTAATTACTCCAATATTATTATATTTTTCAGTACCTATTCTAGTTTTAAATACTTTGCATCTATTACCATCCATCATAAAATAAGCACCTATCATAGGAGATAATCCTCTAACTAAGTTATTTATTTCTTCTGATGTTTTATTAAAATCAATATGTTCTTCTTCAGGCTTAATATTATAAGCATAAGTCACTTCATTCTCATCTTGTTTAATAGATTCATTAGTACCTTCAATTATACTAGGTAAAGTTTTTAATAATAAGTCTCTACCTAATACACTTAATTTATTAGATACTGTCTCTAAATTATCATTTTCTTCTATACTAATTTTCTCTTGAGAAATAATATTACCAGTATCCATACCTTTATCCATATACATAATAGTAATACCAGTCTCTTTATCACCATTAATAATAGATCTATGTATTGGAGCCCCACCTCTATATTTAGGTAGTAATGATGCATGTACATTAATACATCCATATTTAGGATAATCTAATATTTCTTCTGGTATTATTTGTCCATAAGCACAAGTTACTATTAAATCAGGTTTTAATTCTAATACTTCTTGGTATTCTTTCCTAATTTTTATAGGTTGAATAACTTTAATATTATTTTTTAAACCTATTTCTTTAGTAGGAGTAGCAGTTAATACTTTTTTTCTTCCTACTTCTTTATCTGGTTGACTAACTATCCCTACAACATCATAATTCTCTATTAAACCATTAAGTACATTACAAGAAAATACCGGTGTTCCCATAAATACTACTCTCATCAAATCACCTTCTCATAAAAATAATATTAAAGTTACAACAACCCCTAATGTTATTAATATTGATCCAGCAATTATAAATGTAGATACTACACCTTCACTATTAATCTTTATCTCTTCAGGTGTTTCCTCTATCTTTTCTTTTAAATTATCAATATTTAAAAACTCTATATCTTTAGAATCAATATCTTTATTACATATAACATTATTATAATTATTATTAATTAATCTATCTAAAATAATAAAATAATCTTCTTCTTTAAATTCATCAATAAATTTATCTAAATCTAATTTATTATTATCAATAACTTTTCTTTTAACTAGAATAAAACTACTATTATTATAATTATCATTATTTAATAATTTCCATTCTCTATTAAACACATCTATAATTTTATTACTATCTTCTAAAGAAATATTTAATTTCTTAATAACTTTATTAATATTATCTAAACAACTCTTATAATCTTTCTTAACATAGCAATCTTTATCATTAAGATGTTCATCTCCACATATTAAATCATAAAAGTACATAGGGCTTCTTAATGAATAAAAATAAGCTAATTCCATACTATCAGTAAATACTACTTCATCTAAAGTAAAATCTTTATTAATATAGTTATCTTTATATTTATTAAGTATCTCTTTTAACATAATAAAATCATTATATAAATTAGTATACTTATTAATCTTAAATCCATTATTTTTAATACTCTCAGTATATATAGGACTATAAGCATGTATAAAATAACCATTCTCTATATATTTTAAATATACATATCTAATAAATTCTTCTTTATCAGTAATATTAACTTTATTTACTAAGATCATACTAAGTAATTTATTAATACCATCTTTAATACTAAATTCTTTTTCTATTCTTCTAAATAATAAATCTAATTCTACTAAATAATTTTCATAATAACCTATATTATCAATTATTAAACTAAATTTATATATTGCATCATAAAAGATTCCAATTAAATCATAATTAGAATACTCTCTTCCTTTATATATTTCATAGGTATAAAGTTTATCTATGAATTCTTTTGTGTCATCTCTCTCTAGTAATTCTTTAAACATTAACCAGTACCTCTCATAATAATAAATACTGTTCCAACTATAATAATAATCGCTAGAACTAATAGTATTAATCTTACTAATGGATCTTTTTTATCATAATAATCACTCTTCTTAGATCCAGATTCATCCATAAGTTTTTGATAATATTCTTGATTTTTCTTATTAGCTTCTACTTCTTGTCCATCATTTTCAAAAACTATATCTTCTTGTTCACTATTATAATTAGATCCCTTATTATCAAAAAATTGCATAGACACACCTCTATTCTCTAATATAAACATAACATATTTTCAAGTTATTTAAAATAGATAACTATAATATGTGTAAAGGATTAAAGTCAATATCTATTTTAATATCTTTATTATTTTTATAATGATTATTTATTTTAATTAAGATATCTTTAATATCATTAATATCTTTATATTTAATAATAATAGAATATCTATATACATTATTAATCTTATATAGAATAGATGGACTAGGTCCTAGAATAATAGAATTAATATTACGTTCTAAACTTCTTTTAATTTTATTAGCTTCAGTATTAGTAATAATATTATCTTTACCACTAATTCTTATATAACAAAGATAATAATATGGAGGATATTTAAGTATTCTTCTAATTTTCATTTCTTCGTTATAGAAATCTAAATAATTATTAAGAGAAGCATACTTAATCGCATAATGATCTTTATTAAATGTTTGAATATAAACAGTACCTGATTTTTCAGAGCGACCTGCTCTACCACTAACTTGATTTAGTAAAGAGAAAGTATTAAATGATGAATTATAATCAGGTATATTTAATGAAGTATCTGCATTAATTACTCCTACTAATGTAACAAGTGGAAAATCTAATCCTTTAGAGACCATCTGAGTACCTAATAAAATGTCATATTCATGATTTTTAAATGAATTAATCATCTTCTCATGAGATCCTTTCCTACTAGTAGTATCATAATCCATTCTAAGTACTTTTGCATCTACTAATTTTTCTAATTCTTCTTCAATCCTCTGAGTACCTACACCCAAATCATTAATAGAAGTTTCTCCACATGAAGGACACTTACTAGGTTTAGAATCACCATATCCACAATAATGACATCTCATAGTATTACTACTCTTATGATAAGTTAAACTAATATCACAATTAGGACATTTAAATGTATAACCACAATTCTTACAAGTTACAAAGGAAGCATATCCTCTTCTATTTAGTAAAAGGATAACTTGTTCTCCTAAAGATACCTTTTCTCTAATCGTATTAATTAACTCTAAAGAGAAATGTCCACTAGCTCTTCTGATTTCTTTATTCATATCAATTATCTTTACTTCAGGTAGACTTCTTCCATTAACTCTTTCCATTAATTCAAGTAAATGAAATACACCTTTTTTAGCACGAGCCATAGCTTCTAAGGAAGGAGTAGCAGAACCAAATACTACTTTCGCATTATGATACTCTGATCGAATAAGAGCTACTTCTTTAGCGTTATATCGAGGATTAGATTCACTCTGTTTATAAGAGTCTGAATGTTCTTCATCTACTATTATTACTCCAATATCTTTAAGTGGTGCAAATACAGCACTTCTTGCTCCTATCACAATAGATACTTCACCCTTCATAATTCTTCTGTATTCATCATATCTTTCACCATCAGATAAAGCTGAATGAAGAGCTGCGATTCTTTTACCAAAACGAGCTACAAATCTATTGATTAATTGCGTAGTTAAACTAATTTCAGGAACCAACATTAAAGCAGTTTTACCCTTCTTTAAGTAATAATCAATTAATTCCATATATATTTCAGTCTTACCACTACCAGTAACACCATATATTAAAGATGGTTTTAAATCCTTATAATTAATTATCTCATCATAAATATCTTTTTGTTTAGGAGTTAATTTATGTATAACTCTCTCAGTATCAGAATAATTTAATCTATAAGCTTCTCTTTTATCTTCAATTAATACACCTTTATTTAATAAAGTATTTAAACTACTAATACTGATATCTTTTAATTTATCTCTTTTAACAAAATCATTCTTACATAAATCTATTATTAATTTCTGTTTATCATTAAATTTATAAGTACTTAAATCTATATCATTAACTTTATAATAATATTCATATTTCTTATTAATATTAGAATTAACTTTAGCTTTTAAAGCTTTAGGTAACATTACTTGATAACAAGATATTAAAGTAGATAAAGTTTTATCTTGTACTACTTTACCTAACTCTAATAATTCATCTGTTAAAACAATATCTTTATCTATAATATTACTAATATCTTTTAAATTATCTAATTCACTTGTGTTTTTAACAGCCAAAACAAATCCATTGACTATTCTTCTACCAAATGGAACTTCTACTCTAATACCAACTTTTATATCATTAATAAATTTACTTGGTACATTATAATCAAAAGTTTTATCAACGTTACTATTACTAATTTCAACTAAAACTTCCGCAATCATAAGAACCCTCCATATAAAAAGATGTATTACTACATCTTATTATAATAAAATTTCTCTAAATTATCTATTAGTAACACCAATTAATTTCGCATGAACTACTTTTCTACCTTTATTATCATCAGTACAAGTAGATAATGTAATTATTTGATCACTACCATTAACATTAACATTATATTTCTGTTTACTCTTATTTTTTAATCTTTTCACAAAGACATCAAACTCTGTATTATCATTAAATGATACTTGTAAATAATCTACTATAGGAGGACTATAATAATTAGAAAATATCTCATAAATATATTTCTTGTTATCCATCAAAACAATAATCATATGATTACTACTATTATACCATTTCTTAGTAAATACTCTCGCTATAGTACCAAAAGAAGTACCATTAAGTAAATTATGTCCATAGAAAATAGTATTCTTATCATTTAGATTATGATTTCGATAATCCATAAATACCCATCCATTCCTATTATAAGTTCTATTAAATGAATGGTTTAAATAATAATCATTATTACTACTCTTAACTACAGGATAATTAATATTAGTACCATCAACAGCTATCCAAGCTACTGTATTAGAATTAACTTTTCTTAAATTATTAAAATTAACATCACTTAATCTAGTAGCCCCAAACTTATAAAAAGAATAATTACCTAATACACTATCATATTTATCTTCTTTCTTAATACGATCATTATTCTCTTTCTTATCTTCTTTTTCTTCTTCATCTGTTTTATCATTCTTTTCAATTGAAGTAGTACCCTCATCTAATTTAACAGTATTACTAGGAGAATAAATAATACCAAAAATAGTAGTAAAACTAAATATATAAATTACTATTAAAAATAATGTTTCTGGTTTTCCCCTCTTATATAGATTATCTATAGTTTTATCAAATTTATTTCTAAATATTTTATTAAAAATTTTCACAATAAAAATACTAATACTATAAAAACCATTACTAATAGTATTAACTATGAATAAAAATCCATTAATTGTAGTCTCAAATATATAAGAAAAAAATCTTTTCATCTTATTCACCATCTTTATTATTAATATTTCCTTCTAAAGGAATAGTCTTAATAATAGTAGGTAAGTCTGATTCTATTTCCATAACTTTAGGAATATTAATACTAGAGATAGTCTTTCCTTCTAGTATCTCCTCTTCACTAATAATAACTTTACTTAAAGCTTTATTAACTTCTGCTTCATACTGTGCATCTATTTCTTTTTTGTCTTCTTTTTTCTTTTTACCATTCTTAATATCTATTATATTTATAATAATACCCGTAATAAAAGAAAGAATAACAATGATAACTAATATAATTAATTCAATCTTAATTAACATAATACTCCTCCTTTTATCCTATACATAATCATTATACAACAGGTATACATTATTTTAAAGATTTGAGACATATCAAAGTGTAAAGAAAAGAAGGATTAAACTAAAGTTAAATATCCTCCTTGAGTTGTTGGCTTAGCCATACTTACATCAACAATACTTGAATTAAAGTTAGGTAAGTTACCACAATTATAAAACATTCTAGAAGAAGCGGTAACATTACTAACATCCCATAAATTTGATATTTTAATCTGTCTTACTTTACTACATCCATCAAACATAAATGCCATATCTGTTACATTAGATGTATCAAAACTACTTAAATCTAAACTAAGTAATTCCATATCCTTTACATATCCAGTAGTATTATTAGGAGCACCAAACATAGATCTCATATCTGTTACATTGGATGTATTAAAACTAGACACATTAAGAGTTTTTAATTCAGTACAATATTCAAACATACTCTCCATCGTAGTTACATTAGATGTATCAAAGTTATCTACTTTTAAAGTTGTTAAACTGCTACAACCACAAAACATATCTGACATATCAGTTACATTACCTGTATTAAAACTATTTAAATTCAAAGATGTTAAACTGTTACAATGATAAAACATATCTGACATATCAGTTACTCTGCTTGTATTAAAGTTTCTTATATCGAGACTTATTAAACTACTACAATTACGAAACATATCTGACATATTGGTTACACTACTTGTATTAAAGTTGGTTACATCTAAACTTGTTAAACTACTACAGCCATTAAACATATAATTCATTTTTGTTACATTACTTGTATTAAAGTTGGTTACATCTAGACTAATTAAGTTCCTACAATTATAAAACATATCTTGCATATTTGTTACATTACTTGTACTAAAGTTTGTCAAATTGAGACTTGTTAAACTACTGCAACTATCAAACATATATGACATATCTGTTACATTATCTGTATTAAAGTTGGTTACATCTATACTTGATAGACTACTACAATTATAAAACATATGTGACATATTTGTTACATTATCTGTATTAAAGTTGGTTACATCTAAACTTGTTAAACTTCTACAACCATTAAACATAGACGACATATTGGTTACATTGTTTGTATTAAAGTTGGTTACATCTAAACTTGTTAAACTTCTACAACCATTAAACATAGACGACATATTGGTTACATTGTCTGTATTAAAATTTGTTACATCAAGACTAATTAAGTTCCTACAATTATAAAACATATTTGACATATTTGTTACATTGTCTGTATTAAAGTTCGTTACATTTAGACTTGATAGACTACTACAATTATAAAACATATAATCCGTCCTTATAGTATTACTGATATTAAAATTAGTTATATCTAAGCTTGTTAAACTACTACAATTTAAAAACAAAGATGACATAGAAGTCGCATTAATAGTATTAAAGTTAGATACATTAAGACTAGTTAATCCACTACAATTAGAAAAAACTGATGACATATTTGATACGCTAATTGTATTAAAGTTTGAAAGATCAAGATTTGTTAAGTTTTCACAACTAGAAAACATATATAACATGCTTGTTACTTGACTTGTATTAAATGATAATAAATTCAAATTTGTTAAACTACTGCAATAATAAAACATTCTATCCATTTCTGTGACTTTTGATGTATCAAAGTATTCTAAACCATTTATAGAAGCTAGTTTTGATGTTTTACCAGATTTATAACTAAAAAACATAGAATCCATACTAGTTACTTTTGATGTATCAAAATTATTATTAAAGTTTATTTCTTCACATTCCATAAATTGATTAAACATATAACTTGAATTAGTATTTCCTACTACATCTCCGTCTGATCCTATGTAAAGTTTATAGAAACCACTATTACTCGGATCATCTATTATCCATGCCATAACTTTTCCAGTATTTGGATTTATTGATACATCCCATGTCTCCACTGCATTTTCCGGTATGTTCTTATTATCTAAAAAATCTACTGATTTAATTTTATCTTTATATGTTGAATTATGAAAATCGTCAGAAGAAGTAGAAGACCATCTCATTATCATATTACCAGGATCTTGTACATACTCAACATCTCCAGCAATATTCAAATTTTGATTTAAAGCACCAAAACCTACACTTACTAGTGTAGTTAAAAAGCATAGTATCGATATAGATACTGTTATATAGAATTTATAACTATTTATATATTTTTGTAATTGTTTCATAGTTATAATCTCCTAGTTTAATTATAATACAGAGTGTTGGTTTTTTATATAAATACACTAATATTAGTTTTTTACTTTACAAAAAAAGATGCATAAGCACCTTTTAAAATAACTTAATAACATCACTTACTGTAATGACGAGCATTAATAGAAGTAATAGCATCATACCTATCATATGAATTTTAGCTTCTATTTCTGGAGGTACTGGTTTACCACCTCTTAGTACTTCAATGATTATGAATACTATATGTCCTCCATCAAATGCTGGTAAAGGAAGTAAATTAATAAATCCTACATTTATACTTAAGAAAGCAACCAAGTATAATAGATTTTGAATACCTGATTCTTTTTGTTGTCCTACTATTGAGTATATTCCTACTGGACCAGATAATTGTTTTAAACTTATATGACCTGTGAATAAGTATTTAACTGTAATACCCATTTGTCTACATAAACTTATTCCTTTTTCTACCATGTATTTAGCACTAGCTATAATACCATGTGTTTCTTCTTGTTGCATTGTTATACCATAAATATAAACTTCATTTCCATTCATTTTAGTCTTTTTAGGCATAACTCTATATGTTGCTTTTTCTCCAGATTTTTTAATAACATCTATTTCTGTTTTTTTCTTATGATCAGATACTGCTAGATAGATAGAAATATCATCACTAGTTTTAATTTTATGACTATCTATATAAGTAATTTTATCTCCTGCAGTAATACCTGCTGCTTGAGCAGCACCACCATCTAATACATCTGTAACTACTGGCTTTAGAGTAGTTCCTCCCCAGATTAAAGCAATTAAGAATAAAAGTAAGAATGCTGAAATAAAGTTATTACCTGCTCCAAAGAACATTATTAAGAATCTTTGGAATGGTGTTTTTGATTGTAATCGTTTCTTTTTAGGTACTTTCTTTAATTCATCACCTTCGACATCTTCTCCAGCCATAGCACAGAATCCACCTATTGGTATAGCTCTTAAAGAATATTCTGTTTCTTTACCCTTTTTAGACCATAATTTAGGACCCATACCAAGCGCAAATTCATAAACATATACTCCACATATCTTAGCCCAAGTAAAATGTCCTAATTCATGTACAAATACTATAAATCCTAATATTAAAATAAACAGTAATATATTAACAAGTATCTCCATGTAAGTTCACCCCTTATATCAAATCAATCAATAATACATATGCGATAACAACAAATAAGAAACTATCAAGTCTATCTAATACTCCTCCATGTCCAGGTATTAAATTACCAAAATCTTTTTGATCAAAATATCTCTTAATATTAGAGAATACTAAGTCTCCACATTGACCAATTATTGATAATAATAAAGTAACTAAAATTATATAAATAATATTAATACTACTATTAATAACAGTTATATAGAATGCTACTCCTACAAAAGTTCCCATTAAAGAACCACCAACACTTCCCTCAATAGTCTTTTTTGGACTAATAGCAGGACATAATTTATGCTTACCTATTAATGCTCCAGTAAATAAAGCAAATGTATCAGTAACAATAGTAATTGCTAATAAATATAATAAATAATTAATATCTTGATTTCTAGTTAGAATAATCATATTGAAACTTAATCCAATAAACATAACTGCTCCAACTAAATATAAAGCATCCATAATACTATATCTATCGTTATCATTAAAGAAAATTACAGGTAACATAAACATAAACATCATAATAGCAATCATCTGATAACTAATTATATGATTAGAACTAAATAACATAGTATTATTCAAACATAAAGTAATAACACATAAATAAGATAATATCTTCATAATAAGAGGATATCTATTCTTTTTATCTTTAATATGAATCATCTCATATAAAGCTAAAACTCCTAATATAGAGAAAAAAACTCTAAAAGGAACTCCTCCTAAATATAAGAATGGTATAAATACAATAGCGATTAATATCGCACTAATAATTCTAGTCTTCATTAGTTTCCTCCAAATCTTCTATTTCTATCATTAAAATCATCTATAGCTTTATCAAATTCATCACTATGAAAATCAGGGAAATAAGTCCTTGTAAAATAAAACTCTGCATAACTTAACTGATATAACATAAAATTACTAAGTCTTAATTCTCCACTAGTTCTAATTAAGAAATCTACATCTGGTAAATCATTATATAAATTTTTTCTTATTAATTCTTCATCTATATCATCTAAACTAATTTTATTATCTTTGTATAATTCAGATATTTTTTTAGTCATATCAACTATCTCACTACGAGAACCATAATTTAAACATACATTTAAGACTAATCCAGTATTATCCTTAGACTCTTCTTCTATACCTCTCATAGCTTTTAAAACTTTGTCTGATAGTGGTTTTTCTCTACCAGAAAAGACTATTCTAATATTATTTTTTAATATTTGATCAAATTCATTATTAAACATTTCAATAAATAAATTCATTAGAAAATCTACTTCAGTTTTAGTTCTTTTAAAATTTTCAGTAGAAAAAGCATATACTGAAGCATATTTTATACCTAAATCATTCATATGAAGTGCTAATTCTTTTAAAGTATTAGCTCCCTCTCTATGTCCATCAGTTCTAGGTCTTCCTTTTTCAGTAGCCCACCTACCATTTCCATCCATTATAATTCCAACATGAGTTGGTAGTTTTCTTTCTTCCATAATAACCATCCTCAAGATTTATTATACACTAATAAACAAGAAAAAGAAACAGACTTGACGCTTAGTACAAAAAAAATACACTTAATGTGTATCTTAAAATTTATCAATATTTATCTTAACGTATTTATTATCTTGTAATGCTGAAGCAGCTTGTACTAAAGTTCTAATTGCATTAGCACTTCTTCCACTCTTACCAATAACTCTACCCATGTCTTCATCAGCAACCATCACTTGAATTAACATAGTTTTATCATCTTCTGAATCGAATTCTTTAACACTAACAGCATCCTCGTCGACAACAATACTTTTAACTAAATATTCTGTTAACGCTATTAAATCCATATTACTTATCCTTCTTTACTCTAGAATCAGCAAATTTCTTCATGATTCCATTTTTACTAAATAAATTTCTAACTGTATCAGTAGGAATTGCTCCTCTTTCTAACCATTTCAAAGCAACTTCTTCGTTGATTTTAACTTTACTATCATTAATTGGTTCATAAGTACCTATTAATTCAATATATTCTCCATCTCTTTTTCTACGAGAATCAGTTGCTACGATTCTATAAAAAGGTCTTCCTTTAGCACCCATTCTAGTTAATCTTAATTTTACTGCCATGTTCTCCCTCCTTCCAAATTCACATATATTATATTATACAATTAAATACATGTCAACCATTTATTGTTAACAAAAAAACAAGCTACATTTTAAGTACAGCTTGTCCTTGTTCTACTGATACATCAGCAGTATTTACCATATCTTGAGCATTTTCTCTAGCATTCATTCTTTCTCTAAGTTTTTCTGCTTTTACTTTAGCTATCGCAATAGCTCTAGCTCCTTTAATAAATGACTTACCATCCATCTTATCTAATACTTCTCTACCTTTTTGAGCTTTGTGTCTATAATAAGAAACTCTTGCTTCTCTTACCTTCTCAACCATAGTAGAAACAATATTATCAGAGTTCTTAGAGGCATCTATTCTATCTTGAATAACCTCAGCTTTAGTCTCATCTTCAGCAACTTTAGCTTGTTGTTTCATCATACCTCTACTCTTAAGTTTATCTAATCTATTCTTAGCTATAATGATAGATCTTTGTCTCTTACCAATCTTAAGACTCTTCTTATAAAGTTTTCTTAATTCTTGTTCTTTATATTGTATCTTAGATTGAATAATCATTCTTTCTGTAGAATCAGTAGTCTTTTTATATTCTTCTTCTAACTGTTGAACTTCTTGTCTTATCTCATCACTCTTCTCATCTATTTCAGATAATTTTTGACTATTATGAGTAGAAATAACACCATCCATATTTAAATCACTTAAATCTTTAGCTTTACTTACTTCAGCAATCTTTTGTTTTACACGTTCTAATTCCATAGTAAGTTCAGCTTTTCTATTCTCTACACTATTTATAAATGATTTTTGTTTAGCAAGACCATTACTGATATACTCTAATTCATTAACTAAATCTTTAACATATCTATTTAAACTATCTAGATATATTCTTTGAGTAGTCTCAAAACCACTTTCAGTATTATCTAACATTAAGCCTCACCCAAACTTTCAAGATTTTCAGATATAGCCTTATTAACAGCATCCCATTCTGCTTGATCACTAATCTCAACTAAATCAAAATCTTCCCCTGATTCAACTATCTTAGAAATATATACTCTCTCATTTTCAGCATCAACTGCTTCACCAAAAGAATACATTATATAACTATTTTCACCGTATCCTTCTACTTGAAATATATCATATACTTCAGCTCTATATTTTTTACCCTCATCGTCAGTAACAACGATATGGTTATCAAACATTTCTTGATTATTATCCATCTCTTAACCACCTACTATCCTATATAAATTATATAATGTCTCTTTCTTTAAGTCAATTGATTATCTTTCATCTTCTTACTTTTAATAAACACCAAACCACCAATAACAAATCCAAATATTATCAATAAAAATCCAGGTAGTTTCTTCTTATAATTAATAACTCTATCTCTACTTAAACCATCTAATTCCATATCTAAATTAGCCTTCTCAGCATTTAATCTATCTACTTTATAAGATATCTTTAAATACTGTTTACTTCTACCATTCTTATTATATTCAGCCGTCTGTTTAGTTTTTAAATCTTTTAAACTAGTATTAATCTCATTACTTCTCTTATTAATTTCATTAACTCTAACTTGATCTTTCTTAGTATAAATCAATTCATTATTATTTTTAATCATATTAATACCAATAATCAAAGTAATAACAATAACACTAATACTAATAATATACCCTATCTTTTTAGTATTCATATTATCACCATAATTATTATATCACAATAAAATGAAAGTATTAATTACTTTCATTTATTACTTTATCAAAATAATCATTTAATTCATCATTAACATAACTAATCATATGATTAACTTCTTCTAAATATTTATTATAACTATTATATATAGGATACTCTTCTAATTTAGAGGTTTTCTCATCTAACTTCTTTTTAATATCAGTACTATTAGTCTTAATATATTCTTTTTGTAAGGACTTAACTTCTTCAATTAAATCAGTTAACTCAGTATTTTCACTCATTTGTTCTTTTAATTTAACAGTATTTTTATAACTATCAGTACTAGTAATATACTCTATTATTTTATTTAACTCTTCCATCTATACTCCAAGTATGAACTTCAGTTATTTCAACATCTACTATATCACCAAAGTTTAATTCTTTATCACTAGTAAAATTAACTAGTTTATTAGTATCACTATATCCATAATAAATATTCTTCTTATCACTAATACCTTCTACTAAAACAGGTAATACTTTACCTAATAATTTATTATTATTTTCTAAAAAATATTTATTCACAACTTCATTAAGTCTTTGTAGTCTATCTTCTCTAACTTCCATAGGAATAACTTCTTTCAATCTACAAGCAGGAGTACCTTCTCTTTCACTATAGATAAAAGTAAAAGCATTATCATACTTACAATAATTAACTAAATCGATTGTTTCTTGAAAGTCTTCTTCCTCTTCTCCAGGAAAACCCACAATAATATCAGTAGATATAGTTACTCCAGGTATTTTATTCTTAATTTTATTAAACAATTCTAAATAAGACTCTTTAGTATATCTTCTACCCATAAGTTTTAATATCTTATTAGATCCACTTTGTACAGGTAAATGAACACTAGGCATAATATTATCATATTTCGCAATAACATCTATCATCTTATCAGTAAAATCCCATGGATGAGAAGTCATAAATCTAATTCTAGGAATTTTAGTCTTTGCAATATCTTCAAGTAGTTCTCCCATAAAATAATCATCATATAAGTCTTTTCCATAAGCATTAACATTTTGTCCTAAAATAGTTATTTCTTTATAACCATCTTTAACTAAAGAATCTACTTCTTTTAAAATATCTTCTTTTTTTCTACTTCTTTCTCTACCTCTAGTATATGGAACTATACAATAAGTACAAAACTTATCACAACCATAAATTATGTTAACATAAGCTTTATATTTATTACTTCTAATTACAGGTAATTCTTCTACTAAATCTTGTTCACGAGAAAATACTTCTATTTGTCTCTCATCATTTTCAAAAGCTTTATCAACTAATTCAGGTAACTTATCTAAATTATGAGTACCAAATACTAAATTAACAAACTTATAATTCTTTAATAATTCTTCACAAACACCTGTCTCTTGAGCCATACATCCACATAAACCAATTACTATATCAGGTTTAGTCTCTTTTAAATGTTTAAATCTACCTAACATACCAAATGCTTTATTATGAGCATTCTCTCTAATACTACAAGTATTAAGTAATAAGAAATCTGCTTTTTTATAATCTTCTACTTCTTCAAACCCTAATTGTTTTAACATCGCAACTAATGTTTCAGAATCTCTTTCATTCATCTGACAACCATAAGTCTTTAAATAGAATGTTTTACCTTTATATTTATCAATAAGTTTCTTATCAATAGTATAATCAATAGTCTTATATTTTCTCTTATCACGAGAGGCTTCTTCTTTTTTATCAGGTAAAAGCATTATCTCACCCCCCTAAAAGTATCCAAATAATACTTACTACGATAAGATAACTCTTTATCAAATTTCTTATAACCATACTTTTCCATTAAAGTCTTTTCATTTGAATATAAATTAGTACCCAAAGCTAATCTATTACCTTCAATCTCTACTCCTAAAGCTGCCAAAGTAGTAGGAAACATATCTAATGTAGAAAACTCTTTATCAGTATTTCTCTTAGTATCTGGACCATTAATAATTAAATTATATATTCTTCTCTTATCCTTCTTTTTAAAGTAATGATTCTGCATAGTTAAATGATCTCCACTAATCACAATAACAGTATCTTTATAAAAATCTTGTTTTTGTACCCATCTTAAGAATTCATTAACTTCTTCTGCATTACAATAAACAGAATTAGAATAAGGATCTTTATATTTTTTCTTACAAGATTTATCAGTATAACCATCTTGTACATGAGTATTTGAAGTTAATAAAGTAAAATTAAATGGTTTATCTTTAGAAGATAATTGTTTTAATTCATTTTTAGCTAATTTTAATAATGTTTTATCTTCAACACCCCACCACTCTTTATAATCTTTATCTATTTTACCTTCATCTTTTAAAGTATAATAATCTTCTATTTTAAAATTACCATGTCTTCTGATAAAACTCTCTCTATTACCAAATCTCGCATCACTACCCATCATCCATTCTTGGTTATAACCCTCTTTTTCTAAGATGTCTCCAATACCTATCGCATTATCTTCCATAGTTTTATAACTAATACGTAGTTTTAATGGTATACCACAAGACATAGACATTATAGCCGCACTAGTCCAAGAAGTACCATAAACTCCTCTAGCTCCACCAATTTTCTTAGTATCAGAGAAATTAACATTCTCTTTAGTAATCTTAGTCATAGGCTCTAATAAATTAGTATTTTTAACTCCTCCTAAATCTTTAGAAAGAAAACTACTCTCATAAGACTCTAAGTATAAGAATATTAAATTCTTTTTCTCTTTAGGGAATTTTATTTCAACATCACTAGGATCAACATAATTTTTCTCAATAAATTTAGAATTAGTCATTTGTACCTCTAAGTATTGAAAGAAATCAAATTTATTTAAACATACGATAGGTATACATATACTAATAATAATCAAAATAATAATAAATATCTTTCTTAAAGTAAATTTCTTCTTTTTAGTTAAAAATTTATATATAAAAACAATCACTATAAAAACAATAATACTAGTAATTATTGCGGGTACTAAAGCATTATAAAAGAATACTTTTAATATATTTTCTTCAGTACTTAGAATAGGTGTTCTAAGTTGAAATAATATCTCATCAAAATTAACATTACCAAATTGAGCTAAACCCCACCTAGTTAATGTAATAAAGAATGATAATAAAAGTACTAAAATGTATACTAATAAATGTTTAACTATTTTCATAACTACTCCTAACAAAATAAAAATGTATTTGAAATACATTTTTATTATATCATAAATTCTTAATAATAAATTATATTATCTAAAATCCCAAGAAACATATTTTTTTGTACAATTATCTAATTTATCACAAATTTTAGATTCAGACTTAACAACATATCTTCCATTTTTACAATCTCTATAGGTTTTAAATTCTAATTCACCATCATTCTCACCAGAGGCAAAATTATCTTTTATTACAGCTTGTCTTAACCAAATATCTTTAATTCCTTCAAGTGTTCCTCTATAATCATCATTATAATTATGTTGTGATTTTGAACAACGTCTTGTACATCCAGTATCAGATGCTCCACCATAACAATAATAAACTCTAGATTTATCACCAGTATTAACAGTCGATAAACCACAACCATCATCTTTCCATGTCATATACCAATAATTTCTATCAGAAGTGTTTTTCTTTCTTTTAGAAACATAATAAGGTGGACTTTTATCTATTCTAATCATTGTAGATGCATAATCAGAACAATTATCATTATCAGTTGCAGAAGTTGCAAAAGTACTACAAACTTTAACGTACACATATTGACCTCTCTCAGCTGAGAATGGATAAGTAGTAAAATTATTTACTCCAACAGCGGCTTTTCCGGCACTATTATTAAATTGAGTAAGAGTTGACTTATTATATGTATAATACCATTTACCTATACTTGAAGCTGCAGTAGTTGTTTTTAATGTCAAACTAAAGTTGTTTTTAGTCCACTTACCACCAGAAGGATTAGTAATTGTAGGTGTACTTGGTTTAAGAAATAGTTGTTTCCAAGATGCTTTTACTGTTCTATTTCCTGTTACTGTTGTTGAACTTGTTACCGTAGTAGTTCCATCTTTCCATCCTAAGAATTCATATCCACTTCTCAATGGAGTACAAAGATTTCCCCAAGTAGATCCATAATTAGCGGTTTTAGAAGTACATCCACTTCCTCCATTATTATCATAAGTAAGCTTGTATGCATTTATCTTCCAGTTAGCTATAACATCTATAGTAATATTTTTAGTAATTAAATCTGAATCATTATAACCAAAATTACTAACTTTATATTTAGTAGCTTGATTATATTCCTTTCCACTATATGCCCATTCTTTACCAGACTCCATATGATAGTGACTTCTACCTATATTTATCCAATCAGGATTATTATAATTCCAAAGATCAGCTTCACTCTTATATTTGATTTTAGATATTACCCTATCATCTGTACCATGATATATGTAATCACTAGAATCGATTTTATAATCTGCATGATGTGGATTAATCATTGAAGCTCCATTAGATTTCATTCTTATTAATAATGCTCCAACGAAATAGTTGAATGATTCACTTAAGTTAACAGGTGTATTATTATTATCAATATCATATATTTCACCAGTAACTTTTAAATAATAAGTAACTGGTTCATCTATATTTTCTAAATCATTAGGTACTACTACATCTCTAGTAATAGATCCATCATAATTTTGATTTTTAAACTCTAATGTTTTTGGATCAGTGAAAGCTTCTGTTCCTTTAAACCATTGATATGTTAATACTTGATTTGCTTTTAAACCTACTCCTTGATCTGTTAAGATAATTTTTACTTCAAGTTTATCTCCAATATGATAAGGATTTTTATTTGGATTTTTAGAAATTTCAATAGTAGGTCCCATATTATCTTCCAAACCACAAGGCTCTACTTCATCTGCTTTTTTACCATTACCATAAATTATTTTAGATCCACTTCTACAAGTTACATTAGTACTATAGTGATAATTCTCATTTTTATTTTTTCTAACATAAACAAAAGTATCTTCTTCACCACAATCAGTATTTCTAACTTGAATATCTTCGATTAAATCTTTTTCTTTTAAATCATTATAACTAATAACAGCACAACCAGTATTATCAATACCAAATAAATCTTCATTATAAGCATCTACATAAGCTTTAGCAGCACTATTAATAGCTTTATCATAAGTTCTATATTTAGTATCTTTATTATCTCTTTGAATATAATTAACTGCTGGAACAGCCATTATCATAATTACACCTAGTATCGCTATCGCAACAACTAATTCTATTAAAGTGAACCCTTTATTATTCATATTATCACCTATTATAATTGTATAATATTAAGGCATCAAAGTAAACTAAAAAAGATGTATGAAACATCTTTTTTAAACACTAACTTCTTCAATAGTACTATTAATAATTGCTTCAATTATCTCTATACTATTATTCTCTATATCACTTTTAATCGCATCTTTATTATCATTAATCCTATCTACTAGTAATTGCATATTAGGTTGAAGACTCTTCTTAGATAATGATTTTAATATAATATTAAAATTATTAACTTTAGAATAACTACCATAATTATTATTAGCTATACTAAGTTTAAATAAATTTCTAAAATCATATAAATCAATACTAGTAAATCTTCTATCTTCTAATATTTTTAATGATGTTATTAAATAGTTATTATTAGTAGCCTTATCTAATATAGTTTCTCCTTTATTATTTCTTATATTAGGTAAGAAATTCTTTTTCTTCATCAATGCATCTACTATTTTAATAGAACCTACCCCGTTATAACACGCCAGTAAATGTCCAAAAGTATCACCCATATTATTTTGATGATTAACATTCCAATTTCTTTTCTTAATGTAAGTAAGAACTAAATTAAATTGGTTAGCTTTCAATAATCTAGCTAAAACATCATTACCATTACAATCAACAGTATTAATATTCACAATATTTTTATCCAATAAATAATTAACAACCTCAAATTCCCCTCTACTAATTAAAGGGAAAATCCCGGAAGGATCAACCTCCATATCCCTTATCATGTCTTTATTAATATTTGTCATAAAACCTCCTAAGGCGTGTATTACTATGTTACAAAAAAAGAATTATTTTGTCAAATAAAAGAGACTTCTAAGAAGTCTCATGTATTAACTTTTTTTAGGTTTACCTTGTAGTGCTACAGGATAAATCAAAGCACATGCTGCAATAACTACAGCTATTATTATAAAGGCATTTAATCCAGTATTTGGATTATTAGTATCTGATGAAATATTAGTAACTCTAAAATTAATAGTATAGTTAATATTATCATATGTAGCAGTAACATCAGTTGATCCTAGTTTTAATGGAACTACTTTTCCATTTTCAATCTTTAATACTGTAGGATCAGCTACTCTCCAACTAATATCTCCAGTATCAACATCTTTTAATTCATCAAAGTAATCTTGTACTGAAACTCTAGAATTTAATTTAATTGTTTTCTTTTTAGCTAAATCAATTACTACTCTAGAATTAAATTCTTCTACAACATTAGCTTCAGAATTAAATAATGTTCCTTTAACAATAGGTTTAGTCCAGGTATTATTAGCTGTGAAATAAATTACTGGATTTGATGCAAAATCAACGTTACTAGCTCCATATTTAGCACAGTTAACTTCACTCGAATCAACTTTTATAGCATATGATTTAACGCTATCTTCACGTTTATCTATAGTATCATTATCACTTTTTATCATTTCTCCAAAATCATATACTGCTAAAGAACAAGCACATTTTCCTAATTTAGCGTTATTTATATTAATTGATCTATTAGGGAATGATGAATCACCATGACCCATTACTACAATACCATAATTAGGTCCATTGAATGTATAACCATTAATTGTATGAGAATAACCTTTTTCTAAACCTAATCCTGAAAAACTACCATTAATAGTAACATTTTCCAACATAGAGTTAGTCTCAATTTTAACAACGGTACACATACCTTTATTCTCTTCATTACAAATTTCACTTGTACCATACATATTTAAATTTTTTAGTTTAACAAGATTATTATCATCGTCAACAAACAAAGTAGTGAATGTTAATTTAGTATCATCATTAACTCCACTAACATTTATATTAGAACCATTTCCACTACTAAAACCAATATAGTAATTAAGATTATGATTCTTAATTATATATTCAGAAGAATCCATGAAGGTAATATCAGCAACTCCTCTACTACCACTATCTTCAAGATAAGTGAACAACTCATCTAAATCATCATAATCACAGCCATTCTTACATACGCTATATTGTGTTGCATTTGTACAGAATGGTATTAAAAATAAACATAGTACAAATACAAAGAACAAATTCTTAAAACTTTTCATTTCACCATACCTACCTTATTCATATTATTCTAAGTATATTATACCATATAAAATAAAATAAACAACAAAAAAAAGCATCATTGATGCTTTTTATTAATCTAACTTTTCTCCACATTTAGTACAGAAATTTCCATCGTTTTCTGCACCACATTTTGGACAAACTTTAGTACCAGCTGGTGCTTCTTCCTTAGGAGCTTCTTCTTTAGGTTCTTCAGCTACTTCAGGTGTAGCCTCAGGTGCAGCTTCAGTTCCAGCAACAACTCCTGCTGCAGCAACAGGTTGTGCAAATGGATCAACCGGAATAGTAGTTCCTGGAGTTTGATTATTAACAGCTCCTTGAATCATACCACCACTGGCCATACCAACCATTCCTACTCCCATCATACCATTCATTACGCCAGCTTCATTGTTAGCAGCATCTTGAACAGCTTGAGCATATGCTCCAGTAAGAGTACCTTTTTGCATGAATGAGTTTGCAGAAAGTTCATAATTATCAATTTTAGTTTGACTTTCATCATCTAGAGTAACTGATTCAATAGCAAATCCAACGATAGTTAAACCTCTATCTCTAATTGCTTGATCATATACTCCTTCTTCCATAACTTTCTTTATTTCATCAGTTCTACTAGGTAATTCTAATACTGGTACTTTATGATTAACAGTACCTAATTCATTTAATACCTTTTGGAATGCTGAAATAACTTCAGTTCTCATTTGTTCATTTAAAGTATCTTTCTTATATTCATCAGCAGTACCTGCGATTTGACTCATAAAGATACATGGATCACTAATCTTAAAAGTATATTTACCAAAACATTTAACATCTACTCTTAATGGTGTAAGAGAATTAGTCATTTGATTTGGAATTGGATGTGACCAATCTTGGAATGGAACTGGTGCTGGTGTTCCAAACTTATTATCAATAATTTCTTTAGCATTAATAAAGAATACAGCTTGTTCTTTACTTACTCCACCATTATAAGTAAAACGATTCCACATTTCTTTGAATACATCTCCAAATTGTCCAGCAAAGAATGTTGGTGAAGAACTTTCATCAAAAGTATAAATTCCTTCTTCTGCAGTAGCATCTAAAATTTTACCACTTTGGAAGATAACTGCTACTTGTCCAGGAGATACCTGAATAGCACTATCCTTAGAAATAATTCCATTAGGAGTAGACATTTTCTTCATTAAAATATCATTACCTAAATCTTCACATCTAATATAATCTTTCCATTGATCGTGTAATGTGCTTCCAGCAGCTTCTACAGCAGCTTTAATTAATCCCATATTTTTTCCTCTCTTTCTAGATATAAAGATATCCTTCATCTATATTATACATTAATTTTTATTAACTATAAAGAAAAAAGTAATGTAAAACATTACTTTATAGGAACTATTTTATCTTTACCACCCATATATGGTTGTAAAATCTTAGGTATAGTAACTGAACCATCTTCTTGATAGTTATTCTCAAGTAGAGCAATTAAACCTCTAGGAGTAGCAACTACTGTGTTATTTAAAGTATGTAAGTAATATGTTCCATTTTCTCCTTTTTTACGAATACCAAGACGTCTTGCTTGAGCATCTCCTAAAGTAGAACAACTTCCTACTTCGAAATATTTTTGTTGACGAGGAGACCAAGCCTCTACATCACATGATTTAACTTTTAAATCAGCTAAATCTCCAGAACAACATTCTAATTGTCTTACTGGAATATCCATATTTCTAAATAAATCAACTGTTAATTTCCACATCTTGTTATACCATTCCATTGATTCTTCTGGTTCACATATAACAATCATCTCTTGTTTTTCAAATTGATGAACTCTATATAAACCTCTTTCTTCTAAACCATGGCTTCCTCCTTCTTTTCTAAAGCATGGAGAATAACTTGTCATATGAATAGGTAATTCTTCATCTTTAATAATTTGACCTTTAAATTTACCAATCATAGAATGTTCAGAAGTACCAATTAAGTATAAATCTTCATTTTCAATCTTATACATCATAGCTTCCATCTCAGGGAAAGACATAACTCCAGTAACTACATCAGAGTGAATCATAAATGGAGGAATTGCATAAGTAAATCCAGCATCTATCATAAAGTCTCTAGCATAAGCGATCATAGCTTCATGAAGTCTAGCGATATCTCCTAATAGAAAATAGAATCCTTCTCCAGATGTTCTACCAGCAGCCTCTTTATCCATACCACCTAAATTTAAAATAATATCAGCATGATGTGGAATCTCATATTTAGGCACTACTGGATCTCCAAATCTTTCAACCTCAACATTTTCAGTATCATCATGTCCTAGTGGTACAGACTCATCAATTATTTGAGGTATCTTCATCATTATATCTTTAATTTTATCTTGGATTGCAGGTAATTCTTCATCAATTTCCGCAATTCTCTTACTCATCTTCGCAACTTCATCTTTTACTTTATCTGCTTCATCTTTTTTACCATCACGCATTAAATTACCAATCTCTTTACTAACCTTATTCTTATCAGCTTTTAAAGTATCTCCCTCAACTTGCATCTTTCTAGCTTCTTCATCTAATCTCTTTACTTCATCTACTAAAGGTAATTTATCATCTTGAAATTTCTTCTTAATGTTCTCCTTTACTACATCACTATTTTCTCTAATTAAATTAATATCAATCATATTTTCCCTCCTAACAAAAAAAGAACAGTACAAGGAGCTTAATAAAAGCGGTACCATCCTTTTAAATACTTAATTAGATAACGGTTATCCCGGATATTATTATATCTCTATAGGGTAGATAAATAAGTATTTATTATCGTTTCCACCAACCACGACTCTCTTTAAATAAATAATCTTATTATTAGTCCTAATTATCGATCAATTAAATTATACAACAATTAATTTGAAAAAACAAATCGTTTATTACATATCATTTCTGGATGATGTTTCAATGATAAATAAGTAAATAATCTTATATTACTAGGTTTTAATTTAGAATAATTTACTCTATCAAATCCAAATAATCCATCAGTAAAAGATACATACACTTCATAATTACCATCTTTTTTAATATCAAACTCTACATATCCTTCTAAAGAATTCTTTAAGAAAGGAGATTTTATATCTTTCCCAAACATTTCATCAGAATTATTCACTTCAAAATAATAAACATCTTTAGTCTCAGTAGTACATTTTAAACCTTCACTAGTATAATAAACAATAACTTGATCTACCATCTTATTAACATTATCAATATATTCTTCTTTACTAGTATTATCATAATGTAATAGTCTTGGTACTACAAATACTATAATTACTATGAATATTACAAATATAATAATAGTTCTAAGTATTTTAGTTGTATCACTTTCTTTTTTATTATTATTTAAATACTTATCATTATAATCAACTGTATCATCATTATTATAATTATCTATTATCTTCTCTGTTTCAGTTTTTTTCTTTTTAAATAAACTAAATTTCTTTTTCTTGTTATCTTCTACTTCATCATCTCTAATACGATTATCATTATCATTAATAAACATATTATCACCTACTTACAATTAGTATTTATAGAAGGATAATTAATTTTATAATACGGTAAAACATTACTAGGTTTTAACTCATCAATATTCTTTTCTCTAATACCAAAAGTACCATCTGATAAGGCAATACTATATTGATATTTACCATTTACCTTAGTAACTAATACATAACCCTTATATTGATTCTTTAAATATGGAGAAACTATATCTAAATTAAAATCTTTCTTTAATGTATCAGAACTAAATACAAATAAATATTCATCACTTTTATTACATTTCTTAAAATTATTATTACCATATTTATATTTAATCTTATTAACAATCTCTTTAGAATGATCAACATATACTTGTTGTTTACCTACTAAGAATTTATATCCATAAAATACTACAACAACAAATAATACAAATATTATTAATCTATATATACTTTCAAATAATGAATGTGTCTTTTCAAACTTAGTTTTCTCTACATGTTTACTAACTGTTTCTTTATAATCATCTACAGATTTATAATACTTCTTTTCTTTAGTAGTATCTTTTTTACGCAAATCAAAATTAAAAAACTTGTTAGTAGGTTCTTCTTTACCTTCTTTTTTTAATTTCTTTTTAGCTTTTTTATCATATTTAACTAAAAAATCATTACTACTATTATCATAATTAATATATCCACAATGAAAGCAAAATCTATCATTATAATGCATTTCATTACCACATTTAGGACATATCATAACCCCATTGTTTTCCATATTATTCCTCCATATATTTTTTAAATACTTTAGTTACTACTTTATATCCCTCATCATTTAAATGTAATCCATCATCTGTATATTTCTTATCTAAATAACCATCTTTATCTACTAATTTAGGATACATATTAATATATTCAATATCATTATTCTTACAATATATTTTTAATGCCGCATTTAATTTCTTAATTGAAGTTAATTTATCTATATCTTTAGCTTTCTTATTCATATCATAATTAACTGGATATATAGAAACAACTCTTATAGTCGCTAGAGGTCTATTCTTTTCAATCTGATTAATTATAGAAACATAATTATCAAATATCTTTTGTAATTCATACTTCTTTTGAATATCATTAGTACCAACTAAAAGAAATACATCAGTAGGATTATATCTATATACTCTATTATACATATCATCTAAAATATTATCAGTTGAATTACCATTAATACCAGAATTTACTACTCTATTTTTCATATTAGGATAAAATTTTTCTAAATCATATCCCTTAGTAAGAGAATCTCCTAAAAATACATAATTCTTTTCTATATTAGGATGTTCACATTCAATTGGTTCATTAAAAGAATTATAATTAATAAAATAAAATAGTAAAAACCCTGATAATAAAGCAGCCACTACAATAAATATCATATTAGTATATTTAGAATTAAATACACTGCTAATGATATTCTTTTTCTTTGGACTAATATTATCCTTTATTATCATTGGAGTATTATAATAATCTTTATTTATATTAATATTTCTCTCTACTCTAGTTTTTACATCTTCATCTTTTTTCTTCTTAAAAAAATTTATCATGTTCATCCGTTCCTCTAGAACATTATACCAAGATATTGAAAAAAAAAGAAGTTTTTAATCATACTTCTTTTTAAAATAACAATATAATCTATAAAAAATAGTAAATATAATCCAAATAAGTAATATCAAATTACTAATCTGAACTAAAGATAATATAGTACTATTAGTATATAATTGTTTCATACTATTAAGTTCTATTTCATTAGAAGCACTCAATGTAACAAATAATAAGAATAAGAAGTATATTAAACTAAAACATATATAATTAAATATCCTCTTAAACATAGTTATCTTCTTATTAAATATCGTATAAATAATCATAATAGATACAAATAACATAATAAAGAAATAAACTATAGTAGATGGAAAATATATATATTGCATAATTCCCTTAATAGTAGAATTAAAACATAATTTAACATAGTCATTATAACTAACTAATACTCCTAATAATAAACCAATATATATACCAATAAATCCTAAATTAAGTAATATATTTCTTCTTTTTAAATTAATAATCAATAAAGTAAATAATAGAAGACAAAATATCAATAATTCAACAGTTATAGCAGATGAAAAAATATATTTAAAAATATATCCAATTTTATCAAATATTGTCTCCTTCATTTTATTCACCCCAAATTAATCTGATTCACATATATAAACTGTTTGTTTCTTATCACTACCCTTAGTACAAGTAATCAATGTAAGAGTAGTTTTTTTATAATTTCTAATTATACTAACATACCCATTCTTAGGTACTGTATATATCTTCTTAATAGTATATTTATATGTATTACCTTTATAATCAATATATGCCTTATCTCCTACTTTTAGTTTATAGAGATTAGCAAAATATGATATCCAAGCATCACCAGATTGAGCTATTAATACCAAATTACCATGTTTAACATTAGGCATATCTGATCCTTTAATTAAAGTAACATTATACTGAATATTATTATATTTAGAAGTTGTATTAAAGAATCCTCTCTTTAATGATATTTTAGGTATTCTTAGAACACCTAAGTATATACTATAATCAATCGGTTTATATTCAACTTTTTTAGGTTTCTTCTTTTTATCCATAGAAACAACTTCATTACTAATAGGAGTATCATATTCTTCAACCGCATTAGTATTATCAGAAAAACTAATTAACATATCAGAATATACCTCATCCTTTAAAGACATTAAGCTATTCCATGATAAAGCAATAATACCTATAAAAATAAGTAAAGAGCCAAATAACAATATCTGGCTCTTCTTTATTTTTTTAATCTTATTGTTGATATTGTTTTTGATTTTTGATATTAACATATAATATTCCTAATCCAGATAACAATACAACCATACCAATAATATACATGATTGAAGAAGCATCAGTTCCAGTATCTGGAGCTTTAGTTATATTAAATGGCATTCCAGCTACTTTAGCATGTGAGAATTTATCAACAGTAGTAACTCTTTGAGCTGTACCACTTGTTGGTTCATAATAGTAACCAGTATAAACTTCAAAGTTAGCTTGTACTGATAATGTGAAATCAACTTTTCCTTTAACTTCTTTAGCTGGTACATATAAATATAATTGTTGATATTTAGAATAACTTACGTTATCTAAATCTTTAATTAATTCTTCTTTTCCACTAGCATTAATTCCATATACTTGTGTTCCCTTAGGAGCATTTCCTAATTTAATAGTATAGTTATCAGAGAAGTCAGAAATTAATCCACTAGTTCCAATCTTAACTGTAATCTTATCAGATTTTAATCTATCATTAGCATAAGTAAACTTATTACCATTTCCACTAACAGATACATTTAATACATTACCACTATTATGAGATAAAATAGCTTTATCTAAAATGGTATTCATTCCAGAATCTTTATAGAATGAAGTAGCAGCAGTTATAGTTCCTTTTGGATCCAATCCAAAATCAGTAACTTGCATGTTTTTAATATTGTACATTTCACTCTTACGAGTTGAAACATAAACTTGAGTACTATCCCCAGCTACAGTTTTTGAATTAGCTGCACCTGTAGAACCTAAATACATCCAGATAGCAGTTTGTCCTAACCAAGATTTAACATAACTCTTTGCTTGATCAGCAGTAAGAGAACCAGTAGTAGTTAACTTGCTAGAATCAATGTTTAAAGTTTCTATTTTAGTTAATAGATAAATGAATCCTTCATCAGAGATTTTTTGTCCTCTCTTTAATGTTGCAGCAGAATACATAATAGCACTTTCAACACAATAAACTGGTTTAGTACCACTACCTACTGTAGCAACATATGGTTCAACAGCAAAATCACCAGCTCCAGTACTATCTGTAGGTTTTAAACGTATATTTGGATTATCTGCTGGACTAAGTGTTGTAATAGTTGCTGGTAAAGTATCTACATTTGGTAATGAATATGTAGTACCACTCATACTAATAAATAGTATTGAAACAATTGCAACAAAAGCAACAGCAAATGATAAACCAACAGAAGCAGTTAATCTTGCACTCATTTTTTTCTTTTGATTTTCTTCAATATAAATTTTTTCCATTTTCTCACCTTACCTTGTTAATATCATTATATCATATTTATTAAAATAACAACAATATTTTTTAATTTATAACAAACATTTCCTTAATATTACTAATTTTTACATTATCTTTGACATACAAAGTAGCTAACAAGTCTCCTTTTCTTACTTTATCCCCTAATTGTTTATTTAATTTAATACCTACTCCATAATCAATTTTATCATCTAGTTTTTCTCTTCCAGCACCCAATTTAACAGATAATTTTCCTACTTCTAAAGCATCTATCTTAGTAAGTTTACCATTTTTGTATGCTCTAATATTTTTGGTTTTATTAGAAATTTTAATCTTATCAAGATTTCCACCTTGAGCAGTTACTAATTCTTCAAATTTATTATAAGCTTTTCCAGAGCCAATAGAGTCTTTAACTTCTTTTAAAGCCTCTTCTTTACTAATACTTTTACCCATACTAATCATTTCAGATGCTAGATCATAACAAACATCTACTAGATGAGTATCAGTCTCTTTACCTTGAATTATATCAATTGCTTCTAAAACTTCTAAAGCATTACCAATATTATAACCTAGTGGTGTATTCATATCATTAATAATAACACTAACTTCTCTATTATAAATTTTACCTATTTTAATCATTAAATCTTCTAATTTTTTAGCATCTTCATGATTATTAATTAAAGCTCCATTACCCATTTTTAAATCGATAACAATCTTATCAGCTCCAGAAGCTATCTTCTTACTCATAATAGATGAAGCAATTAAACCAATAGAAGAAACAGTGCCTGTAACATCTCTTAAAGCATAAATAACTTTATCCATAGGTACTAAATTAGCTGTTTGAGAACTAATTACTACTCCAATATCTTTAACTTGTTTAATTATTTCTTTATCAGTTAAATTAACATTATATCCAGGAATAGATTCCAATTTATCAATAGTTCCTCCAGTATAACCAAGACCTCTTCCACTCATTTTAACAACTTTTACCCCACAAGAAGCAACTATTGGTGCAATAACCAAAGTAGTTTTATCACCAATTCCTCCAGTAGAATGTTTATCAACTAAGACTTTTATATCCTTAGAGAAATCTAATACATCTCCACTATCAACAAATATCTTAGTTAAACAAAAAGTCTCTTCTTCAGTTAAACCATTAATACATATAGCCATCAATAAACTACTCATCTGATAATCTTTAACTTCACCAGATAAATATCCATTAAAGAAATAATCTAATTCTTTATAGTCTAATTCTTCTCCTAATCTTTTCTTATTAATGATATCAACAATCACTATATCACCTTCTCATAAACATTAGTTTCTTTAAGACCAAACCCCATACTTTGATACATTTTATTAGCAACAACTTTACTAGGTTTAGAAGTTAACTGTATCATACTACAACCATTCTCTTTACAAAGAGAAATAGCTTCTTCCATCATCTTTTTACCAATATCGTTTCCACGATAATCTATATCTACACATACATGATTAATTATAGAATACTTAGTATTTTTAATAATATCAGTACAAAAAGTAATATTTAAATAACTTACTACTTCATCATCAATTAAACCAACTATTCCTAGTACTCTATCATCTTCTAAAATATCAGTAATATTATGACTAGAAAAAGATTTATTAATTAAATTAATAACTTTTTCTTTATATTTATTTTCATATTTAACAAAATTAACTTCCATATTATCACCTATTATTATTTTATCATATTACTTAGTCAATTTTTTTACTTTTTTAAAGTAACATTTAGGACACATAGATCTATAAGTAACATTATCAAATCCATCTATCGCAACTTGTTCTCCTTCTATTGTTAATTCTCCATCTACAAATCTAGCATTCAAAGTAGCTTTTTTACCACATTCACAGATAGTTTTCATCTCTTCAATAGTAGAAGCAATTTCAAGTAAACGACTGGCTCCTGGAAATCCTTGTAATTTGAAATCTGTTCTTAGTCCATAACATATTACTGGAATATCCATTTCAGTTGCGAAAAATAGTAGTTCATCGACTTGTTTAGGTTCTAAAAATTGTGTTTCATCTACTAATAAGCAGTCGAGCTGATTGTTTTTTTCTAGATATTCTTCAGCAATTTCTATAATTGAATCATCTTCTCCAACTAAATAATCAACTTCTCTACTAACACCAAGTCTAGAAACAACTTCTTTTTCACCTTTTTTATCTTTACTTGGTTTCAATAAGAGTATATTCATACCTCTTTCTTCATAGTTATGAGCAACTTGTAATAAAGCTGTTGTTTTACCACAATTCATCGCACCATATCTAAAGTATAACTTTGCCATAAAACCACCCAATTAAAGTATAACAAAAAAGAAGAGATTATTCATCACTTCTTAGGCTAATTTTTTTTCTTTATCTTCTAAAGTATCATAGTTGGTAGAATCTTTTAATATCTCTTCTAACTCATTATTAGTATTTTGTTCCTTATTACTTATATTACTAATTTTATTATCTAATAATTTGCCTTCATCATTTAATACCTTATGCTTTCTATCTTTTTCTCTAATTTCATTAACCTTCATTTCCATTTTAGCAAGCTCTCTGCACACATCTAATCTCAAATTAACCATATTATCTGTATCTTGACCAAAAGTATTTTGATCTTGATTAATTATGGCTTTACTACGTTCCATATAAGTATTTAATAATTGTTTTGCTTTCTCCAACATAATCTCTCTATCCTGTGGATTAATTAATGAAACTTTATCAACAATAGAGTTTATTTCATTCATAATTTTATCTTCTAAGTTAAGAGATTTAGTTGGTTCTTCTTCTACAGTAAAACCATCAGGCATTACTATCTTATCAACATAATCAATTTGTCTTAAATGATTTTCTTTAACTTTATTAACTTTTATTTCACTTATCTTTTCTTTAATTTCTTCTATTGCTTCCTTAACAAAACCAAAAGCATTTCCTCCAAAATATGATGCTTCATCATTTTTAAACATAGCCACAAGTTCTTCTACCATTGCTATAGTAGCAGTAGTTATTGCTCCAATAGCAATGGCTGGAATTAAACCAAATGCTGTAGTTGCTGCAGAAATACCCATTGCTGTTGCTGCAACACCACTAGCTAAAGGTATTCCAGTAATAGCTGCAACTTTAGAAGATTGTTTAGCAACCACTTTAGCATTACTTCTATCAATGCCCTCTAAATAATCTAAATATATTCTAGCTTCTAAAGGAGTCAATTCATCATGAGAATTTCTAGTTTTAACTATTACTTGATTTCTTAAATCTTCATTTTTATTTTCAATTAAATCATTTTCATTTTTATCTTCACTTTTTAATAATAAATCATGCATTTTAAAAGTAGTATTATCATACATACCAAAAGCATAATCTTTCATATCATTATCATTAATATCTATCATATGAGCTACTCTATTATTTTTTTCAACAAGAAAAAATCTATTAGTTTCTTTATCATACTTAACTAGATTATTGCCATTACTAATATTTAAATCTACTTCTTTAACAAAGTTATCAAAAGTAGTTTCTTTATCACCCATAGATACAGTTCCTAATTCTGAAACAAAAATATCTTTATCTAAAGATGAAATATTAAGTCTTTGTTTTAAAGAATTCATCTCTTCTTCGCTCATACCCATCCCTCTAGTCTAGTTATATCATATTTTTAATAAAAAAAGAAGATTATTCATCATCTTCTTTTTCAGATTTACTAGATAAAAATGTTACTTTCTCAGTAATTATTTCCATAACATTTTTCTTATGATCATCTTCTTCAATTAATCTAGATTGAATACGTCCCTTAATACCAACAATATCACCCTTTTTACAATATTCTTTAGTATTTAAAGCAACTTGGTCAAAAACTAAACAATCAATAAAATCAGTATCATAATTGCCATCTATATTTTTAAAACTACGTGGTATCGCTAAAGTTATAGTTGAAACATTTACTCCATTTTCAGATTTATTAACTTTAACATCACGAGTTAATCTTCCTACTAAGACAATTTGATTTAAAATAATCTCACCTCCTTGGAAGTATCTTAGAATAATTAATATTATTATTCAAACCAAGGATTTTTATATTTTATAAATATTAATTCTATAAAAATAATAATCTAGATATACATATTAAAAATCTAAATAAAAAAAGAAGTAAATTAATTAATTTACTTCTCTTATTGTATAATCAATAGGTTTTAATAATTTTTGATCATCATCATGTGTTTCAAAATATTGTTCTTCAAAATCTCCTAAATTAACTTTTGTTTTAACAGTACTTTTACCTTTAGCTGTATCAAATATTATTTCAATATCACCACTATAATTCACAGATGTTGAATTTTTAATAGTACCAGCTATACAAACAAAATTAACTGATTTATCTAAAATAACTTGTAAATTATCTAAACAAATATTTGTAGAACAATGTTGTCTTTTTATAGTATCATTATTAACTACTAATAAACCATCATCATGATTATTTTTTTCTGAGAACAAATAAGCATTAAAAGCAATTACTCCAGCAACAATTAATACAATTATTATTATAAAAATATATCTTCTATTCATATTCTAATACCCTTTAAGACGTTTCTTTCCTGGAATCTTTTCATTTTTACCATATCTAGGACAATAGTACATAGGACTTCCTGCTCTAGATACTTTTCCATTTTTTACACAATAACGGAAGTATGCAGTACTATGAGTTCTACCACATGGACAATGCCAAGTATAGGAACCATGTATTTTAGTACCTACATAATTACAACCATTTTTAAGTTTTACTGCTTTTGCTTTACCTACTTTTTTATTAGTAATATTTCCAGCTCTATCTAAAACATGAGCATAGAAAGTATGATTTCCTTTTTTATACTTATTAGTTTTATTCCATTTACAAGTCTTAGCACCCTTACAGTTTTTACCACTAGATTTTATAGTACTAGCTTTAGCTGTACTACTTTGATTAACGTAGATATGATCAAGTCCACTATGTTTATCCTTAGCAGTATATTTAACTGTTATCTTCAATTGTTTTGCTTTAACACTAGTTCCTGAAACAGTTGGCTTAGTTTTATCAACTCTATAAGGTCCATAGGCATAAGCTGTACCATAATATGGATCTCCACAGAATGTCGCATAAAGAGTTCCATCTTTAGATTTCTTTTGTTCTACCCTAACTGTGAAATAATGTACTCCAGTTGAAGTGAATATAACTGTTCTAGTTGCACTGGCAGGAGTAGTATTCCATGTTTTTGAATTATTATACGATGTATCCTTTTTAAAATGTATTTTCTTTCCAGTTGATTTAGATAATTTTGTCCAATAATTACCTTTACTAACAACACCTAAATATCTCCAACGAGTTGTACCAGCACTAGGTACATAATAAATTACTGCATCTCTATTTTGCCATCCAGTTGAATGAATACTAGCATTTGGACAACCAACTCCAGTCGGCGCTGCTGGTGCCGCAGGTATTGGTGTTGGTGTAGGTTCAGGAGTTATAACTGGAAGAGACCAAGTACTCGCGCATTGTCCTGTATCGCCAGTAACCTTATCTTTAACTGTCACCCTAGCAGTATAAGATCCACCAGAATATGTAACTGTTCCTTGATAAACATCACTCTCACAACCATATGTACTATCACAAATGATTTCCCATTTAACTCTATACTGATTACCTATTCTCTTATATGAAATTCCAGGAATAGTAACAGTAGGAGTTGTATCAGCTGGCTCATCATCACCAATAGCGTCATCATCATCAACGTCATCATCATCGTCAGCAGGTGTTGGCGTCACTGGTGTAGGTGTAGGAGTCCAACATCTAAATGTTGAGCTATCACCAAAATTATAAGTATGCCATGCCTTAGCATAATTTCCATCAGCATCTACAGCTAAAACATAAACATGTAATATCGATACTTTTCCTTTAAGGAACCTTGCAACATTATAATTCATACTAGTAGTCAAAGAATTAACATTTTCTGTCTTAGTGACCAATGTATTATCAGCCTTATCCATATCAGCTATAGTTTTACCTTTAAAAATAACATATGTATATTTAACAATATTTACTGAAGGTGAACTCATATTAACAATTATCTCTTTATTTGTAGCATCAGGAAAATCAAATGTTATTTCAGCAGTACCTTCTACAAAAGCTTCATCTTTAATATTAGGGCACCATAAGTGAGTTGTATACGATACACCATCTTTTTCCTTTTTCACACGTACAAAAGTATAAGCTTGAGAATCACTATCAGTTTCTTTTTCACCAATACAGTCCTTTTTCTCAGCATCTTTAATAATAGAAATATACTTATTAGATACTAATTCATTCATTGGTATATCTTGAACATCTCCGACATTTCTTAAAATAACTTTATTATTCTTCATATATGTCTTCGCAGCATTTTCTAAATTCTTTCTTTGAGTAATATAATATTTTTCTTTTCCATTTTTAATAAATGATGAAACTGCAGGTATTGCGACCAACATTAAAATACCTAATATTACTACCGCACCAAGCAATTCTATCATGGTAAAACCTTTATTATTTTTCATATTATCACCTTAATATAATTATATTCTAAAATAGTTCAAATTAAAAGTTTTTTATAAAAAAGAAGAAATAATTTCTTCTTTAAGATACTTTTAAAGCATAATCTTTTGTATTTAATAATCTATTATCTATAGTATGATATTCAAAATATTGTTTTTCAAAAGATTTTAAGTTCTCAAATCTCATACCATAAGAGATTTTATCATTACCTAAATCAAATACAAATGATATATAAGTATTTAAATCCTCAGTAGTTTGATTCTCTATATAACCTTTAAATACAGTTAAATCTTTATTATAAATTATCTTTAAATCATTAATACAGACACTTTTCTCACAATGTTTCTTCATAATTTGATCATTATCAACTACCTTATAGTAAGAATCTCCTTTAATTTCCTTACCACGATATAAAGAAATATTAACTATGATAATAGCTAAAGTAATAATTATTAATAAAACAATTAGTATATATCTTTTTCTCATAATTACACCTACTTCTTCCATCCTGGAACTGGTTTATATTTTGGTTCAGGTGATGTTGGACATATATATTTCCAACTAGATGCGATAGATACTTTTCCATTAGAACTAACGCATAAATGATAATATGCCCTATTATGAGAACCATGTTTACCACAACATGTACCACACCAATATCCAACTTTATAAGTAGAAGGACTTCTATGATTACAGTTAGCAGAAACACTAGGTAATTTTACTTTACCTATTTTAGCATCTAATTTATTTCCTACTCTATCTAAAACATGAACATAGAATGTATGAGTACCAGAAGAATAAGAACTAGTATTAGATATACTAACAGTACCTTTATTACTGTATTTTTTACCCTTCTTCCTTATAGTAGAAGCAGAAGCTGTTTTAGACTCAGAAATATATACATATTGAATACCACTATGAGCATCTGTAACTTTATATTTAATAGTTACTCTTTTAACATTATTTTTAACTCTAGAAACACTACCACTAACATATTTAGGAGCAGTATTATCTAATTTATATGGACCATATGCATCATCAGTCATACAAAGAGTAGTTGTAGCTGACGCATTAGCACTAGTTCTTTCTCTTACATTAATTAAGAAATAGAAAGTACCAGTATTAGTATAAGTTCTTTCTTTAACACGATCACTTGATCCTAAACTTACATTAGTAAATGTTGTATCCTTAGTAAACTTGATAGTTTTCTTAGCTTGTTTATCATATTTGCTCCAACCACCATTAGAATTATTACCAACTACTCTATATCCATCAGTAGCATTACTTAAAGTATATTTAACTATAATCTTACCTTTAGTCCAATCTTTATTAGCAGGTACTGCTTTAGGACAACCTTTAGTAAATGTAGGTATTGCGGTAGGTGTAGGAGTAGCAGTTACAGGATTAACTCTAGCAGGTACAGTAAAATCACAAGTACTACTCAATCCAGGATCTTCTCTATCTCTAATAGGTACTTTCAAAGTAGTAACACTATTACTAGTAACAGAAACACTTCCTCTATAAACAGAACTTTCACATCCATTAGGACTAGTACATAAGAAACTATATCTAAATGTATTAGTATCTTCATCAAATTCTTGTTTTTTATCAAAACATTCAGCATTATTAGGTTTAGGTATTTCATCTAAATCAAAGAATTTAACATAAACACCACCATCTTCATCAACAACCCTAACATAACATTTTAACTTAGTATTATATTCTGTAATAAATCTAGTAATATCATGTCTATCAGAATAAGTAAGTCCATTAACTACTCCCTTTCTCTCTACTAAGTTAACATCACCTTTATAAATATTATAAGTAAAATCTTTAATATTAGTGTTATTATTTGAAACCATATTAATAGTAACTATCTTCTTACCACTTTCAATAGTCAAAGCAGCACTAATAGTAATATCAGCACTATTTTCAGTTAAATCAACATCTTTATAATTAGGACACCATAAATGAGCAGTATAAACTAATCTATCTTCCTCTTTCTTTATACGTACAAAAGTATATTCTTGAGAATCATCAAATAAATTATTCTTATTACCAGTACATTCTTTTTTATAAGCATCTTTAATAACAGAAATATATTTATTATCAACTAACTCATCCATAGATATATCAGAAAAATCCCCTACTTCTTTAGGAGCCATATTATTATTTTTAATATAAGATTTTGTAGCGACAATTAAATTTCTCTTTTGAGCATCATAATATTTAGTTCTAGACTTTTGAATATAACTATTAACAGCAGGTATAGCCACTAACATTAAAATACCTAATATCACGACTGCCCCAAGTAATTCTACCATCGTAAAACCCTTTTTCTTCTTCATAGTCCTCACCTATTATAATTATAGTTTAAAACATAAAAAAAGAAAAGAGAAAATCCCCATTTCTTTAACTTATGTTTATTAATTATTTGATGTATAACTAAAAGTATAATCAGTAACTTTTTCTATCTTAGTATCCTTAATAGAATCAATACTATAACTATATAATTCATCTTTTTCTAAAGTTAATCTTTCTTCCCCTTTAACAGTAACCTTATCTTCTTTATTAAATAATATAAATACTAAATTAATATCTTTAAGAGTATCTTTTCCTTTATTCTCCATATCAAATACTAAAGAATATTCTTCACCATAATAATTATCTGTAGTCTTTTCTATATATAAATCATTGATACATATATTACTAAAGCAATGTTCTCTAAGCATATCCAAAGTTTGAATAGTCTCTTTATTAAAATCTTGATCCGGTAAACTTACAAAACTTTTATAATTTAGTATAGTACCAATTATCAATGCAATAAAACCAAATATTAATACTAAATAAACTAGTTTCTTCATAAACAACACCTTTATATTCATCTATATTATATCATAGATTTCTCTTAATTAATTGATTTAATTCTACTGCATATTCCATAGGTAATTCTTCTCTAAATTTCTCTATAAAACCAAGTACAATTAATTCTTCTGCTCTATTTCTATCAATACCTCTACTCATCAAATAGAATAGATTATCTTCACTAATTTTAGATACAGTAGCTTCATGTTCTAAAAAACTTTCATCATTATAACAACTATTATCAGGATAAGTATCACTTTTACTTTTTTCATCTAAAATTAAAGTATCACATTTAACTAATGATTCAGAATTAACAGCATTCTTATCAATATAAACTTTACCTCTATAACTAGCATTACCTCCATTACGAGAAATACTCTTAGAAAGTATAGTACTCTTAGTATTTTTACCCAAATGAATCATCCTAGCTCCACTATCCTGCTCCTGACCATGAGAAGCCATACTAATAGTAATACAAGTACCTTGAGAATTATTTCCTTTAAGTACACAACAAGGATATTTCATAGTAACTTGACTACCAATATTACCATCTATCCATTCCATAGTACCATTCTCATCAACTAAGGCTCTTTTAGTGACTAAATTGTATACATTAGGAGCCCAATTCTGGATTGTTGAATAACGACATCTACTACCCTTACCAACATATATTTCAACTACAGCAGCATGCAAACTACTATCACTATAAGTAGGTGCAGTACATCCTTCTATATAATGAAGATCACTATCATCATCAACAACGATCAAAGTTCTTTCAAACTGACCCATATTCTTCGCATTAATTCTAAAATAACTTTGTAGTGGTCTATCTAATTTAGTATGAGGAGGTATATAAATAAAACTTCCACCAGAAAAGACTGCCCCATTCAATGCCGCAAACTTATTCTCATCATTTTTAACAATCTTTCCAAAATACTTTTTAACTATTTCAGGATACTTCTTCATAGCCATTTCAATTGAAGTAAATATTACTTTCTTATCTTCAATCTCTTTTAACATAGAATGATATATTACTTCAGATTCATATTGAACTCCCATACCACCCATATGTATTTCACTTTCTCTAACTCCAACTGAATCTAAATCATCAACAATAGGTTTTAATACATTATTCCAATCATCTTGAATAACTTTATCTTTATCATTACTCTTATAATAAATAATTTTATTAAAATCTAAATCTAATTTAGGTCCAAAATTAGGCATAGAAATACTTTTAAATTTATTATAACTATCTATCCTAAAATCTCTAATTTCAGGAGTTTCTTCCTTATATTTGGAAATTTTTAATATATTAGTTTTATTTATACCAACAACTTCCATATTCCACCAACTATCTAACTAATTTCTTACCACCATTTTCTAAATCAATACCTTTTTCTTCTAAATATTCAATCATATCTTGATAATTAGTATAATCCTCAAAACTAATTCTTCTCAATTGAGCATTAAACTCATCTTCATATAATTCATCCATTAATTCTTTTCTATCTTTAAAATAATAATTAGAGTATAAAACAATATGTTTTAAATCATCTATAGGAAGATTCTCAATAGCAACATCAGTTAATAAGTAACATAATCCTGTTTCCCCATATTCATCAAATACATCTCTTATATTATCTTCAAAGTAATAATAAGTATGTTCTCCATAAGTAGTTTTTTTAATTAAAGGAAAAGTCTCATATTTAAATACATTTTGATAATCTTTTGTACCAATATAACGTGCTTCCTCAACAAAAACATAACTTAGAGTATCACTAACATCTATACCCATATTACTCTTTTCATAACATCTTAATTCTGCTAAATTATATTTCATTATCTAATTCCTCCAACATCTTATTAATAGCTTCTAGTGGTACTAAAGCACATTTAATTCTATTAGGTTGTTTTGAAATAGTATCATATACCATTAATTCTCCTAATAATTCTTTATCATATTCTTTTTCTTCTATCATATTTTTATAATTAGTTAATAATCTTTTAGCATAATCTATATCTTTTCCAATCAAAGATCTAATCATAATACTAGAAGCAGAAGTTGATATAGCACAAGCTTCTCCATCAAATCTAATATCTTTAATTTTATTATCTTCAACTTTCATCATAAAATCCAAATTATCTATACAACTCTCACTAGCTTGATTAACTTTTAAATAAGTAGAATCATCTATTAACTCTTTATTCATAGGATTTTGATAATTATCTATAATAATATCTCTTTTTAAATTCTCATCCATTTAAATTATCTCCCTCAAAATATTATCATTATCTAAAACTTTAACTAATTTATCAATCTCTTCCTTAGTATTATAAAAATATAAACTAACTCTAACAGTATTAGAAATACCTATCTCTTCATCTAATAACTTAGCACAATGATTACCTGCTCTAACACAGATATTATGTTTACTAAGATAGATTGCTACATCTTGAGCAAACACACCATCTACATTAAATGATAATATTCCACTATTACTATTCTTATTATAGAAAATTATTCTTTTATTTTTCTCTAACTTAGATACTAAGTATTTTTTTAACTCTACTTCATATTCATGAATCTTATCCATACCTATTTTTTCTAAATAAAGACAAGCTTCTCTAAGTCCAATAACTTCTGCTATAGGGGGAGTGCCTGCTTCAAACTTAGATTCATCAGTATGTAATTCATAACTTCCATCATTATAAAAATCTAAGTTCATTCCTCCACCTAGATATAAAGGTTCCATCTCTTTAAATAATTCTTCTTTAACAACTAAACACCCTACTCCAGTAGGTCCAGTCATCTTATGAGCTGAAAATGATAAAAAATCCATTCCCATACCATCAAAATCAACTTTCATATGAGGAACACTTTGAGCTCCATCAACACATAAATAGATATTATTCTTCTTACAAATATCACTAATCTTTTTAATATCTCTAACATCACCAATAACATTACTAACCTGAGCTATACTAATAACTTTAACCTTATTAGTATCTATATTATCTATATCTATTTCAAAATTCTTATTTAAAGGAATATAGTCTATCTCAATACCAATTTCCTCTTTTAATTTAAACCAAGGTAATATATTAGAAGCATGTTCTGCTTTATTTAATAAAACTATATCTCCTTTTTTTAACTTCTTTTTCATGAATCCAAATACTATCATATTAATACTCTCAGTAGTACCAATAGTAAAAATAACTTTACTATTTTTACCATTAATAAAACTTTTAACTATATGTCTAGTACCATCATATAATTCATTAGTCATTAAAGAGAATTCATAATCCCCTCTATGAATATTAGAAGTATACTCAGTATAATAACGATTCATACTATCAATAACATGTTTACTTTTTAAAGTAGTAGCTCCATTATCAAAATAAATTGTCTTACCTATCATAGGAAAATCTTCTCTATTCATGACTACCTCCTATATTTTATTTATTTCATCTACAAAATCTTTAATCTTTTCTCTATCAACACTATCAGTATTTAATAAGAATCCCTCAAGTAGTAATTTATAACTATCTTTTCTACTAATACCTCTACTCATTAAATAGAATAACAAACTCTCTTTAAACTTACCTATATAAGCACTATGATTCGCATTAACATCATAGTTATCTACTAATAAATTAGGCCATATCTTACTTTTACCATTCTTAATATTAATAATTTGATTATCTTGATTACAATCACAATTCTCACTCTTTTTAGGTATAACTCCATCTACCCAATAATGTAATTTATTATCAGATACATTAACTCCATGATTATAAACAAAACTATTAGTATTACTCTTATTATGATTAATTCTAATCTTATAAGTATTATCATCATAATTAATATTATTATAATAATAATTTAATGTAATATCTTCTTTATTTAAATTAACTTCTACATCATAACTTTTATTAATACTATAATGATAAATTATAGTATCTTCTTCTAAATCAAATTTATAAGTATCTTTATTTTCATCTATATAAATAACCTTACTCATCTTTACCATCCACTATCTCATAACCATTCTTCTCTATATCATGAGCTAATTTAATATCACCAGTTTTCTTGATATTACCATCTACTAAGACATGTACAAAGTCTGGTTTAATATACTCAAGTATTCTAGGATAATGAGTAATTATTAATACTGAAGTTTTAGGATTATCTTTTAAATAATTATTAATATTTTTACTAACTATCTTCAAACTATCTACATCTAATCCAGAATCTAATTCATCTAAAATAATAAATTTAGGTTTAATCATCTTTAATTGAAGAATCTCATTCTTTTTCTTTTCTCCACCACTAAAATCTTTATTTAGAGATCTATGAGTCATCTTACTATCTAATTTTAAATCTTTCATATTAGATTCCATATCTTTAATAAACTGATATAAATTAGTCTTTTCTCCATTAATAGAATTAATAGCTGTTCTAATGAATTCACTATTACTTACACCATCTATCACTGTAGGATCCTGCATAGAAAGAAAGATACCTAGTTTAGCTCTTTCATCTACACTAAGCTTTAATAAATCATTATTATCAAAATTAATCTTACCTTTAACTACTTCATATTGATAATTACCCATAATAGTTTTAGCTAAAGTACTTTTACCAGTACCATTAGGTCCCATTATCGCATGAATCTCTCCATCACCAATCTCTAAATTAAATTTATCTAAAATATTAATATCACTATCTACCACTCTAGTAGATAAATTAGTAATTTTTAACATAAAACCACTCCTATAAACCATATATATAATAACATAAAAATTACAAATAATAAAAAAAATCAACATAAGTTGATTTTCTTATTCTACAACATATGGATCATCTTTACTACCTGTACCTGATACATATTCGGTTCCTGGTTTAAGAGAAATAGAAGGGCGAACACCAGAAGTAGCACTTATACTAAGGCAAGAAAAACCTCCCAAAGTGTCGATTGTACATCCATAAGAATGGGAGTTATGATACATACTAAAAGAACCAATCCAGTAACTAGCACCTGTTTTTCTAGTTAACTTAACTGTATGATTCAATAAAGCTAACTCTTTATAAGTCGCTAAACCAACTGGATAATCTAGTCTAGCTTTATTATTAGATAAGCTAAATTTATCTGTATCCTTTTCACAAGTTAAGGATAGACTAACAAACTCCAAATACTTACTTACACTTCCACCATTTGGATTCCATCCATTTGTACTTGAATTTATTTGAATTCTATTATAACAAAAAATTGTATCTTCTAAGTATGTTGTATAATTTGTCATATTGCTTTCATACCAATCATCTATATATGTTTTTATTGTAGAATTAGTTTGATTTACATTATCACTATAAAGCATTTCATCGATAGCATCTTCAATACTATTCCCATTTGTTAGATCAATGTAGTAAATATATGATGAAATACTAGGTGTTTCAGCAAAATATACATATGATAGTGTTTCACACTCACCTGTATTATTAAAACATGTATAATGATGTGTGTTCAAATTACTTTTATCATTATCTGTCATATTCCATGTTTCATATCTATCACTACCTAAAGTATATATACCCGTTGCGCTATTATACACAAAATCTTTCGCATATTTATAATTGTTTGATAAAAAAAGTGAATAATAGTAATAACTACCTGTAGAAGTGATATATTTCAAATCTGTACATGTTATTGAATCACTTCCACAAGTATAATAGTTTTTATACGGAGAATAATTACTAAACCAATCTAATTTTGAAATTGTAATGGAATCTGTTAATGTATATATACCATTATCTTCAGTATAATCAGTTCCAAGTAATATATTAGTATTATAATAATTTAATAAATTACCTTCAGTCATACTAAATCCATAAATGCGATCACTTCTTCCACCTGCAATATAATAAACAGTAGAACATGTTGTCTCGGTTGTAGATCTACAGGTATATAAATTACCAGATGAAGAATATGTATTTGTCCATGTGTCTTGCGTTATGTCGGTTAATATATATTTTTTAGTATCACTATCATATATTACTCCCGTTCCATAATAATAATTGAATGATCCTGCCATATATATTGTATCAAAAAGTTTATTAGAATCTGGTTTTATTGTATTTTCGATGTATCTTATATTATTCATATATGATGCATCGGCTAGTGAAGCAGAATTTGCATTAAATTGAGTTCTTCCTATTTGTTGGGCAGTACCTTCATTATTACATTTCCCTTCATTTGGTATACCATTGTATATTAATTTCACTCCACCAGTATCTGTAGTTCTAATCATTTGCCAACAAAACTCCCCAAATATTACATTCCATTTATCCAGTATCGTATTAGCGTTTGAATCGTTTGATGCATACCAATGATATATATTTTGCGTTGGTTCAGCTATAAAAGAATCTTGATGATTATCAGTAAACTGTTTGGCGTATGTTCCTATATCTGCTTCCTTCTTTAACACATTATATAAAGTAGGACTATATTTTTCATAATCAATATCTCCAGCAATACTTAAATCTTTATTCAAAGCAGAAAAACCAACACTTATTGTTAGTAGTGTTGTCCCAAGTAATGATAAGAATACTGTTATAAAGAATCTTACCTTGTTATTTCTTTTTAGATTGAAATTCGACATTTTTGTTTATACCTCTCGAAATTACACATTCTTATCATGATATTATTATACATTTATACAAAAAAAATAACAAGCAATGCTTGTTATTTTAATATCTATCATTACCAAGTATACTTTGAGCATCTTCTAAGATCTTAGCTAAGTTGTTACTTCCTTCTACTTGGCTTCTTAAATCAGTTAATTCAGCTGATTGAGAATTGATAATTCTTTCTTTATCTCTCACTCTATCTTCTAAACTATCCATTTGAGCTTTTAATCTATCAATTTGATCTTCATAGTTTTGAATAGATGATCTAATTCTTTCTCTATCTTCTTTAGCTCTATCTACTACTTTTCTATTTAGATCAGTTAATTCTTGAACTTGATTCTTATATTCATCTAATTCATTCATTTGATTCTTATTAGCTTCAATTAATTTAGAAATAGTTAAAGCAGCACTATCCATAATACTTGTTCCACTCTTAGGAGCAGAATAACTATAAGAATCATTATAATTATGACTTCTAACATCTAGATTTCTAACATCATCTTTCTTAGTCAAGTCATTTAAGAAGTCATCAAACTTATCTCTTGGTTCTTCTTTAATAGCGTTATCTAAGTCTCCAAATAGATTATCTGATTCTTGAGTTTCAAATTTATGATCAAAGTTAACTTCATCTAATAGATTATCATCTTCTATTTTTTCAACCTTTTCTTCTTCCTCATCAACTACATTAAATTTATCATAATTAATAGTAGGAATAGTAATTGGCTCTTCTTCAGTAACAATACTATCTGTAGTTACTGCAGAGAAGTTAGCTTCTTCCTCTTCTTCAACTGGTGGAGTATCTACTACTTCATAAGGTGATGGAACTTCAGTAACTGGAGAAACATAATCAGTATCTTCTACTGGTGCTTCAACTACATCATATGGTGTAGGAATTTCAGCTTCACCTGCGACAGCAGCAACTTCTTGTGCTGGTACCTCACTTATTGGAACTTGAGGAGCTTCAACTTCAGGTGTAACTGGAACTTCTGGTGCTCCTTCAGGAACTTGAACTGCATCTTCTTGAGCAACTGGAGCAGTTACATCAACTGGAGTTTCTGAAGTTGCTTCTTGAGAAACTTCTGCATTTTCCTCTACTCCATCTTCAGGAAGTTTAGGTATTTCTTCACCATTCATAGCAGTATCTATTTCTTCTTTAGTTACATTTGCATCATTAACATCAATATCAGTAAATCCAGCATTCTCAGGTACTTCTCCTTGAGGTACATTAGTTGTATCATTTAAAGTCATTGTTGTTAATGAGAATTTATCAACTGGGCTTTCTTTAGTATTATCACTTAAGAAAATAGTATCTGAATTCTTATTAATAGCAATAAAACTATAAAATTTATCTTCTACTAAGTTTTTACCATCTAAATCATATAAACTTGCTTCACTGAATTGATCATTGAATAAGAATCTACCATCAGTTCCCATCTCTGAGAATACTTTATCTTTAACTAAAGCAGTAGTGCTGACTAATTTAGTAGCAGCTAAAGGATCTTTTCTAGTTTCGCAAGCATCTATAACACACTGAGATACTGGAGTTGATTTTTCTACTAATAAAATATCTTTAGTGATTAGTTTAATATTCTTGTTCTCACAAGGTATAACAATATTACCTTCCGCATCAATTAATCCAACATTCGCATGTACTACAGAAGAATCTATTGCTTCAACTAATGTAGATGTAACAATAATATTATTATTAGATAATTTTGAGTCATTCAAAAAGTAGAATTGACGACCATCATCCGTAATCCCATAAGTACAAACTATATCACTACGATCCTTATATTTCACTAACCCCTTTTGTATTTTCATATCAACACCACCTAATTATTCTACTATATCATATATGTTTACTATTTTATTTTAACACATTCAAAGTCAATACGCAATTAAAAATATAAAAAAATTTTTACATTTTTTTACAACAAAATCAAGTAACTTAATAATTGAATTATTTCCTTATTTTAGATACAATAAATATAGGTGATTATATGCAAAAACTCAAAATCCAATATGCCATATTTGTCTTTATAGTATTTATGATTTTAGGTATAGTTGTAATTAATCAAAAAATGACACCTATCTTTGAAAAGAAAGCTGATCAAAAGATAAATGATTATATCAATGAAAAATATAATGATTTAAAAGATGTTAAGAAATCTAAAACTAAATTTAAAAATAATAAATATGAAAAGATAATAACTAATAAAAATAATGATAATTATTACTTTAAAATTTATTATCATAATAAAAAAATAACTGATACATATAAAAAAGATTATTTAGAGGGAGCCACTCTACTTAATCACATATCTAAAAAGATTCAAAAAGATATAGAAAATAAAATAGATAAAAAATATAAAGTAATAATAGATAAAAAGTTAAATAAATTTTCTGAAAAGAGTAGAGAATCTATTATTAAAGAAAAAGACTTATTATCTTCAGAAATATATGTTTTAGAAATAAAACTAAATATTAAAGCAGATAAATCTACTATTACTGATACTATTTATCAAGTAGATAAAAAATTAAAGAAAGAAAACATTAAATCTAAAGCATATAACTTTATAGTAAAAGATACTGATAGTACTAATGAAATAATAATTAATAATTTAACAGTAAATAAAGATTTAAAATTAATAATTAATGATATAATTAATAATAAGAATAGTAATTATTTAAGAGAAAATAATATTACATTTGAGAAAATAGATTAGGAGGTTTTTATGAACGATTGTATTTTTTGTAAGATTATTAATGGAGATATTCCATCAAACACTGTATATGAAGATGAAACTATTAAAGTAATTACAGATATTAATCCTGTTACTAATGGACATTTATTAGTATTACCAAAAGAACATTATGTTAATATATTTGATTTAGATGATGCAGTATTATTAAAGATAATATATTATGTTAGAGAGACATATCCTGTTTTAAAGGAAAAACTTGGATGTATTGGTTTAACTCTAGCTCAAAATAATGGACATGGACAAGATGTGAAACATTTTCATTTGCACCTAATACCTAGATATCAAAATGATAATGTTGATCTAACTAGATATGAAAAAATAATTGATCCAGAAGAAATATATAACAAATTAATGGACTAAATCGAATAAATTTGTTAGTATATTATGTAGCGAAACGGGAGAGTGAGGAAGAAAATGAAGAAAAAACTAGTTATGGCATTAGCTTTAGTTGCCGCAATTACTACATTAACTGCTTGTAAATCATCTAAAGTAGATGGAATGCTTGTTAGTATGAAAGGTGCTAAAGTAACTGCTCAAAAATATTATGATGAAATAAAAGAAGATAGAATTTCAACATTAGTAGATATGATTGATCATCAATTATTCGATGAAAAATATAAAACTACTGATGCTGAAACTAAATATGTTGATGAAAAAGTTGAAGAGTTAAAAGAACAATATTCTAATGGTAACGATGAACAATTTGAATCATTATTACCAGCATATTTCGGTGTAGATAGTATTAAAGAACTTAGAGCTCAATATGCTTTAGAATATAAAAGACAAAAAGCTGTAGAAGATTATTTAGAAGATCATTTAACTAAAGGAGAAATAAATAGTTACTATAATAATTATATTACTGGTGATGTTAAAGCTTCTCATATCTTAATTTCTTCTAAAGTAAGTGATAAAGCATCTAAAACAGAAAAAGAAAAAGCAGAGAAAGCTGCTAAGGCTAAAGCAGAAAAAATAATTAAAGAATTAAAAGCTGGAGCTGATTTTGCTGAATTAGCTAAGAAATATTCAGATGATGATGCTACTAAAGCTAAAGGTGGAGATCTAGGATACTTTGATGTTAACGATATGGAAGAAGCCTTTGCTGATGCTTGTAGAGATCTAAAGAAAAATGAATATACTAAAAAACCAGTTAAAACATCTTATGGATATCACATTATCTTAAAGAAAGCAGAGAAAAAGAAACCTAAATTAGATGATGTTAAAGATGATATTAAAGAAACTCTTGCTAAAGATAAATTAGATAAAGATGATAAACTAATCTATTCAACATTAATTGAATTAAGAAAAGATAAAAAGATTAAATGGAATGATTCTAAGATGAAAAAAGCTTATGAAGAATATACAAATAAATTAGCTGGAAATACTGAAGATGAATAAAAAAAGAAGTTAAACTTCTTTTTTTATTTTCTTATAAAAGTAATACTCTTTTTCTTTATATATAAGTTTATATGATTTATTATCTTTTAAATAATAATATAGTGGATATTTACTGGATACTAAGTAATAATCAAAATCATATTTCTTCATTATCTTTTTAAAATCTTTAGATAAGAAAGTTAAATCTAAACTATCATTATAATTCTTTTTAGAATAGAGATCTGCTCTACCATCTATAAATACTTCTATATCATTATAGATTAATTCTCCTCCTAGATTATATAAATTATATAACTTATTTGGATTTTCTTTCTTAATAGTATTAATAAACTTATCACTTAACTCAGTTTTAGTAGTATCAACCATAATATTTTTATTAAATGAATAACCAAATATAAATATAAAGAGACATGATGCTAGTATTAATATAATATTAGTACCCTTATCATCTTTTCTATCAGGAATATAATAGAATACTACTAAACTCATAATAATATATGTATATATCCAAAATCTAATACTTTTAAGACCTAAGAATAAACAAAATAGAAATAAAATTCCATCTATAAATCTAATCTTCTTTTTACTTAAAGTAAATATAAGTACTATGATAAATGCTAAAACAAAGTACATTAGATGAGTTCCATTATTTAAAACAGTAGGTTGCCATTCTGATATAGTAGCTAACATAGTAGAATTAAGCATATTCTCATATGGATAAAATATCATCTTTATACCATGAGGATTTATATTTAAACATAAGAAACTAATACACATAATTAAAATATAAGTATTTATTTGTTTTAAACTAAGTCTATTTGCTTCTACTTTACTAAAATTAAACTTACATACACTAGCTATTATAAATATAAGTGGTATTAAATATACTAAGTTACTAGATCCCCCATGTATATTAGCCCATAATATAGCTATTATTGGTAAAAAGAATATCTTTTTAGAATCTTCATTATTATATAAGTCATAACAGAAATAACAAGTTAATAATAAGAATATACTACTAAGCATATGAGGTCTAGCTAGCATAACAGTAGATGTTATAAAACCTAAACATAACCAAATAATTCCAAATAACTTATTTCTTTCAATATTCTCTCTATTAATAAAATATATAATTAAAAATAATAATAATGAACATACTAATCCATATACAAATATATTGTATTTAGAAAACAATAAATATAAACCATATATTATTACTTCAAAACCCCATTCATGACTCATCCAATATGTTCCTGGAATAGTCCAAGAAAAGATATCATGAGTTAGAATAGAATGATTAGAAAACATGTATTCTCCTGCTTTAATATGCCATAGATAATCACTATCTATTCTCATAAAAACCATTAAGAATAATACAAAAGAAATAGTAAAAATTAAGAATATTAATCTACTTTTATTCTTCATAATATAATCCTTTCTGATATAGTTTATTCTTAATAACATATTCTAATTCTTTATCTTTATATTTCTTACTATATCTTTTATATAACTTATCATATTCTTTCTTTACTATATCTTTATCAACACTAATAGTAGTTTTATCTAATACATCATTAATTAAAGATATATCATATCCTAGATTAATAATATTATTTTTAATTTTATTTTTTAAAACAATACCACCAGTACTCTTATTACTTTTAATCATCTTATCAACTAATTTTTCTATTCTTATTAATTCTTCTTCAGAAGAAAATACTTCTAAATTATTATTAATTATCTCTTCATCTACTTTATGTTTTAATAATTCTCCTCTTATCTTATATGGTCCCCAATTGGTAGTAATCATCTTATCGTTGATAAAACTATAAGCATAACTATCATCATTTAAATAACCTTGTTTTTCTAATAAACTAATAACATCAATAACATACTTATTATCATATTCTTTATTTAATAACAATTTTTTCATATCATATTTAGATTTAGATCTACTATTAATACTTTTTAAAGCATAATAGTAACACTCATAATACTCATTATCTTTTTTTATCTTTTTAAGTAATTTATCATCAATACTTTTTTTAATTAATAATTCATATTTTAATATGATATCTTCATATAAAGTTAATTCTATATTGTTATCTAAAATAACTTTATATCTGTTATCTCTTAGTTTTTTATACTTAATTATATTCATAGAACCACTCCAATTAAAGTATAACATAAAAAAAAGAAATTAATATCTTAACTTCTTTTAACTTCAATCATACCAGCACTAACTTCTTCTAAAGCTCTACCAATATTCTTCTTACTCTTATATTTATCCTCAGGCATTTGTAGAAAGCCAGTTTGAGATATTTCTTTACTCCTACGAGCCGCAATTAAAACTAACTCATATTTTGAATTAATAACATTTAATAGTTTATCTATAGATGGAAATATCATAATATCACACTCCCTACCTTAAGAATAAATGTTAAAAATTGTATAGTCAACAGATTAGACAAATCTTTACAAAAATAATTTACAATTAAATATACAAAAAAGAACTAATATAGTTCTTTTTAAAAAGGCATCTTCAAGTTTCCATTTCTAAACTGTTTTAACATCTTTTTCATTTGTTCAAATTGTTCTAATAACTTATTTACTTCTTGTACAGAAGTACCGCTACCTTTAGCTATTCTAGTTTTGCGAGAAGCTTTAATAATATTAGGATTTCTTCTCTCTTTAGGTGTCATAGATAAAACAATTGCTTCTATTCTAGCTATTTGTTTAGGATCAACTTTAATCTTATCTAAACCAGCTTTCTTAGCTCCAGGCATTAATTTTAATAGGTTTTCAAGTGGACCTAGTTTTCTCATTTGTTTCATACTAGATAAGAAGTCCTCTAAATCAAACTTACCTTCTTGCATTCTCTTAGCAGTCTTTTCAGCTTCCTCTTCATCTATAGCTTCTTGAGCTTTTTCAACTAATGAGATAACATCTCCCATACCTAGAATTCTACCAGCCATTCTTTCAGGATCAAATGAATCTAATCCATCCATTTTCTCACTAACACCGATGAATTTAATAGGTACATTAGTTAAATGTCTAACAGATAAAGCAACTCCACCTCTAGTATCTCCATCTAATTTAGTTAAAATAACTCCAGTTAAGTTTAATTTATCATTAAATCCATTAATAACATTAATAGCATCTTGTCCCATCATAGAGTCTATTACTAATAAAGTTTCATCAATCTTAACAGCGTTAGATATATTTTCTAACTCATTCATTAATTCTTCATCTATTTGAAGTCGACCAGCAGTATCTATTAATACATAATCATGTTTATTTTCTTTAGCAAACTCCAAAGCATTTTTAACTATCTCAACAGGATCTTTTTTACCTTCATCATATACAGCTATATTAAGTTCTTTACCAAGTTGTTTTAATTGATCAATAGCAGCTGGTCTATATACATCTCCAGCTACCATTAAAGGATTCTTTTTCTCTTTTTTTCTTAAATAATTAGCTAATTTCGCAATAGTAGTAGTTTTACCAGATCCTTGAAGACCAACTAACATTAAAACAGATGGTTTACCACTTACATATAAAGGAGATGCTTCTCCTCCAAGTAATTCAACTAATTCATCTTTAACTATCTTAACGAACATATCTCCAGGATTAATACTTTTCTTAACTTCAGTACCTAGAGCTTTCTCTTTAACATTATTAGTAAATTCTTTTACTACTTTATAGTTAACATCAGCTTCTAATAAAGCTAATCTAATCTCCCTCATCATGGAATCAATATTATCTTCAGTAATCATTCCATAACCTTTAATTTTATTAATCGCGTTTTGTAATCTATCTCCTAAATCTTCAAACATTGTCATCACCTACTACATATTATACAAGATATTACAAAGAAAAAATAGTCTTACGACTATTTTTAACTAAAATCTTCCGGATCAGATGAATCATCATCATCATCTAATTTTAATTCATCGATTCCTTTATCTTCACTACTTTCAGTAAAAGCAGTATTATCAATTAACTCAGGTACAGCGAAACCATCTGATTCTTTTTCTTCTTCTATAACTGGTTCAGAGATTGCACTTTCCTCTTGAACTAATTCAGGTTCTTCTGTTTTAGCATTATTATCTAATACATCAACAAGTGGTTTACCTTCATCAGTCTTAGGAATATCCGGTCCTTTATCTTCATCAACAATACCTACTAAAGGTACTCCTGTATCAGTTTTAGGAACATCTTCCTCAACTGGTTTAGAACTCATTAATTCAGCAATATCATTATCAAATGATCCCGACTCAGTAGGTTTAGCTTCTTGAGACACTTCTTTAATACCTTCAGTTCCCATGTCAGCTTTCATAGCTTCATTAATTGAACTAACATTTTGAACAACATTCAAACTATCATCATTAGGAGCAGTTCTAGTATTATCAACACCCTTACTATGACCATTCCAAATCTGAACAACATCAGCATTTCCACTCCAAGGAGCTGGATCAGGCATTTCCATTCTAATGATTAAAGGTATTCTAAATCCTAAACCGAATCCTAAACAAGTACCAGCTTGTAATGTTTTCTGTTTCTCAACAATTTCTTCACTAATATTAGGAACCATCTTTCTAATATATTCAACGTCTACTGGGTGGTTCATCTTAAATATTAAGAAATTAGTACATTGAGAAATAACAGTATCAGATAATTCAACAGGTCTTTGTGTAATAAGTCCTAGAATAACACCATATTTACGACCCTCTTTAGCAATTCTTTCAAAGATATTATATCCAATCAAGAATCTATCTGTATCATTTTGAATATATCTATGTGCTTCTTCACAAACTATATGGAAAGGTATACTACCTCTATTTTTTAATCCTTTAGCAAATTCAAATACTAATCTAGAGAATATTTTAACTATAACTTTAGCAAAATCATCATCTACATCATCTAAATTAATATTAATAATTTGATACTTTCTTCCACTATCTAATATTAATCCACTTAAGAATTCTTCTAAAGAAATATAATTATCTACATCAAAGTATTTAGCATTATCTCCAACTATTAAAGCATGTAATCTAACTCTTATAGTAACCGCATCACCATAAGTATTAGTATTTCTTAACCAACCTTCACTAATCAAAGTAAAGTTTAATGCTTTCTCTAAAGTATCTAAATTATAATAAACTCCACCCTTAGGTTCATAACTATCAAATTTCTCATCTATAAATGAAGTAACATATTCAGTTAATAATACACTTTCACTAAATTGTCCTTCTGAATCTATTAAGAAACATTCTCTAAATTTTCTAGTATATCCAATACCTTGTACTGGAGCTTCTAAATTAAATTGAGCTGTAGAACAACTAGCTAAAATAGAGAAAATCTCATTTCTTTTATTAGGACTAGTCTCATTTGTATATAAAATAGTCATAATAGCTTTAGCAATCAAATGATTTTTATAAGCATTCGCATCAACATCATCTTGTGAAAAGATTAATGCTAACTTCAACATTCTTTCAATAATAGGTAATTGAGAATGTGAATCACATTGTAGTAATAAAGCTAAATCTTGTACATTTAATAAATATATAGGTAATCTTAATTTCTCTCCTAACCCTTCTGCTTCATTAGTAGATATAAATCTATAATGATAATTAGGATTAATAGTATTTAAATTACTAAAAGCATTATAATACTCACCTGAAGAATCAAATAACAAGATATTTGCTTTATAAGGGTATAATCTCTCATCATGAAACATATTTTGGAATAATCTAGTAACACCACAAGATTTACCTGATCCAGTATTACCCATTATCGCAAAGTGATTACTAAAGAAATTATTAACGTCTAAGTATATAGGGAATCCATCATAGAAAGGACTAGTACCAAGATTCATGAACCCTTCTGTATCAGTACCACAAATCATTGGAATTTCACTCTCTTCAACAACTCTAACTTTCGCATCAATCTTAGGTTTTCTTAAAGTTCCAGGTATAACTTTATTATCAACTATTTCACCCAAAAATCTGGCCTTAACTAATTCTCCATCAAGGTCATCAACTTCTCCTAATACTTTTTTAGTGTCGTCTTCAAATATAAGATGCAAGTTCATTAAATTCATACTGATATTTTCAGCATCTTTTAACTTAATATTACACCCCTTATCGCTAATATAAACAATTTTATCAAACATAGACATCCCCTCTATTTACCCTATATAAATTATATCTAAAAAAAAAGAAATATACAAGCAATATTTCTTTTAATTCTTAAATGTATTATTCAACATCTCTTTCAATTCTTCTTTTAATTTTTTATCATCAATTTTATCTATTCCATTTTCTATTTTCTTTAAATTATCATATATATGTAATTTACTTTCTAATTCTTCTAATTTATCAGTACCCATTTTTAATTGTTTAAATACAGCATTTCTACTAACAGAATACTTTTCTCCTATTTCACCATAACTAAGATTATCAAAGTAATAATCTTTAAAATAATCTTTTTGCTTATCTGTTAATAATTCTCCATAAATATCAAATAAATCATTATAATAAAATACCTCATTCATAATAAACTCCTATAATAATATAACAAATATAATTAAAAATAATAATCCAAATACAAAGTATGTAATAGCCCAACCCATCTTTTTCTTATTATAACTATTAATAAACATTTCAAAGAAAGATAAAGCTAAAAAGAATATAAATAAGTATTTAAACCAATTATTAAAGAAATAAAGTATTCCAAAAATAATTGTTAAAAATATTATTGATACTTGAAAATAAGCCCAAATTCTTTTAAACATCTACATCATATCCTTAAATAATCCATAAATATATTTCTCAATATCAAAACTAACTAAGTCTTCCATTCGCTCACCTAGTCCGATAAACTTAACTGGTATTCCTACTTCTTCTTTAATAGCTAATACTATTCCACCTTTAGCAGTACCATCCATCTTAGTCAAAACTATACCAGTAATATTAGTAATCTCCTTAAAAGCTTTAGCCTGATTAATACCATTTTGACCGGTACCCGCATCAATAACCAACAGAGTCTCCGAGCACCCGCCCTCTACTAGTTTAGATACAACATTATTCATCTTTTCTAACTCATTCATCAAGTTAACTTTATTTTGTAAACGACCTGCCGTATCAACAAGTACCACATCACAACCAATTTCTTTAGCCTTTTCTATACCATCATATAAAACAGATGAAGGATCAGTATTTTCTTCTTTTCCATAGAACTCAACACCTGCTCTATCAGCCCATTCATGAAGTTGTTCTATGGCTCCAGCTCTAAAGGTATCTCCGGCTACCATCATAACTTTTTTACCTTCAGATTTTAACTTATTTGCTATTTTCGCAATAGTAGTAGTCTTACCTACTCCATTAACACCAACAAATAAGATGACACTGATATCCTCTTCATTAAAATTAATTTTATTAGTTAAAATCTCATCATTAACATAAATAATAAATAATTCATCAACAATTATCTCTTTTAATTCAGATGGATCATCTAAATGTTCTTTTCTGACTCTATCTCTAAGTCTATCAATAAAATCCATAACAGTATTAACACCAATATCTGCCATGATTAATATTTCTTCTAATTCCTCAAAGTATTCATCTGTTACTTTTTTATATTTATTAGTTAAATTAGCTAATTTAGATACAAAACCTTCTCTAGATTTAGATAATCCCTTTTCATATATCTTAATATCTTTCTTCTTATCTTCTTTTTTCTTTTCTTTTTTTACTTTTTTCTTCTCAACAGGTTTCTCTTCAACAACTTCTTCAATAACAGGTTCTGGCTTTTCTTCAGTTTTTTCTTCTACTTCAGGTTCCTCTTCTACTTCTTCCTCTGAAGTTTCTTCTGCTTCAGTCTCTTCTTCAACTATCCCCTCAGGTTCTTCCTCTGAAACTTCATCATCTTCTTGAACTTCTTCTTCAATGATTTCTTCTTCATCTTCAGAAGATTTAAACATTTCTTTTATTTTGCTAAATAATCCCATTGTCATCACCTGCCTTTATTATAACATATCAATATAAAATATCTCTCAAATAATTTACAAATCATGAAAAATATAGTATAATTTCATAGTTAGTTCTTACGTTAAAAGAAAGGAGAAAACATGAAAGAAAACACTGAAACAAAAGTAATTGTTTTAGGTGGTTTGGGAGAAATTGGTAAGAATATGTATTGTGTAATGCATAATGATGCCATTGTTATTATTGATGCCGGAGTAAGTTTTCCTGAAAATGATTTAATGGGAGTAGACTATGTTCTACCTGATTTTACGTTCTTAAAGGAAAATGAAGATAAAATTCAAGCTTTATTAATTACCCATGGACATGAAGATCATATAGGTAGTATTCCATTTTTGATTCAACAAGTGAATATACCTGCGATTTATGCTCCTAATCACGCTAAACAATTAATAGCTAAAAAACTAGAAGATAGAAATTTAAGATTTGATAATTTATTTGTTTATGACGAAAAAACTAGATTGAAATTCAAAGATATAGAAGTAGAATTCTTTGTAATGACTCACTCTATACCAGATTCTCATGGTATAAGTTTAAAAACACCAGATGGAAGAATTATAACTACAGGAGATTATAAATTTGATTTAACTCCTATAGGTCCAATGTCTAATCTACATAAGATGACTACTCTAGGAGAAGATGGAGTAGATTTACTTATATCTGATTCCACTAATGCTTTAAATGAAGGTTTTTCTTCATCTGAATCAGTAGTAGATGAAACTTTAGGAGAAATGTTTGATAGATTTAGTGAAAATAGAATAATTATCGCAACATTTGCTTCAAACATTTATAGAATTAAACATATCTTTGAAACATGTTATAAACATAATAGAAAAATATGTATCTTTGGTAGAAGTATGGAAAATAATATTTCCATATCTATAGATGGAGGATATATTGATCATAAAGAGATATTAATAACTCCAGAAGAAGCAAAGAATTTAAGACCAAAAGAAGTAGCTATTCTTTGTACAGGTACTCAAGGAGAACCTTTAGCCGCACTTTCTAGAATGTCTTCTGGTACACATAAACAAATTAAGTTAATACCAGATGATATAGTAATATTCTCATCAAGTGCGATACCTGGAAATGTATTAAGTATATCTAGAACTATTAATCAACTATATCTACAAGGAGTAAAAGTTTATACTTCTTCATCTCTAGTAGATCTACATACTTCAGGGCACGCTAACGAAGAAGAAATTAAATTATTATTTAGATTATTAAAACCTAAATACTTAATGCCATTCCATGGAGAATATAGAATGTTAAAAAAACAAGCTAATATCGGAATAGCTTGTGATATACCAAAAGAGAACACCTTTATCTTAAGCAATGGTGACTCACTAATATTAAAAGACCATGTTGTAACAAAAGGGCCTGAATATCCAGGACAAGATATCTATGTAGACGGATCACGTGTAGGACAAATTGGTGGAGCTGTTTTAAAAGATAGAAAAATAATGGCTAGTGATGGAATCTTAGTAGTAATAATTAATCTTAATATGAAAGAAAGAAAATTATTAATTAAACCTAATATTACTACTAGAGGATTCATACTTGTTAATGAAAACGAAGAACTAATTAAAAAGATAGAAAATAAAGCAGAACAAGTAATAAATGAATCGCTACAAGATCCAAAAACTAACTTTATTACATTAAAAGGTAATCTAACAGAAGCTCTATATCCATTTATAAATAATTTAACAGGTAGAAAACCAATAATCCTACCAATAATACAAGATATAAAGAAGTAGTAAAAACTACTTCTTTTTTTAAACTAAAGTTAAATATCCTCCTTGAGTAGTTGGTTTAGCCATACTTACATCAACATGACTAGAATTAAAATTTGGTAATTTAGTTGCCCCAGTAAACATATTATCACCCATAGTTATAGTTACATTAGCTACACTCCATAATGAGGATATTCTTATTTGAGATAGTTTTGAACAATCACGAAACATAGATGAAATTTTTGTAACTTTTGATGTATCAAAAGACACTAGATTTAATGATGTTAAATTAATACAATTATAAAACATAAAAGACATTAAAGTTGTGTTGGATGTATTGAAATTTGTTAGATTTAAGCTAGTTATGGCTGTACACCCTTCAAACATACCTGCCATATTAGTTACTTTTGATGTATCAAAACCACTGACATTTATACTTGACAATTTAGAACAATAACCAAACATATCTCTCATATTTGTAACATTGGATGTATCAAAACTACTTATGTTTAAACTTGTTAAATGATTACAATTATAAAATATCATATCCATACTAGTTACTTGAGAAGTGTCAAAATGGCTTAAATTTAGACTTGTTAAACTGCTACAATTATCAAACATCCTTTCCATATTTGTCACTTTAGAAGTATTAAAATTTGATATAGCTAATGATGTTAAAGCGTTGCAACCACAGAACAAATATCTCATATCGGTTACATTGGATGTGTCAAAGTGGTTCAAATTTAAAGATGATAGTTTTTTACAATTACGAAAAACAAATGCCAAATCTTTTACCAATGATGTGTTAAAATTTGCAATAGATAAACTAGTCATATTACTACAATCATCAAACATAGCAGCCATATCATTACAATTAGGAGTATAAAAACTATTTAGATTCAAAGATGCAAGAGTAATGCAATTGGAAAACATATTATTCATTGTTGTGACTTTTGAAGTATCAAAATTACTCAAAGATAAGCTTGTTAACACTTCACAATGACTAAACATAGATGACATATCCGTTACATTTGATGTATCAAAACTACTCACATTTAAACTTGTTAATTTAGCACAAAATTCAAACATACATGACATATTTGTTACTTGAGAAGTATTAAAACGAGTAACATTTAAACTGGTTATATTTTGACAATAAGAAAACATATCTTCCATATTTGTTACTTGAGAGGTATTAAAATTAGTTACATTTAAACTGGTTAAAGTACTACATTGGCGAAACATACCACTCATATTTGTCACTTTACTAGTATTAAAATTGGTTACATTTAAACTAGTTAGTTTTCTACAATAACCAAACATATATGTCATATTTGTTACATTGCTTGTATCAAAATTAGTTACATTTAATCCAGTTAAATTGCTACACCAGAAAAACATATATGACATATTTGTTACTTGGGTAGTGTTGAAATTATTAATTGTTAGAGTTGTTAACTCATCACATTCACCAAACATATATGACATATTTGTTACTTGAGATGTATTGAAATTATTAACATTTAAACTGGTTAAACTATAACAATAATAAAACATATATGACATATTGGTTACCTGAGTAGTGTCAAAATTAGTTAAACTAATACTAGTTAACGCTTTACAATTACTAAACATATATGACATATTGGTTACTTGGGAAGTGTTGAAATTATTTATATTTAAACTTGTTAATTTAGTACAATTGTAAAACATTTTATTCATATCTGTAACTTGAGAAGTATTAAAACTAGTAATATTTAAACTTGCCAAACTAGTACAATCATAAAACATATTATTCATATCTATTACAAGAGATGTATCAAAATCACTTAAATTCAAACTGGTTAAACTACTATTACGACTAAACATATATGACGTGTTTTCTACTTTTGAAGTATCAAAATTGTTATTAAAATTAATTGCTTCAACTTTACTTAAATTATAAAATGCATATTTTGAGTTAGGATTACCTACCACATCTCCATCTGCACCTATATAAAGTTTATAATATCCAGAATTATTTGGATCATCTATTATCCAAGCCATTACCTTTTGAGTTCCAGAATTTACTGATATATCCCAAGTTTTTACTACCTCTTCAGGGATGCTTTTATTATCTAAAAAGTCTATTGTTTTAATTTTTGATCTATAAGATGAAGAATGAAAATCTGATGATGAGTTTGACGCATATGACTTAATCATATTACCAGCATCTTGTACATAATCTACATCTCCAGCAATGCTTAAATTTTTATTTAAAGCACCAAAACCTACACTTGTTAGTGTAGTTATCATTAGTAATACAGCTATCGCTGTAGTTATATAGAACTTATAACTATTTAAAAATTTGTCTATTATCTTCATAGTTATAATCTCCTAGTTTAATTATAATATATTGTTCTTTTTATTTATATAAATATACTTTAATTTATTTTTTACTTTACAAAAAAAGAAGCATTATTTTGCTTCTTCTTGAACTCTTGTTTCTCTAACAACAGTAATTTTGATAGTACCAGGATATTTCATGTTTTCTTCAATCTTTTCTTTAACTTCACGAGCTATTTTATATATCTCACTATCATCAACTGCTTCAGGTTTAACTATTACACGTAATTCTCTACCTGCTTGTAGAGCATAAGCAGTATCAACACCATTGATATTATTACCAACTTCTTCTAATTGAGATAGACGTTGAATATAATTTTCTAATGAATCATTTCTAGCTCCTGGACGTGATGCGCTTAATGCATCAGCTATCGCTACTATTGAAGATATTACTGAATTTACTTGAGTGTCTCCATGATGTGAAGCTATTGAATTTACTACCACTTCATTTTCATGGAATTTTTTAGCTATATCGATACCAATATCAACATGGCTTCCTTCTATTTCATGATCTATTGCTTTACCAATATCATGAAGTAAACCAGCTCTTTTAGCTAATTGAACATTTTCACCCATTTCTCCAGCTAGTAATCCAGATAGATTAGCAACTTCAATTGAGTGATTTAATACATTTTGACCATAACTAGTTCTAAAATGTAATTTACCAATTAATTCTAATAATTCTGAATCAAATTTAGTAAGTCCTAATTCAAATATAGCATCTTGTCCATATTGAATAATCTTACTCTTCATATCTTTACATACTTTATCATATACTTCTTCAATTCTAGTTGGATGGATTCTTCCATCTTTGATTAAAGTATCTAATGTTACTCTAGCCATCTCTCTACGTAGAGGGTCAAAACTAGATAATACTACTGCCTCAGGTGTATCATCAATAATTAAATCTACACCCGTAACAGCTTCAATAGATCTAATATTTCTTCCTTCTCTACCAATTAATCTACCTTTCATTTCATCATTAGGTAAATCAACTACAGTAACAGTTTGATCATTAGCTATATCAGAAGCATATCTTTGCATTGAAGTAACAATATACTCTCTCGCAGTCTTATCTGCTTCTAATTTTGCTTCATCCTCTCTCTCGTGAATATATTCAGCTATCTCTTTATTCATATTTTCTTTAACGATAGCCATTACTTTTTCACGAGCTTTTTCCCTACTAAATCCTGAGATTTTTTCAAGTTCATCCAGTTGTTGTTTAATAATTTCGTCCACTTTACTTTTTTCTTCTTGAATCTCAGTAAGACGCACACTAAGTTTTTCTTCTTTATCATCTAAAGATTTTTCTCTTTTTTGAATTAATTCATCTCTTTTATCAATATTTGCTTCTCTTTGCATTAATCTATCTTCAGAAGCCTTAATTTCTGTTTTCTTTTCACGAATCTCTTTATCAAGATCCATTTTAGCTTTATGTGCCTCTTCCTTTAATTGAATTGCAGAATCTCTTTTAAGCTTTTCAATCTCTTTATTAGCTTTATCAATTAGTTTTTCTGCTTTCTTTTCTGCTTTATTAACTTTTAAAATATTTATAACAATAGCTATAAAAAAGCCAACAATTAAGCCTATACAAACAAGTAAAATGGAGAATACTGTATTATTCATATATTTCCTCCATCTAGATTATTTAGATTAACTAATAATCTAAGTTTATTGTAAGTTTAAAACGATACTTTGTCAAGTTCAGAAACCATTAAAAAAGAGTGATTATTTACTACTCTTTTTATTATCTTTATTAAGACTAATTCCAAAGTATTCACGTACTTTATCTTCCAATTCTTGCGTTAATTCTGCATTATCTTTAAGAAGAAGTTTAACATTTTCTTTTCCTTGTCCAAGTTTTTCTCCTTGGTAAGCAAACCATGCTCCACTCTTTTCTAAGATACCACATTCAGAAGCAAGATCTATTAATTCTCCTTCTCTAGATACTCCTTCTCCATACATGATATCTACTTCACAAGATCTAAATGGAGGAGCAACTTTGTTTTTAACAACTTTAATACTTGTTCTATTACCTACTACACCTTCACCTAATTTGATTTGTTCTTTTCTTCTAATCTCTAATCTAATAGTTGAATAGAACTTTAAGGCTCTACCACCAGTAGTAGTTTCAGGATTACCAAACATTACTCCAACTTTTTCTCTTAATTGGTTAATAAATATAACAGTAGTATTAGTTTTACTAATAGTACCAGATAATTTTCTTAAAGCTTGTGACATAAGTCTAGCTTGAAGTCCTACATGAGAGTCTCCCATCTCACCATCTATTTCAGCTTGAGGAACAAGTGCAGCTACTGAGTCTATTACTACAATACTAAGTGCTTTACTCTTAACTAAAGCATCACATATTTCTAAAGCTTGTTCTCCAGTATCTGGTTGAGAAAGTAATAATTCATCTATATTAACTCCCAACTTTTTAGCATATACAGGATCAAGAGCATGCTCAGCATCGATAAAGGCAGCTCTACCACCTAATTTTTGATGTTCTGCGATAGCTTGTAAGGCAAAAGTAGTTTTACCACTTGATTCAGGTCCAAATATTTCAATTATTCTACCTCTAGGGTATCCTCCTACTCCTAATGCAATATCTAGTGATAAACATCCACTACTTACTGCATCAACATTCATATGAGCATTCTCACCTAACTTCATAATAGAACCTTTACCAAATTGTTTTTCTATATCATTTAATACTTGTTCTAAAGCTTTATCTTCATTCTTTTTCATAAATCCTCCTTAAGTAATTACAATTCCATTGTACATTATTTTTTAACACAATGCAACATTTTTTCGAACTTTTGTTTTATATGTACTTTTCTTTACACTTTTATTGAAATAAATAAAAAGTTCTTACGAATAAGAACTTTTCAAATACTATTTAACTTCAATTTTATTTATTTTGTAAAATATACTTTTTATTCATATTGAAATATTGAACTCCACTGATTATAGACATAATACAAGCAAAATATAATAAGAAGTCAGAGATATTTAATCCTGTAAATAATGAGAATGGTAAATTATAGAAGAACGCTAGAACAAGTCCAACCATCAATGATGCTGTTTTTAATTTACCAGACCATATAGCTGCAACTACATCTCCTTTAGAAGCAGCTTGCATCTTAATAGCATCTACACATGTATCTCTTAAAACAATAATAACTGCTACAACTGCAGGAACAAATCCAGCAACTGCAAGAATAATTAAAGATGAATTTACTAAGATCTTATCAGCAATAGCATCTAACATCTTACCTAAATTAGTAACTTGATTATTCTTACGAGCAAGATATCCATCTAAGAAATCAGTTAAAGAAGCAATAATAAATATAACTCCTGCTATTAAGTATTGTAATCCAACTGGTTCACTAACACCATCAATATTATATTGAGGAATGTTAATACCAATAGTATGGAATGGAAATAGTAATAATATGATTACTACTAAAGTTAAAAAGATTCTTAAAAAAGTTAATTTAGTAGGTGTATTCATCAACACTCCACTCTCCTCTCAATTCTTTAGTAATATTAGGAACTTTCTTAACACTAGTAAAGATAATATAAATAATTAAGAATAATGCTAATACTATACATATAAATATAATTACAGGCATAAAATTTATCTTAGGCTTCTTCATCAAAGTATAAGGAGAAATAATTTTTTTGTTATCTGTATTATCTTTTTCTATTTGAGCTTGTTTTATATCTTCTACAGATATTTTAGAAGTTTTCTCAAACAAAAAATCATTAAATTGATCGTTTACTTTTTCTAAATCAGCTCCTAAGTACTTAGCATATCTCTTAATATACTCTTTTAACTCATAAACATCTTTAAAAGCTCTAACATTACCACTTTCTATATTTTCAAGTAAGGTAGTAGAAAGTTCTAAGTCTTCAGAAACTTCAGTTAAACTAACTCCATTTTTTATTCGAGCAGTTTTTAAATAATTACCTAGTTCTTTCATAAACACCTTCTTTTCTTAAAAAAAATAATATAAATAAGCCATGTTCTGTACCTATAAAGGTGACAAACATTTATCTACCATAATGGTCCCTGTTTTTATTCATTTCTAAAAACAGAACTCCCCTACCAAATTTGGGTTTCTCGTTCATGGGGTTTACCTCGTTTCATTCCTCCATTTCTAGAGGATTCGTCACTGTGGCACTTCAGTATTCCTCATATCCGAAGACTTAGATTCCTACTGCCGTCAGTCAAAGACTGCCTAAGGTTATTTATTCCCTTAGCATGATCACTACTACCGTCGCAGGTAGTACGAGCATGGACTTTCCTCAAGAGTTTTACCACTCCAGCGTTTGTCTATATATTATTTTTCTTCTTTATTATTTAGATTTTCATATACAACTTTTTCTAATTGAGATAATCTCTTAATAATATCAACATTAGAAACATCATTATTCTCATTACTTTTAGCAATTTCCATACTCATTTGAGAATTTCTTAATTCTTGTTTCAAACTCATAATTTCTGCCAAAAGATCAGCTTTTTCTTTTTCTAAACCATTAATAATATTAAGAAATTTTTCATAATCTTCAATTACAATATCTAAGAATTGATCAACTTCTTTTAATCTGTATCCACGAGTATCTATTTTAAATTCTTTAACATAGATATCATGTGGAGTAAAAGTAATCTTATTCTGATACATAATTATCACCAATCCCTTACTAAAATATATTATCACATTATTAAATATTTTTGTCAATTTAATATATCCAAAATAGAATTAAAAATTATAGCAAATCACTAAATATTATTGTATAATAAATAATAGGTGATGAGATGAAGTATCCTAGTGGAATAAAACCTAAAAATATCACTAAAGATATTAAATATGATAATAGAGGTATGACTCTAGAAAAAGAGATTAATTCTGCGAATGAATATTATAGGTCTATGGATATTGCTTATATTTATAAGAAACCTACTCCTATAAAAATAGTTAAAACAGATTATCCTTCTAGAGATAAAGCTGTAATTAAAGAAGCTTATTTCACTATACCATCTACTACAGATTATAATGGTTTATATAAAGGATATTATATTGATTTTGAAGCTAAAGAGACTAAAAATAAAACATCGTTTACTCTTAGTAATATTCATTCTCATCAAATAAAACATCTAGAAAATATAGATAGACATGATGGAATAGCCTTTATTATAGTTAGATTTACTACTATTAATAAGACTTATATTCTTTTTATTAAAGATTTATTAGACTTTATTAATTCTAATGAAAGAAAATCTATACCGATTGATTTTTTTGATAAAAAGGGATATATTATAAAGGATAGTTTAAAACCTACTATAGATTATTTAAAAATAATAGATAAAGTATTGGAGGGGAACAATGGCAACTAAAAATAATGTAAAAAAAAGAGTTTCTAGAGGTAAAAAAGCCGCTAAAAAGAATGTATTATTAATACCATTTATATTAATGGCTATAGCAATAATGTTATTAGTATATTTAATGTTAGGAATAGATTTCACTATATTAACAGGTCTTATTCTAGCAATTATTTTACTATTAATAAGTATGCTTAATAATATTAGGAATAATAAACGTAGAAAGAAATTAATTAGTTTTGTACTAATAGTAATTCTAACTCTAGCAATCTTAGGAGTAGCTGGATTCTGTGCTTTTATTATTTATATTAAGACTATTGCTGATCCTAGATTTAAAGTTAGTAAATTAAATACACCTGAGATTACTATTCTTTATGATAAAGATGATAAGATGATTACTAAATTAGGTTCAGAACAAAGAGAAAAAGTTAATTATGACGAATTACCTGAAGTATTAGTAGACGCTATTGTTGCTACTGAGGACTCAAGATTCTTCCAACATAATGGATTTGATGCTCCACGTTTCTTAAAAGCAAGTATTGGTCAAGTAATGGGTAATGCTGATGCCGGAGGAGCTTCTACATTATCAATGCAAGTTGTTAAGAATAGTTTTACTGATGCTAAGATAGATTCTGGTGTTGCTGGAATTATTCGTAAATTTGAAGATATTTATTTATCTGTATATAAGTTAGAGAAGAAATATACTAAAGAAGAAATAATTGAATATTATGTTAATAACCACTTCTTAGGTGGAAATATCTATGGAGTTGAAGAAGCTGCTCAAACTTATTTTGGTAAGAGTGTTTCTGACTTAAACTTATCAGAAGCAGCAACTATAGCTGGTATGTTTAAATCACCTAACTTCTATAGACCAAATGCTAATCCTAAGAATGCTACTGCTCGTAGAGCTAGTGTGTTGTATTTAATGAAACGACATGGATATATTACTGAAGAGCAAGAGAGAATGGCTAATGCTATTCCTATGGAATCATTAACTCAAGAAAATGTTAAGAAAGATAGTAAGTATCAAGGATATATAGATACTGTAGTTGAAGAGATTAAAGATACATATGGTGTTAATCCTTATACTACTTCATTAAAGATATATACTAACTTAGATAGAAAGAAACAAGATGCTGTAGATAGAGTATTAAGTGGAAAAGCATACACTTGGAAAGACAAAAAATTAGATACTGGTGTTGCTGTATTAAATGTTGAAACTGGTGCTGTACAAGCTATTGGTGCCGGTAGACACAGAAGTAAAGCTGCTAGTACATGGAATAATGCTACAGATATTAAGAGACAACCTGGATCTACTGCTAAACCATTATTTGATTATGGACCAGGAATAGAATTTAATGATTGGTCTACTGGTAAGATGTTTAATGATGCTCCATACTCTTATTCTAATGGAACACCTATTCATAACTGGGATAATGGTTATTATGGAAATATTACTTTAAGAAGAGCATTATCTGCTTCTAGAAATATACCTGCTCTTAAAGCCTTCCAACAAGTAGATAACAAGAAAGTAATTGAATTTGTACAAAGTTTAGGTATTGAACCTGAGATAGAAAATGGTTATATCCATGAAGCACATGCGATTGGAGCCTTTACTGGAGTTAATCCATTACAAATGGCTGCTGCATATTCAGCATTTGCTAATGGTGGATATTACAATAAACCATATTCTGTAAGAAAAATTGAATTTAGATTATCTGGTAAAGTTGAAGAACATAAGAAAGACAGAAAGAAAGTTATGTCTGATGCTACTGCCTTTATGATTGCTGATGTACTTCAAGATGTTAATTTAAACGGTGGTACTCCATATAATGTTGCTGTTAAAACAGGAACTACAAACTTTGATGAAGCTACTAAAGCTAAATATGGATTACCTGGAGATGCTATCAGAGACTCATGGGCAATTGGTTTCTCAACTAAGACTGCTATTGGTATGTGGTATGGATATGACTCAATCGATAAGAATTATGTTTCTCATAACATTCCAGCCAGTATCGCTAAAGACCATGAATTTATCGCTTTAGTAAATGCTGGAGCTATGGAATCAAATAGAGGTACTTTCAAACAACCTAACAGTGTATTAAAAGCTGGTGGAGAGTATTACAAGAAAGGAACTAAACCTCCAAAAACTGAAGCACCTTCTGCATTACAAGCTCCTGGAAACTTAAGAGTTTCTTATAACCCATCAAGTCAAACATTATCATTATCATGGGGCGCAGTAAAACGTGTTAAAGATGATTCATCATATGGAGAATTTGGTTATCGTATCTATCGTAATGGTGCCTTAATTGGATGGACAACTGGAACATCTTATTCAATCTCAACTAGTGAACCTAGTGGTACATATAAAGTACAAGCTGGTTATAAAGGATATAGTGGAATTCAGGCAGGAAGTGCGACGAATAAGTTTACTTATAAAGTCGAAGAACCTGATCCGGAACCTGAGCCTGAACCAGAACCAGAAACGCCATAATAAAAAGGAAGTATTTACTTCCTTTTTTCTTTGCATAAATCTTTTAACTTACAAGTATCACATTCTGGTTTAATAGCCTTACAATGATATCTTCCAAATAATACTAATTGTAAATGTCTCTTAGCCCATTCTTCTTTAATAAAGAACTTCTCCAACTTTTTTTCTACTTTTAACACATCATCTTTTTTAGAAGCTAGTCCTAGTCTTTTAGATACTCTTTCTACATGAGTATCTACTCCTATATAAGGATAATTATAATATTCAGCTAAAAACACATTAGCTGTTTTTCTTCCTACTCCTGGTAATTTAGTTAATAAACTATGATCTCTAGGTACTTTAGAATCATATTCATCTACTAATATTCTAGATATTTCTTTAATATATTCACTTTTCTTTCTAAAAGATCCTATACTTCTAATAATAGATTCTAAATCACTCAAATTTGCCTCTTTTAAGGCCTCTAGAGACTTATATTTATCAAATAGTATACTAGTAACCATATTAACCCTTTTATCAGTAGTTTGGGCACTTAATACTATAGATATTAATAATTCATAATCAGTATTATAATTTAATTCACATTTAGGATTAGGAAATAATTCATCTAAATAAGTATTAATCCTCTCCTTCATCAAACCAATTCCAATCAATATCTATATCAACTTTTTCTTTATTTTTCTTACTATTATGTTTCTTCCTATTCTTTTCAACATCTTCCTTAGTCTTAATACCCAATTTACCCCATTCATATAATATCTTATCTATATATCTTAAATTAGATACTCCATTAAATACAGCCTCTTTTAAAGCTTCTCTTATTAATTCTTCACTAATATTATTATTTAACCAAGCTTTAATAATCTCATATTCCATAGAACTTAAAGTCCTACCAAACTCTTTTTCAATTAATTCATATACATTAGAATTATCTACATCTTTAGAATTAACCTTATCTTTAACAATACCCCCTAATTTAGAATAAAACCCATCTAAATTAATAATATCAATAATATTCTTATCAACTTTCTTAGTATCAATAGATACTAATTTCTTATCACTTAAAATACCAATATAATTCATTACCTCAGTATTTTTAATATCTAAATCATCACTAATACTTTTAGGATCAAAAATCCTATCTTTTAAACTATCTAAGTACATTAAAAATACAAATTCATCTATATTAATACCTAACTTCTTATAATTTCTCAATAAATATATAGGTATTACTACATTACCTGTCTTTAATAATTCTACTAAATTGTCATTCTTCATACCTATACACTTCCTTTCATTTATATTTCTTTTCTATGTACTTACAAATATCTTCTTTATTATTCTTTAATTTTCTATATAAAACATTATACTCTATATCACCAAGAATCTCATTAATATAAGAACCAGGTTCTTTACCCATCATATCAATAATATCTTGAGCAGTAATATCTAACTCTTTTCTACTTCTAATAGGTAAATTCTGATACCTAGAACTAATCTCTTTTAAATCAATACCCTTTATCTCTCCAGCTACACTATTAACATATAAACCATATTTATATAAGTTATAGGGATCTAAATTATTCTTATCTAATACAGTATTAATATTCTTAATTAAACTCTTCTCATTACTAGTAAAAGGATATTTATCTTCTACTTTTAATACTGTCCATACACCAATTAAATTATTAGCACTTTTAACATCTTTTAAATTCTCTATCTCTAATTCTTTATCTAATCCATATTTTAATAATAATCTAACTCCACGACATACATTTTTACTAGTAAATATCTTATCTAATTCTTCTTTTTTACGATAATAAGATAAATTCTTTAATAAATGCTTCTGATTATTAATAGCTTTACTTGTATTCTCTTCTATATCAAAATCTAATACTGTAGCGAATCTAATCGCTCTAAGTATTCTAAAAGCATCTTCACTAAATTTATGATCTGGATCTCCAATACATTTAATAACTTTATTTTCAATATCTTTTCTACTACCAAGTAGATCTATAATATTACCCTTATTATCCATACATAAACTATTAACAGTAAAATCTCTTCTTATAATATCTTCATATAAATCATCAATATATTCTATTCTATCAGGTTTTCTGTTAGAAATATAACCTATTTCTTTTCGATAAGTAGTAATCTCATATCTAACATTATTAAACATAACAGTAACAGAACCATAATCTTCTTGTGGAGATACACTATCTTTAAATATTTCTCTTAAATCTTTAGGTTTAGCATTAGTAGTAACATCTATATCATTAGATTCAATACCCATAATATAGTCTCTAACAAAACCCCCAACAATGTATGCATCAAATCCAGAATCTGTAATCATAGTAATAAGTTTTAATGCATCATTAAGCATCCCGATCACTTCCCTAACAATATTATACACTATAAAAGAATTTTTCCCACAAAAAAGTCCACCTAAGTGGACTCAAAATATTTATTCAAATTAATTAACTGAATCTTTTAATGCACTTCCAGCTTTGAAAGTAACAGCATTTCTAGCAGCAATCTTAACAGTTTCTCCAGTTCTTGGATTTCTTCCTTCTCTTGCAGCTCTTCTAGTAACTCCAAAAGTACCAAATCCTACAACAGGAACTCTGTCTCCTTTCTTTAATGCTCCAGTAATTGCAGCAAAAGTAGCGTCGATTGCTTTAGTAGCATCAGTCTTAGTTAATCCAGCAGCTTCAGCAACTGCTTCAACTAATTCAACTTTTTTCATAAATATTTACCTCCCTATAGTTAAGCATTATAATACGTATGCTTACAAGTAAAATGTATCATATTTACTATGAAAAATCAACTAATTTGTACATTTTTTACTACATTTATCAAAACTATGTCAAATTTTACTTCTTCAATTTATTAGAAATATCATTAAGCAAATATACAATATGTCCCATTCCAAAGAATAAGAATCCTACCATAATACCCGCAAACCATACTTCCAGCATCAAAGAAAAGTCAAATTGAGAAATACAATTCTCACTACCATAAGTAATAGAAGGAGTACAAGTATTATAACTATTACCAAGTATTATACCAACTACAATTGCTATAAATAGAATTAAAACACCAAACTTTTGATAAATATTCAAATCATATTTTTGAACTTCATTAGTTAAAGACTTAATTCTAGGTAAATCTTTCTTTTGTTTTTCAATCTCTTCAAACATATCCATTACTCTTCACCCCCATTATTATCTTTATTTTTCTTCTTTTTCTTTTTAACAGCTTTAATCTCACTCTTATCTAAAGAAACTTCTTTATGTCCACTATCTTTACCCATACCTTCAATCTTCTCTGTAACATCATCAATAACATTATCTATTTTATCTCTAGTATTATCAACAAAGTTATCTATCTTTTCACCATTAATACTCTCATTAACACTATTAACGATTCTATCTTTAACTTCATCAAAATTACCACTATTATCTTTATCTTTATCAATACTATCTAAATATACTGAGTATAAATAAATATATCTACTAAAGAATATATAGTATAGAGATATAAATAAAGTTAATACAACACCACTAAATTCCCCAGAACTAATTAAATTAATAACTAAATATAAAGCACTAAGTATAAATACTATCGCAAAATAACTACTAGCTTTAATCTCATTAAAAGGACTTCTCTCCATCTTAAACTCTTTCCATGAAACTGTTCCTCTTAAGAAAGTATGACTCATTTGAATAAATAAAGTAATATTAATTAATAATACTAAGAATAATAATAAATCAAATGAACTAATAATACTTAATAGAGATGTCATAGTAACAAAGAAATATAAAAGTATTAAGAATAAATTACAATAATTGAAATATTTCTTTCCAAACTTAAATCTAATTATTATGAAATATAAAAGTATAATTACATACAAAATATTAACATTCATAATATTTCTAAATAATTCCCAACCAGTTAGATTAGAAGTACTACTAATAGATTGAGAATATACTAATATTCCAAACAATAACAATGTAACAATATTAACTACAAATCTAGGTTTATCATACCAAGATCTAACTTCTTTTTTCTCTTCTAAATTCATATAACCACCTTCTATTTAAATTATATCATAGAACTTTAAAAATACTTTTATAAAATTTAAAAAGATGTAAATGTATGTTATAATTACATTGATTGGAGGGATGTTTATGAATTTACCTACCGTCGCAATTCTAGGAAGACCTAATGTTGGTAAAAGTACTCTATTTAATAAAATAGTAGGTAAAAAAATATCAATAATAGAAGACATTCCCGGAGTAACAAGAGACAGAATTTATGAGAAAGCAACTTATCAAAATAAATCTTTTTATCTAATAGATACTGGAGGTATAGATGCATCTAATTTAGATTTCAATGATGAAATAAAGATGCAAGCAGAATTAGCTATCGAAGAAGCAGATGTAATTATCTTCATGGTAGATGGAAAAGAAGGACTAACTTCAAATGATCTAGTGGTTAGAGATATGTTAAGAAAGTCAAAGAAAAAAATAATAGTTGCAATAAACAAATCAGATGTTAAAGAATCAAAGAATAATCTATATGATTTCTATGAACTAGGATTTGATGATTATATAGAAATATCTAGTATTCATAATCTAGGTTATATAGAATTAATGGATAAAGTCACAGAAGACTTTAAAGAAAAAGAATTAGTAGAAGATAATACAACAAAAATATCAGTAATAGGAAGACCTAATGTAGGTAAATCTTCTCTAGTAAATGCCCTTCTAAATGAAGAAAGAATGGTCGTATCAGATATAGCTGGTACTACAAGAGATTCAGTAGATACAAAATTTAAATATATGAATAAAGATTATATTTTAATAGATACTGCTGGTATGAGAAAAAAGGGTAAAATATATGAAAATATAGAAAAATATTCTTTATTTAGATCAATGAAAGCAATAGAACGTTCAGATATTTGTTTATTAGTAATTAATGCTGAAGAAGGTATCAAAGAACATGATAAACATATCGCAGGCTATGCTATCGAAGAAGGAAAAGGTCTAATCATCGTAGTAAATAAATGGGATAAATCAGAAGAATCTATCAAGGATTACAAAGACTTAGTTAGAGCCGAATTCCAATTCGCAACATACGCCCCAGTAGTATTCTTATCTGCTTTAACTAAGAAAAGAATATCTACTCTAATGCCAGAAGTAGAAAAAGTAGAAGGATCAATTACTAAAGAAATACCTACATCACTATTAAACAATGTTGTTGGAAATGCTCAAATACTAAATCAAGCTCCTTCATATAAAGGAAAAAGATTAAGAATCTACTTTGTAAGTCAAACAGGTATTAAACCACCTAAATTTACTTTAAGAGTAAATGATAAAGGATTAGTACATTTCTCTTATGAAAGGTATATAGAAAATACTTTAAGACAAAATTTCAACCTAGAGGGAACTCCAATAATAATACAATGGAAGAATCGAGGTAATGAATAATGATAATAGATGGTAATAATTTCAATTCAAATCAAAATAAATTTCAAGATAAAATGAACACTATTAAAGAAAATGGTGAACTATATAAAGATAACACAGTTAATCCCTTCGTAGAAGATGTTAATTCTATGGAATATGCCAATGCATTAGATACAAAAAACATGAAAAATAAAAGTCTTTCAATGTTAAATGAAAGACTTAAAGCAGGATTAATCACAACAGAAGAGTTTCACAGAGAAGTAGATAAACTAAATAAGAAGTAATCTTCTTATTTTTTTATACCAAAGTCATATATCCTCCTTGTGTTGTTGGTATAGCCATACTTACATCATAAGCACCTGTAGTGAAATTAGGTAATACTGTACTTCCATAAAACATATAAGTAGAAGCAGTAACACCCGAAACAGTCCACAACGAAGATATTTTTATTTCAGATAAAGTCGTACATTGATAAAACATATAAGACATATTTGTGACTTGTGATGTGTTCAAATTGGTTAAATCGATAGTTGTAAGCTTTGTACAACTTCTAAACATCCCTGACATATTTGCAACTTGTGAAGTATCAAAAGAAGATATATCTACACTCGATAACTTTATACAATTATAGAACAAATTGGACATATCAGTTACTCGCGTTGTGTTAAAGGCACTTAAATCCAATTCTTCTAGAGCAGTGCATCCATAAAACATATTACTTAAACTGGTTAATCTACTAGTATTAAATCCACTTAAATCTAAATGTTTTATTTGCCCACAACCTCTAAAAATTTCGTTCATACTTGACACTGTGCTTGTATTAAAACTACTAACATTTAAATTTACTAAATCTACACAATTACTAAACATATTGTTCATATTTGTTACCTTAGTAGTATTAAAACTACTTAAATTTAAAGATGATAAGCTTCTTAAATTTCTAAATGCTCTTTCCATATTAGTTACATTAGAAGTATTAAAGTTACCTACATTTAGTGATAATAAATTAACGCAACCATCAAACAAACCAAACATAGTACTGACTTTCGATGTATCAAAACTAGATATGTTTATAGTTTGTAATCTATCACAGTTATAAAAAGTTTGAGCCATAGATGACAATTTTGGTGTAGAAAAATGAGATAAATCAAGTGAGGTTAAATAATCACACCCAGAAAACATACCTTGCATCGTTTTTACCTCAGAGGTATTAAAATTACTTATATCAAAAGTGTGAAGACTTTCACAAAAACAGAACATAAAACTCATGTCTGTAACATTCGATGTATCAAACGTGCTCAAATTTAAACTTGTTATTGCATTACAATCCATAAACATATAGTACATTGCGTTAACCTGTGAAGTATTAAAACTACTAAAATCCAAACTTGTTAAAAGTCTACAACCAGCAAACATTGAATTCATACTTTCCACTTTTGAAGTGTTGAAATTACTAATATCAATACTCGTTAATTTTTGACAACCAGTAAACATATAAGACATATTAGTAGCATTGGAAGTATCAAAATATTCCAAGCCATTTATTGTAGACAAAGAACTATTATAATCTGTACTACTTCCATATGTATTACCTCTATACATGCGAAACATACTTGCAAAACTAGTTACTTTTGAAGTATCAAAATCATCATAAAAATTAATTGTTTCTAAATTCTTCATTCCATAAAATATATAACCAGAATCATAATTGGCCGTTACCCCGCCATCAGCCCCTATAAAAAGTTCATAATATGTTTCATCTGGATCTGGATCATCTGGATCTGGATCATCAGGCTCATCAGATATTTCAATCAACCAAGCTAAGACTTTTCCATCGTTATTCACAGATACGTCCCAAGAAGCAACTGCATTTGCTGGTACATCTTTATCATCCCCAAAATATATGTTTTTTATATTTTCCTTATAAGCAGAATTGTGAAAGTCATCAGCAGCTGAATAATCCCAAGCCCTAATCATATTCCCCACATCTTGAACATACTCTACATCTCCTGCTATATTTAAATTTTTATTTAAAGCACCAAAACCCACACTTGTTAGTGTAGTTATCATTAATAATACAGCTATCGCTGTAGTTATGTAGAATTTATAACTATTTAAGTACTTATTTAATTGCTTCATAGTTATAATCTCCTAGTTTAATTATAATACAGAGTATTTTTTATTTGTATAAATATACTTTAATTAATTTTTTACTTTACAAAAAAAGATGCATAAGCATCTATTTTAATTTCTTTAAATAAGCATTATATTTATTTAAATATTTATAATTATTAAACTTTATCTTATTACCATCTATCTTCCATTGTTTATGATTATCTCTTAAAAACTCTAATGTTGCGATAGATACAGTAATTGTAGTATCAATATTCTTCTTATTTACTTTTAATTCGTTTATATTATCTACTTTTTCATATACATCTTCTTCATCGATAATCTTTTTATATAAATCAATATATTTATGACTATTAGTATAATTCTTAATATAATTATTTAAGTATTTCTTATCACTCATTTTAATTAAAGAATCTACATCTTTATCATAAGAAGTTACTGTATCATTTAAATACTTAATAGATTTTTCAAATTTAGGACCATCTTCTTTATAATTAGATATAGTTAATACATTAGATAATTTCTTATCATTAGGTACTTCTTTTATCTTATTTAATTTAATAGAATAGTCACTCATATAATTCTTTATAGCTTCTTCTATATCACAGTATCCAAAAAAACTCTTACAACTTGTTTTATAATCAGAATCTATCTTCATATTAACTACTTCATTTACTTCTTTTCTTAATACTTTTTCACTATATCTACAAAGAACTACATATATACCAAATATTATTAATATTACTAATAATAATAGAATTATATATACTTGTTTACTCTTTTTATTCATAATTACCCCTCAGTTAAAATATCTTCTATTCTTTTTAATACTTCTTTTACCCCTAATTTAGTAACAGAAGAGAATACTACTAAATCATCTCCTACTACTAAGTCTAAAGTATCAATAATTGTCTTTAGATTTTTTTGTTTCTTAGAACCAGTTACTTTATCTGCTTTAGTAGCAATTATAGTAACAGGAACATTATAATACTTTAAAAAATTATACATTAATAGATCATCTTCAGTAGGTTTAATCTTAAAATCTACTAACATAAATACTCTTTTTAATTGTTCTCTTGTTTCTAAATATTCTTCTATCATCATACCAAATTTTTGCCTATTTTCTTTTGATGTTTGAGCATATCCATATCCTGGAACATCTATTAAATAGAATTCATCATTTATACCATAAAAGTTTAATGTTTGAGTTTTACCAGGTTTAGAACTAGTATAAGCAAGATTCTTTCTACCTAAAATAGAATTAATAAAACTACTCTTACCTACATTACTTCTACCTACTAGTAAAAATTCAGGTTTATTATCCATAGGATATTGACTTCTACGAGTAGCTATAATATCTAAATTAGCTTCTTTAATTATCATTTTTCATCTCTCCTAACAATTTATCTAAATCATTAATTAGATTCATTGCTTCATCTAAGTTCTTGACTCTTGCGCCTGCAGCATGAATATGTCCACCACCATTATATTTTTCACATACTTTATTTACTGTTATACCTCTACTTCTAACAGATATTCTAAAGAAAGCATTACGAACATCTTCAGTAACAGTAACCCATATAGGTGCTTCTTCAATAAAATTAAAGTTATTTATCATATTACCAGCAGCTGCACTATCTACTTTATATTCTACTTGAGTATCATTATCAATAATAGCATATCCTACACCATTATCAGTAATCTTCATATTTAAAGAAATATATCCTTGTAATCTTACTTCATTCATAGGACGAGAATATATCTTAGGATATAACTCTTCTAAATCAAAATTATATTTATCCATATACTCACTAACTAATTTAAAAGTATTACTAGTACATGTATTAAATAAGAAACGATTAGAGTCAGAAGCTACCCCTAAGAATAATAGTCCAGCGATTGTCTCATTACACTCTAAATCTACTTTTTTTAATAATTCCATTATTATTTCGCAAGTACTACTTTTATTATCATCAATATACTCTATATCACAAAATTTCTCTATAAATGGATGATGATCTATTTTAATTTTATATTTAAATAAATCAACAATCGCAGTATCTACTCTTTTCTTATCAGGAGTATCTAATACGATTAATAAAGCATCATCTAAAGTAGTATATTTATCAATACTACCAACTTTATTAAACTTTTGTGATCCTGATCCTACCGCAATAACATTCTTATTAGGAAAAGTTAATTTAATGGAATCTCTAAGAGCTAATGATGAACATAAAGCATCTGGATCTACCCCTATATGTCTCGCAATAACGATATTATCATATTCTTTTATTCTTTTATAAATCTCATTAAACATATTAATTTCCATTTCTAACCAAGTTTAAAGTATCTCTCGCAATCATAATCTCTTCATTTGAAGGAATTATATAAACTTGGATTTTTGATTCTTCAGTACTTATCTTAGTATTTTCTCCTACTCTTTGATTATCATCTAAGTTAATTTTAACACCAAGTACATCTAAAGCTTCACATATCTTTCTTCTAACTGTAGTAGAATTCTCTCCAATTCCTCCAGTAAATACTATCGCATCTACACCACCTAGTAATAAATAATATTGTCCTATATAATCTACTACTCTTCTAACATATTTATCTAGTGCTAAAGAAGCTTTTTCATCTCCTTCTTCAACTCTTTCTAATATATTTTTCATATCAGAAGAATATTCACTCATACCAAGTAATCCACTATTCTTATTTAAATCATAAATCACTTCTAAAGCATTCTTTCCTTCTTTTTCCATAATATATGGAATTATAGAAGAATCAACGTCACCTGATCTTGTACCCATCATCGCACCAGTTAAAGGAGTAAATCCCATAGATGTATCCATACTTTTACCATCTTTAATAGCACAAATTGATGTTCCATTACCTAGATGACAACTAATAAGTTTAAATTCATCCTTACCAAGTAATTTAGCAACTTCTTCTGATACATATCTATGATTTATACCATAGAAACCATATTTTCTAACACTATATTTTTCAAACCATTCATATGGTACAGCATATAAATAATCTTTTTTCTCCATAGTTTGATGAAAAGCAGTATCAAATACTCCAACCATTCTAGTATTAGGTAATAATTCTATACAAGCTTTAATAGTATCTAAATTACCTCTCATACTAACAGGAGTTAAATTAGTTAAATCTTCTAATATATGTACTACTTCATTATCTATAATTACACTTCTATTATATATATCTTTACCATGAATAATTCTATGTCCTACAGCATATATATCATCTATAGAAGATATAATATTTAAAGCAATAATCTTATCTAAAACTAATTTAATAGCATTGAAATGATCTTCTACATTAATTACTTCTTTAATAGTATCATCTTTATATTTAATAGTATATCTACTATCACTCATACCTATATTATTAACAATACCATTACAAATAATAGTTTCATCATCCATTTCAAATAAACTAAATTTTAATGATCTACTACTAGAATTAATAGCCAAAATCTTCATAATATCCACCTCTTAGGTCATTATTATTATACTACATAATCAAAATAAAAAGAAGTCTTTATAGACTTCTATTACTTATTCTTCTCTCTCCTAGCAATAATTACTAACGAAATAATTAATATAATAATTAAAACCGAAACACCACTAGCCATAAATATCCATTTTTTATTAATAGTATTATCAGGTTCTTTTATTTTAACTTTATTATCATTATATTTCGCATCATCATCTCCAACTGTATCTTTAGCAGTAATATATTCAGTATAAACCCAACCATTAATATCAAAACTAGCAACATAAACATAAGGGCCATAATAATATGTAGCCTCTATATTAGTATCCTTAGGAAGAGTACCTATTTTTTTTATAGCAGACGGATCAGAGAAAACATTAGTCTTTTGTACAACTACATAATCAGTATTATCCATAGCATGAGCCATTTTCATATCAAAAGGTTCTTTTAATTCATATGTACCAGCTTTAATATCATCAGCATAATCACCATTACTTAAAATTATAGTATTTTCACCACCAGCATGATAAGCCATTTTAAATATAGTTCCTTTTTTTAGTTTAACAATCTTTGGAGAAGCAGACATTGAACCAACACTAACTTCTGTATCCTGTGTAGTAATATAAGTAAGATAGTCAGAGTTTAAAGCATTAACTTTATAAGTTCCAATTAACAAAATAACTAATAACAAACAAAATATTCTTTTCATATTATCACCAACTATATTGTATCAAAAAAAGATGTATAAAACATCTTTTTTATTATTTTTTATTTTTATAATATTCATTACATATTCTGTAAGTATCTCCTATGATGATTGATTCTTCATTAGTAGGTACTACATATACATCTACTGATGAATTTTTTGAACTGATCTTACCTTCATGAATATCTTTGAATGAAGCAACTTTTGCATTCATACTCTTGTTTATTTTAATACCAAGAGGAGCTAGTTTCTTCATAACATCTTCTCTGAAGGAAATACCATTTTCTCCAGCACCAGCAGTAAATACAATAGCATCTACTTTACCACCAAGTTCAATGTAATAATCTACTATATATTTAGCAACTCTATCATTATACATTCTGATAGCTAGTTTAGCTTTTTCATCACCTTTTTCAGCTAAAGCTTCTATATCTCTTGAATCATTTTCTCCACATACTCCAAAAGATCCACTTTCCATATTTAAGGCATTATTTATTTCACCAACAGGTTTACCTGTTTCTCTACACATATAATCTACAATTGAAGGATCAATTGAACCAGATCTAGTTCCCATCATTAATCCATCTAACGGTGTTAATCCCATAGTAGTATCATATGATTTAGAATCTTTTATAGCAGTTATAGAAGATCCACTACCTATATGACAAACAATTAAATTAACTTTTCTTTTACCAAGTAATTTCATCATTCTTTGAGTAATAAATTTATGACTACTTCCGTGGAATCCATACTTTCTTACTCCATATTTTTCATACCATTCATATGGCACAGGATACATATAGTTCTCTTTAGGCATAGTTTGATGGAAAGCAGTATCAAATACCGCTACCATAGGTGCATTAGGTAAAGCAGCTTTCATAGCTTCAATACCAGCTAAATTACCAGGATGATGAAGAGGTCCTAACTTAGTTAATTCCTTAATATCATCAATAACTTCATCAGTTATTAAAACTGAATCAAAATATTTTTCTCCTCCATGTAGAACTCTATGTCCTACACCTTTAATCTCATCTAAAGATTCTACTGCTTTAAATTTTAATAATTCTTCTTTTACTACTTCAGCAGCTGCAGCATGATTTTTTAAGTATCGTGCTCCGGGATGTTTTTGTCCTTTAATTCTAGTAGTCCAAAAACTATCTTTGTGACCTATCTTTTCAATATGTCCACTAAGAAGTACTTTCTCTCCAGGCATTTCAAATAAACGAAATTTTAATGAAGAGCTCCCTACGTTTACACTTAAACATTTCATATTTTTTTCTCCCTCCACTACTATAGTATAAACCTATTATAATAAATCATCAAACTTTTCTTCTTCTTTTTCTAACTTAATAGTATTTAAATCTTCAATACATTTATCAATTAATTTTTCATAATCAAATTTATTCTCTTCCTCTATACAAGTCTCTATACTTGGTTTAATAACAGGATGTTTTGGTACAAATACAGTACAACAATCTTCATAAGGTAGAATACTTATCTCATAAGTATCTATCTTACGAGCAATATCTATTATTTCTAACTTATCCATACAAGCAACAGGTCTAATAACAGGTATATTAGTAACACTATTAATTGTATTCATACTCTCTAATGTTTGAGAAGCAACTTGTCCAATACTTTCTCCGTTAATAATAGCTAAAGATTTATATTTTAAACATAATCTTTCCATTATTCTATACATCATTCTTCTCATTATAGTAATAACATACTCATCCTTACAATTTTTATAAATAGATTCTTGTATCTCAGTAAAATTAACTATATGAATATTTATTTTATCAGTATAATTTAATAATTTCTTTCCTAACTCAATAACTTTATTCCTAGCATTTAAACTAGTATGAGGAATAGCTTCAAAATAAACACAATCCACGGCAATACCCCTCTTCATAGCAAGATATCCCGCAACAGGCGAATCAATACCCCCACTTAACATAAGTAAGGCCTTACTTTGTACTCCAACAGGATATCCTCCTAAACCAGGATATTTATTAAAGAAAATAAATGATTGTTTCTCCCTAATCTCAACATTAATCATAAGATCAGGATTATGAACATCTACTTTGATATCTTCCATATTTTTAAATATATGAGTCGCAATAACTCTATTCATCTCTTGTGAATTTAATTCAAAAGATTTATCACTTCTTTTAACACTTACTTTGAAAGTATTAAAATCTTTCTTCTTAACTAGTTTTAATACTTCATCTTTAATAGATTCAACATTGCTATCACAAGAATAAACTATATCATATTCATGGATACCAAATATCTTATCAATTCTAGATTTTATCTCATCTAAATCTTTATCTTTAAACTCAATATACATTCTTGCCCTATCTTTAGAAATATTAACGTCTAATCCATCTAATTTATTTTTAATATTCTTATATAAAGTATTTATAAAGAATCCTCTATTTCCTTTTTTAGTAGATAATTCTCCATACTTAATCATTATTAATTTAGACATATTAATCACCAGCCATATTTTATCATAAAAAAAAGATAAGTTCCATTACTTAACTAGTGTTTTAACGATATCTTTTTCTTTTTCAAACTCAAAAATATTATCTCTTCTATTAATAATATCATAATAGTCATAATATTCTGTTTCAACACCATTCTTTAAAGAATAAAAATGTGTAGTGAATATTGGTTTAGAATCATTAGTTTCATGATATATACCTAATAATTCATTCTCACTATCATTAATAATCATATATTTATCAGTACCATCTATAATATCTATTTCTCTAATAGATTTATTTTTTACTTCTAATAAAACTTGTGTATCAGTATTACTATCATAATATAAATTATTAACTACAGATACTATATTTCCTGGCATATCAAAATCTAATAATACTTCTAAAGCACTATTTTCAATTGGATTTGCTTGATTAATAATTTTTTTATCTTCTAATGTTCTTATAATATTTGCCATTATAACGCCTCCTAAGCAAGGAATTATTATAACACAAAATTAAAAAAATACAATAAAAAAGATAAGTATTTCTACTTATCTAATAACATAGCCATTTTATTAGTTATATCTTTATCTACTACTTGTATAGCACTAATACAAGTATCTAGTGCACTCTTATAACTACCATTTAAGAAATATTGTTCAGCACGAGTTAAACCTCTATCAATTTCTTTATAGTAAGATCTATATCTATTACCATAAACAATACTCATTTCAGCCATCTTAGCATTCTTAATCATTTGATCAGTAGTATTATATAACTTTAATACTAAATCTCTAGCAGTATCTACCCTAGTATTTAATATTTTAATTTCAATAGGTTTTTTCTCTAATTCATTAATTACTTCTTCAATAGCTTCATTAGCTTCTCCCAATTGAACAAAATAATTATCTGTAATTACTGGTAATTTATAACTATGAATAAGTTTTCTAGCTTGTTTTAAGAACTCTTCTATTTCTTTTAATTGTTCTCTGGCTCTTTCTTCATCATCATACATATTACCTAAAGATTTTAATGTCTTATTAAAGTTAAAGTCCATTTCATTTAATCTCTTAGTCAAATTATCAATTTCTTCATATAATAATGAGTAACTAGCAGCACCACTCTCTTCTTTTAATCCCATCTTCTTGTAATCATCGTTAATAACAATCAATAACTTATTAGCTTCATTAATATCAGTAATATCTTTCTCAGTTAGATTATATGTACCTTTAATTTGATCTAGACTCTCAAATACACTATTAACTTGAGTATTTACTTTTTCTATTCTTTCAGCAAAAGCTTTATTCTCTTCATCATAAGCTTTCTTAGATAATCTTTCTTTCTCAAAATCAATATATAATCCTTGATAGAAATGTAACATATTAATTAAATCAAACTTACAATTCTCTAAATTTAATAATTTAATTTTCTCTTTAATATTCTCAATAGACTTCTTAGTCTCTTCAATATTATAATCAATATTTAAGTATTCTAGAGAATAACCACTATTCTTCATATCCTCATAGTTCTTAGATACATCTTCCATTACTTGAGGTAGTGTATGTTCAATCAAATTATTAATTTCAGGTAATTCATTAACTACTATTTCCATATGATCAATCATAATAGTAATAGCTTTAACTATACGTACAGCTTCTACATAATCTGTTTTTTCCATTACTTTATCAAAATCAATAAACTTATTAGATATATTTTCTAATTGTAATTCAACAGATTCAGCCATATCTCCATATAGATGTCTATTATTTTTAAATCTTTGATTAATATTTCTATATCTAGATTTTAATTTAGTAACAGAACTTCTATATTTATCTTCATTAGAAGTAAAATCTTTTACTTCACCTAATAATCTATCTGCAGCTTCTCTTACTTTATATAACTCTAATTGTACTTTAGCTATTCTATAACCACAGTTTTTATAATCTCTTTTATCTATAAAAGCATCTAAATCTATTAACATATCATCTACTATACTTAGTCTATGATCTTTAATCTCAGTAAATCTTTCTTGCCATTTATTACATTTTTCATCCATTAATTCATTATTTTTAGTTATTTCTTCTACTTTAGATAACTCTAAAAGAACTGGAGTTGAAGCAACTACATTACGTTCAATTTCTAAGTTTTTAATTTGCTTTTTGAAGTAATTTGATTCTAATTTACGTACTACAAAAAGCACTATTATAACAATTACTAATGCGATAACTACAGCAGAACCAATAATTAGAAATTGTTCAGACATAGAATCACTCCAATCTTAATAATATTTTATCACAAGAGTATTATTTTTTCTATACATTATTAAAAATAAATAGTTTGACTTTATTTAATCTTTATAATATAATTAATACTGCAAATTCCTTGAAACAGCAGATTTAGAATATTTTAATGTGTATTTGATTTTGTAGTAGCAATGCTGTTTATTGTGAACAAAATACTCCCTAAAATATGGCTAAGTCATTTCATTGATTTGTAAAATAATGGAAGGAGGAATATTATGTCAAGATTTACTGGATCTGAATACAAAAGATCAAGAGCTGTAGGAATCTCTACAACTGAAACTGGACGTGAGTTAGCTAAAAGACCTAATAGACCAGGTCAACATGGTGCTGATCGTCGTGGTAAATTATCTGATTATGGAAGACAGTTAAAAGAAAAACAAAAAGTACGTTTCATGTATGGTTTATCTGAAAGACAATTAAGAAAGACTTTCGATGAAGCTGGTAAGATGAAAGGTATTCATGGTACTAATTTCTTAAGATTATTAGAATCTCGTCTTGATAATATCGCATTCCGTATTGGATTTGCTGCTACAAGACGTGGAGCTAGACAACTTGTTAACCATGGACATGTAACTGTTAATGGTAAGAAAGTTGATATTCCATCATACAGATGCAAACCAGGTGATGTAATATCATTAAAAGAAAAAGATATGAATTTAAAGGTAGTTAATGAATCACTTGAAAAAGTAAGTAAGAGAGTTGAATTCATTAATTATGATGAAAATAAGAAAGCTGCTACATACGTAAGATATCCTGAAAGAAATGAACTTAATGCTGATATCGATGAAGCTGCTATCGTTGAATTCTATAACAAATAAAAAATAGTTCGAAGGAACTATTTTTTTATTAATTAATTATAAAATATAAAAGTAATAATAAGATAATAGTAGTAAAAGAAATTATGCTTAACATTGCATTAAGTGTATTGGTATAACCTTTTTCAGAATTTAAGTCTTTTGGAGGTTTTATCTTTAACACCTTATGAGTTTCTTTCTCCATCTTATTTTCTTTTACTATTTTTTCTTCATCAGGCATCATTTTTTCTAACTCGGATTTCTTCTTCTTATTAACATCAAAAGTCTCTTTATTATATTTATCTTTATCTAAAGGTTCAACATACTCTTTATCATCATCTATTTCTATTTCTTCATCATTAACTAAGTCATTATCATTTTTATATTCTTCAACATCTAGATTCTTATCTATATCATAATTTCTTACTTCTCCATCACCATTATCTATAGTAATAGAATCATAATCATTATTAATATTTTCAGCTAAACTCTTATATTCTTCCATTTCTACTAATTCTAAATTACCTATATCACGTAATTCTTCTGGAATAGAATCTCTATATTGCTCAAAGATCATATTTTTAACATAATTAAACTCCATATTATTAAGATTACCATCAGTTAAATTAACATTTAAATTAGGAATCTTATTAATAACATCTTGTAATTCTTTAGGAGTAGAAGCAGAAGCAATCATCATAAGATTAATATCAGAATCATTAATCTTAATATCTCTTTTCTCTTTATTATCTTCTTCTTTAGATAGTTCTTCTAGTTTCTTCTCTTCTTCTTCTCTAGCTACTGTCTCTAAAGATAAATCTTCATCTTTTTCAACTACTTCATCTAAAAAGTCTTCTACATCTTCATTAACTGCGACTACTAAATCTTTATAATCTAACTCAGTACCTTTATACTTAATCAGAATAGAATTAATCACAGTATCAGGAATACTAATACCTATAGAATTAGCTAAATCTTTTTTTACTCCTTCAAGATACTCTTTAAGCATTTTCTCTTTTTCCATGAAAATCACCTCAATTTAAATTCCTCTATATAACAAGTAGGAATATCAAATTCTCTTAAATTACTATTTAAATCCATTTTATTTATAATTATATATAACGCTCTAATAATAGATTCATGAGTAACTATAATAACATCTTTATCATGATATTTATTCTTTATATCATCAAGAAAATCTTCACATCTTTTAAATAAATCTTGTATACATTCAACACCTTCATCAGATGAATTTAAATTATAATCCCAATATTTTGATGGATCATACTTATCTCTTTCTTTTCCAGTTAACTCTCCCATATCACGCTCAAGTAATCTTTCATCTACTTCTGTTAAAACTCTATCTCCTATTAATAACATAGCTGTCTCTACACATCTAGCTAAGGGAGACACAATACATAAATCATAATGTTTATCTTTAATTTCATCTTTTAAATTTAAACAATCAAAGACACCCTTTTTAGATAATTTAACATTCTTACGCCCGTATAATTTATGTTTAAAATCAAACATTACTTCTCCATGTCTAACTAATGTAATATTCATTATTTAACTCCTAAAACTTTTAAAGCATTACTATAAGTAATAAACTTAGTTAAGTAATTTCTCTTATAAGAAGAATATCCACATACTATATAATTACCATCTACTTTAATAATATCAGTAAAGAAATCATCATCTTCATTACCATAGAATACTACATCTACTTCTTCTAAATCTTTACTATACATACTAATTATACCATTATAATCTTTCTTCTTATAAATACCTATTACTATAACTTTATCTCCATCTATCAATAATTTATTATATCTAGATTTATTCATACCATAAGTAATTTCATTTTTCTTTTCTAAATCATAATTATATTTTACTAATACTGCATTCTTATATTTAGAATCAATACTATCTTTCTTACTACCAACAACATATAAGTATTCATCATCAAAACTTATAGAACTAAATCCTATATCATCAGTATATTTATATTTAACATGTTTTATTAATTTACCATTTAAATCATATTTAGATACAATACCTATATTCTTATCATATAAACCAACTGTATAAATATAATTATCTATTTTAACTAAATCATTATATTTACCATATTTCTTATTACCAAAATGTTTTTTCCATTTAATATTTCCATTAATCTTATTAATCTTTAATAAATATGCTCCTCCAGCTTTATCTTTATCTGAATTACTAAAACCAGTCGCATAATAATCTTTATCATTAATTATTCCAGTAAAAGAAGTTTTATCTAATTTACCAAAAGTCTTTTCAAATAAAACATTACCTTCTTTATCATATTTAACTAATAAAGCCCTACTATTCTTATTCTTATGAGCTTTTTTATCTTCTTCAAAAGATCCTACAGTAACTATAGATTCTTCATCTACACTTAAATCATAATAAACACTACCAAATTCATTATTATAAAGTTTCTCTTTTACTTTATTAAAATCTATATCATAAGAAGTAACTTTTCCTTTTTCATAATACTTAGTATTATCATTATTACTACCTACTGTATAATAAGTATCTTCATAATAAGAAATAGAGTTAACTCCATCAAAATAGAATTTATTATCTCTCGCAAACAAGAAAAAATATAACACATAAAATAATTGAATAATTAAAATGATAACTATAACTGTAATTAAAAATTTCAATAATTTTACCTTTTTCATGTATACATCTCCATTATTATTGTATCAAATATATATTACTATAAAAAGAAAAGAAGATTAATTTGTCTTCTTTTCTTGTAAACTATTTGTTAATTCATAATACCAATATAATATTTCTTTTTACCACGTCTAATAACTAAATATTTATCTTCAATTAAATTGTCTTTAGAAACAACTAATTCTAAATCATTAACTTTTTCACCATTCATAGTAATTGATCCATTATTAATGAATTCTCTAGCTTCTCTCTTGCTAGAACATACTCCACTTTCTACTAATAAATCTACTATATTAGTTCCTTCTTTAACTTCAAATGGAGTTAATCCTCCAAAAGCCATTTCTACTTCTTTCGCAGTAAAGTTTTTAATATCTCCACTGAATAATGCTTCAGAGATTTTAACTGCTTCTTGATAACTTTCTTCACTATGAATATGAGTAATAATCTCATGAGCTAAAGCTTTATGAGCAATTCTCTTCTCTGGATGTTCATTATTTTCTTTTTCTATTTTTTCTATTTCTTCTTTAGATAAGAAAGTTAATTTCTTTAAGTATTCAATTATCATAGAATCTTCTAAGTTAATTAAATATTGATAGAATTCATAAGATGATGTTTTATTCTCATCTAACCATAAAGCATTACCTTCAGTCTTACCAAATTTATTACCTTGAGAATCAGTAATTAAAGGCATAACCATACCATAAGCTTCTTTATCTAATTTCTTTCTAATTAACTCAATACCAGCAGTTATATTACCCCATTGATCTGACCCAGCTACTTGCAATTCACAGTTTTCATTTTCAAATAAGTAATAGAAGTCCATTGCTTGTAAAAGCATGTAAGAAAACTCAGTATAAGTAATACCTACATCCATTCTTGATTTAACGTGATCTTTAGCTAACATATAGTTAATATTGAAGTATTTACCATAATCTCTTAAGAAGTCACATATATTAATATCTTTAGTCCAATCCCAGTTATTAACACATTCAAAACCAAATATTTTTTTAGCTTGAGCAGTTAAACCTTTAGCATTCTTTTCTATTTCTTCTTTTGTAACAAGAGGTCTTTCCGCATTAGGTTTAGGATCTCCTATAAGTCCTGTAGCTCCTCCTATTAATAATAATGGTCTATGACCTGCTTTTGCCAATCTAGAGCATATTAAAAATGATGAATAATGTCCTATATGCATACTATCTGCTGTTGGATCAGTACCGATATAGAAAGTCATTCCTCCATTGTTTAATTTTTCAATTAATTCAGGACTACTAATCTCTTGAATAAGTCCTCTCCACATTAAATCTTCATATACTGTCATATTCTTTCCTCCTACAAAAAAAACTACAAACTAAGGGCGAAATAACCGCGGTACCACCTTAATTCATAGTTTATAACTATCTTTACTAGTTAACGCCTAGATACGTGTTTTTTCATAGTTTGTATTTCATACTTATTAACCTTTTAGTTTCCACCAACCACTAAATCTCTATAAATAATTAATAATACTACTTAGCACTAATCACTAAAAACTACATACATGATACCACATATTATTTAAAAATCAAGTAAATTATCAAATTTTAAACCAATGTCATATATCCTCCTTGAGTTGTTGGTTTAGCCATACTAACATCAGTATAGCTAGAATTGTAATTAGGTAATAAGGTGGAATTCAAAAACATATAAGTACTAGTGGTAACATTTGATACATCCCACAATGATGATATTTTTATTTGTACCAAATAACTACAACCAGAGAACATAGATGACATATCTGTCACTTGAGAAGAATTAAAGTTTGTCAAATCAAGATTTGTTATATTTCTACAAAAAGCAAACATAGATGACATATCTGTTACATTTGATGTATCAAAATTATTAACATTTATTGAAGAAAGCAACTTACAAGATTGAAACATACAAGCCATATCAATAACTTTTGATGTATTAAAACTAGTTATATTCAAATTAGTTAAATTATCACAACCAGAAAACATAAATTCCATATACAACACTTTTGATGTATCAAAATTATTAAGATCTAATGTAACTATATGTTTGCAATCATAGAACATAGCAGACATATCTGTAGTATTTTGTGTATTAAAGTGTGTTACGTCTAAATTTGATAAAAATATACATTGGTAAAACATAGAATTAAAATCTGTCACTTTTATTGTATTAAAAGTACTTATATTCAAATTTGTCAATTGAAAACATGAAGAAAACATACCAACCATATTACTAACATTTGATGTGTTAAAATTATTTAAATTTAAGTTGGTTAAGCTTTCACAATGGGAAAACATTCCTTTCATAGTAGTCACAGAAGAAGTATCAAAAGCACTAAGATTTAAATTTGTAATTTTATCTAAAACTGAAAACATATAACTCATGTTTTTTACATTTTTTGTATCAAAACATTCTAAGCCATTTATAGCAGTTAATTTATTTTGATAATCGTAACTTAACCCATATCCAGCATAACTAATACCTGTGTATATTTTGAACATAGAACTCATATCAGTTATTTTAGAAGTATCAAAATTATTATTAAAACTTATTATTTCTAATTCACTCATTCCATAAAAAATATAACTTGAATTAATATTACCGACTACATCTCCATCTGCTCCAATGTATAATTTATAATATCCAGCATTATCTGGATCATCTATTACCCATGCCATTACCTTTCTTGTATTTGGATTTACAGAAACATCCCACGTATCTACTGCATTATTAGGTATATTTTTATTATCTAAAAAATCCACTGTTCTTATTTTATCTTTATATGCTGAACTATGGAAATCTCCAGATGATGATGTAGTCCATCTCATTATCATATTTCCCACATCTTGAACATATTCAACATCTCCAGCGAT
>JAFRVB010000009.1 GCA_017441845.1 Bacilli bacterium
ATCGCTGGAGATGTTGAATATGTTCAAGATGTGGGAAATATGATAATGAGATGGACTACATCATCATCTGGAGATTTCCATAGTTCAGCATATAAAGATAAAATAAGAACAGTGGATTTTTTAGATAATAAAAATATACCTGCGAATGCAGTAGAAACATGGGATGTATCAGCTGAGACAAATTCAGGGAAAGTAATGGCATGGATAATTGATGATCCAAATAACGCTGGATATTACAAATTATATATAGGAGCAAACGGAGATGTTGTAGGTAACACTAATTCGAGTTGTATGTTTTATCAATTTATGGAATGCGAATCTATTAATTTTAATAATAATTTTGATACATCAAGGGTAACAAGTATGGCAAACATGTTTTACTCATATTTGTTTGAAAAAACTTCAAAGTTAACCTCTATAAATGGTTTGGAGTATTTTGATACTTCAAAGGTTAGCAATATGTCACATATGTTTTCTTCATGTAGTAGTTTAACAAGTTTAGATGTAACACATTTTAATACAAGTAGTGTAACAAATATGTCAAATATGTTTGCTCAATGTAGCAGTTTAATAAGTTTAGATGTAACTAATTTTAATACAAGCAGTGTAACAAATATGTCATCTGTGTTTGCTCAATGTAGCAGTTTAATAAGTTTAGATGTAACTAATTTTAATACAAGCAGTGTAACAAATATGTCATCTGTGTTTGCTCAATGTAGCAGTTTAACAAGTTTAGATGTAACAAACTTTAATACAAGTCAAGTAACAGATATGTCACATATGTTTGCTGTGTGTGAAAGTTTAACAAGTTTAGATGTCACACATTTTAATACAAGTAGTGTAACAAATATGTCATCTATGTTTGCTCAATGTAGCAGTTTAACAAGTTTAGATGTAACTAATTTTAATACAAGCAGTGTAACAAATATGTTATCGATGTTTTCTACTTGTAGTTCTTTAGTGAGTTTAGATGTAATCAACTTCATTACCAATAACGTAAAAAATATGTCTTGGATGTTTAATGGTTGCAGTAGTTTAACAAATCTAGATCTAATGAACTTTAATACGGGTCGTGTGACAACCATGTCACGTATGTTTAATGATTGTAGTAGTTTAATAAGCTTAAATTTATCGAACTTTAATACAAGTAATGTAACAGATATGGGGAGTATGTTTAGTAATTGTGTTAATTTGACATATTTAAATATTAGTAGTTTTGATACAGCTAAGGTAAGTGGAACTGCTCTTCCCCCAAACTCTTATAAAGCAGATGGTTTTGCTTCTATGTTTTATAACTGTAGTAATTTAACAAATCTAGATGTAACGAATTTTAATACTTCGAGTGCAAAAAATATGGGAGCTATGTTTAGTAATTGCAGTAGTTTAACAAATTTAGATGTCACAAATTTTAATACAAGCAGTGTAACAACTATGGCATCGATGTTTGAGGATTGTAGCAGTTTAACAAGTTTGGATGTGACAAACTTTATTACTAGTGATGTGTTAAACATGTTTGAAATGTTTAGTAATTGCAGTAGTTTAACAAATTTAGATGTCACAAATTTTAATACAAGTAGTGTAACAAATGTGGCATCGATGTTTGAGGATTGTAGCAGTTTAACAAGTTTGGACGTGACAAACTTTAATACAAGCAATGTAACAAAAATGGATTATATGTTTCGTAGGTGTAGTAGTATATCTCAAATAAAGATATCATCATTGTGGGATACATCTAATGTTACAACCAGTGTATCTATGTTCTCTTATTGTGTACTTTTACCTAATTATAATTATCTTTATGTAGACGCAAGTATGGCCAAACCAACTACTGAAGGAGGATATTTAACTTTAGTATAAAAAAGAACTATTTACATAGTTCTTTTATGGTTGATTTTAATTATTTTGATTTTCAGTTGGTTCTTGTGGATTTTCTGGTTGTTTAGGTTCTTCTTTAGGAACGGTCTCTGTTTGTGTTTGTGTTGTAGTAGTATTATTAACTTTGTTTTCTCCAAGGGTTAAAGTAATTGAACCTTTGACTTTATCTAGAGAAGTACCAGCTGAAATACTTTGTCTTATTACTATATTTCCTGATCCTATAAAAGTAACACTCATACCATGACTATTAGCATAAGCTTGAGCTTGAGATTTAGTATCTCCTGTAAAATCAGGTACAGTAGCTGTTGTTTTTTGAACAGGTTCTTGTGATTCTACTTTTTCATAACCAGAAGTATAAGGACCTTCTCCAATAACTTTTTTCTCATATGGTTTATTTATTGAGAAACTGAATGATTTAATATCTTCATGATCTTCTATTTCTAGATTTTCATGCATAGCTTCTATAACATCATCAACACTCTCAGTATTTAATACGTAGTTATATAAAACCATTTTCATTCTAGTATCATAGATCATTTGACCATTACCAGCTAAATATAATCTTTGAATATTAATTATATTTGCTTTATCTGAACTCATACTAGAAGACATAATATTTTTAGCTAATCCATAGAATGATAACATTTGTTTTGTAGATAGATTAGTATCCATATTATTACTTACGGTATTAATAATCTTAGTAAATTGACTAACATCATTAATATCTTTTATTTTATCCATTAAAGCCATAATTATTTCTTGTTGATGTCTTCCTCTACCAAAGTCTCCATCAGCAAGTTGTTTTCTGTTTCTTGCGTAAACAAGTGCATGTTCTCCATCTAATACTTGTTTTCCTGGATTAATACAAATTCTTCCACGTCTATCAGAGTTATCAGTACATAGTTGTTTTTCTACATCTACTTCAACTCCTCCAACAGCATCTACTAATTTAACTAATCCTTTGAAATTAACTTTAGCATAATAATCAATCTTTGTATCTAAGAAACCTTCAATAGTCTTAATCATACAATCATTACCATAAGCAGCTGCATGAGTAATTTTGTTTCTATCTCCTCCCCAACCATCAATAGGTACGTAAGAGTCTCTAGGTATAGATAACATAGTAGCATTCAATGTCTTTGGATTGAATGTAACTACTATTAATGTATCTCCATTCGCTACAGCATTCTTCTCTAATTTTTCCGCAGGAGAATCAATACCCATTAATAATAGAGTAAATGGTTCTTTTACAGATTTACCAGAAGCAGAAACATTATCAGTTTCTGTCTTTTTATATTTTTTACTCTTAGAAATAATAACTTTAGTCTTATCTTGAATATCTTTATATCCATCTATTGAATTAAATAGTGATACATAATTATCGGTAATTAATAAAGCATCCATCTCTCCAGAGTATAAATCAACAATCATAGAAGTATAATCATCATATTCTTTAATATCATTATCTTTATCTAAATCATTCTCTTTAATGATAATTTTAGGTATCTTATATCCATCAGGAGAATTCTTATCAGATAACATACCAATCTTCATATCTGTGATGTCTCCAACATCTTTAGCTGGATTATTACTCATTACTATTAAATCAGAAGTATATAGAATCTCTTTTTTATTGAAACTATCTAATGTACCATAAACATAATTAATAACTCCTGCGACAAAAGCTAAGATAATAGTATAGATAACTATAAATGTAGTAAATGATTTTCTACTTCTATTATTCTTTTTAGCTTTGATCTTTTTATTTATAGTATGAGTATGAGTAATGATACATAAAGTTGTGAAAGCAATCAATCCTATAACTATGTATCTAATAGTATTCTCAACTCCAGATAATAAATATATTTCATATATAGCCGCAGCACTACAAACTATCGCTAGTAATGTAAGTAAGCGTAGTAAAAATCCTAACGACTTTTTATTATTATTAATAACCTTAGTCTTTCCCATGTTTTATCCTCCAAACAACTCTAATTAATTATATCAAATATTGAGATTTTATCAAGTTTACACTATATTTCAAACAAAATAGTGTTTATTATACTAAACGTGGAATATATAGTGTAAAAACCTTTATATATCAACAAATTATATGACAATGTATTTTGTAAAACAAATGTAAATACAAAATTATTATAGTCAAATATATTAAAAAAAAATAATTTGTATGCTACTATTAAGGTGAATAAGTATAGATAGGAGGGGTGCTCATGAAAAAGTTCTACTTGCTGATAATCGGAATAATAGTATTATTCTCAACTAATGTTCATGCTTATACATACTTAGATTATCAAAACTACAAACTATCTGGAACTTTTGAAGTTAGTGATGCTGGTGACAATGGTAAGTTTACTAAGATCGGAACTTATACTTCTTTTGCTGCAGCTAAAAAAGCAGTTGATTCATCAACTAGTGTCCGTAGAGTAGTCCTTACTAAGATTAGTAACAAAACTAAGATTGTTTATGCTAAGTATGGAATTGTAGATTTCAGTTTTAATTCTGCAACAACATCAAATCTTTATGAAAAATCAGATTTAACTACTAGAAAATATACATATTTAAATACAGCTAGTAATTCTATGACTATCGATGGTGCTCTAGCAGACGTAGAATACATCTCATCTAAGAAAATCTATAGTGCAAAAGTTAAGATAGCTGGATTTACTGGTTGGATTAAAGTTAATGAAATAGAAATAGTACCTTATCCTTGGGTTAAAGCAACTTCTAAATATACAGTTACTTCAGAGATTAAACATAATTATGTTAATAGACCACAATTTGCTTATAGTGGTAGTGCTGGAAGAGTAATAGGTCCTAAACCTACTATGTTAGCTAAAGGTACATATTATTCTTATGATGGTCATTATTTCTATACAAGTTTAAAATCTATGTTAAATGATTATAAAGCTAATACTACAAAGAATGCTGTTAATGCATCTAAACCTTACTATAACTATTACATGTATTTATCTAATCATACTAAGACTAATTATTCGGCAGTTAATATAGATGAATATTTAAGAAACTCTTATAGTAAAGATGTTTATGGTAAGTCAGCAGCTTCATCTACTTCAAGATTATATGGTAAAGGAACATTCTTCTATAATGCTCAACAAGTATATGGAGTAAATGCTTTATTATCATTAAGTTTAAGTAGAAATGAAACAGGTAATGGTACTAGTTCATTAGCTATTAATAAAAATAATGGATTTGGTCTTAATGCAGTAGACTCTAATCCTTATCAAGCAGCTAATTGGTATCCATCATTTGCTTCATCTATAATGGGTTATGCTAGTGATTGGATTACTAATAAATATGCTAAAGCTACTCATTCTTTATACTTTGGACCACAATTTGGTAATAAAGCTATCGGAATGAATGTTAAGTATGCATCTGATCCATATTGGTCAGAGAAAATGGCATCTAATTATTATTACTTTGATAAAGCTAATGGTCTACAAGACTATAACTATTATTCTATAGGTATAGTTAAATCAGCTACACCTGCGAAGAAGAGTGCTAGTGATTCTGCAACTACTATTTATAGTTATCCTGAATATGAAGATGCTGTAGTAATAGTAGGAGAGACTACTGTCGATGGAGTTAAATGGTATAAAGTAGTACCTGATGTTAATTTAGATAACAATTATAATATTAAAACTTCTGGTAGTTATAACTGGACTAAATTTGTTTATGTTAAAGCATCTAAAGTAACTAAGATTAATACACCTGTTTCAGGATATAAAGCTCCTAATAGTGTATTCTCTTATAAAGATAGCGCTTATACTTATAACTTAATGGAAGAAAGTGCTACATTAAAACCAGGAGTAGGTAAAACTAAATCAGATACAGTATACTATTATGATTCTACATTAAGTCAAAAAACTGGTAAAAAATTAAAAGCTAATCGTTATGTAATGATTTATGCGATTGCTTATGATAAGAATAAAAAAGCAGTATCTTTATTAGTTACTAGTGATTATTGGTATGATCAAAAACATTGGGTACCTGCCAATACTATTAATATTGTTAAATCAGATTACGGTCTAGAGACTGTATCTACATCATCTAACTGTTATTCTTGGGTAAACTCAACAACTAAAGATACTAGTGCTACTCTAATATCTGGACTATATACTAATACATATTTCCCAATACTAGGAAGTAAAACAGTAAATGGAGAATTATGGTATAAAGTACCAGTAGATTTAAATGGTACTAAGAATGAATTTGGTTGGACTCTAGCTAAAGCACCTAATGTTAAAGTAACTAAATATAACTATAAAGGTAATTTAGTATTAGATACTAATCAACCACCTGTAATCACAGCTAAAGATATCGTATTATCTCAAAATATTGAATATAATATCTTATCTTATGCTACTGCTAAAGACCCAGAAGATGGTAATATAACTAATAAAATTAAAGTTAAAGAATCTACTGTCGATATAACTACATTAGGTACTTATAAAGTTATCTATCAAGTAACAGATTCTGCTAATCAAACAACTACTAAAGAAGTTAAAGTTACTGTTGAAAAGGATCATGATCCTGAAATAACTTTAGTAAAGAATAAATTTTATATAGGATCTAAATATAATTCAAAAACTAATGTTAAAGTAACAGATCATGAAGATGGAAATATTACTGCTAATGTAGAAGTTTTAGAAGATAATGTAAACATCAAATTAGTAGGAAAATATACAGTTAAATACAAAATTACTGATAGAGGAAATAACGTTATAGAAAAAGAATTTACTGTAGAAGTAATTCCTATTAAGAGTGGATGGTTAACTATCGATGATAATAGATATTATTATGAAAACTCTAAAGTAGTTAAAGGATGGAAAACTATCGATAAAAAGAAATATTACTTTGATAAGACTGATGGTCATGCTTTAAGAGGATATCAAACTATAGATGGTAAATTATATTACTTTTATCAAGGAATATATTCGTTAAGAACAGGATTCCATAAAACCGCAAGTAACTTATATTATTCAAATAATGATGGTATAGTTCAAAAAGGATGGAAAACAATCGATGGAAAGAAATACTACTTTGAAAAACAATATCCATATAAAGCATTAAAAGGATATCAAACAATCGATGGAAAAGAATACTATTTCTATCAAGGAACATATGTATTGAGAACAGGATTCCATAAAACTAAATATAACTTATATTATTCAAATAATGATGGTATAGTTCAAAAAGGATGGAAAACAATCAATGGAAAGAAATACTACTTTGATAAGAAAAATCCATATAAAGCTCTAAGAGGATATCAAACAATAGATGGTAAACTATATTATTTCTATCAAGGTACTGCTGTTTTAAGAACTGGTCTACATAAAACTAAATACAATACATATTATTCAAATAGTAAAGGTCTAGTTCAAAAAGGATGGCAAACAGTAGATGGAAAGAAATACTACTTTAATAAATCTCATCCATATCAAGCATTAAAAGGAAAACAAAAAATAGATGGAAAAACTTATACCTTTGATTCTAAAACAGGAATTCTAAAATAAAAAAGTAAACTTAGGTTTACTTTTTTTATGACATAATTAGTCAACATAAATGACAAAATTGATGAAAAAAAGAGTAAAATATGATACATTAATCATAGAGAGGATTTGTCTATGTTCAGTGCTAAAGCTATAAAAGTCAATAAAGTTGAAACTGATGGTTATGAATTTGAAACTCCTACTTTTGATTCTAAAAAAGTAGAAGTTGATTTTAGTGCGCCTGAAATAGATAGAGATGTAGAATACGTTGAATTAAATCCTAAAGCCTTCACAACAGATACTAATGAAATAAAAGAATCTTTAGATAGTGTAACAAGTGAAATTAAAAGTGGTATTGAATTAAACGCAACATTCCATGGATTACCACTGGGTAATGGTGTATATGTAGGTTATGAAGATAATGTACCAGCATATAAAAGATTAGATCCAGAAACAGGACTTTATCATAATATTTCTATCTTCGATGAAGAAAACTGTAATAATGGTCAGTATGGAGCTGATCAAGGTGTTTTTGAAAACGATTTTGATAGATTAATAAGAGATCCAATTATCTGGAATGAGATGCAAAAATATTATCCTGTTGATTCATTCTCATCAAGAGATGAAGCAATGGAGTTTTATGAAAGATATTTTACTCTTATAACTCATGTTGGATGTGGATATGCTGTTGGAGTTAATACTATTTTTAAAGAGTATGAAGGTAGAGAAAAAGAATTTGAAGAAACATTTGGTTATCCAATGTATCGAGTAGGAGTTAAAGGTAATGTAGATTTTAATTATGAATACTTATTTTTAGAGTATTATAATTATTGTTGGGCAGGAAAATATAGTCTAGAAGAAATGGAAAGAGGAATGGAGATTACTAATAATATCCAAGACTTTTTCAGAACAGATGCCATATCTACCGCAGCTGATATAAGTAATTTAGATGATTTCTTGAGAGATGAATACAATATCAATTGTACAGCTGAAATGGATTGGCATAATAGATTTACTATATATAGTAATGATGATAGTATTAATAATTTTTTACGAGAAGAATATAGTAATAACGATTATATAACATATAGTGGAGCAAACTATGATTTATATACCATGGATGGTGAATTATACTATGAACACGGTGGCCCACATTATATGTTAATTACAGGATTTACTGATGATGGTAGACCAATTGTAACATCATGGGGACAAGAATTTATTTTGGATGTTAAAGGTGATAAAAATGGGACATATCGTACAAGTAAAATTAATTTTTAATGGAGGTGTTTCGATTGAAAGTAGAAAGTATTGAAAAAACAAATGAAGAATTTAGAGAGGAACAAAAAAATAAATTAAGTTATTTCTTAAAACTATGTAAGTATGATGTTATTCCATCTATGTTAACTGGTTCAGCAGCATCAGCTCTATTAGTTGATGTCTATCAACCAGGTGGTATGACAGACGCTATATTATTTGGAGGAGTTACAGGAGCAGCCTTCATTTTAGCAGTCAATGGAGCTATAACTGGTATTAAAGCAACAAAAGAAGAAAAAGATGAAATAAAAAAATCTATAGAAAGTAAAGGTAAAGTAAAATGATAGAGTTAAATGATAAAACCTTTATCTTAGATGATAATAAAAGATATGCCGTAATAGAATCTATTACTTATGAAAATAAAATATATGCATACTTAGTAAATGTAGATGATGAGATGGATTCTATGTTTAAAGAAATAGTAACAGATAATAATGAACTATCATTACAAGATATAGATAAGAATCTCTTTAGAGATAAAATACTAAATGTATTTCTAGATAAATTCAAAGATGAATAAGAGTGGTGATAATATGAATATTGAATTACAAAATATTTATAAAAAATATTTTGAAAAATATCTTTCTTCAATAATAAATCTAAATGATTATAATAGATTAATAGATGAAAGTAATCTTTCTTTTGGAGAAGTAAACAAAGTACAATTAAAATCTAATTTAGAAGAATATTTAAATCTAAATCATTTCTATATTTTAAATAACTTCTATATAGAAAAACTATCTCCAGAAGAACAAAATCTATTACAATCAACTAATGAAGAAGAAATATTATCACTAGTAAAAAGAACTTATAAAGATATAATTACTAAATCTAGAGAAGATTTCAAAAGATTTAAAATAAATTATACTTTTTCAACAGCAGAAACTTCATTCTCTTATAATGATGAATTAGTTATAGGTATATATTATGGTTCAAATAAAGAAAAGTATAATTCAGAAGACTTATATTTAGAAAACTATCAAAAGAAAAAAGAATTTTTGAATGAATTATCTACTAAATTAAAAAATGAAATTAAAGAAAAGTTATTTATCGATACTAAGATAATAGTAGAAAAGATATAAAAAAAGTAAACTTAAGTTTACTTTTTTATTTACCTATAATTAGAGATACTGTAGTAGCTTTACTAATCTCTGATCCTGCTCTAATAGATTGTTTTAATACTTTATTTTTATTTCCTTTTTCATAAGAAATATTATATTTAATATTATTATTTTCTAACTTCTCTATAGCTTTATCTTTATCTAAACCAACAACATCAATCATAACATTCTTTTTACCTTCACTAACTACTACTGTAATAACATCATCACTATTAACTGCTTCTCCTGGTTTTATCGAAGTAGAAATAATTTCACCAATATCTTTATCTTTACTAAACTCATATTCTTCTTCATATTCTATTTTATTTTTAGAAGCCCAACTCTTAAATTTATCTAAAGTATTAAAATTCTTCATTACAAGTTTACCTTTAGATAGATAAATAGTTATTTCTTCACCACTAGTTAGAGTATCACCAGTATTTTTATTACTCTTAATAACATGATCTTTAGCTACTTTAGAATCATATTTTTCTTCATACTTAACTATTAAATTATTTTTAATTAACCATTCATTAACACTATTAATATCTTTATTACTAACATCAATCATCTTAATCTTTTTACCTTTACTAATATAAATCTTAATAGTGTCAGTTTTAATCTTTAAATTAGTACCTGGTTCAATAGATTGATTAAATACTGTATCTTTTTTATATTTACTATAATCTTTAATAAACTCATAATTTAAATGATTCTTTTCTAAATACATAGTTACTCTAGCTAAACTCATACCTGTTAAATCTCTTAGTTTAACTGAATTAAAATCTAATCTATTACCATAAGAGAATTCTAATTCTAATAATTCATCTCTTTTGATAATACCTTTCTTACTTTGATTTATCAAAGTATTTTCTAATTTATCACTATTTATATATTTTACTTTAATATTATTTAATTTTTTATCTTCTAAGTACTTTAATACATCTTCGTCATTCCAAGAAATCATATCAGGTATATTTATACTTTTAGAAGGATTAGAACCAAGTGACATAACTACTTTCATAGTATTGTTATATTCTTTATAACTGATAACAGAGTTTTCTTTAATCATATCACTGTATTCATAATCATATTCTAGTTTTATATTATTATCTTTACTATATTTGATTAAAGTATTAAGATCTTTTCCATATAATAAATTATCTTTAGGAGATAAATTTATTACATTAAAATTAATTAATATATTAAAAACATAAATAATAATTAATAATAAACTACCTAGTAATATTAAACCTCTTTTTTTAATAAAAGCTCTAAATATTAATGATATAAATACTATATTAAATAGTAATAATAATAAACTATTAATAATGATATATAAAGTATTATCTAAATACAAATTATACATAAAATTAAATATACTTAATAATAGAGTAATTAATAGTATAAAGATAATGAACTTAGTAGGTTTATAATTGTTCATTTTTTTAGTTACTGCTTTATCAAATAATTCTCTTTCTTCTTTTTTAGGCATATTATCACATCCTTAAGATAATTATAAAATAATTTAAAAAAAACAACAACTTTATAATTAAATAATACTGTGTTAAAATGAAGTTACAGAGGTGAATTATGAAGAGAGATAAAATTTCCATTATAATACCTTGTTATAACGAGGAAGAATGTATAGAAAAAATATATAATGAAATAGATAAAGTTTCTAAAAAGATGAAAGATCAAGACTTTGAAATAGTTTATGTTAATGACGGTTCAAAAGATAATTCATTAGAAGAGATGAAAAAATTACATAAAAAGGATGATAGAGTTAGATTTGTATCTTTCTCTAAAAACTTTGGGAAAGAAGCGGGTTTAAGAGCCGGCTTAGAGTATTGTACAGGAGATTACGCAACATATATGGATGTTGATTTACAAGATCCACCAGAATTGTTAATTGAAATGTACAAAGGTATTAAAGAAGAAGGTTATGATTGTGTCGCAGCGTGTTCAGACGTTCATAAAGATTATTCATTAATTAGAAGAGGATTAACTAAAGTATGGTATAAGTTAATTGGTAAAATTTCAGGTTCACAACAGGTACCAGGCGCAAGAGATTATCGATTGATGACTAGAAGAATGGTTGATGCTTTACTTGAGATAACAGAATACAATAGATATATTAAAGGATTCTTCTCATATGTTGGTTTTAATGTTAAATGGATAGAGTATGAAATACCTGAAAGAGATGCAGGTACTTCAAAATTTACGTTATCAAAACTAATTAAATATGCTGCTGAAGGAATAGTTTCTTTCTCAACTAAACCACTAGTTATTGCAGCATACTTAGGAGTGTTCTTCTGTATTGTTTCAATTGTCTATATGTTATTTATTCTAATTAGAACATTAATTGTAGGTAATGGTGTAAGTGGATGGCCATCTCTAGTATGTTTAATAACATTCATAGGAGGATTACAATTATTCTTCTTAGGTGTAATAGGTTTATACTTATCTAAAATCTATTTAGAAGTTAAAGGAAGACCTATTTATATAGTAAAAGAGACAGAAAAAGACATGTAAAAAAGAGACAAGTAATTGTCTTTTTTAGTGTTAAGTGATTGTAAATTAACAGTAAATCTAGTATTATTAAGGTAGATAATAATATCTACGGAGGATAATATGAAAAGAATACTAGGGTTAATTACAATTATTATAACTTTTATATTAACTATCAATGTATACGCCATTACTGATGGTTGGGAGACAAAAAACAATAATACTTATTATTATGAAAACAATCAAAAAGTAAAAGGTATTAAGACTATTGACGAAAATACTTATTATTTCAATAGATATGGTGTATTACAAAAGAATAGATTAATAAACTATAGAGATGAATTCTATTATGCTCAAAAAGATGGATCATTTGTTAATGGATGGAAAACTGTTGATAAAAAGATTTATTATTTTAATGATGAAAATTATAAAGCCTATAAAGGTTATCATGAAATAGATGGAAAATTATATTACTTTTATGGTGGAAGTAAATCCTTAAGAAAAGGATTTCATACTATAAACGATAATTTATATTATTCTGATAGTAATGGAGTAGTTCAAACGGGATGGCAAACTATAAATGGAAAAAAATATTATTTTGATGATAAATTTCCACATAAAGCTTATAGTGGTTATCATGAAATAGATGGAGTACTATATTACTTTTATGGTGGAACCAAAGCTTTAAGAACAGGATTTCATAAGACTAGAGCTAATTTATATTACTCTAATAAAGATGGAGTAGTTCAAACGGGATGGCAAACAATAGGTGAAAGAAAATACTATTTTAATGAAAACTATCCTTATCAAGCAGCTAGAGGATATACTATCATGGATGAAAAGACTTTATTCTTTGATCCTAACGGAAGATTAGTAACTGGAAAACAAGTAATTAATGGTAATGAGTATTTTTGTACTTCTGAAGGAGAATTTATTAAGATTAGATATGTTCCTAAATACTATGGACAAAAAGATAAAAGATGGAATAAAAAGAAGTATGGAAAATATTATTTTGGTTTAACAGGATGTGCTCCAACTTCTTTAGCGATGGCTTATCAATCAATTTTAGAAAGAAGAGTACTACCTTCTGAAGTAGGAAGTTACTTATATAATAAAACTAATCAGTTTAATAAAAAGACTTCTGGAACAAGTGGAAAAGGTATTATTTATGCTAGTAAAAAATATAATATTAATGCTGTACCTATAACTAGTAAAGCTGATATGATTAAGTATTTAAAAAATGGAAATATATTATATGCAGCTATGCAAAATGGAAAATTTGCGACAAAGGATTGGAATCATGCTATAATATTATATAGATTCAACAACAATAAAACGTATGCTTTAGATCCATTAAGAAAATATAATAATGGTTATGTAAGTATAAATTTAATTTGGAAACAAAAGAGTAAAGACAAAGATGATACATCAGGAGGAAGTGCGATTTACGCTTTATTACCTAATGATTAGGTGGTGATATCTTGAAAAAATTATTTATTGCCTTAATAGTATTTGTAGCGTTTTCATGTATTAATGTTAACGCTTTTACTGGTTGGAAAACAATAAATGGAAATAAATATTACTATGAAAATAATGTTAAAGTAAAAGGTTTAAAAACTATTAAAGATAAACATTATTATTTTAGTAGTACAGGTATATTACAAAAGAATAGATTAATAAATTATGGACATGAATTCTATTATGCTCAAAAAGATGGATCATTTATTTATGGATGGTTTAATATTGGAAATAAAAGATATTACTTTAGTTCTAATGATGGTAAAGCCTATAAAGGATATCATGAAATAGGTGGAAAGATGTATTACTTCTATGGAGGAAATGCAACTTTAAGAACAGGAAAACATAAAACAGCTAATAATCTATATTATTCTGATAAATATGGAGTAGTTCAAACAGGATGGAAGACAATCGATGGAAAAAAATATTATTTTAGTAAAAGTGCTCCTTATGAAGCATACAAAGGTTATAACACAATAAGTGGTACTGTATATTATTTCTATCAAGGAACATATGCTTTAAGAAAAGGATTTCATAAAACAAAAACAAATTTATATTACTCTGATGGTAATGGAGTAGTTCAAACAGGATGGAAGACAATTGATGGAAAGAGATATTACTTTAATAAAACTGCTCCATATCAAGCAGCTAAAGGTTATAAAGAAATTGATGGTACTATGTATTATTTCTATCAAGGTACTTATGAGTTAAGAAAAGGATTTCATAAGACAAAAACAAATCTATATTATTCTAATGGTAATGGAGTAGTTCAAACAGGATGGCAAACAATCAGTGGTAATACATATTATTTTAATGAAAGTTATCCTTATCAAGCAGCTAATGGTTATAAAGAAATAGATGGTAATTTATATTATTTCTATGGAGGAACTTGGGCTTTAAGAAAAGGATTCCATAAGACAGCTAGTAACTTATATTATTCAAATGAAGATGGTATAGTTCAAACAGGATGGCAAACAATCAGTGGAAAAACCTATTACTTTAGTGAAGCATCTCCATATCAAGCCTATTCTGGAGTTAAAAGAGTAGATGGTGATTTATACTACTTTGATCCAACAACTAGAGTAAGAACTACAGGTTGGGCAGGTTCTGGCACAACTTATTATCATTCTGGTGACACAGGTATCTTAGATACAGGCTTAGTTACTATCGGAAATACTAAATATAAATTTAATGATAATGGTAAATTATTAGGTTTTTCTAAAAATAATAATAAAATTTATTATACTAATCCTGATGGTAAAATATTAAAAGGAACTATTAGAATGTGTAATAAATATTTCAAATTTGATGAATTAGATGGTCATTTCGTTAAATTTGTTAATAAAAAATCAGTAATAGATGTATCTGTTCATAATGGAAATATTGATTGGAAAAAGATTAAATATTCTGGTGAAGTAGATGCTGTTATTGTAAGAATTGGATATGCTTCTGAAAATGAAGATGCTAATTTTAAAAAGAATATTGATGGTTTAAAGAAATATAAGATACCATATTCAGTATATTTATTTAGTTATGCTGAAAATGAGAGTGAAGCTTTACTAGAAGCAAAATTTGTAGTAAAAACATTAAAGAAGTATAATTGTAAATTAACTGGAAATATACCAATTTATTATGATTTAGAACCATGGAGTTATAAAGAGAATGGTAAAACTATCTCTTCATCAAGTATTTCTAAAGCAACTTATGGTAAAATGATTAATAAGTTTGTTACATATGTAGAAAAGAATTATGGTAAAAAGACTAGAGTTTATGCATCACGTGATTATATAACATCACACTTCCCAGAAAACTATCAAAAATACGCTACCTGGGTAGCAGCTTGGGTAAGTAATTTAAACTATAGTGGACCATATGAGGGATGGCAATATACAAGCGAAGGTAAAGTAGGAGGTATCTCAGGTCGCGTAGACATGAGTTGGTTCTACTACTAGAAGGAGACATTATGAGTAAAAAAAACAATCAAAAAGAAGATTCAGTAACATTATTAGTGAATAAAGCAATGAAAATAGCTAGATTAAATCCAACTGACGAACAAAAGAATTTAATTGCGCAGATATTTAAATTTGTCATAGTTGGTGGTATCGCAACGGTAATAGATTGGTTTATCTATTTCGTATTCTGTCACTTTATTCATCTAAACCCATTAATATCTAATATTATTGCGTTTGGTATATCAGTAATATATAACTATTGGGCTAGTTGTAAATATGTATTTAATGTTACAAACAAAGATTCTAAGACTAAACAATTGATAGTTTTCCTAGTTCTAGCTACTATTGGTTTAGGTATTACAGAAGCTCTAATCTTCATCTTCAATACTAAATTAGCTTGGAACTACATGTTAGTTAAGATCCTTGCGACTATCATAGTAATGATATTCAATTTTGTCACAAGAAAAATCTATTTAGAAAAAAAATAATATCCACTTTTGTGGATATTTTATTTTTAATATATTAGTGGTATAATTTTATTGGAGGTATCCATATGAAAATATGTAAGATTATTATGAATCCTCATAGTGGTAAAAAGAAAAAAGTTTCTTATCGATCTTTGTATGACATATTGAGAAAATATGGATACGAAGGAGAAATTCTCTTTACTAAAGGACCAAAAGATGCGACTAAAATAGTTGAAGAATTACCTAATAATGTAGATTTAGTTATCTCTTGTGGAGGAGATGGAACTCTAAATGAAGTTGTTACTGGAGATATGAATAGAAGTAAGAAATTAACTCTAGCTAATCTACCTCTAGGTACTGTTAATGACGTAGGTAATATGTATGGTCTAAACAAAGGATTTTTAAAGAATTTAGAGATACTTTTAGATGGTACTAAGAAGAATATAGATGTTTGTTATATAAATGATTCTGCTTTTGTCTATGTAGCTTGTCTTGGAGATTATATTGATATGGCTTATGCTACTCCTAGAGAATTAAAAGCTAAATATGGAAAGATGGGATATATTTTATATGGATTAAAACAATTCTTTACTAAAAAGATCCATAAATATAGAGTTAAATATACTGTAGAAGGTAAAACTTATGAAGATGAATTCTCATTCTTCTTTATAAGTAATTCATCACGTATAGCTGGTTTTAATGATGTTTATTATGATATTAAGCTAGATGATGAAATGTTTGAAGTAGCTTTAGCTAAAGTTAAAAATAAAGCTGATATGTTCCGTCTATTAATGATGTTAGGTACTAGAGATATAAAAGATATACCTGATTTAAAATATTATCGTACTAATGAAATTAATATTGAATTTTTAGATCCACCTAAATCATCTTGGTGTATAGATGGAGAAGAATATGATTATGAAGGTAATAATTTTCATTTAAAAGTTGTTAAAGGACCTAAAATGTTATTACCAGATGATAATATAAAAATCTTATTTAATGAAGAATATTAGTAGCTATAGCTACTTTTATTTGACTATTTAGAAAAAAAATATATAATATATACGGAAACGGAGAGATGAAGATGCCAATTACAGAAAGAGAAATAATCGAAGCAGCAAAATTCTATTTAAATAAACTAATCACAGAAAATGATTCTAAGTTTATTATAGTAGCTCTAGAAAAAAGTACTTATAATGTTAAAAAAGAAGGAGATACTTATAAAGTAAAATCATCATTCAAAGTAAAAGAAGATATTATAACTTCTACTGGAACTTTTTCTCCTAATCATATAGAGATATTCATAAATGAAGAAAATAGAGGTATATTCAATGATCATGAAATAGTAGATAGTTCTTTCTGTAAAGAAAGATATGCTTTATATGATGTTAAAGATAATATTATTGATTTAAAATATAAACAAAGTTATGTATATAATATGACTACTAAAGATGGTACTACTTCTACATTAAATCCTATTAACTATGAAGATGCTATTACATTAGAATTCATTAATGGAGAAAATAATCTATTAACTAATTATTTAAATATAAAAGAAAAATCAAAAGATAGAGTATTAACAAAATAGTAAAATATGATTCATATTTTACTATTTTATTTTATATATATAATAAATTATGATAAGATAAAATTGAGGATATATTTATGAACAAAGAGAGATTAGAACAAAAATTAACAATTAAATTATTCTTATGTCTATTATATTTCATAGTAATAGGAATACTCTTAGTCACAGCTTATTCTCTATATAAAGAGGATAAAGATATAGATAAATTTAGTGATGCGAAAACAACAGAAGATTATTCTAAAATAACTATATCTAAGATGAGTGATAAGATAGCTCATTATAAAAAGAAAAATATTGGAATACACTATGTAATAGAGTATGAAAATACAGGTAAGTGGCATACTTACTTAATCGCAATCAATGAATCTAGTTTAAAGAAATATAAAAATATAATAGATTATACATATGGTAAAACTAAAGATATACCACAAACTATCACAGTTTATGGTTATCCAGTCTTAATAGATAGTGACTTAAAAGATATAGCGATAAAACATATAAATGAATTTGTACCTGAATCGAATGAAGTTACTATTACTAAAGATAATTTTGATAAATATTTAACTAATGCATACTTAGATACTACTAAAGAACATATTCAAAAGTTTAATTATTTATTATTTTTAACATTATTACTAATATTATTTATGATTTTATTAATGGTTTATACACTATGTACTAATAGTAAACTAGTAAAATCATTAGATCATAGTCTAGAGAGAAATAAACGTAGAATTAAAAGAGTAAAAACTAAACTTAATAAGAGGTGAAACAATGGAATTTACAGAAATAACAAGAAAAGAATATGAAAAATTTTGGAAAGAATCAGATCAAAAGAATTTCTTATCTTCACCAAAAATAGAAGACTTAAGAAAAGAAAGTGGATGGGATACTTATTATGTAGGAGTAAAAGAGGGAAAAGACTTAGTAGCCGCAGCTCTTTTATCTGCTCATAAGAGACATTTTAATAAGTATATTTTCTATTCTCCAAGAGGACCATTACTAGATTATCATGATAAAGACTTAGTAAACTTTTATTTTAATAATGTTAAAAAGTTTATTAAAGATCACAAAGGTTATTCTTATCGTATAGATCCATATATCTACTACAAAGAAAGAGATATAGATGGAAATATTGTAGAAGGTGGTTTTGATAATACTGATGTTACTGATAATTTAAAATCTTTAGGTTTTAAAAAAGTACCTATTAAAGATACTGAACAAGTTATCTGGATGTTTTCTCTTCCTTTAGAAGGTAAAAGTGAAGAAGATATTCAAAAAGAAATGAAACCTAATACCAGAAATACTATTCGTAAAGCTTCAAAATTAGGCATCGAGATGAAAGAGTTAGAATATTCTGATTTAGATGAATTTATGAATATTATGAAAGAAACTGGTGAGAGAAAAGGTTTTGATGTTAGAGATATAGCTTATTATCAAAATATGTATAATTTATTTGTTAAAGATGGAGAAGCTAAGTTCTTTATAACTAAATTAAATCTAAAGAATTATATTAATAATTTAAAAGAAGAAATTAAAGATAAAGAAACTAAAAGAGATGAATTAGGACCTCAAAGTTATAATGATGGTAAAAGAAAAACATTTAATCAAGATATAGAAAATCTTACTAAGAGAGTTAAAGATGCTGAAGATATTATTAAAGAGAAAAATACTGATATTATTAACTTATCAGGATCAATGTTTATGTTAATAGAACCTGAAATAATCTATTTATCATCAGGTAATTATGAAGAATTTATGAGATTTAATTCACAATACTTAATTCAATGGGAATTAATTAAATATGGTATAGAACATGGCTTTAAGAAACATAATTTCTATGGTATACCAGCCAATATTAATGAACATCCAAAAGATTATGGTATCTATGAATTTAAACGTGGATTTAATGGAGTAGTAGAAGAATTAATAGGAGAATATGAATTACCTATAACTTTCCATTACTATTTGATTAAATTTATTAGAAAAATAAAAAAATAATTCTTCTTTTTATACTAACTATGTGTTAAAATACAAATCAATGGTGATGGTAGTATGAAAAAAATCAATATGAAGAGACTTTTAATAGTAGTAATTGGAATTTCTATCTTATTAATAGTATTAATAGGAGGATTCGCCAAATTAATTAATTATTATCGAGTTAAGAACGCTAAAGTATATATAGTATTATCAGATACTTTAAAAACAGAAGTATATTCTGATGTTCATATAGGAGACTTTATCGAAGAGATTAATGGAGATATAATTGATGATAAAAAGATAGATACTACTAGATTAGGTAAACAAAAAATAGAATTTTCTTATATTAATGAAGATAATGTAAAAGTACCATATAGTTATACTTTAGATGTAGTAGATGAAACTAAACCTATTATTAGTACTTATTCTAAAGTAGAAGCTTATGTAGGAGAAAGTGAATTCTATAAAGATATCTTCTGTGGAGATAATTTTGATTCTCATCCTAAATGTTATATAGATGGAGATTATGATATTAATAAGGCTGGAGAATACGAAGTTAAATTCAAAGGAGAAGATACTAGTGGTAATGTTTCTACTCAAAAGATAACATTAACTGTTAAAGAAAAACCAAAACCAGTAAAAGAAAAAAAGAGTAAAAAGAAAAAAGAAAAAGTAAAAGTAGAATCTAATGATTTTAAAGATATAGTAAAGAAATATAAAAAAGATGATACTAAAGTAGGAATAGATGTCTCTAAATGGCAAGGAGATATAAATTATAAAAAAGTTAAGAAAGCTGGAGTAGAATTTGTTATAATAAAGGTAGGAGGACAAGTTGAAAAAGAAGGAAGTCCTATCTTAGATCCTAAATTTAAAGATAATATTAAGGGATTTAATAAAGTAAATATTCCAGTAGGAGTATATTTCTATTCACATGCGACAACTAAGTTAGAGGCGGCACGTCAAGCTAAATGGGTAGCTAAAAAGATTAGAAAATATGATGTTGATTTACCAGTTGCTTTCGATTGGGAGAATTGGGATAAATATCAAAGTTATAATTTAAGTTTTCATAAATTAAATAGTATCGCGGATGAATTTATGACTACTATTAAAAATGAGGGATATAAACCTATGCTTTATGGATCTAAGTCATACTTGGAAACAATTTGGGATACTGAAAAGAAAAATGTTTGGTTAGCTCACTATACTAAAGAGACTGACTATAGTGATTCATACATGTTATGGCAAAGATGTGAAAATGGAAAAGTAAAAGGAATAAAAACTCTGGTAGATATAGATATACTATATAAATAAGAAGGGGATACTATGGAGAAGAAGGAATTAAGGCGCAAAGCTGTAGCGGCTTTCGTAGTCTGTGCTTTAGTTTTAGTATTCGTCTATCTAGTAGGCGAAAGCTTATCTTTAACGAGCACTAATGTTAATTCTTCAGTAGATCAAAAATCAGGTGAAACTATAAATCATATTAAAGATGATGGTAGTGTTAAAACAACTGATGAATTCATTACTAAGTATTGTGATGGTACTTACTATGGGAGTGTTAAAACACTTGATTCTGATTCTAAAATAAAAGAAGAAAGAAAAATAACTTTAATTCTATTCAATGCCATGGGTAGAACATACGGAAAGTATTATTATACTAATACCGTAAGTTCTTATGAAGGAACCTTTACTACTAAACAAAATAATAAAATATATTTTAAAATAGGTGATAAGACAGAAGAATTCACCGCATCAGATGAATGTGACAAAATAATTAAAACAGAAGAAGATGTTCCAAATAATTTAACGATAAATTATAAATTAAGAAAAGTACTAAGTTAATTAGTATTTTTTTATGCATAAAAGTGTAAATAGTAATTGCTTTTTTAATTTATATGATAAAATATAAGTATAAGATAAGGTGAAAATATGAGGATACTAAGTTTATTCGATTGTCCTTTAAAAGACATTACTAATGTTATACCTATAATTAAAGAACAAGGCTTTGATGCAGTACAAATATCACCTCTACAAGAGACTAAAGAAGAAGGTTCTGAGTATTGGTGGAATTTGTATCAACCTATTAATTTTGAAATAGGTAACAGAATAGGTTCAAAAGAAGATTTACGTGAATTATGTGATGTGGCTAATTACTATGGAGTTTATGTAGTTGCGGATACTGTAGTTAATCATTTAGCTTCAGATAATAATCAAGGTTCATTAACACCACATCCTAATTGTGATCCAGAAATATTAAATAATAAAGATTGTTGGAAAGAGAAAATTCAAGTAACTGATTGGTATGATAGATATCAAGTAACTCATTATTGTATGAGCCTACCTGGTCTAAATCCTAATAATAAATTAGTTCAAGAGAAGATAATAAATATGTTAAATGAATATATTGATCTAGGAGTAGATGGATTTAGATTTGATGCTGCTAAGTCAATTGCTTTACCTGAAGAAGGTTGTGATTTCTTTAAAGAAGTTACTTATAATTTAAATAGATGGTTACCAGTAGTATATGGAGAAGTATTATTCTCAAACGATGAAGAAATAAGAAAATATGCTCAATATATGAAAGTATTAACTACTAATGATGTACCTGATTATTTAAATGATTCAGTAATTAAATTTATTGAAAATAAGGATAGTTTTCTATCAGGAGAATTAGGTTGGACTAAGAATTGGAAAACTCATGATATAATAGAGGCATATAAAGACCTAAATAGTAGATATGAAAACACTTTATATTATGCTAGAAATTATACTGATGATTGGTTTGAATGGATGTCACCAAGTATAAAAGAAGCTAATAAAGTAAAAAGGAGGTAATTATGAAAAGTATTTTAGTATTAAATGCTAGTCCAAGAGAAAATGGAAATACTAGAAAATTATCAGAAGCTTTTATTACTAGATGTATACAAAGAGGATTTGATGTTAAAAAGTATAATATTCCAGATATGAATATAGAACAATGTATTGATTGTGGTAGATGTTTTGAAGATGATAATCCATGTATACAAGAAGATGATTTTAATGAAATTGCTAATGAAATAGTTAAAGCAGATGTAATAGTATTCTCATTACCAGTATATTTTTATTCAATACCAGGTAAATTTAAAATGTTTATTGATAAATTAATATGTTTTCAAGATGGTAATAAGAATATTTCTGAAAAATTATTTGCGATTATTTCAGCTTGTGAAGATAAAGATATGACTAATTTCGATGGTGTACGAATCCCATTAGAGAAAATGGGTAAAGATTTTGGATGGATACTATTAGATGAAATCTTAGCTCCAGGTATGGCTAGAACTGGAGATATTGAGAATACTGATGGGGTTAGAAGGGCTAAGGAACTAGCGGATAAGATAGTATGAAAGATTTAAGTTTTTTAGAAGAAAAAGCCATAGCTCATAGAGGTATTCATGATAATAAAGAAATAGCTGAAAATTCAATTTCAGCTTTCAAAGAATGTATTAAAGAAGAAGTACCAATCGAATTAGATATTCATTTATTAAAAGATAATGAAATAGTAGTAATCCATGATGATAATTTAAAAAGATTAACTAGAATGAAAAAAAGATTAAAAGATTTGACTTATGATCAAATAAAAGATTTAAAATTACTAGATACTGATGATAAAATACCTACTTTAAAAGAAGTATTAGAACTAGTAGATGGAAAGGTACCATTAATTATAGAATTAAAGTATGATAATCCTCCATCTAAATTAGAAAAAGAAGTAGTTAAACTATTAGATCATTATAAAGGACCATTCGCAGTTAAATCATTTCATCCGCTAATAGTATATTGGTTTAAAAAGAATAGACCAGAGTACATAAGAGGATTATTAGTTCCAAGTAATGGAGAAGAATTAAAAAGAAAGATTCTTCATTCTATGATTTTATCTAGATTTGCTGATCCAGACTTTATCTCAGTAGATATTAGAAGAAATAATAGAAAGATATTAAATAAAAATATCCCAGTACTAGGATGGACTATTAAATCACAAGAAGAATATGATTTTAATGAATATAAATATAGAAATTTAATAGTAGATGATTATAAAAAGTTAAAAAGAAACACTAAGTAGAGAGAAGGTATAGATTGTTAGTAAGAAGTGCAGGTGTTATTCCATATAAAATTATTAATGATGAAATATATGTCTTTTTAGAACATCCAGGAGGTCCATTCTGTGAAGGGAAAGACCTTTGGAGTGTGTGCAAAGGAGAATATTCTAAAAAGGAAAGGGCAGTAGATGCTGCATTAAGAGAGTTTACTGAAGAATCAGGAATTCATTTAGAAAAAGATAAATTAAAATATCTATATTCTCATAAAGTATCTAATAAGAAATTAGTTACTATGTTCATTATTAATAAAGATTTAGATTCATCTCATATTAAATCAAATACTTTTGAAGTGGAATATCCTAAAGGTAGTGGAAAGATAGAAACTTTTCCTGAAATGGATGAAGCCAAATGGTTTAAATTAGATGAAGCAGAAGAGAAAATATTTAACAATCAAAAAATATTTATTAGAAAGTTAAAAGAATATTTAAATGAAAATACTAATAATATCTGATATACATGATGATTTTGATTCGTTAAAAATAGCTCTTCAAAATCATTCATTTGATAAACTAATCCTTTTAGGAGATCTAGGTTATTATAATGATAAAGTATTTGATATATTAAATATATTTAAAGATCAGATAATTTCAGTAAAAGGAAATAATGATTTTTATAATAATAAATTAGAATTTGATAATAACAATACTTATCAAACTATAAGTATTGATAATAAAATATGGTTTTTAACACATGGACATATCTATAATAGATATAATGTACCAGTAGATTATAATATCTATCTACAAGGACATACTCATAATGCGATGATGGAGAAAATTGATAATAAAATTTATCTTAATCCAGGATCACTTGGCCTACCAAGAAATGGTATAAAGACTTATATCTATTATGAAGATAATACCTTCTATTTAGAAAATTTAGATAAAGAAGTAATAGAAAAGATAAGTATTTAATACTTATCTTTTTGTTTTAGGATTCACTTTTGTATAAACTGTTATATACATCACATGAATTTAATAATTTTTCATGAGTTCCACTATCGATTAGTTTACCACCATCGATAACATTAATAATATCTGCATCAATGATAGTGCTTAATCTGTGTGCAACAATAATAATAGTATGATCCTTAACTAATTCATCAATAGTCTTCTTAATATAATCTTGACTTTCATTATCTAAAGCAGAAGTTGCCTCATCAAATAATATAATCGGTGTATCAATAAGTAAAGTTCTCGCAATCGCAATTCTTTGTTTTTGACCACCAGATAAGTTAACTCCACCTTCACCTATAATAGTCTCATAACCATCAGGTAAACTTTCAATATACTCATCAATATATGCTCTCTTACATACATCTTTTACTTCTTCTAAACTAACATCTTCTTTAACACATCTAAAATTATCCATAATAGATAAATTAAATAAGAATGGAGATTGTCTAATAATAGAAATATTCTTTCTTAAAGATTCTTCTGTTAAATCTTTGATATTAGTACTATCTATTAATATTTCTCCTTTAGTACAATCAAAATATCTTAATAATAAGTTAAATACAGTACTCTTACCATTACCACTTCTACCTACTATAGCTATCTTTTGATTAGGTTCTATTTTTAGATTAAAGTTTTTCAAAGTATCAGCTTCTTCATCACGATATTTAAAGTATACATTTTTAAACTCAATATTACCTTTAATATTAGTTAAATTATTATTACCAAACTTCTCATCTTCATATAATTTATTATTAATAATCTCATCAATTCTCTTTAAAGAAACAGTAACTTTATTATAATTAACACCAAAGTCTGAAAGAGTTTCAACTACTTCATCTATTCTCCATAAGTAAGATTGAAGTACTATAAATAAACTATACACAATCTTTCCTTGTATAAAGAAATATCCTCCAGTTAATAAGATAATAAATTCTAATGTGAAATATACTAAGTTATTTAAAGAGTAATAGATAATTTCATAATTTCTAATTTTCTTTTGATTACTAAATAAATCAGTTAAGATACTAAAAATAGAATTCTCAGTATTTTTCTTAATACCTAGAGCTTTAATCTCTCTGATACCAGTAATATTCTCAGTAGCTCTTTTAACATAATTATCTGATTCTTTCTTAATACTTTCTTGTGTCTTTTTAATTTTAGGGAAGAATTTCATTGAAATAAATCCCATAATAATACTAAATATAATTATTTGTATTCCTAGAACCCAAGATATATAGAAAGTTAATCCTAATACTACTATTACTACTAAAGACTTACATAATAATCTAATTAATCTATTCATTAAATCCATAACTCTATCAGTATCAGAATAAAGTCTATTTATATATTCACCAACCCCAATATCTTCAAACGCAATCGCAGGTAAATTATCTATCTTTTGGTATAAATCTTTTGATGCATTCTTCATAAATTTAATTTCTAGATAATTATAAATTTTATCTCTAGGTATTTGTAATACAGAAAAGCAAAATATATAGATTAATATCCAAATACCTAGATATAATCCAAAACTAGGTAAGTTTTTTTCTATTAATACTTCTAATGCTCTTCCCCAAAAATAAGCCGCTATTAATGAAGGCAGGTAAGTAGATAAAACTAAGAAAACATAAATAATTATTTTTAACTTATCTTGTTTTAGATAATTCCAAATAAGTTTAAAGTTTTTAGCTTTCTTCATCTAATCACCTCCATAAAAAAATGACTAATATTAGTCATTACAAAGAATAAATAGGAGAAATACTCATATTTAATCTTCGATGACTATTGATAAATTTTAGTTTTAAATTATAAACAGTATAAATCATGCTTATCCCTCCTAAAACAGTTCCATTATATCATAATAAAAACATATGTCAACATATAATGGTTAACAATTGCTAAAAGAATTTAAATAATATATAATGAAAAAGTAGATAGGAGGACACATGAGAAAGCTTTTTAAGAATCTAACAACTAAAGATAAAGTAATTATCTTTATAGTTACTTTAATAATAGTGTTCCAAGTATGGGTTGAATTAAGATTACCAGATTTTATGTCTGAAATTACTAAATTAATTCAAACTGATGGATCTAAGATGAGTGAAATACTAGAACAAGGTGGTTATATGCTACTTTGTGCTTTTGCGTCTATGTTTACGGCTATTATAGTAGGTTATTTAGTATCAGGTATTTCTGCTGGATTCTCATTAAAATTAAGAGAAAAGTTATTTAAAAAAGTTCAAAAGTTAGATGTTGCTAGTATCAGAAAAATATCTACACCTAGTTTAATCACAAGAACTACTAATGATGTAACTCAAATCGAAATGTTAATCGCCTTAGGTCTACAAGTATTAATAAAAGCTCCAATCATGGCTATATGGGCTATAACTAAGATAATAAATAGATCTTATCAGTTAAGTGCCATAGTAGGTGCAGGAGTAATAATTCTATTAATCACAATATTCACAATAATGTATCATGTAACTCCTAAGTTTAAAAAAGTACAAAAATTAACAGATGATGTTAATAATGTAACTAGAGATAATATTATCGGTGTAAGAGTAATAAGAGCTTTCAATGCTGAAAAGTTCCATAGAGATAAATTTGAAAAAACAAATGACAAACTAACTAGAACAAATATCTATATTCAAAAATGTTTTGCTTTTATGTCTCCAATAATGAATTTAGTAATGCACTTTCTAACTTTAGGTATTTACTTTATCGGAGCTATCATAATGATAAATGCTACGATGGTAGATAAACTAAATCTATTTAGTAATATGGTTGTATTTACTTCATATGGTATGCAAGTAATTATATCTTTCTTGCTTTTATCAATGATCTTTATGATTTTACCTAGAGCTCAAGTATCAGCTAATCGTATCAATGAAGTATTAGATACTGAAGTAGATATAAAAGATGGAGATAAAACAAAAGAAGATAAAAAAGAAGAAGGTACTATTGAATTTAAAAATGTATCTTTCAAATATCCAGACGCTGATGAATATTTATTAGATGATATTTCATTCAAAGTCAAAAAAGGGGAAACAGTTGCTTTCATCGGATCAACTGGATCAGGTAAATCTACACTTATTAATTTAATTCCTAGATTTTATGATATTTCTAAAGGAGAAATACTAGTAGATGGAATTAATGTTAAAGATTATAAATTGGAAGAATTACATAATATCATTGGTTATGTTCCTCAAAAAGCTTTTATGTTTACAGGTTCAATTAAAGAAAATGTAGCTTTTGGAGATAACGGAAAAGAAGAACCATCTCTTCAAAAGATTATGGAATCAGTTCAAGTAGCGCAAGCTAAAGAGTTTATAAAAGATATGCCTAAAGGAGTAGATTCACATCTAGCCAGAGGTGGTACTAACATATCAGGTGGTCAAAAACAGAGAGTTTCTATCGCTAGAGTAATCGCTAGAGACCCAGAAATATATATATTTGATGATTCTTTCTCAGCACTTGATTATCAAACAGATTCTAAATTAAGAAAAGAATTAAAATCTTATACTAAAGATGCCACTATGTTAATAGTTGCTCAAAGAATAGGTACAATATTAAATGCAGATAAAATTATAGTTTTAGATAAAGGTAAATGTGTAGGTATAGGTACACACAAAGAATTACTAAAGAATTGTGATATCTATAAAGAGATAGCTCTATCCCAATTATCAAAGGGGGAGTTAGAAAATGCCTAGACCTCATGAAAAAATAGAAAAATCTAAAAACTTTAAAGGTTCGATGAAAAAACTAATCAAATCTTTAAAAGGATGGTACCTTGGTATCACAATTGCCTTAGTTTTAGCTTTCTTCTCATCAATAATCGCCTTAATCGCACCAAATCAATTATCAAACTTAACAGATTATATAACAGAAGGACTAAAACCTAATATATCTGAAACTGTAATACAAGAAATAATGTATAGTGATGAAATATCCTATGAAGATAAACAAAAAACTCAAGAAATAATGTCTAATTTAGATGCTAATTCTAAAACAGAAGAACTATTAGCTGCCATAGATAAACTACCAAAAGATGTTTATGAAGTAATTAAACCAACTATGGATATGCAAAAGATAAAGAAAGTTGCTCTATTACTTGCTATTCTATACGTAGTAAGTTCATTATTCATGTTTGTAGAACAAATAATAATGGCTCTAGTAACCAATAGTTATTCAAAGAACTTAAGGAAGAGAATAACTGATAAAATTAATCTATTACCATTAAAATATTTTGATAATCATGAAGCAGGAGATATCCTATCAAGAGTTACTAATGATGTAGATTCAATTGGTATGAATCTAAATCAATCTCTTTCTAATTTAATTGCTTCAATAACTCTATTTATTGGATCAATTATCATGATGTTTTATACTAACTGGATAATGGCTATAACTGGAATAGTAGCTTCACTTTTAGGATTTGCTTTTATGGGTATAATTCTATCTAAATCACAAAAATACTTTGTAGAACGTCAAGAAAGACTAGGTTCTCTAAATGGTTATATTGAAGAAATATATAGTGGTCATAATGTAGTCTATACATATAATGGTGAAAAAGAAACTAATAAGAAATTTGATAGACTAAATCATAATCTATTTAAATGTAGTAGAATGAGTCAATTCTTATCAGGTATAATGCCACCATTCATGGGATTTGTTGGTAATTTAGGTTATGTTGCTGTCTGTGTAGTAGGAGCTCTTCTAACTATGAATGATGTTATCTCATTTGGAGTTATAGTAGCCTTCATGGTTTATGTAAGACTATTTACTAATCCACTAAATCAAATAGCTCAAGCTGCTACTTCAATGCAGTCTGTTGCTGCTGCTGCAGAACGTGTATTCTCATTCACAGATGAAAAAGAAGAACCAGATGAAAAAGACTTAAAAGGAAAACTAGATGTAAATAATATAAAAGGTAATATTGAGTTTCATAATGTTAAATTCTCTTATGATAAAAAGAGACCTATTATTAAGAATTTCTCAGCTAACATAGAAGCAGGACAAAAAGTTGCTATAGTTGGTCCTACTGGTGCTGGTAAAACTACTATGGTTAATCTATTAATGAAATTTTATGATATCGATGAAGGAGAAATATTAATAGATGGTATTTCTACTAAAGATTTAACTAGAGAAAATATTCATGATTTATTTATCATGGTACTTCAAGATACATGGTTATTTGATGGTACTATCGAAGAAAATATTAAATATAATAATCATGCTTCAGAAGAAGAAATATGGTCTGCTTGTAAAACAGTAGGTATAGATCACTTTATTAAAACTTTACCTGGAGGATTAAAATCAAAAGTATCTGATCAAGAAAATATAAGTTCAGGAGAAAAACAACTTCTTACGATAGCTCGTGGTATGATTAAAGACTCTCCATTCTTAATTCTAGATGAAGCTACATCTAATGTAGATACTAGAACAGAAGAATTAGTCGGGAAAGCTATGGATAAATTAATTAAAGGAAAAACTTCATTCATAATAGCTCATAGACTAAGTACTATTAAAAATGCTGATCTAATCTTAGTAATGAATGAAGGAAACATAATAGAACAAGGTACTCATGATGAATTAATGAAAAAAGAAGGTTTCTATTATGAGTTATACAATTCACAATTTGAATTATAAAAAAAGTATTTTTAAAATACTTTTTTTATTTGATATAATAAGTATGAGGAGATTATTATGAAATATATTGCTTTAATACCAGCTTATGAACCAGATGATAAACTACCAAAGTTAGTAAAAGAATTAAAAAAGAATAACTTTGAAATAGTAGTAGTAAATGATGGTTCAGATGAAAGTTATAATAAATATTTTGAAGATTGTCATACTAAAGTAATTTCTTATAATAAGAATCAAGGTAAAGGATATGCTTTAAAGACAGGTTTAAAGTATATAAAAGAGCACTTCGATGACTATGTAGTAGTAACTATGGACTCAGATGGACAACATACTGTAAAAGATGCTAAAAAGCTATGTAAATACATTGAAGATCATCCAAAAGAATTAGTCCTAGGTAAAAGAATAAGAAATGAAAAAACACCTATCAGAAGTAAAATAGGTAATACAATCACAAGATTTATATTTAGATTAGTATCAGGTCAAGATATCTATGATACTCAAACAGGTCTAAGAGCTTTCACTAAAGATGTTTTAGATTATCACTTAGAAATAGAAGGTAATAGATTTGAATATGAAATGAATATTCTTTTAAAAGCAAAAAATCATAATATTAAATTATCAGAAATAGAAATAGAAACCATCTATTATGATAAAAACTCTAAATCACATTTTAATACTATTAAAGATTCATATAGAGTATATAAAGAAATATTTAAATTCTCTATTTCAGGGATAATATCTTTCTTAATAGATTATTTCTTATTTACAATCTTCTTATTAACTTCAGGTAATATTATAGTATCTAATGTAGGAGCTAGAATTATATCTGCTACAGCTAACTATTCAATAAATAGAAACATAGTATTTAAAAGTAATAATAGTATTCATTCTTCTTTATTAAAATATACAGCTCTAGCGATATTAATAATTATATTAAATACTATTATATTAAAATTAATAAGTTTAATAATAACTCCATATATCGCTAAAATATTAACAGAGATAATATTATTCTTTATAAGTTATTTTGTTCAAAGTAGAGTAGTATTCAAAAGGACAAATTATGGAAAAAACTAATGCAATGAGAATTCTAGATCAAAAAAAGATTAGTTATAAAGAATATTATTATGGAGAATTACCTATATCTGGGGTAGAAGTAGCTGAAAAACTAAATCAAGATGAAGAACATGTTTATAAAACTTTAGTTACTGTATCTAAATCAAAAAACTATTATGTTTTCATGATACCAGTTGCTGAAGAATTAGATTTAAAAAAATGTGCTAAAGCAGTAGGAGAAAAATCAGTAGAAATGATTCCTCAAAAAGAATTATTACCTTTAACAGGATATGTTCATGGAGGATGTTCTCCAATAGGTATGAAAAAGAGTTTTAAAACCATAATCAATGATACTGCACTAAATCAAGATACTATTATCTTTAGTGCAGGTAAAGTAGGATATCAAGTAGAGTTAAACTCAAAAGACTTAGAACAAATAGTAAGATTAGAATATTATGATGTAATAAAAAATAGTGCATAGCACTATTTTAATTTGACAACAAATGTATCTTCGATAACTTTATATTTTTTCATCTTCTTATATTCATTACTCTTAAGTATTTTATTATACTTCTTTTCACTAACATATTTTGCATCTATTCCTAGATAATAATTATAAAATTTAGTAATACCTGTACTTCTATCTTGATAATTATCTTTGATTAATTCTTCATTCGCGACAAAACCATAATTTAATCTAGTTATATTACTAATAGTTTTATTACTTGCTAGTTTACCAGTAATCATAATAGGTCTATGTTTAGTATTCTTAGTATATAGATCACTTAACATCGCATAAGTTTTATTATAAGTATTTTCTAAAGTATAATAAGTAGCTCTATCTTGAATAATATAATTTCTAAATAATAGTAACATACAAAGTACTATAAATATAAATGAATAATTATAATTATCTAAACTAATAATAAATGGTATAAATAATAGATAACTCATTGAAAGTAATAAAGTAAAGTTAATTTCACTAGAATATAAAAGTGATGCATTAAATACTAAAGGTATAGCTAATATTAATATGATCATTATGATTAGATTTTTAACACTTAATTTAGCTTTAATACTACTTTTAATAATACCAAGTATCATTATAATAAATAGAATAATATTAATTACATAAGTATATAAATAAGTGTTTTTAACTATACTATTACCAATAAAATAATTAAAGAAATTAACATAGCATCTAATAAAGTTTTTACCTAAATCTAATAAATTAGAAGTATGTAATAAAACTACTGGATCTGTTTTAATTACTAATGATAACAGAGTAACTATACCTACATATATTAATGAAGGTATAACGAATGTTAAAAAGTTAAATAGTAATTCTCTATACTTAATTTTCTTATTAAGAATTTGTTTAATAGCATAAAGTACTATTAACGATAAGAATATACTAATACTAGGTTGATATAAAGTATAAACTATAAATAATAGTAATCCTGAACCTATATATCTATATTTAGATTTATTTCTACATATATTATAGAAAGCATAGAACGCTAATAACATAGATAGAATAATCGCAATAGAGTAGTGACTTGATAAAAGTATCGCACTAGTAATAGGATTAATAACTATCAACATAGATAAAAGTATTTTATAAAATTTACTTTTAATGTCAAAGAAATCAATAATCATAATATTTAATATCGCTATTAATATTAATGAAAATAACAAACTGATCTCAGGAAATACTAAGAATGATTTAAATACTCCCATAATCCAGAGACCAAATCTTCCCATTGCTAGTTCACCAACATAACTATTGTAGTAATGACTATTTATTAGTACATCTGAAGTAATAATAGTTTTACTAATTAAAGGAACATGTACTATAAAACCAACCAATAGTGTAGTAATAATTACACTAATATTCTTTTTGTTAGAAATCTTCTTAATCATTAAACCACCCACTTATTTATATAATAACAAAAAAAACAAAAATTAACTAGAATAACCTTGTAAAATATAAAAAAATATAATAGTATATAACTTGTTGGGGGATTTTTTATGGAAAAAGATGATGTATTTACAATAATAGTAAAAAAATTCCATTTAGGGAAAGATAGTTATGGTAGTGATATCTATATTTATAGACCATTAGAGTTACAAAATGGTTTTATTATGGAGGATATTTTTTATAATGATAATGCGAGAGAGTATAGATCAATTGATGAGATTAGTTTCGTTAATAAAGAATATGATGAGGGATATTTTTTACCAATATCAAGAGAAGAATTAAAAGAACAATTTGATATAGAAGAAGATGAAGATATTTATCATTTTTTCCAAAATATAATAGATAATCAAGTAATAGTTAGTAATACAGAAGATGGTGGAATATATTCATTATTAACTTTTGATAAAAGTAAATTAGTAGATGATTCTTACTTCTCATGTGAATATAACGAAGGAAGAATAGTAGTACCAATAGATGATGTTAGAGAAGTATTATCTACTGGTGATATGGAAGTTATCAATGAATATATTAAACAAATAGATGAATTTAAAAAGTCTGTAGAAGAACAACAAAGAGCTTTAGAAGAAGCTGAAGAAGAAGATCAATATGAATATGAAGAAGAGGAAGAATTCGATAAAGAAAGTGCTTTCACAGAAGAAGAGAAAAGACAATTAGCAGAAGAAATATTAAAAGATCAAGAAATGAAAGAGATAGCAGAAGCTTTTGAAAAAGAAGAGAATGCTACAACTATAACTAAAGAACAAATAAAAGAATTATATGCTGATTTAATGTCTAAAGTTATTGGACAAGAAGAAGCTATTGAGACAGCTTGTTATGTACTTTATAAGAATGGTAAGTTGAAAGATGGAGAAAGTAAAACCAATTGTATTTTTGTAGGCCCAACTGGATCAGGTAAATCAATGATTGCTGATATAATTGGAGAATTCTTCAAAGATAAACCATTAGTACATGTAGATTCCAATTCACTTTCTACTACTGGATATGTTGGAGATAATGTTGAAGACTGTTTAGCTCAATTATTAATGAAGGCTGATGGAGATAAATTTATTGCTGAACATGGAATAGTAGTATTTGATGAAGTAGATAAAAAGGGTACAAGTGATAATGGAGATGTTGGAGGAAAAGGAGTTATTAATCAGTTATTAAGATTTGTAGAAGGTCAACAATACAAAGTAGAGTATATGGTTAATAATAAAAAAAGATCAACTATCTTTGATACAACTAATCTTACAATATTTGCTTGTGGAGCTTTCCCAGAAGTATATGAAGAATTAATAAATAAAACTTCTTCACGTAAAGGTATTGGATTTACTAATCCACCAAAAAGTGATGCTGAAATGGAAAGAGAAAAGAGAGAAAAATTTAATAGTATTGAAATCTCTCATGAAGATTTAGCTACTAAAGGTAGAATGGGACCAGAGTTTACTGGAAGATTTATTATCGCTCCATTACGTAGATTAAATAAAGATGCTTTAAAAGAAATTTTAGTAACATCAAAAGCATCACCATTAACTAGAGAAGTACAATTATTAGAAGAAGATAATATCTGTTTCTATAATGATGAAAAATTTATTGATGCTATAGCTTCTAAAGCTTATGAAGAAGGTACTGGTGGTAGAGGAGTTAAAAATAGTATCGAAAAAGTATTTAAAAAGATAATCAAAAAGACAGTACTTACTCTAGATGATGAATATGTAGATGAGGAATCTGGAAAGATATATTTATATGGTACAGCAGATGATGAAGGTAACTTACAAGTTAAAACTGCTAAAGGAAATAATATCTTAGAAGATGAACCAAAAGAAAAAGCAAAAGTTCTTAAAATTTAAGGACTTTTTCTTTATTTACAATTTTTTTAATTGTGATAGAATATATATTGTAGGAGAATAAAATGAGCGGAATATTTAAATGGAGAAAAATTGACTTTTTAAAAGCTTTATTAGGTACTTTCTTATTTGCTTTTGCACTTAATATTTTTATTGTACCTAAAGATCTATATAATGGTGGTATCTTAGGTGTAGCAGAGTTAATGAGATCAGTTATTCTTCAAGTATTTAACTTACATACAACATTTGATTTCTCAGGTATCATAAACTTTATTATAAATATTCCATTATTAATATATGCATATAATAAGGTTAGTAAAACATTCTTTGCTAGAACAATGTACTGTGTTCTTTTACAAACAATATTCTTATCAATTATTCCAACTACAATCAATTTAGCTTTAGATGAAACTATAACTAATGTAGTTTTAGGAGGTATAATTGCTGGTATAGGTTCAGGATTTATTTTATCAACACAAGCTTCAGGTGGAGGAACAGATATTATAGGTATAGCTTTAGCTAGTAAAAACAGAAAACTATCTGTTGGTAAAGTAGGATTCATATGTAATATGTTAGTATTTGTTACCTGTGGAATCTTAAGAAGTGTTGATACTATGGTATATTCAATTATCTATGCTGGTGTATTAATGTTTGTACTTGAACGTACTCATGATCAAAATGTATGTACATCAGCTATGATATTTACTAAAGATAAACCAACTCAAATAACAGATTATATAAGAAATGAATTAAATAGAGATGCTACTATCTGGGAAGGTATAGGTTTATATCAAGAAGATAAAACTTATGTGTGTTATGCAGTATTATCAAGATATGAACTATTACGTCTAGAAAGAAATCTAAAAGAAATAGATGAAGAAGCCTTCTTAATAAAAGATGAAGATATAAAAGTAAATGGTAATTTTGAAAAGAAATTAATAGTAAAATAAAAAGACATTTAATGTCTTTTTTTGATATAATAATCATTAAAGGAGAATAACTATGTATAGAAATACTTATGTAAAAGTAAACTTATCTAATTTAAAATACAATGTAGAAACATTAATTAATAGATATAAAGATTATAAATATTATTTTGGTGTAGTAAAAGCAGACTCATATGGTCATTATGATAATAGAGTAGTAAAAACTATTATCAATGGAGGATGTAATTATCTCGCAGTTGCTACTCTAGATGAAGCTTTAACTATAAGAAAAGAGATCAACGATATACCAATTCTATGTCTAGGAATAATTAATCCTAAATCAATACCAGTATGTATAGAAAATAATATTACTATAACTATATCTAATATAGATTATTTAAAAGAAATAAATGAGTATAATAAAAATTTAAAAGTACATATAAAAATAAATACTGGTATGAATAGACTAGGAGTAAATAAAAAAGATGAATTTAATGAAATATATAAAACAGTTAAAGAAAAATTCTATCTAGAAGGAATATATACTCATATTTATAATGCTACTGATGAAGAAGATACTCTAAATCAATTTAAAAGGTTTGAAGAAATAACTAGTAATATTAATCTAAATGAAGTACCAATAATTCATATAAGTGCTTCTGAAGCAACTGAGTATTATCCAAAGAAAGATTATGTTAATGGATGTAGACTAGGTATTGCTATGTATGGATTAGTTGATTATCAAGATATAGAGTTTAAATCTACATTTAAATTACTAAGTGAAGTAATTCAAATAAATGAAGTAGAAAATGAAACAGTAGGGTATAATGGAGCCTATAAAGTAGAAGGAAAAGAACGTATTGCTGTAATACCTATAGGTTATGCTGATGGAATAATAAGAAAAAATACTGGAAGAGATGTCTATATAAATAATAAACCATATAAGATAGTAGGTAATATATGTATGGATATGTTATTTGTAAAAGTAGATGATTCTATTAAAGTAGGAGATAAAGTAGAAATAATTAAAGATATTGATCACATCAAAGAAATAGCTAATCACTTAGATACTATTACTTATGAAGTTATTTGTTCAATAAGTAAAAGAGTACCAAGAATTTATGAATAATAAAAAACCTATCATTGATAGGTTTTTATAATACTAATTAAAATATATTAGATGATAAACTAAGAGTTTTATCATCAGCTAGTTCCTCAGTTTTATCATCAGTTAACATTTCATTTAAATCTTCTTTATGTTCACTTTTAGGAGCAAAGTGAGAAATAGGTCTATCTCCACTCAATTGTCTAGCTAAATCATTAACTTCTTCTAAACTTAAATCAGCAGTTATAATAGTTGAACTTTTTGGTGCATATATTCTTTTTCCATCAACTATATTTAATTCTACTGAAGAATCATTATGAAGTTCATAAGACCAATCACTTACTGGAACGATTGTAGTACCATCCCCTACCATTAAAATTGCAAATTTTCCTTCCATGTTAATGTTCTCCTTTCATATATCTATATATTTTTGATATCTTTAGCTTGTTGTTTCAAGAATAGGGCAGCACTAGCAGCAATTATTAATACTATTACTGCTAACATAGTTGTTCCTGTTTTAGGATTATTATTTATAACTGTTGCCCATCTAGCTTGAATAGTTACATTTTCATATGGCATAGTAAAGTTATTTTTATCAATACTAATAGTACCATCATTATTTTTAATCATTTGGCCTCTTCTAAATTCTATAGATTTTCCATCATCTGATTTAACAATAAGACTTTGTAGTTCATATCCTCTAGCAGCATTAACTCTAAATTTAATTGAATCTCCACCTAAAGCAGTATCAACTACTTCAATAGTACCATGTCCATCAGTTAAAGTTTTGATTTTAAATTTAACATCTTTATTTGAGATTGTTACTAAAGGTCTAAGTCCATTACCAATTGGATAAGCAAGATATCCACATTCACCTCTACCTAAAGCACATAAGAATCCTTCATTAGAAACATAGTAATCATTATAAGCGCTAGAAGGTGTTTGTTCTATAGTACTTCTAAAACCACTACCTAACCAATAAGTTCTATCATAAAACCATTTAATACTTCCAGTATAATCTTTAATATTCATTTTACCAATATAATTTTCTGGATTATTAACGTCTGGATCAGGATCAGCATCTGGATACTCTAATTTAACATTAATATCTTTACCACTAATAGCCTCTAAGAAAGATATTGTTCTATTAAGAGTAATAAATGAAACATTACTTACATTTATTTCTTGTCTTATTAGTTCTGCTTTATAATCATTTAAATATTTTTCAAATGAAGAACCAGATATTATCAAATCACCATTACTATCATATTCATTTGTTCTATAAATATAATCATGAATAGCTTCATATCCCCACTCAGGATTCATATATGTAATACCATATAAAGGAAGAACAGATTTACCATTAACAAGTTTTGTTCCACTAGCTCTTTCATCCTGACGAGTATATTCTTCGTTTAAAACTTCATAAACTCTACAACCTTTAAGTTCAACAGTTGCAGCATTTGGATCATCTGACATAGGATATACATAATATGGATTATATCCTTTACTAGTCGCAGCACTCAGACAATACACAGATGCCAGATTCAAAAAATCAGCTTTTGTATAAGTTGGTTTTGTTCCATCTATATCAAAATAATCAATTCTATCACCAACATTTAAACTATATTTAGCTAACATCTTAATAGTATTATTTTTATTTTCTATTACATAGAAAGATTCAGTACCACATTTCATCTCACTACCAATAGATTTACCACTACTATTAACAATCTTACAATAATCTTTAGCATTTACCATAAAAGGAATAATTAATAAACAAAGTATATTTATAAGAAAAATTTTTTTCACTAAATCACGTCCTTATTATTTACTTATATTATATACACATATAGAAAATAAGTCCACTTTGAAATAAAAAAACATATACTTAATCAGTATATGTTTTTAAGATAATACCCATAGGGTTGCCATAATTCCATCTCCATAGCAAGTATACATAATTATATCAGATCTCATATTAAAGAATGAATTACCATTAGTATCTACTAAATCTGGTCCAGTATTAACACCTCTGGCTTTTTTAATTAATCTGTATCTAATTATAGATCCATCTTTAAATTTAATATATGCAGTAGATTCTTCTCCTAAATTAGTTAAAACACTAAATCCTTGATAGTAATGATCTGCGATAATTAATTTACCTTTATTTATATAATAAGCAGCACTATCTTGATTATTAACTATTGTTTGTAAAGAAGAACTAGAACTTGTATTAACATTATAATCATATAAAGCTACACTATAACCTCGCACATATAATCTACCAAAAGTACCATATCTAACAGTATTAGTCTTTGGAGCAGGTGTATTCTTAGGAACAGAATTTCTTACAGTAGAAGTTTTAACAACAGCAGGTTTTTCTCTTTGTACTTGTTTTTCTTTTTGCACTTGCTTTGGTTTTTTAATTTCTTCTTTTATAGTATTAATACCATTATTATCAGCTGTTTTAGCATTAGTGTTAATTCTAAACATAGCAAAAACAGATAATACTACAACAAACGTACATAATAATATCTTTAAACATTTTTTCATAAAACCCAACCCCTTAAAACGCTGTATATTATACCACAAAAAGCCAAAAAAGTCAAAGTATATAAGCATATAGAGTGAGTTTTTTAACACAAAAAAACTAGTCAACGACTAGTCAAATTCAAATGGAGCGGATGAGGAGAATCGAACTCCCGTAGTCAGCTTGGAAGGCTGAGGTTCTACCATTAAACTACATCCGCAATTAATTAATCAACCTCAGCCTTACGGCCAAGTTGACTAAATCAAGTAGACAAGTAAGATTATATCATAAATAGGGTAAAAGTCAAGATAAAATCATTTGAAAAGACTATTTACAACTTTACGTAAAATGTAAACATTTTAGACAAATGACTTTGAAAACTATTTACAAAAGAAAACCCTTGTGATATAAATTAAGTACAGTAGTAATACATTATTGTAATCATTTATTACAATAAAACAGTTTTCTGTAATTTGTATAACTACTCTGATACAGATATTTAAATCGTATTACATATAAGTAATTACGAACTGTATCAATTCTAATATGCTTTTCATATTATTTTATATAATAAGTTAAGCATATTAACTTTGGTACGCTAAGTTTTAGTAATTATTTCGTAATACATTGTGATTTAGATTGATGTGTTGGGGTATTGAATTACTTTAACTATTTTATGTAATATATATATGATTTATGTTAGCTACTGAAGTTTTATTTCAATTTCGTTTAGGGCGTTTGGTGAGGCTTATGCATTACTATTTGGAATAAGACGATCTGGATAGATTTCTATCTGAAGAAGCTTATAGTAAAAGGAAGCTAATTTTACTGTAATGATGTTAATGAGTTGATTGTTGATTTGTTGTTAACACTGATTCAATCGGTTTGCTCTCATCTTTGCTTCGTTAAACTGGTTTGGGGAGATTTCCTTTCTTATAAGTGTTCGCGCAAAGCATTTATTTGAGAGGTCTTCTCTCTTTTTATTTTACAAAAAAATACTTTTATAATATAATACTTCTGGAATTGGGGTGATATTATGCGTATTATCGCAAGTGATTTTGATGAGACACTTTTAGTAAAAGATCATGATATTTTTGAAAAAAATGTTAAAGCAATCGATCATTTCATCAGTAAAGGAAATATCTTTGTAATTATTACTGGAAGATTATATACAGATATAAAATTATTATTAAATAAACATAATATTCATTATTCATTTCTAATATGTCAAGATGGAGCTAAAATACTAAATGAATTTGATTATTCTATAAAAGATCATCTATTACCTAAAGAAAAGATAGATGAAGTAATAAAGATATTTGATAAACATAAATTAGATTATTATTTAGATGATGGTTATAATATTACTACTAATAAGAATGATTGTATAAAAATAAATTCTAAGATTAGAGATAGAGAAGAAGCTAAAGAAGTTTTAAAAGAAATAAAAGATAATGTAGATGTTTATGCATACCTTTCTAGATCATATATAAATATTATTGATTCTAATACATCTAAATCTATTGCGTTAGAATATCTTATGTATCATGAAGATTTTAATAAAGAAGATATATATGTAATAGGTGATGATGTTAATGATTATGAGATGTTGAGTGAGTTTAATGGAGGAGTAATGACTAAACATAATAAGAAATTAGATTCACTAAATAAAAAAGAATTTGATACTTTATATGAATTCATTGAATATGTAGAAAATAATTAACTTTTATTTTCTTTTTTTATGTGTTATAATTGATTGGTTCAAAAAGAGGTGTACTATATGGAAAAACGAAATGTCGCAATAATTGCTCATGTAGATCATGGTAAAACTAAAATAGTAGATGGTATATTAAAAAGTTCTGGAATGTTTAGAGATAATGAAGATGTTTCTAACTTATCAATGGATTCTAATGCCATTGAAAAGGAACGTGGAATAACTATTTTAGCTAAAACTACGGCAATTGATTATAAAGGAACTAGAATTAATATTTTAGATACTCCAGGTCATGCTGATTTTGGTGGAGAAGTTGAAAGAATTATGAATATGGTTGATGGTGTTATTTTAGTAGTAGATGCTTATGAAGGAGCTATGCCACAAACTAGATTTGTTCTTAAAAAAGCTTTTGAAGCTAAAGTAAAACCTATAGTAGTTATTAATAAGATTGATAAATCATCAGCTAGACCTACAGAAGTATTAGATGAAATATTAGATTTGTTTATCGAACTAGGTGCAGAAGATGATCAATTAGATTTTAAGACTATTTATACATCTGCCTTAAATAGAACAAGTTCATATGAATCAGATATTGATTCTCAAGAAGAAGGATTAACTAAAATATTAGATACAATCATAGAAGAGATACCAGCTCCAACAGGAGATTTAACTAAACCTCTTCAATTTCAACCAGCATTATTAGACTATAATGAATTTGTAGGTAGAATTGGTATAGGTAGAGTTACTAATGGTAAGATTAAGACTGGTGAGATGGTTACTTGTGCTAGATTGGATGGCTCAACGAAACAATTTAGAATTCAAAAACTATTTGGTTTTTATGGATATAATCGTATTGAAATAGAAGAAGCTGAAGCAGGAGATATTGTTGCTATCGCAGGTCTTTCTGATATTTCAGTAGGAGAGACAATTTGTAATAACAATAATATTCTTCCATTACCTAAATTACATATTGATGAACCAACTCTTCAAATGACTTTTGGATCTAATTCATCTCCTTTAGTAGGTAAAGATGGAAAGATAGTAACATCAAGAAAAATAGGAGAAAGATTAGATCGTGAAACTCAAAGAGATGTAAGTTTAAAAGTAGAACAAATATCTAATGAATCATATATGGTATCTGGACGTGGAGAATTACATTTAAGTATTTTAATTGAAAATATGAGAAGAGAAGGTTTTGAAATAGAAGTATCTAAACCTCAAGTAATTATTAAAGAAGAAAATGGAGTAAAACTAGAACCATATGAAGAATTACAAATAGAAATACCACAAGATGCGATGGGTACAGTTATAGAACAATTAGGTGTACGTGGAGCTAAAATGGAAAGTATGCATAATTTTGAAGATCAAGTAAGATTAGTTTATACGATTCCATCTCGTGGCTTAATTGGATTCTCAACTGATTTTATGACTTTAACTAAAGGTTATGGTATTATGAATCATACTTTTAAAGAATATATGCCTATGGAAAGCGTTAATATTGGAGAAAGAAAACTAGGAGTATTAGTTTCAGTTGAAAATGGTAATGCGACTGCTTACTCTATTGGTAATTTAGAAGATAGAGGAGTAATGTTCATCGAGCCTGGAACTGAAGTATATGAAGGTATGATAGTAGGAGAATGTAATAGAGATGATGATTTAGCTGTTAATGTAGTAAAAGGTAAACAATTAACTAATACTAGAGCTGCTGGATCAGATCACACAGTAGTATTAAAAAGACCTAGACCTATTACTTTAGAGTATGCTCTAGATTATATCAATTCAGATGAATTAGTAGAAGTAACTCCAAATAATATAAGATTACGTAAAAAAATACTAAACACTGAAGAAAGAAAAAAATTTGATTCAAGAAAAAAAGAAAATAAAAGCAACTAATAAACAAATTAGTTGTTTTTGCTTGATAATTATTTAAAAAATTTATATAATGAATATGTAAGGTAAGGTGATAGAAATGGATCCTAATATGAATCAAAATAATCAAATGGGTGTAGAACCACAAATGATGAATCCACAAGAACAAGTTCAAGCTCAAGTTTTAAATTATAATGATGTTAATACTACTGTTCAAGAAGAAAAACAATCTTCTTCTTTAAAGAAAGTAGCAATTTTCTTTGTGTTTATCGCAGTTATATTAATAGGTGGAGGAGTATATTATAAAGTTCTTGGTCCAGAAGAAGAACCAGCACCAACAGCACCAAGTACTACAAAAGCAGCTTCACCAACAAATGGTACTTCTACATGTACATTAGCAGATGAACAAGGAAGTAACAATCTAATAAGAAAAACTATATATACTATGAATTTTGATGAAAGTTTATTGTTAATTAGTTATACAAAAGACTATACAGCTACAACAATACCAGATGATGTTCAAAGTGATTCTACGTTCTTAGATGAACAAACTAATCTTAGAGTACTTGCTAAAGCTGTAACAACAAAACCAATAAATGGATATTCACTAACTTTAACAGAACCAGCAACAACAGATTCACCAAAGACATTAAATGCTAAAGTTATAATTGATTTTGCAGTATTAAATACTAATGATTTAACAAAAGAATTAATAGAAAATACTGTAACAAATGTTGATCTTAAAAAAGGAGATTCTAAAGACGCTGTTGAAACAGCTTTAAGATCATATGGATATATTTGTCAATAAAAAAACTGCATAATTATGCAGCTTTTTTTTCTTTATTTAATGTTCTAATTTCTTTAACTGAAAGTCTTACTTTCTTTCCATTTTCTAATGTAGTAGTTTGAAGATTTACTTTTTGTCTCTTCTTTGTAGCATTCAAAGCGTGACTTCTAATATTCTTAACATTTCCATTTCTTTTTGATACATTTACAGCCATGTTCAAACCTCCTTCATGTCTCGCTTAATAACTTTATCATAAAAAGCCTTTAAAGTCAAACAAATAAGGCTATTTTTATTGTATAATATAAATGAAAGGAGTGATTTGATGATTATTAATGATTTATCATTATACTTTGGAACTCAAACTATCTTTGAAGATATAAACATAAATATACCCAATAATGAAAAAATAGGTATCATCGGAGTAAATGGTTCAGGTAAAACAACACTTTTTAGATTATTAATGAAACAAATTACTCCAGATAAAGGCAAAATAACAATAACTAATAATAAAAGAATAGATTGGTTACCTCAAGTAATAGATGAAGAACTAATAGATAGTAACGAATTAGTATTAGATTTTCTATTAGAAGCAAGACCTATAGAAAAATTAAATAAAAAGTTAGAAGAGTTATATAACTCTTTATCAGATTTAAATATTGATCAAAATAAAGTATTTAAAGAAATTGATAAAGTAAATAACAAATTATCATATTGGGAAGCTGAAAAAGCAGAAGGCATATTATTAAAATTATGTCATGGACTAGATATAGAAAAACTTCTAGATAAAAGAGTAAAAGATTTATCAGGAGGAGAAAAGTCAAAATTATTATTCGCAAGAGTACTTTATTCTAATCCAGAAATACTTCTTTTAGATGAACCAACTAATCACTTAGATCCATCTTCTAAAGAGTATATTACTAATTACTTAAAATCATATAAAGGAACAGTATTAATAATATCTCATGATATAGATTTTCTAAATAAGATAATAACTAAAACTATATTTGTAGATAAAATAAGTAAAAACTTATATTTATATGATGGTAATTATGATAAATTTATTAAGTTAAAGAATGAACATTTAGAATCTTTAAAAAATGAATATAATAAACAAGTTAAAGAAGAAAAGAAATTAAGAAGTATAGTTGAAAAATATTCTCATTCATCTGGTAAACGTAAAAAAATGGCTCAAGATAGAGAAAAGAAATTAAACAAGTTACTTGAAAATAAAATAGAATTACCAGAAGAAAACAAAAAAGTAAAACTATCTATGGAAATAGAAAAAGAATCAACCAAACATCCATTATATGTAAAAGACTTATGGTTTAGATATGATAAAAATAATAGGTATTTATTAAGAAAACTATCTTTTGATATATCTCGTGGAGAAAAATTTTTAATAGTAGGAGAAAATGGTATAGGTAAATCTACATTATTAAAGTTAATTATGGGTAAACTAACTCCTGATCAAGGAGAAATAGTATTAACAGAAAAAACAGATATAGCTTATTATGCTCAAGAATTAGAACTTTTAGATGATGAAAAAACTGTATTAGAAAATTTATCAGATAATAATTATTCAGAAAAAGAATTAAGAAATATTCTGGGCAGATTTTTATTTAAAGGAGACGATGTCTTTAAAAAAGTAAAAGTATTATCTCCAGGAGAAAAAGCCCGTGTCTCTTTAGCTAAAATATCTTTAGAAAAAGCTAATTTATTACTATTAGATGAGCCTACTAACCATCTAGATCCAGATACTCAAAAAATAATAGGAGAGTTTTTTAAAACTTATAAAGGTACTATGATAGTAGTATCCCATAACCCAGAATTTGTAGACTATTTAGGTATTTCAAGAATATTAACTTTACCTGAAGGAACAATAGATTTATATGACAGAAGAAAAATAGAATATTTTTATAAATTAAATACAAAGGAAAAATAATATGTTAATATAATTATTAGGAGGGCATATATGTATATACCACTATATAATGTGACAAATTATACGTTACTATCGTCTCTATTAAAAATAGATGACTTAGTTTCATATGCCCAAAATAATAATATAAACTCTATATCTATAACAGATACTAATATGTATGGAACTATGGAATTTATAAAAAAATGTAATTCTAAAAATATAAAACCAATCATTGGATTAACTCTAATTCTAAATGATTATAGATTAGTATATTTAGCAAAAAACTATGAAGGATATAAATGTTTATTAAAACTATCAACTATTCAAAATGAAAGAGAAGTAACAATAGATGATTTAAAAGAATATAATAACGATGTTATCGCAATACTTCCATATGATTATAGAAATTCATACAAAGATCTATCTAAATTATTTAAAGATCTATATTTAGGATATACCACTAAAAAAGAAGAATTAGAAGCTTCGGTAATCACAAAAAATATAGTTTTCTTTAGAGAAAATCTATATCTAAATAAAGAAGATGAGTATTATTTACCTTATCTTTATAGAATTAGAGATTCTAAAACTATAACAGATGAAATATCTTATGATACATCTAATAAAGAATTAAATATTTCTAATATCAATGAATTATCTGATAATGTAGGATTACTTAATACAATTAAAATAGCTGATTCATGTAATATAGAGTTTCCTAAGTATGAATTATTATTACCATTATATGATTGTAAAGATCCGGAAAAATACTTGTTCGAATTAAGTAAAAAAGGTTTATCAAAAAGACTAGATGGAAGTATTCCACAAAACTATAAAGATAGATTATCATATGAATTAAAAATAATAAGTGATATGGGATTTCCTAATTATTTCTTAGTAGTTTATGATTTTATTAAATATGCTAAAAAGAATAAAATCTTAGTTGGACCAGGTAGAGGTTCAGCTGCTGGATCATTAGTAGCATATTCTTTGGGTATAACTGATATTGATCCATTAAAATATGATTTATTATTTGAAAGATTCTTAAATCCAGAAAGAAAAACAATGCCTGATATTGATACAGATTTCCCAGATAATAAAAGAGATGAAGTAATCGACTATGTAAGAAAAAAATATGGAGATAAAAGAGTATCTGGTATCGTAACTTTTGGTACTTTAGGTGCTAAACAAGTAATAAGAGACACTTCAAGAGTATTGAATATACCTCTACATAAAGTAGATAGTCTATGTCACTATATACCAACTTTTACTAAAGATAAATTACATGATTTTTATAAAAATAATTCTTTATTTAGAAAAGAAATAGACTCAGATGAATCTTTAAAAACAATGTATAAAATAGCTAATTATATAGAAGGATATCCTCGTCATACTTCTTCACATGCAGCTGGTATCATCATGAGTAAAGTAGATTTAGATGAGATAATCCCACTAACTACTGGAGATGGAATGTATCTATCTAGTTTTACTATGGAATATTTAGAAGATTTAGGTTTATTAAAAATGGATTTTCTAGGTCTAAAAAATCTAACAATCATAACAAATATCATAGAAGATATAAAAACTACATATAAAAAAGAAATAGACTTTTCTAAAATACCATTAGATGATAAAGAAGCATTAAAAATATTTGAAGAAGCTAATACTTGTGGAATATTCCAATTTGAGTCAGCTGGTATGAGAAACTTTTTAAGAAAATTAAAACCAAATACTTTTGAAGATATCTTTGCTGCAATCGCTCTCTTCAGACCAGGACCAGCTGTAAATATAGATTCATATATTGCAAGAAAACATGGTAAAGAAAGAATTACTTATCCAGATAAATCACTAGAGCCAATTCTTAAGAATACTTATGGTATATTTATCTATCAAGAACAAATAATGCAACTTGCTAGAGTCTATGCAGGATACTCATTAGGTGAAGCAGATATCCTAAGAAGAGCCATGTCTAAAAAGAAAGTAGATTTAATTAAACACGAAGAAGAAAGATTCATTAAACAAAGTGTTGAACTAGGTCATGATGAAAAACAAGCCAAAGAAATCTTTAATTTAGTATTAAATTTCGCAGGCTATGGATTCAATAGATCACATTCTGTAGCTTATTCAATAATTGCTTATAAGATGGCTTATTTAAAAGCCCATTTTAAAGAAGTGTTTTTCTCTAACTTACTTACAAATGTAATAGGTAGTGTTGAAAAAACAAATGAATATCTACTAGAAGTAAAAGCTAACCAAATAGAAATAGAAAAACCTTCTATAAACAAATCATCTGATCATTATATTATAGATAATAAGAAAATAATTTATCCAATATCAAATATTAAATCTATTGGAGGAGTAGCTTCTAATACTATTTTAGCTGAAAGAGAAAAAGGAGAGTTTATTGATATCTTTGATGCTTTCTCTAGACTAGTTAGAGCAGGAATTGGTAAAAAGACAATGGAGACTCTAATATATGCAGATGTCTTTAGAGAATTTGAATTTAATAGAGCTACTTTAATATTTAATTTAGATAATCTATTTAATTATGGAGAATTAACAAAAGATTTAGATGATTCTTTAGTATCCAAACCAGAAATTATCTTCCAACAAGAATTCTCGGAAAAAGATTTACTAGAAAAAGAAAAAGATATTTTTGGATTATACTTATCTAATCATCCAACTAATATGTATAGAAAAGATAATAAATATGCTATTAATATAAACGAAGTACCTAATCACTTTAATAAACAAGTAGATACATTAATCTTAGTAGATAAAATAAAAAATATTAATACTAAGAAAGGTGATAAGATGGCCTTCTTAACTGGATCAGATGAAACAGGTTCAATGGAATATACACTTTTCCCTAAAGTATTAGATGATTATCCTAAGATAAAGAAAGGTAATTTATTAAAGATTAGAGGTAGAGTAGAAAAGAGATTAAATAAATATCAAATAATAGTAGAAAGAATAAAGGATTTAGAAAATGAAAAAGAAACTAAGTAAATTAATAAAAACTAATAGAACTAAAATTAAATCTAATATATTTCAAATAGCCGCAATAGTTCTAATTATTGATCAGTTTGTTAAACTACTAGTAACTACAAACTTAAAAGAATTACATAATTATGTAGTAATTAAAGATTTCTTTTCTCTTTACTATGTCAAAAACACAGGAGCTGCTTTTTCTATATTACAAAATCAATCTTTTATATTAATAATTCTATCTTTAATAGTATTATTAGTATTAAATAACTACATTACTTTATTAACAAAAGCATCTAAATTAGAAAAATTATCTTTAGGTCTAATCATGGGAGGAATACTTGGTAACTTAATAGATAGATTACTTTATAAATCAGTAATAGATTTTTTATCATTTAATTTATTTGGTTATGAATTCCCAGTATTCAATCTAGCAGATGCTGCAATAGTAGTAGGTGTAATACTGTTTATAGTTTCATCTATAATAGATAATTTTAGTGATAAAAATGCTAAAAAAATAGATGTTGAAGCAGAGATAAAGAAAATGGAAAAAACTACTAAAAAGAAGAAAACAACTAAGAAGAAAAAACAAAGTAAGGTGAAAAAATGAAAGTAATAGATAATGAAAATTTAAGAATAGATACTTACTTATCTAATGAATTAGATATATCTAGAAGTAAAATACAAAAACTAATAAAAGAAGAAAAAGTACTAGTAAATAATAAAGTAATATCAAATAATTACAAAGTTAAATTAGATGATGAAATAGAAATAGATGATGATTTAGATTTCGATATCTCAGTAGAACCAAAAGATATACCATTAGATATTGTTTATGAAGATGAGTATTTAATGATTATTAATAAAAAAAGTGGTATGGTTGTTCATCCAGCACCAGGTCATTATGATGATACTATGGTTAATGCTTTATTATTTTATTTAAATAAAGGTACTACTAAAAACATAAGACCTGGTATAGTTCATAGACTAGATAAGGATACTTCAGGATTAATGGTAGTTGCTAAAGATGAAAAGACTATGGAACTATTATCTAATCTAATGAGTAAACATCAAATTAATCGTCATTATCTAGCAATTGTCGATGGAGTGATTTCGGAAAACTCAGCTACTATAGATGCTCCAATCGGAAGAGATCCTAATGATAGACAAAAGATGAAAGTAACAGATGTTAATGGAAAAGAAGCTATCACAAACTTTAAAGTTTTAGAAAGATTTGAAAAAAATACATACATTGAATGTATACTTGAAACAGGAAGAACTCATCAAATAAGAGTTCATATGAAATATATTAATCATCCAGTAACTAATGATCCAGTATATGGAAAAACAAGTGATGAATTTGGTCAAATGTTACACTCTTATTCAATAGAATTTATTCATCCAATAGCACATAAAAAATTAAGGTTTGAGGTAGAACCACCAATCGAATTCAAAAACAAATTAGAAGAACTAAGAAACTCTTAGTTCTTTTTAGTAAACATGTGTACACTCGGTTGACATCGGACATTTTGTTGGCTATTATTAAGTTAGATTGAAAAATAAAGACAAATGTGTTATAATAGCAACCATTAACGGGGGGTAATAGTATGTCAAACGACAGAGAAATAAAAGAATTAATTGAATTAAAAAAAAGAATAAAAGAATATCCTAATTTTTCTGATGAAGAAAAAACGAGACTTTTACACGAAATTGAACAAGGTAAAACATTTGATTTTAAAACCGGGTATGCAACTATAGATAGACCATGGTTACAGTTTTTTGATATGGATAAGTATTATAAAATGCATAATGATAAAACAGTTTATCAAGATATTTTAGAAATAAATAAAAATTATTTAAAAGATTTAGCTATAATGTATTTTGGGAGTAAAATATCATTTAAAGAAATGTTTGAAAAAATTGATGAAACAGCAAAATCACTTTCTGAATATGGAGTTAAAAAAGGTGACTTTGTAACAGTATGTTCGGCAGGAATCCCAGAATTAATATATACATTTTATGCACTGGCAAAAATTGGTGCTGTAGCTAATCTTATGGCCCCAAATTTTGAACCTAATCAAATGATTGATAGAATATGTGATTGTGAAAGCGATACGCTTATTGTGATGGATAAGTTTTATCCAAACATTAAAAATGTAATTGACAAATCCAGCATTAAAAAGACAATTGTTATTCCAACGTTGAATTCTAGTCCATTAAGATTTATTCCAAAGAAAAAGGAAATAAAATTAGATTATGTTAATGAATTATGGTGGAATCAATTTATAAAAGATGGAAGAAAAACTGGAATACCAAAAACAATGCCATATGAAAAAGATTATCCACTTTGCATGGTTTACTCAAGTGGTACTACAGGAGCGAGTAAAGCAATTCTATTATCAAATGATAGTTTCCAAAATTCGGTTTTATCGTATGACCCTAATACGTTGGATATAATTAGAGGGCAAAAATTTTATCAAATAATACCACCGTGGTATTCAACTGGTTTAAACTCTTCTATTCATCTTCCTCTACACAGAGGATTAATTGTTTTTCTAGATCCTAGATTCGAAAGAGAAGCTTTTGTAAAAAACATATCAAAACATAATATTGATTTTACAATCTCTCCAACAAGTTTATATGAAGGATTCTTAGATGAAAAATTAACAAAAGGAAAAAGAGTCAAATCATTTACAAACCCATATGAAGGTGGGGAACCATTACCATATGAATTAAAGACAAAAATTGAAGATAGTCTTAGAAAAATGGGGTGTGACACAACGATTCGAATTGGATATGGTCAGTGCGAGTGTGGTGCTCAAATAAGTACACAAACACAAAATGTTAATCATCCAGATGGATCAGTCGGATTACCAATTCCAGGAGTCACAATAGGTATATTTGATGATCAATTTAATGAATTAGAATATAATCAACGAGGTAACATTCTAGTAGATACAAGATGTGGAATGTTAGAGTATTATAAGAGACCAGAAGCAACCAAGAATTATTTCCATACAGATGAATTTGGAACAAAATGGAGCTGCACAGGAGATATCGGCTATTTGAACGAAAATGGTGATTTATTTATTGAAGGAAGAAAAGAAGATTATTCAATAGTAAATGATAGAAGAATATATAATTTTGATATAGAAAAGGCCCTTATCAATGAGGATGATATTAATATATGTGATTGCATAAGTATGGAACCGGATGGAACATCAGAGGGATTAGCTTTACACATTATTTTTAAAGAAAATATGAAAAAAGAAATTCAAGATAACCCAGAAAAACTATATGAGAGATTATATGAATTACAACATACTATATATGATAAATATCATGATATAGATATGGTACCTTCACATTTTAAAGTTAGAGAATCATTTCCAATAAAACCATTTGGAAAAAGAGATACAGAAGCACTAAAAAAAGAAAAAGATGGTTTTATATTTATAGATAATAAAAATGTTTTAGAAAAAGAAAACAAAAAAGTAAAAAGAATTTAATATTAAATTCTTTTTTTACATGCTATAATATAATTGTAATGATAGGGAGTGGTTATGTGATATTCACTAAAATGACAATTGCGATAATCATATGTTTAGCATATATACTATCTTTAATTATTATATTTTTTACTAAGAAATATGTAAGAAATGAAGAAACCATTATTTATAGATTTCTTTTAATATTAAATAGTATAGGATTGTTTATTCATTTAATAGCAGAAAATGTGTGCTTTTATTATGACAAAATACCATATAGTTTTTCCTTTGTTATATTAAAAGCAATGCTCGTATATTATTTTCTATTTGGAATTGTGTTATTTACATATTCATTAATAGTCGTTAAAACAAAGAAAAATGAGCAAATACGAAAGATAATAAATATTTTTTCAGTTATAATGATCATAGTATTTTTACTTTTGCCCCTTCATGTCTATAGAGACGTTGATTCTATGAAATTTTATACCTATGGAACAGATGTTATTTTAACTTATATAGTATCTGGATTATTAGTATCGGTTATGATTGTTCTTTTAACAGTTAAACATAGAGATATATCTATGAAAAAAGCATTACCATTATTGATTTTTTTCATTGGTGGAGGAATATCAATGATTATTCAATTAAACTATCCACATATAACCTTAATAGATTTAATTGAATCAGTTATATGTTGTATGATGTATTTCACAATTGAAAATCCAGATGTAAAAATGGTTCAACAATTAAAACTTGCTAAAGAAGAAGCAGATAAAGCTAATGCTGCTAAGACTGATTTCTTGAGTAGTATGTCTCATGAGATACGTACTCCTTTGAATGCGATTGTTGGTTTTTCAGATTTAGTTAGTGAAGCTAAGACATTAGATGAAGCTAAAACTAATGCTAAAGATATAGTAAATGCCTCTCAAACATTACTTGAAATAGTTAATGGTATTTTAGATATTTCTAAGATTGAAGCAGGTAAATTAGAGATAAAAGAATCTCCTTATAATGCTAAAGAGACATTTGAAGATTTAGCTAAATTAATTAAACCAAGAATGGAAGAAAAGGGATTAGATTTCTCATATTTCATCGCACCAGATATCCCAACTACTTTATATGGTGATCATGCTAATGTCAAAAAGATTGTTACTAATTTTTTAAGTAATGCTGCTAAGTATACTGAGAAGGGTTATGTAAAGTATGAAGTAAACTGTATTAATGCTAATGGTACATGTAAACTAATTGTCTCAGTTGAAGACTCTGGTCGTGGTATTAAAAAAGAAGATGTAAATAAACTATTTGAGAAATTTGACAGACTTGATGTAGAAAGAAACACTACTGTAGAAGGTACTGGATTAGGTATGGCTATCACTAAACAATTAGTTGAAATGATGGGTGGAAAAATAATAGTTCATACTGTCTATGGAGAAGGTTCTAAGTTTACAGTTATGTTAGATCAAAAGATTTCAGATGAACAAATTCAAGAAGCAGAAAAAGTATCTGGAGATCTTAACTTATCAGGCATTAAAATATTACTTGTTGATGATAATGATTTAAATATTAAAGTAGGATGTAAACTACTTGAGAAGTTTAATGCGAATTTGGTTTCTACTGCGAAAGATGGATTTGAATGTATTGATAAAGTTAAAAATAATCAATATGACTTAATATTACTTGATGATATGATGCCTAAGAAGAGTGGAACTGAAACATTAAAAGATTTAAAAGAAATTCCAGGATTCAATACTCCTGTAATAGCTCTAACAGCTAATGCGATTGCGGGTATGAGAGAATCTTATTTAGCAGCTGGTTTTGATGAATATTTAGCTAAACCAATAGAACGTCAAGATTTAATCAAAGCAGTTAATAAACTTCTAGCAGATAAATTATCAGCTGGACCTGTTGAAGAAGCGACACATGTAGTTGACAATGCTTATCCAACTAATGCGACTGAAGCACCTACTGAAGAAACAAATACTGTAATTGATAATAATCAAATACCAATTCCAGTTGAACCTACTAGAGAATCAGATGAAGAATTCTTACGTAATCGTGGAGTAGATATGGACAAAGCCCTAGAATTACTTGGTGATATGGAAATGTATAATATGACTATGGAAGATTTTGCTCAGGAATTAGAAAATAAATGGTCTAAGTTAGAGCAAGAAAAACTTCAAAATGATATGGAAAATTATGCTATAGATGTTCATTCTTTAAAGAGTGATTGTAAATACTTAGGTTTCTATAATCTAGCAGATGTCGCCTATGAACACGAACTTAAGAGTAAAGAAAATGATAGTACTTTTGTAAATGATAATTTTGAGCGATTAGCTAATGAATATTTAAAAGTACTAAATATTGTCAAAGAGTATAAAGATCGATTAAAATAATCGATCTTTTTATGTTAAAATAAAAGAGGTGATGACTATGTTTGAAAATGATACTGATTTCTTAGATCAACATTTTTTAATAGATGAAAAAGTAATTGATGATTTTGTTAGATATGCGTGTGTTAATAAAGATGATCATGTTGTTGAAATAGGACCAGGTAAAGGTAATATTACTAAAATATTATTATCTAAAGCTAATAAAGTAACTGTTATTGAAAAAGATGATAGATTAATACCTTATCTATTAGAACTAAAAAAGAAATATTCTAATTTAGAAATTATACATGGTAATGTTTTAGATACTTTTATACCTGATTGTGACAAGATAATTACTTCTTTACCATACTCGATAATTGAACCATTTATTAATAAAATAATTAAATGTAAATTTAAAACATTAACTATGATTATGGGTTCTAATTATATTGAAGAAGTAATGAATAAATCAAATAACAAATTATCATTACTTACTAATTCATTTTTTAATGTAGAAAAGTTGGAAGATATTGGACCTAATTGCTTTGAACCATCACCTAGAACTTTAAGTGGAATAATAAAACTTAGTCCATTGAAATTAGATAAAATTAAAGACAAAAAGATGTTTATTATTAGACAATTATTTTTTTATCGTAATATGAAAATAAAAAATGCTTTAAAAGAAGCAATTATTTCATATGAAGATTGTACTCAAAATATAGCTAAAGATAAGATTAATAAATTGAATATAGAAGAATCTATTTTAGAAGAAAAAATGGAAACTATTAGTAATTCTGATTTAGATAAATTAGTTAAATATATTGAAAGATTATAACTTTAAATAATTAATAAAATATTATATAATAAAACTGTTAAGGAGGACTCTATGAACGGTGAGATTAAGTTAGATGATAAAAACATTATAGTTATGAAATTACTTCATTATTTCATTACAGAGAAGAATTACAATCCTATTATTCTACAAGGTGTAGAAGATGAAATTTGGCTTGAAAATATGGATGAAGATTACAAAGTAATACGTATTGTTTCTAACTATATTCATAATAACGAACAATTTGATTTTGATAAGTTTAAGACAGAGAGAATCGTTAAAAAGATAAAAAGAAAAACTTTATCATTTAACGTTAATGTTTTGAGTATCTTCTTAGACTTAGGAGAAAATGTTACTACAGATCTTCTAGCATCTAATAATAATTTATGTATAAAGATAGATGATGAAACTGATTTATTAAAGAATGGAATCATCAAAGAACATTTTCCTGATATTTCTAAAAAATTAAAATTTAATGAAAAAGGAATAGAGTTATTTGCGAAGATAACTAATGATATAAATAAACATAATGAGAAAGATGCAAGAAAAGTAGATGATGTATTTAAACCTAAAGTTCCATATATTACAATTGCGTTGATTGTTATTAATGTTTTAATCTATTTTGGAACTACTCTTACTGGTACATATGACAAGATAGTTAATGATTTCTGTGTATATGGACCAGCTATTAGAGATGGAGAATACTATCGTATTATTACTGGTATGTTCTTACATGGTAATATTCTTCACTTATTCTTTAACTGTTGGGTTCTATATATAATTGGATCTCAGTTAGAGAGTTTTATAGGTAAATTTAAATATGCAATTATTTACTTTATAGCAGGTATATCTGGTAGTTTGTTCTCAATGATCTTTTCACATTCTGCATCAATTGGAGCTTCAGGAGCAATCTTTGGTCTTATGGGAGCATTAATCTACTTTGGATATCACTATAGAGTATACTTAGGAAATTATGTTAAAACACAGTTAATTCCATTAGTAGTATTAAACTTAATTATAGGTATGTCACCTGGTATTGATAACTTTGCTCATATCGGTGGATTAATTGGAGGAACTATCGCTACTATGGCTTTAGGAATTGATGGAAAATCTACTACATTTGAAAAAACTAATGGTTTGATCATAACAATATTATTCTTAGCATTCTCAATTTATATGGCTTTTGTAATAGTCCATTAATATTGTAAATAAATAATAATTTTGATAAAATGAAATTGTAGTTGAGGTGATAATATGGAAAAAGAAAAAACTTCTTTATTCAACATCAAAGATATCAGCGAAAAACAAGTTAGTGATATTTTAACTGAAGTATATGCTTCACTAGAAGAGAGAGGATATAACTCTATTAATCAAATAGTAGGATATCTAATCAGTGGAGATCCAGGATATATTTCAAGTTATAATGGAGCACGTAAAAAGATTCAAGAAATTGATCGTGCTAAAATAGTAGAAATTATTCTTGAAGACTTTTACAAGAATAATAAATGAGATATTTAGGACTTGATTTAGGGTCTCGTACTTTAGGTATCGCAATATCTGACGCTACTGGGACTATTGCGTCTACTTATAAGACTATAAGACATAATGAAGATTATAGACATCTTTTGAATGTCGTAAAAGATATAGTAAAAGAAGAAGAAATTGATGCGATAGTATTAGGATTTCCTAAGAACATGAATAATACTATTGGACCTAAAGCAGAACTTAGTATTGAATTTAAAGAAGAACTTGAGAAGAAGCTTAATATTCCAATCTACTTACAAGATGAAAGATTAACCACAACTATCGCCACAAATATATTAATAGAAGGAAATATGAATAGAAAAAATCGTAAGAAAGTTGTTGACCAAGTAGCCGCAACTATTATTCTTCAAGATTTTTTAGATAGAAAGGAAAAATAATATGGATAAGAATTCATTCACAATAATTGATCCAGAAGGAGTAGAAAAAACATTTGATGTTTTATTTACATTCGATAATGAAGAAACTAAAAAAAGTTATATTATCTATACTGATAATACTTTAGATAGTAATGGAAATGTTGAAGTATATGCTTCTATCTATGATCCAAAAGATCCACATTCTAAATTAGAAGAAATTAAAACTGATAAAGAGTGGAAAGTAATTGAAACAATTCTTTCTTCAATAGAAGAAGAAATAAAGAATAAAAAAGGTGAATAAGAATTAAAAAGGGAGACAACACGATATGAAACTAAGAAAACCAATTAAGATAATTATGATTCTAACAATACTCCTAGTCGCAACAGGAGTGTTTTATGCTTATTTAATTTCCCCTGTAGATAAAAATGATAATACAGCGATTAAAGTTAAAGTACAAAGAGGAGCAAGTGTTAAACAAATAGCTAAAACTCTAAAACAAGATGACTTGATTAGAAGTGAAACTCTGTTCTTAATAGAGATGAAATTAAATCATCATAAATCATTAAAAGCAGCTACTTATACTTTTGATAAAACTATGAACTTAAATGAAATAATTACTAAATTAGAAAATGCTACTAGTATGGGTGAAGTACAAATTACTTTTAATGAAGGAGAGCGAATTACTACATATGCTAAACAGATAGCTGATAAAACAGATAATTCTTATGATTATGTATTAAATAGTATGAAAGATAGGGTATTCTGTGGGCAATTTGTTAATAAATATTGGTTCTTAACTAATGATATTCTTAATCAAAATATTTATTATCCATTAGAAGGATATTTAGCTCCAGATACATATGATTTTACTAATGAACAAGTTGATTTAACTACTATTATTGAAACTATGTTAGATCAAGAAGAAAAAGTACTTGAACCATATAAATCTAAAATAGCAAAAAATCCTCATCATTATATAACTATGGCTTCTATTGCTGAGATAGAAGGAACTAATAAAACTAATAAAAAGATGATAGTAGGAATATTTAATAATAGATTACAAGCTAATATGAATTTAGGTAGTGATGTTACTACTTATTATGGATTACAAAGATCTTTAAAAGACAAAGTATCATCTGAAGAATTTGCTCAGACTAATGCCTATAATACTAGAAGTGTAAATATGGCTGGTAAGATGCCTGTTGGACCAATAAGTAATCCATCTAAAGAAAGTATTGAAGCTAGTGTTTATCCAACTAAGAATGATTATTATTTCTTTGTAGCTGATAAACATAGAAAGATATATTATTCTAAAAATCAAGTTGAACATGATAGAACAATCGCAAGACTTAAAGAAAGTGGTGATTGGCTTTGGTAGAAACTTATAAGGAATTAATTCAAGAGATAATGGATTATGCAGAAGAAAATAAGATTCCTATTATGCAACAAGAAGGTATTATTTATTTAACTAATTATATTGAAAATAATAATATTCATAGTGTACTTGAAATTGGAACAGCTATAGGTTTTTCTGCTATAATGATGGCTCTTACTAAAGATGATATCCATATAACTAGTATTGAAAAAGATGAAGAAAGATATATGGAAGCTTTAAAAAATGTTAAGAAGTTAGGTTTAGAAGATAAAATAACTTTACTGTATAAAGATGCTTTAGAAGTATCATTAAATAATACTTATGATTGTATTTTTATAGATGCAGCTAAATCTAAAAATACTGAGTTTTTTGAAAAGTTTTCTCCTAAACTAAATGAACATGGAACTATTATTACTGATAATATGAAATTTCATGGTTATGTAGATAAAGATGAATCTGAAATTAAAAATAGAAATCTACGTGGTTTAGTTAGAAAAGTAAAAGAATATAGAGAATTCTTAAAGAATAATAAAAAGTTTGAAACAGACTTTTTAGATGATATAGGAGACGGTATCGCAGTATCAAGAAAAAGAGAAGAAAAATAGGAGTTATTTATGTTTAATAAGTTTAATCTAGATAATCATTATGAAGAAGTATCTAGTAATAAAAAAAATAACAATTATAAAAAAATAGATAATTCAACACTAAGATTAATAGCAATCGTATCAATTGCGTTTATAGGGCTATTAGTCTTTTTAGGTATAGATAAAATAATGAATAATAAGAGTATAACTTTTAGACAAGATAATTCTAAAGATATAGTATATACATTATATGAAAGTAAAAAAGCAGATCAAAAGATCCCTTATTTTAATACTAGTAATAAAGATTTACAGTTAATTAATGATAATATTTCTAAATATGTAAAACCTTATCTAAATAATTCAAAAGTAAAAATAAGTTATGATTATAATTTAAGTGGAATAATACTTTCTTTAGTAGTAAAAATTTATAATGAAGAAAATTATTCTGTTAAATTTAGATCATATAATATTAATTTAGATGAAGAATCTCTATTAAGTGATGAATATCTATTAAATTATTATTCTATAGATTCATCTGAAATAAAACAAAAAGTAAAAACAAAATTAAATGATTATTATTTAGATGAAGCAGGTAAATATTTTGAATTACAAGAAGTGGATTTTGATAGATATTTAGAAATGAGATTATTTAACTCTATTGATACTAAGGATTATGCCTATTATGTAAAAAATGGAAAATTAACAGCATATGTTCCTTTTAATCCATATTCTATATATGGAGAAGAAGAGTATTTTACAGAAGATCGTTTTAATATTACTTTAAGTAAGGCTCCTGAGGAAAGATAGGAGGAAGTTATGAATTATATTAATATTTTAGCTGGATGTAATTCTACACTTGGTACTTGTTGTAAAGATTATGGATTAGTAAAAATATTAGCTATTTATGATAATGTTTTCTCCTTGATTCAGATCTTAGTACCAATACTATTATTATTATCTGCTTCAGCTCAATTATTTAGAATGTTAAGACAACCAGAAGAAAAGAAACATATAAAGTCTTTAAGAGCTAAATTTCATGCAGCTGCTATAGTATTTGTTATACCAATATTTGTAAATTTAGTTATCGCAATAGCTACTGATAATTCTGATTTACAAAAGTATGAAACACTAGCTTGTTTAAAAGAGGCTAAACATACTGTTAGTTCTATGAATAAACAAGGTAATTATATAAAGAAGAATTCCAGTAATAAAGGTAGCGGACCTATGATTATAGATCCTAGTAAATATAAAGGTACTGATGGTAATCCTAATGCTTCAGAAGGAACTTATTCTACTAATTCAAGTAGTGATGATTCGTCTACTAATAGTTCCGATACTAGAAATTATGCAGTTACCACAACTTCTGATGGTAAAAAAGTAGTAAGTTATGCTAAACAATTCTTAGGTAAAGCATATCAATATGGTGGTCAATGGAATGGCTCTCCTACCTATACACCAACTGATTGTAGTGGGTTTGTCAAAGGAGTTTATGCTCACTTTGGATATAATATCCCAAGAGTCGCTGGAGCTTCTTACTATAATTCAAGTAGTGCTTTAAAGAAAGTTTCAAATAGTAACTTACAAGCAGGAGACTTAGTATTATATTCTGGGCATGTCGCTATGCTAACAGGTAATGGAAAAGAGATAATCCATGCTTCAAATAGAAAAGATGGAATAAAATTAACTTCAACGTATGCTTATCGTGGAGGAAATATACTAGGTTTTTATAGAGTAAAAGGTATAAGCTAAAAAATAAAGTCTAACTTTATTTTTTTATTTATTTATCATATAATATGAACGGGTGGACTACTATGAAATTATTAATAGAAAAAATTGATAATAACTTTAAAAATCTAAATGTAGATGGAATAATTCTAGCTTTAAAAGATTTATCTATTCAAAGTATAAAATACTATTCAATTGATGAAATAAAATCTATTAAAGAAGAATATCCTAATCTAGAAATATTCATTAAAATAAATAAAAATATTATGAATAAAGATTTAGATTTATTGAAAGAAAGTTTAATTGAATTAGATAAGTTAAATATTAATGGAGTATTCTTCTATGATTTAGCTTTTTTACAATTAAAGAAAGAATTAAATCTTTCCATAGATTTAGTATGGGATCAAACTCATATGGTTAATAATTATAAGACATGTGATTACTATAATTCCTTAGGAGTAAAATATGCTTTATTAAGTAAAGAAATAACTCTAAATGAAATAAAAACTATAATTGAAAAATCTAAAATAACTTCTATGGTAGAAGTAGTCTCAGTACCTAGTATAGCTTTTTCTAAAAGAAAGTTATTAACAAGTTATTTTAAAAATATAAATAAAGAATTAAAAGAAGAAATAGAAGTAATAGAGAAAGTATCTAATAATAAATATATAGTTATGGAAGATAATAATGGTACTAGTTTTTATGATGCGAACATAGTTAATGGTACTTCTCTAATTAAAGATTTATATGAAATGAATTGTCCATATATAATTATGAGAGAATATAAAATACCTAAGTTTGATGAATTGGTTAATGATACTAAAGAATATATTGATAATAAATGTATAGATACTAAGTATATTGATAAATACAAAGTTTTAGGAGATAATACTAATTTCTTCTATAAAGAAACTATATATAGGGTGAAGAAAAATGAAAAATAAGAGAATAGAATTATTGTCTCCCGCAGGAGATTTAGAAAGATTAAAAGTAACACTTCTTTATGGCGCAGATGCTGTATATTTTGGAGGAGAGAAATACTCTCTAAGAGCTAATGCGACTAATTTTTCATTAGATGAAATTAGAGAAGGATGTGAATTTGCTCATAAACTAGGTAAAAGAGTACATTTAACTTTAAATATAGTTTTTCATAATGAAGATATGGATGGAGTAGAGGAGTACATTAAAGATGTAGTGGATTGTGGAATAGATGCTTTTATCGTAAGTGATCCATTTATTATTTCACATATTAAGACTAATTATCCTCAAGTAGAAGTACACTTATCTACTCAAAACTCTACTACTAACTATGAAGCAATTAATTTCTTTGGTTCTCAAAAAGTAGATAGAGTAGTACTAGCTAGAGAATTAAGTAAAGATGAAATAAAAGAGATAATTGATAATACCGATGTCGATATTGAAACATTTATTCATGGCGCTATGTGCACATGTTTTTCAGGAAGATGTGCTCTATCTAACTATGTAACTAACAGAGATGCTAATCGAGGAGGATGTTCTCAAGTATGTAGATTTACATTCTCTAATGGTAATGAAGAAGATTTCTCACTAGCTACTAAAGATATGAATATGTCAAATTATATTAAAGATTTAATAGACATTGGAGTAACCTCTCTAAAAGTAGAAGGTCGTATGAGATCTTTATATTATCTAGCTACTGTTATAGGTACTTATCGTAAGATAATAGATGAGATTTATGATAATACTTTGACTGATGAGAAGATGAAAATCTATGAAGAAAGATTAAATAGAGTAGCTAATAGAGAAACTTCATCACATTACTTCTTAAAAGAAGCAGATGAAACTGATCAGTATTTTACAGGTAGACAAGAAATATCTAATCAAGATTATCTAGGACAAGTTATTTCTTATGAAAATAATTTAATTAAATTCTATGAAAGAAACTATTTTGAAATAGGGGACACAGTAGAACTATTTACTCCTAAAGGAGATAGTATTACTTTTATAGTTGAAGAATTATTAGATGAAGAACAAAATAAAATAGATGTCGCAAGACATCCAGATAATATCTATTATTTAAAAATAGATACTGATATAGATATACCAGAGTATTCTATGTTAAGATTAGTAAAAAGAAATAAATAATACTAGGAGGATATATGAAAAGAATAAAACTTTTAAATTTATTATTTAGTTTTTTCATTTCAATTTCAATAAATCTAAAATTAATAATAGATAATAATCTAAATTATTTTATAAAACATAATATTATTAATTTTACTTTTATTATGAAAATAATTGGTATTACAATACTAGTATATTTTATATTAGAATTATTATTCTATGTACTTGATAAAGTACCATTAAAAAATAAAGAATTAAATTTAAATAAGAAAAAGATTTTTATTATATTCATATGTATCTTTATACCTTCAATGATATATTTATTATCACATTATCCAGGAGTATATTTGAATGATACTATGTTTATGATTTATTCTCCTATATTAAGAGGAGCTCCAATAATATTTAGTTTATTTCTTGCAGCTTCTTTTCATATATTATCTAATTTTTTTGGTAATTTTAATGCGATATTTATAATGTCAACTACTCAAGTATTAATCGCAAGTATAATACTTACATATATAGTTTATTGGTTTAATAATAAAACACATAATAAGATATTAACTATTCTTTTAATTTTATATTATGTATTAACACCTATACTTGCTAATTACAATGTTGCTTTAAATAAAGATACACCATTTGCTTTACTAATATTATTATTCTTTACTTTTATATGCGACATAGTAGAATCAAAAGGAAAACTTCTTTCTGATAAAGGGATATTAATATTATTAGTAGCTATATCTTGTTTATCAATTTGTATAAGAAATAATGGTCTTTATATAGCTATTATATCTATATTACTTTTATTTATTATTTATGGAATAAAAAATTATAAAAAAGAATGTAGTATTGTTTTAATTTTAATTATTCTATTCTCATTTTTACCAGTTGTTTTGGTGAATGTACTACATGCTGAAAAATTAAAAAGAGAGTATTATGGAGTACCTATTCAACAAGTTTGTTATTTAGTAAAATATCATCCAGATAAATTAAATAAAAAAGATTATAATACATTATCTAAATTTATAAAAGATCCTAAAAAGACTATTCCTGAAAAGTATGATGTTTATACAGTAGATTCAATAAAATTCCAAGAAGAATTTGATTCAGATAAGTTTAATAAATCTTCTAAAGAATTTTTATCTCTTTGGATTAGAAAGTATCCAAGTAATATTTCATCATATACTAAGAGTTATTTATTAAATTCTTATCACTTATGGTCGATAAATAAACTTGAAACTGGTCAAAGTACGTTTAGAGCTGCTTCTATGGATGGACCTCAAGGAGAAGAAGTTTATAATAAACAGATTCTTCCTCAAAAGATTCAAGATAGCTTACTTAAGTTTTATGATAAATATAATACTTATTTAAATCCAGCAGGATGTTTTATATTATTATTAATAATTAATTTATATGCATATTATAGAAAGAAAAAAGATATTATAATTATCAGTATTCCATTATTTGTAGTATGGTTTATCTTGATGTTGGGATCACCACAATCTGGTGCTTTAAGATATATGTCTCCATATCTTTATATATTACCTATAATTGGATTATATACATTTAAAATAACAAGAAAGGATGATAAACATGGATTGTCTAGAACAAGCAAAACTAAACTTTCTAAGAAAAGAAAAAGATCTGTCTGAATATGCGACTTTATCAACTTCTGCAATACGTTTGAAAGAAGAAGAGAAAGTTGATATTAGACCTGATTATTATAGAGATATTGATAGAATCATTTACTCATTAAGTTTCTTAAGATATCAAAAGAAAACTCAAGTATTTTCTTTTCCTGATAATGATCATATATCTCATCGAATGATTCATGTTCAATTTGTCAGTAAGATTGCGCGTACTATTGGTAGAAGTCTTAATCTAAATGAAGATTTAATTGAAGCTATTGCTTTGGGTCATGATATTGGTCATACTCCTTTAGGTCATACTGGAGAAGCTATGTTAAATAAGATATCTCAAAGAGAGTTAGGGGAGTACTTTGCTCATAATGTCCAAAGTGTAAGGAACTTAATGTTTGTTGAGAAAAATGGAGAAGGTTTAAATCTATCTGTTCAAGTATTAGATGGAATATTCTGCCATAATGGAGAGATTCTAGAACCTATCTATAAACCAATGAAAAAATCAAAAGAAGAATTCTTAGATATGTATAATACTGCTTATAAAGATTTAGCTAAAACTAAAAAATGTTCAGCTATGACTTTAGAAGGATGTGTCGTAAGAATATCTGATATTATTGCATATGTTGGTAGAGATATCGAAGATGCGATTAGATTAAAAAAGATAAAAAAAGAAGATTTACCAGAGAGTATTACTAGTGTACTAGGTACTACAAATAGGGAGATAATTAATAAAGTAGTAATTGATATAATCACTGAAAGTATGAATAAACCTTATATCAAATTAAGTGATGAAGTATATAAAGCTTTACTTGATCTAAAGAAGTTTAATTCAATAAATATTTATAAGAAATCTATGACTCAAGAAGAATATGATTATTATGAGAATGGAATGGAAGAATTGTTTGAACAGTACTTAAAAGATATTAGAGAAAATAATAAAGATTCTGTTATTAATGATTCGTTTTTAAAAGATCAAAATGAACTATATTTAAAAAATACTTCTGATAAGAGAAAGGTAATAGATTTTATAGCTGGAATGACTGATTATATGTTTGATAAAGAGGTATCAAAATTAACCAAAAAACTTGCGAAATAACACTTTTTATGGTATAATTATGCAATGTAATTGAAGGGGACTTTAGGTCCCCTATAAATTTCATAAAAAAATTCTTGCTAAAAAAAATTACTTGTGATATAGTTATGCATGTTAAGTGTAAAAATACGAAATAGAGGTGATTATAATGCCAAACAAAAATACAGTTTATTTAACAGAAGAAGGATTAAAAGAATTACAAAGTGAGCTAGATAATTTAATTAATGTTAAACGTCCAGCAAACATCGAAGCTATCAAAGAAGCTAGATCTTTCGGAGATTTATCTGAAAACTCTGAATATGATGCTGCACGTAATGAACAAGCTCAAATCGAATCAAGAATTAAAGAAGTAGAAAAAATGTTAGAAAACGTTTCTATCATCAAAGATATTGCTACTGATAAAGTATCAATTGGAAATACTGTTAAAGTAAAATATGTTGATGAAGATGACGAAGATGAATATAAGATTGTAGGTTCACAAGAGGCTGATCCATTTGAAGGTAAAATATCAAATGAAAGTCCTATTGCTGCTGCATTATTAAATCATAAACTAGGAGATACTGTTACAGTTGAATCACCTAATGGTAGTTATGACATCGAAATAACAGCGATAAGCTAATATGGATAAGATAATAAAACCAGAGATAAAATCAGTACTTGGAATAGCTGTATTACTATTAGTTTTAGGAACAGTAATAACTATTGGATTAACTAATCTAATTCAAAAAACTTATAGTAATAATGACAGTGTTTACAGTCAAGTTACATTTTTATACAAATAAATAGTTAACTAAGTGTTAACTATTTTTTTTATTGCTTTTTTTTGTAGTAAAAATAATGTATAATTAAATAAGATAGGGGAATTAGTTATGATAATAAGAAGACCATATGCATTCCTAATAAAACATTTCAAAATTATACATATTATCCTATTAGTAATAGGTGGTTTTATTTTGTTAAAAAACTCATCTATTTCTAGCTATATAAAAGACTTTGTTACTTATGGTGTATATGATAGTATGAATAATCCTATAACTAAGTATATACCAATATATTTATTTATAATTTTAATAGCAATGTCTGTCTTAAACATAACAGCAGTTTTTCTATTAAAGTATAAAGATAAACCATGGAAATTATATTTAATACCTACAATAACATATTTAGGTTTAATGATACTTTATGCATTATTGTTACTATACTTTAATGGATATAATGGAGTTTTTGAAAGAACTCAAATAGGTTTATATAAAGATTTATTAAATATATTTACAATTACTCAGCTACCTTCATTAATTATTTATTTAGTTAGATGTTTAGGTCTAGATCTAAAGAAATTTAATTTTCAGAATGATGATGAATTCTTAGAATTAGATGAAAAAGATCGAATGGAATTAGAAATAAATGTTAATGTTGATAAAGAATCTATAAAAAGAGTATTTAGAAGATTTAAAAGAAATGCTGGTTATTTTGTAGAAGAACATAAAAAACTAGTTACAGTAGTTTCAATTATTTTAGTTGTTGCTATAGGATTGGTTATTTATAAGAATCAATTTATTACTAATAAGTCATATGGTATAAATGATGAATATAATGCTGGTAGATATACATTCAAAATAACTAATGTTTATTACACTAATAAAAATTATACAGGAGAAGTTATTTCAAATTCTTCAGCTTTTGTTATCGTAAAACTTAATATTAGAAATAATTATGATGATGCGGTAGTAAAAGTAGATAGATTTCATCTATATAATGGAATAGAACAATATGCTGAATCTAGTAATCAAAATGCTGATAAGTTTATTGATTTAGGAAAAACTTATGCTCAACAAACTATTTTAAAGAAAGGTGAAACAACAAGTGTAATTCTAATATATAGAGTTAATAAAAAATTAGATAAGAATAGATTTGTACTATTCTATCAAGAACGTAATGGTAATGATTCACATTTAAGAAAGATAAAAATAAAAGTAGAAGATTTATCTACTATTAAAGACAATGGTATCTATAAATTAGGCACTGAAATAAAGGCTCCTGTCGTTGGTAGAGAAGAGGGAGAAATGCTTGCTCCAGATGGATTTAAAATACGAGATGCTGTTAAATATATGATGGCTGATTGTGAAAATGGATACTGTGAACAAGTAGAGCAAATTTTACGTGCCAAAGCAGGTTACAAAATCGCAGTAATATCATATATGACAGAAGAGTTTGACAGCAAAGAACTCATTGACTTTTCTAGTAATTATGGTAAAATTAATTATATAGATAGTAATAATAAAAAATGCGGTGTCAAGATGAAAAAAGCAATGAATTATAGCTATCTAGGACAGTATGCTTATGTGTTTGTTCCTGAAGAGATAGAACAATCAAAAACAATCGATTTAGTATATACAATCAGAAACAATAGATATACATACAGAGTAAAAGGATAGAAGGGAAAAAATATGGAAAGACGTTATGACAAAATAATGACTAAAGTAACATACGTTATAGCTGCTATAGTAGTTTTACTAGTAGTATATTTTGTTTTTGCTAAACCATATTTTACTTTCCAATCATATGAGAAAAAAATGCTTGCTGCTGCTCAAAGATATTATGAGATCAACTCATCTAAATTACCTACAGGAAAAAGAGTTGATACTGTAGGATTATCAAAACTATATAATGAAAAATATATAGATCAAGATTTCACAGTACCTCTATCATCTAAGTTGTGTAACATAAAAGATAGTTGGGTAAAAGTTAGAATGGAAGAATCTGATTATCAATATTATGTCTATTTAGATTGCGGTTATATGGAATCAAAAGTAGATCATGAAGGACCTGTAATTAAATTAAATGGTGATAAAGAAATGACAATTACCAAAAAAGAGAAATTTACAGATCCTGGTATAAGCAGTGTTATTGATAAAAATGATGGAAAAATGAATGTTGGAGATGTAAAAGTATCTGGAGAAGTAGATACATCTGTAACAGGAATATATAAAATAAAATATTCTATTATGGATTCATTAACAAATAAAACAGAAGTAACTAGAGTAGTTAATGTAATAGATACAGTTGCATCAATCACAAAGAGAGAAAGTCAAAAAGGATATTATTCTGGTAATGCCAGTAATAATCATATAGCTTTCGCTAATCATTTATATAGAATAATTGGATTAGATGGAGATAATGTAAAAATAGTTTCTGATGAAGTAGTAACTTTAAGTAATTATGATGCTATTAATAAACAATTAGAAAAGTATTATGATACTTTACCATCTAAAACTAAAAAACTAATAGTTAAAAATAAATATTGTAAAGATCAATTATCTACTAAAAATACAGATACAACAGAATGTTCAAGTTATACAGAAGAAAGAAATATGTATATTCCTTCACTTGCTGATATCAATAAAGTAAAAGCAGGTACTGATAATTATCTAATTTCTCAAAACTTAATTTGGACAGCAAATACTGTTAAAGAAGATTATTCATACATGGTTGGAGAAAGTATGATGTACCTAAAAGGTAATATAATTGCTATGAATAATTCGTACAATGCTGGAATAAAACCAGTTGTTACTATTAAAGGAGATTTAATAGTAGAAGATGGTGATGGATCGTTAGATAATCCATATATCATTCAAAAAGATTTTAAATCTTCAAAACCAGGTGAAGAAGTAAATAAACGTTTACCTGGAGAATATATATCATTAGAGAGTGGAACTTGGGAAATAATTGAAACGTTAGATGATGGAACTACAAAGATAATCCTAGATGGGGTTATTGAAACAGAAGAAGATCTTTTAACTTTCGCAAATCCAAGAACAAGTAATTATGAATATGATCCTAAGAAAGTTGGTTCATATGCATATAATATCAATAATAAAGCAAATACATACTTACCATTTGATAAATTGGTAAGTCATGAAATAGAAATACCAGTATATGATGGAAAAATATTATATGGTAAAGAAAAGAAAACAATTAAACGTAAAGTAAAATTGTCAGCTGTTAATATTTATGATTTATATACTGTTGGAAATGGTGGATTTGAATATTTACCTATAAATGCATCAAAAGATAAAAATGAATTCTACATAATTAATGAAGAAGGAAATTTACAAAGACAGAAATATCTTCCAGATAGGGGATATGCTGTTAGACCTGTAGCGTTCTTAAAACAAGGCGCTAAGGTAGTAGAAGGTACTGGAAGAATCGATGAACCATACACAATAAAATAGTAAGGAGATTATTATGAAAAAAAATAAGAAAAAACGACAAAGAAAACGAATACTCATAATCTTATTTTTAATCATTTGTATTTTTCTAGTATTTATATTATTTAGAAATAATAAAGAATTTTATAAAGTTGAAGATAGAACAACTAATATAAAAGAAGAAAAGAAAAAAGATAATAATAAAGTTACAACTATAGGATGGATTAGAGTTCAAGGAACTAATATAGATGCTCCAATCGTTGCCTATTCAAAAGATTATGATTTCTATGAAGATTCAGTAGGTAAAAGTAATTTTGCTTACAACATTGAAACAACAGAAAAAATATACAATAAAGTTAATATAATGGGTCATAATATTTTGAATTTATCAAAGAATCCTAGAATAAAAGATAAGAGATTCTCAAGATTTGATAATTTGATGGCTTTTGTATATATAGATTTTGCTAAAAAGAACAAATATATACAATATACAATAGATGGAGATAATTATTTATATAAAATATATGCAGTTAGACTGTATAGTTCATACGATAAAGTTGAAACTGAAATCAAAAAAAGATATACTGAAAGTGCAATAGAAAAATATGTTAAAGAGATAAAAAAAGATAGTATATATGATTATGATGTCAAGATAGATGGAAAAGATAATCTTATATCACTAATAACTTGTAGTAGATTCTATGGAGAAGATACAGATTCCTCATTTGTTGTGGATGCAAGGATGGTAAGAAAAGGGGAACCAATAAAGAATTATACTGTTCAAGAAACAGATAATTATAAAAAGATTTTAAAAATAATGAAAGGTGATGGAAAGAATGAAGTCTAAAGGAAGAAGAAAAGGAAAAGAACTTGCAATATTATTACTGATAGTAGCTGCTTTCGTTGGTGTGTTAATATGGGGCAACCATCGAAGTAGTCAATCACTAAGAACACAATCAAGTGAGAAAAAAGCTGAAAGCCCTGTTAACTTCTATTACAAAATCGTTAACAAACAAAATAGCAATGCTAATGATAAGTGTGTAGAAGGATTAGAAGTGTTGGGAGTAGGACTATGGAGATCTTCTGACGGTAAGGTACAAGTATATTGTGCACCTGGTACTGATCCAACTGTAGATGAATTTGGTTGGAATAACGGAAGTTTCAAATTAAGTCTTGGTACATCTCCACGTTCATATGTATGTAAAAAATCATATGATGATGAAGACACTGAACTAGTAAAAACTTCTGCTGGAAATAGCGGTAAATTAAAAGTACACGCAGCATCAAACTATACTTATAAAGGAAAATCTTGTGATAAAGACAAATTCTATTATGAGTTTGATTTGAGTAAAGTTCCAGGAGATAGTGATAATGCTATAGACCCAGATGAGGTAACTTCAGGAAAAGACGCTGAAGGAAATCCAACTTCAATGACTGGTACAGTTAGTGTTAAGATTGATGATTTAATTGATAAAGCTGAACTAAAACCTGAGCAAGATGATCCGGAGGAAACTCTTGAAGATAAAACATCAGTAGTTGGTCAAAAAGGTGATTATGAAATTGTATCTCATTTAGATGGTAATGCAACATATAATACATATAAAAAAGCATTCGAGAGTATGTATAATGCTAGTCAACAAAAGGCTCGTACATATGTGTTTGAAGGAAACACTAAGAATGAAGCTGCTAAACAAACTAAAGACAAATCTGGAAAGAGTAAAACAATTTCATTATCTTGTAATTATAAATTAACAAGAACTGATATAACTAATATTGAAGCATATAATAGACGAGGATTGATAGATCAAAATAGTGGTAAGATATCATATTATTATTATGATAAAGCAAATTTGAATATGTATAAAGGTTATTGGGAGAAGACAACAAAAGAATCAATCCCATATAAATACCATTATATGCCAGCTAAATTTAGTAATGATACATATCCAACAGTTGTTACTAAGTCAAAAGAGTTCAATTGTAAGAGAACATGTACCGAATATGTAAAAGTTGAATATGGTCCACCTGTTCAAGTAGATGCAGGAATGTGTTTTGAATATAGATTAAAAGTAAGCAGTGTTACAAACTGTACTGCTACTGCTAATAAAGAACAAGCAAAACCTGAAACTTCAGGTAAGAAATGTGTATTAAAACCTAAATGTGGTGCTGGTTTAAGACAAGCAGGACCAACAGAAGATTTTGATAATTGTGTACAATCATGCGACGGTGGAAAATACACTGAGGCATGTAGTAATAAATGTTACGATGAAGTATATGGAGAAGAAGATTCTAATAATGCTGAAAACGTAGCTTATGATTCAACTACATTGCCATTAACTCAACAAGTTAAGTTCCCTAATAGTAAAGCACCATCACCTGGAAGTTTCTACTATAATGATAGTAATGGTAATGAAGTTTCACACAAAGGTGAAAGATGTGTAAGAGGACAACATTATGTTAATAGTAATGGTAAATATAGTTGGTGTCCATTAACTACAAGTGGAAAAGTTGGAATCCACAACAATGGTAGCATCAGTACAAATCATTCAACTAAAAATGCTGTAGCTAAAGGATATATAGGAATTTGGTACTGGTATCAAAACTATCATACAATTTGGTTCAGTGACCATAGTTATGCTAGTGATGCTAGTGGAAATGGATATATTAGACATCAAACATCATCTGGTCAATGTAGAGATAAATGCTCATGGAATAGTGGATGTAATAAATATAATAGTTATTATTACTTCAACTACAACATAACAAACTCAATTGGAAAGAATAAAGATCAACGTTGTCCAAAAATGTATGTTTGGGATAACAAAAACAACAAATATGTTAAAGAAAATATTTGTACAACAGATGATTTAATTAAAGCAGATATTAAGAACAACATGAAAATATATAATGAAAAAGTTGTAAAAGCCTGTGAAGGAAGAACATCTTGTGAAGAGAGAACTGCAGAATATACTATAGACTTTAAATATAAAGATAACGAAACACAAAAAGTCGATACTGTTCACTTCCCTTATACAAAATCTAAGGATGAAGTATACAGTAAAGATAAATCAATGCCTACACTTAATAACAATCCAGAAGTTATCATAAAATATGGTGGATGTTATTCAAATTATAATAACAGAAGATGGTATTATACTGAATGGACATTCCCAGGAACATGGTTACCATACAAAGGAGATTCAAGAGTTTATGGTAAACCTGATGATACTTCACAATATAGTTTCGTAAAAGGTAAAGTATGTATACCACATAAATTATCTGATACAAATAAAGATTGGGCTAATTACTACATACAACTTTTAAATAATACAAGTTTAGTTCCAGATAATAGTAAATGGAAATTCTATGAAAAAGATCCAAAAACAGAACAAGATTATAATGGATATAATATTTTCGGTAGTGCTAAGAATTTTGGTCTATTCAGATGGACATTCAATATGAAATGTTTCTATGCATTAACTAACAATCCAACTCCACCTGGAACAACAACAACTACTAACAATGTTGACCCTTCTGCTGAACAAACAACAATTAAGACATATGACACTGCTGATCCATTCTTACAAAACACAGCAGTTGATCAAAGAGTTCAATACAAGAAACAAACAAGAGCAATTGGATTTAACTGGACTTCAGCAGCAACTCTAGGTAAATATAAAGATGCTGGTGGAGGATATGATCAAAATCCATCACAATTATTAAAGAAAATTCAAACAACTGATACATTCAGTCGTAGTAATTTAGATTTCGAGTTTAAACTAGATGTTAAAACATTAAGAAAACTAAGACAAGATAAACGTTATAACTACAGTAAACCAAAATATACTTCTGATGGACATGGAGTATCACATTATACAAGTAGTTTATTACGTAACGGTATAACAAAAACAGTTTCACACTTTAATAAGTGTAATAACAAAACATGTAAAGTTTTAGGAGGCGAATAATATATGAATAAAGGTGTATTAGGATTAGGAATAATATTATTAGGCTCTGTAGCTTTACTAATAATATTTGTAATATCAAATTATTCTACAGGAGGAGAAGTTGATTATTATCTAGTAAAGGAAACATCCGAGGCTGCTATGACAGAAGCCTTGGATGAGACCTTCATGTCAGTTCATGGAATTCCAAGAATGGACAAAGAATTATTTATGGAATCTTTCATAAGAAGATTTGCTAATAATGTTACTGATACAAGAGAATATACAATAGGATTCTATGGAATGAATGAAGTACCACCTACAGTAAGTGTTAAAGTTGATTCAATGACACTAATTAGTGTTAAAGTAGGAGATGAACAATCAGCACAAGAAATAACAACAAGTATTAGTCAATTGGTTGAAACAAATCAAACTTATAATCCATCATTGACATATCAATATACAAATAAGAAGAGTTTTATTGGATCGCCAATTACTGCTGATGGTAATCAAATAATACTTAGTCCAAAGGTAATAAGTTAGAAAGGGGAAAAAGAATGAATGGTTTAAAAAAATTGTTGGCTAACAAAAATACAGTAACTGTAATTGGTATAGTTGTTGTAATTGCAGTACTATATTTTGCTTATAACTGGCGTGTAAATCAAGCAACAAACCCTATAACAGTACCATATGCATTAAAGACAATTTCTCCTGGTACACAGATAACTGAAGATATGGTTGGATCTATGAAGGTTTCACCATCTATGGTTACTGAAGGAGTAATTACTACAGCTGGAGATGTTGTTGATAACTATTCTAATGCTGATACTGTTATACCTGAAGGAAGTTTGTTCTTCAAAAGAACAGTAGTAACAAAAGAACAATTACCAGCAGCAGATATCCTTGATATTGAAAAAGGATATGTTGTATATAACATGGCTGTTGATACTAAAACTACATATGGTAACTCAATTTATCCAGGAAATTATATTGATATTTATTTAAAAATATTAAAAAATCCAAAAGAAGAAAATGCTTCTATGTATGTTGGTAAATTGATTGAAAATATTAAAGTATTAGCTGTAAAAGATGAAAAAGGACAATCAGTATTCTCTAATAGAGACGAAGAAAAAACACCAGCTATGATCATCTTTGCAGTACCAGAAAAATATTTCAATCTGCTAAAGAAAGCTGAGTATTTAGATAGTAGTTATCAATCACAATTAATACCAGTTCCAACAAATGAATCAAAAGAAGAAACACCTGGAGAAATTAATATTTCTAGTGAAAAATTAGAAAAATTTATTGAACAAGTAACACGTTCAGAAAATATTATTAGATAAAAAAGAAGAAAAGGGAAGTGAAATAATGACGGAAAGCATATTTGACAAATTAGACTTTGGTCCGTTCAAGCCATTATTAGAAAATGACGATATTACAGATATTTCATATTGTAATGGTGGTCAAATATGGATTCGTTCATTACAACAAGGATCAATGCATGTACAAATAGAAGGAGCTACTCCTGAATTTGTAGAACGTTTAGCATTTCAATGTTCGAATGTCATGGGGACAACATTTAATAATGCTAAACCTTTTTTAGATGCTGAATCTGCAGAATTACGTTTAAATTTTGTACATTCGTCTATTGCGACAAATGGTATTGCATTAGTTATTCGTAAAACTCCTGCTAAGATCAGATTAAAAAAAGAAAAATTGATTCAAGAAGATTATTTTACAAATGATATTCATGATTTCCTAATTAAATGTGTTTTAGGACACTGTAATATCATGGTTGCCGGAGAAACTGGTTCTGGTAAAACTGAGTTTGTAAAATATCTAGCTTCTCATACTGATTCTAAAGAAAAAATAATAACAATAGAAGATACATTAGAATTGCACTTAGATAAGATCTTTCCACAGAGAGATATAGTTGCTATGAAGACAAATAATGTTGCTTCATATACAGACGTTTTAGTTACATGTATGCGTCAGAATCCAAAATGGATTCTACTATCAGAGGTTCGTTCTGCAGAAGCGGTTTCTGCTGTAAGAAACTCAATATCTTCTGGACATAACATCTTATCTACGATCCATGCTGATAAAGCAGCTTCTATTCCGTATCGTCTTTATTCATTGATGGAAACGGATTTAGAAGTAGGGCAATTCTTAAATACAATTTATCGTTATATCCAATTAGGTATTCATATTAAAGCCTATTATAGTAAAAAATATGGTAAATTTCATCGTGAAATTGATGAAGTTACTGAATTCTATGTAGATGATAATAATGAACCACAATCAAGAACTATCTATAGAAAAACTAATGATGGTAATGGAATAATGATAAAACCAAGTGCTCATTTAATTGAGTATATTGAAAATCAAAATATAGATATTTCTAATATAGTATCTCATTTACCAGAAGAGATGCCATATAAAGAAAATACTCTTGAAGAGTATCATGATAATAGTGAAGTAGAAGCTAAACCAGAGGAAAAACCTCAAGAAGTAGCTCCAGAGACACCAACTATTGAACAAACACCACCAGCTATTACCAATGTTACTCCAGAACCTGTGGCACAACCACAGATTACTCCTGTTACGGAAGCACAACCTGTAATACAACCAACTCCAGTAGCAGGACAACCATTAGATAAATTAAACTAAAAAAGAAAGGGGCAATTATATGTACTTTGAAGAACTTTTGCTAATAGTAGTAGTTGTAGTAGGTATATATTTATATCGTGTCTATCAAGGCCAAAATGTTAGTAAGTTTTTCTCAGATGGTGTTGCAGGAATTGTTGATAGAATAACTCCATACTCATATAGATCAGTAAGAGAAAAAACTAAAGAATTAGGTCAAGAATACACTGTACGTCAATATACTATTCAATTAGTTGCGATAGGTGGATTTACTGCTGTTGTTACATATTTATATTTCTATAATTTAACTATTACTATATTTTATGTAATTATTTCTTCTTTTATAGTTCCATATATTTCTTATTTGAGATCTAAAAAGATATATTCAGAATTCATTTTTGAGCAAATTCAAGTATATACATCAAATGTAATTATGGAATTTGCGACTACACAATCTTTTGTTAAATCATTAGAAGGTGTTTTAGCTTCTGGATTATTAGAAGATCCTGTTAAGACAGATGTTCAACATATGGTAGATTTATCATATGATAATGGTACTATTGATGAAGCCCTAGAATACATGTCTAAACTATATCCTTATTATATAGTTAAGAATATGCATCAATTATTCTTACAAATAACTAAAGAAGGAGCTAGAAACTCTGCTGATTCTTTAGATAATATGCAAGCGGATATAGATATGTTAATTGAAAGTGTTTATCGAGATAGAATAGAAAGAGCTTCTTTCCATAGAAACTTTCTACAGTTTGGTATAATGCTTTACCTTTTAGTAATGCTGGTTCAATACCTAGTCGGTAGAGAAACTTATATTAATTTATTATCTCTGTGGTATATAAATATAATACTTCATGGAGTGTTGATAATTAATACATATTTCTTATTAAAAGGTGAAAAATATTATAATGAGAATGTAGGTGCTGAGTAGTATGGAGATATTAATAGTAGGAGCAATACTTTTATTCATATTTTTCTATAATAATACTATAGATAAAGATAAATTTATTGCGGATAATGAAAAGTATTTAGAAATATTCAAAGAAGAAGATTATGCATTCTTATTATATGCAAAATATGGTGATGAAGTAGATGTAGATCAAGTGTATATGAAGAGATGTACAAGTAGTTTGGTTATATTCTTGATAGTATTAGTATTATCAATTGGAGGAGCTTCAACTGGTGGGCAAAACATCATTTTAAATGTTGTGTTTGCCGCAGCTATCGCAGTAGCTTTCTTCAAATATTCATATATGAATTTAAAATCTTACTACAAGAGACATTTGCATGAGATCGATATAATGTTGCCATATTACTTAAAGAGTTTAGAGATCTTAATTCAACATTATACAGTTCCGGTTGCTTTAGGAAAATCAATTGAAGATGCTCCTGATATATTTAAACCAGGACTAAGAAGAATGATAGATAGAATTAACGGTGGAGATGCATCAGTAGATCCATATATGGAATTTGCTAATACATATCCAGTTAGAGATTCAATGAGAATGATGAGATTACTTTACAGATTAGGTATCGGTGGTCAAGAGAAGAAACAAGACCGTTTGATGATGTTTTCTAGATCAATCTCATCACTTCAAAACAAAGCTAGAGAAACAAAATACAAAGAAAGATTAGATCATATGGAAAGTCAAACAATGATCATGTTAATTGTTACAGGTGTATCAGTCATGCTGTTAATCTTAGTGACAATGATGATGATGTTTAGCTTTTAATAATTGATTTAGAAAATTAATATTTGATATAATTAAAATAGCAAAAATATGGAGGTGATATAGTGAAAGCAGCAACAGGAGAATTAAACTTAACAGTAATTACATTAATTGCTATCGGATTAGTAATTGCATTCTTTACAGCATTTCTTTATCCTGCAATTAAAAATAGTATTAAAAATACATGGACTAATATAAGCACTTCAACTGCACCAACAGACTAATATAGGAGGTTTTTAAATGAGTGACGCTATAGGAGGAACTGTAAACGTAATGTTAGTCGCAATCTTTATGGTTATAGTTTCTGGTTATATGGCTTTCAATGTAAGCTATGTAAAAGCCTTCAAAGTTAAAAATAGAATAATAGATTTAGTAGAACAATATGAGGGGAATTGTAATCCAACTGTTAAAAACAAATGTACTCAAAAAATAGAAGAGTACATGACAGAAATTGGTTATAATACACCAGTCGGAGCAAATACTGGTAAATGGTGTTCAGAATCAGCAGGTTTAAGTACTGCTGCAGCAACTGGTTCAGCTGCAACTTCAGCTGGAGGATGTTGCGATCGAAATAGAGGATACTGTATTGGAGAAGTACGTGTCCAAAACAAAAAAGTTTCGGGTGGAAAACTAGTAGGAGATACAAAATCATATTATAGAGTTTTAACTCAAGTTAACATTGATATACCAATAGTTAATAAGATTATGCCTAATATGAAGGTATTCCAAGTAACCGGTGAAACAAAAGTAATAAAAACAGCTGGATAAAAATAGAAAAAAGGGGATGAAAACATGAATATTTTAATTACTAACAATTTAGAAAAAGAATTGTCATCCCTAGATGTTGATATAATTAAACATATATCAGGAACATATTCAACTAAGGAAATTGTTGATATGTTTAGAAATTTTTTCTATAACAAGATGATTATTGATGTTACAGCAATAGATGGTAATAATGACATAAGAAATTACCAATCACTAGTAGAAGGATTAGATGCAGATAAATTAATTCTCTTCTTACCTGAAGGTAGTGATTATTGTAAGGCTAATTTCCTTTCAAATTTAATATCTATTGGAATCTATAATTTTACAACTAACTTAGAGGGTATTAAATATTTATTAAAGAAATCTAATTCTTATAGTGATGTTTCACATATTCAAAAATTAGGAGGAACTAACGCCGAATCTACAAATGAAGCAGTAACTGTTTCTCAATCAACTACTATGGAACAAGTAGTTCAAGATACTACTATCGTTTATGGTATAAGAAATGCTACTGATCATGCAGGAGCAACTACTTTAACATATATGATGGTAAAAGAATTATCTAAAATATATGGAACAGATAAAGTATTAGGATTAGAGATTGATAAGAGTGATTTCAAGTATTTTAAACAAAAAAACTTGTTATCCACAACAGCAAACAATGCTAGACAGGCAATTGGTCAATCAGGCGCAAAATATGTCATTATAGATTTAAATAAATCTACAGATTCATCTATGTGTAACGTAATAATATATCTAATTGAACCATCAATTGTTAGACTAAATAAAATGATTGATAGAAATAAATTAGTATTAGAAAAATTAAAAAATAAGATGGTAATATTAAACAAAAGTTTATTATCAAATAAAGATGTTAATGATTTAGAATATGAATCAGGATTAAAAATATTTTATAATATACCACCATTAAACGATCGAAAAAATAATGAAATAATAGTAGACTTTCTAGGTAGAATTAATTTAATTCAAAAACCTAATGATGGTGACAAAAAAATATTTGGTCTATTTAGACGCTGATATTGACAAATTATTAATAAAAAAATATAATTATAGTAGGTAGAGGAGAGATTTTATGAACAAGTATTTTTTAATAGGAACAAACACTGATTTATCATCAGATTGTATGGGACTTGAACCATTTGTAAAAATAGTAAAGAAAGCATTACTTCCAATGTTCTATATCATAATTCCAATTGCTTTAATTTTATATGGAGTTATTGATTTAGGAAAAGCAGTTATTGCTTCAGATGAAAAGGAAATTAAGGAAGCTCAAGGAAAATTAATTAAGAGATTTATATATGCTGCTTTAGTATTCTTAATTGTCTTCTTAGTTTCATTATTGATGCAAATTGTATCAACATCAAGCGTTGGAGATACAAATGCATGGTTCGCATGTTGGAAACATATAAAATAGTAAATTTGTTTACTATTTTTTTTTGTAAACAAAAGTAAGAATAATTGATATTTTTCCCTTGATTTGATATACTTATTATGATAATAATAAGAGATGTGATTCATATGAAAAAGTCAATTTTTATTTTATTTATATTAATAATTGGTATCTTAGTAATGGTACCTAAAAACACATATGCTTATACTAATGGATATGTATTGACGACAACTAACAGTCAAGATGTAAATGAATACATTAATAGTGTAAAAAGTGGAAACGTATATAAACAAGATGCTTCATCATGTAATTCATTATTGGGTAATCCAAATGAACCTGATTCAGTAGCTTGGTTATTATATAAAATTTTGAACTATATGAGAGTTTTAGGTCCACTAGCAGTAATTGTACTAAGTGGAATAGAATTTACTAAAGCTATCGTAAATAGTGATGATGATACAATGAAGAAAGCCACGGGTCATCTGAAAACGAGACTTATTATGGCAGCCTTACTATTCTTAATACCTACAATCACTAAGTTATTGTTCCAAGTATTTGGAATAGCTACTGATTGTGGAATACTTAATTAATAGTATGGCCTGAAAGAAGGGATTAGATGATTTTAGACTTTGAAGTCAACGAAGATCAGCCTGGCGTTGGCAACAATCTAATCAGAATCATATTTAGTAAGCTTGATTTTGTTGCATTCTCATTGATGAAATTCATGTATGAAATATTCTTCAATGTTGCAACTGCAGAGTTCTTCAGTAATGCAACTATCAGAAGCTTCTATGGAAGAGTCCAATTAATACTTGGAGTTTTTATGGTGTTTAGATTATCTATCGTAGTACTTCAAACTCTAATAGACCCAGAAAAAATAAATGATAAAAATGAAGGCTTTGGTGCCATTATTAAGAGAGTAGTTCTAGGTTTATTATTACTAGCTGCTTTAACTCCGATAAATGTACCAAATGCTAGTAATGATTTTGAAATAGAATTAAACAATAATGGTTTAATATTCGGAACACTTTATTCCCTACAGAATCGAATATTAGCTAATAATACAATAGGTCGAATAGTCTTAGGTACCACAGACACCAATACGGGTACCAATGAATCGGCTAATTCAACGGCCCAGACGGATAATGAAGGAAAGCGGCTAAGTTCAATGGCCAATGTCTTTACTTCAACGATAATGCGTATCTTTGTCAGGATAAATCTCCGAGGCGAAGATACATCGAATCCTCGTAAACTGGATGCTAATGGCAATGTCGATATGACGGATAACAGTAACTGGATGTGTGATATAGAAAATGGTGTATTAGAAACATATACTAGACTAGATGCTGATCCAGCAGACTTAACTTCAAATGCTCTTTTAACCACAACTTGTGGTAATGGAAAAATAGCATCTGCATTTAATAAGATTTCAGGACATAACTTGTGGTATTCAGGAAAAGCAAGATATGCCTTTAACTATATTCCAATTCTAGGAACTATAGTGGCGATAATAATGACAGTTATCCTATTAGGATTTACAGTAGATATAGCTGTCCGTGCGATTAAATTATCAGTATTAAGATTGATCGCACCAATCCCAATAATTGCTTATATGGGACCACAATCAAAAGATAATAATGCGTTCTCTAACTGGGTTAAAGCAGTTGTTGGAACATATTTAGATTTATTTATACGTTTAGCAGTTGTATTCTTTGTACTATTCTTAATTCAAGATATTTTAGTAAATGGAATTACAATAAACATTGGTGGAGGAATTGTTGGAGCATTCTCAATGATCTTCATCATAATCGGTTTATTTATCTTTGCTAAACAAGCACCACAATTTATTAAAGATGTATTAGGTATTAAATCATTTGGTTCAAATATTGGACTTGCTACTATTATGGGTGGACTTGGTTCAATTAGAGGTGGAGGAATCGGTATGGCCTCAGGTGCCTTAAATGCATTCAGAGAGCAAACTGATGCTGCTGCTCAAGGAAAACAAGCTCCAGGAATCATGGATACTTGGAGACAATCAACTGATAATATGGCTAAGATTAGAACTGGAGATAAACAAGCTCACGGTGGACCACTTGGAGCATTACAAGATAGATTAGCATATCAAAATAGAGAAGCTGCTGCTGATAGACTTGGTATTGGTAGTAGGGACTTTGCTAGAGCTTCATATGTTAATAAAGCTAATAAGCTAGATATGGAAAATAAAGAGGCTGAAATGAATGCTGCTAATAAAGATCTTGCAAGATATCAACGTAATGGTGGTATGATGACAAGAGCACAATTAGCTCAAGAACATGGTCTAACTGATCAACATGAAATTGATAATGCATACAGTGCATACAAACAACAATATGCTCAAGCTGAACAAAGAGCTAGAACAGCTGAAGCAGAATATAAAGAAGCTGCTAATAAATACTCTGATTCTAAAGACAACGTAGAGAGAATGAGCAAAGAAAGACAAGCTATGGATGTTCTTCCAAGAATTGTCGATGTTGAAAGACATCATGGTAAAAATTACCAAGGTGTGGCTGGAAGAGTACAAGATGCAATTTACTATAGAGAACCACAAAAAGTTGTTACAGATTCTAATAAAGTTGCCATTGATTCTAATGGCCAACAAACTCAAAATGTGGAAGATTATCAATACGAAAGAAGCAACGAAGGTTACGATGGTGCTGTTGATGATACAACATTCTTAAGTATAGCTTCTGGTCATGGAACTGGACAAGGTGGACCATCTGGAGGAGGCGGAGGCCCTATAGGAGGACCGCCACCAGGAGGAGGATCTCCACCACCTACACCGTAGGATAGAATAATAAAAAAAGGAGTGTGATACTACGTGAATAATTACTTGATACCTGCTAATACAAAACAAGGAAAATTAATAATGGGATTATTTAAACCAATAGATTTAATACTATTTGGTACAGGAATATTGATTACTTTAATAATGTTAGCGTTTGCTCAAAACAGTTCATTATTATTTACAATATTATCCTTACTTCCTGGTTTAATTACTGCTTTCTTAGTAGTACCCATTCCTAATTATCACAATATTTTAACAATAATAATTGAAATGTATGAGTTCATTACTCATAATCAAACTTATAAATGGAGAGGTTGGTGTGTGACAAATGGCGCAAGTAAAAAAAGAATCAAAAAATAATACACAAGTAAAAGCAACAACTAACTGGACTGAAGATTGGCTTCCAGTTAAAAGTATTCAAAACAACTGTATTATTACTAAAAGTAATTTGAAAGTGACAGGGGTTAAAATAACTCCACGAAATATCTTTATTTTAGATCTAGATTCTCAAAATAGAGTATTGACTGGATTAAAGAATTTTTATAACATGCTTGATTTTGAATTCTGGCTAGTTGTAGCAGACCGTCCAGTTGATTTAAGCGTGTACATGTCACAATTACAACTTCTATATAACGAAACACAATCTCAAGCAATAAGAAAATTAATTGCTCAAGACTTAGATAAAGGAACTTCATTTATAAGAAATAATATAGTTGATACAGAATATTACTTCTTGTTTAAAGATAAAGATCAAGATGTAATAGATAAAAAGATCAGATTAATGATAAATGGTCTAGCAACTTGTGGACTAAATGCTTCCCAAGTAAATAATGAAGATTTAAGAGTAATCTTAGATAACTTCTTAAATGGTGGAACTAAAACTGAGTTTGGGACGGTGATGAGTATATGAGTTTAAATTTTAGAAGTCAAGTAGCCCCAAAAGGTTTAAGTTTTTCACCAAGTGATTTTTACATAAGTGATCATTATGCAACTATTTTAACAGTAGTTTCATATCCAAAATATATTTTACCTGGTTATTTATCATCTTTAACTAATATGTCTGGAATTAAGGTTGTTGTAAAACATATACCAGTTCCATTTACAGATATGGCTAAGATGTTAAATAAACAAGTTGCAGAATTAAGAGAACAATATAAAAATGAACGTGATCAAACTGCCAGAGAACGTATTAGACAAGATGCTGAATCTTTAGAATATTTCACATCAATGCTAGCTGGTTCTCAAGCTAAAATATTTGATTATCAAATGCATATCATGATTACAGCAGGAACAAAAGAAGAATTAGAAATTAAAAAAATTAATGTTAAGAATTATTTAGATGCGATGGAATTAAAAGCAGTATCACTACGTTTTGAACAAGAAAAGGTATTAAAATCAATTTTACCTGTCTTTCCAAAACAAGATATTGAAGAGAGAATTGGTACACCAATACCAAGTGTAACAATTTCAGCTATGTATCCATTCATCTTCGATAGTGTAAAAGATCCAGGATTATCAACACTACTTGGTGTAGATTTCTCTGGAGGAGTTATATTATTTAATCAATTCTTATATAAAATTAGAAAAGAAAACAATAGAAATAACGCTAATATGATTATTTTAGGTACATCTGGTTCTGGTAAATCTACAGCAGCTAAATTGATGCTTAGAACTCATATTAGAAATGGATGTCAAATAGTAATAATCGATCCAGAAGATGAGTTGAGAGAAATGACTCAAACTTTTGGAGGAGATACAGTAGATATTGGTAAAGGTGGAGAATTTGGACTTATCAATCCATTAGAAGTGGTAATAGATGCTGATGAAGAAGAAATTAGACAAGGACTTGGTTATACAGTATTGACGAGAACACTTCAATTCTTAAGAGCATTTATGACATACTATGATCCATCTATGCAAGATGATGTTCTTACAATGTTTTCTGAAGTAGTACAAGATACATATAAACGTTTCGGAATAGATTTTAATACAGATTTCTCTAGATTTACATCAGAGGATTATCCAACATTTAGTGATGTATACGCTACTATAAAGGGACGTTTAATGGCAATGACTGATCAAACACATGAAAAAGATATTATGGAAAGATTAGAGTTAAAAGTTAGACCTATCGTAAATGAATTAAAATTCTATTTTGATGGTAAAACTACTCTAAGAAAAGATTCTGATTTTATGGTATTTAATATTAAAGAATTAATGAATTCTGATTCTAATATTAGAAATGCACTATTCTTTAATGTATTAAAATATGCTTGGAGTCTATGTTTAGACTTCAATGTAAATACAGTACTAATGGTTGATGAAGCACATGTTTTATTAGGAGATAAGAACGCTTTAGGAGCTGAATTCTTATCACAAGTACAAAGACGTGCTAGAAAATATAATACTGGTACAATTCTAATTACACAGCAACCATCAGACTTTGTTGCGAATGAACAAATCTTGATGCATGGTAAAGCTATTTTCGATAATGCTTCATACTATTTAGTAATGGGCTTAAAGAAACAAGCTGTTGAAGATTTAAGTTTATTAATAGATTTAAACGAAAGTGAAAAAGAGGGTATTAAGAGATATTCTCAAGGAGAAGCACTATTTGTCTGCGGTAATAAACGTATGCAAATAAATGTTGCTGTAACTAAAGAAGAATTAGAATCATTCGGTTCTGGAGGAGGTTTCTAGACCATATAAAAAGAAGGTGAGGAAATGGCATCATATCAAGCTAATAGAGATGGTATGGATGGTGGAGACAGAGCTGCTCAAAGCTATTCAGATCAGAAAAAAGCTGAAGATAAGAGAAGCGATGAAAATAATGCTAAAAACATACAAAATGCTGCTGATGTTGCCATTGCTTCCAAAAATCCTTATGCTATGGCTGCAGGAGCAGCTGTAAAAGGTGCAGATAAAGTTACTGGTGGAAAAGCCTCAAAAGCTCTAGGTAAAGCACTTACTAGATCTAACAAATTTAATCCTGCTGGTAAAAAAATCCAGGATGCTTCTAATAAATTAAGTGAAAGTGGAGCAAGTGATGCCATTGGCAAAGTTGCTTCAATGAAAGGTGGCGCTGGAGGTGCCGAAGCAGGAACAGCAGGGGCAGCCGGTAAAGCTAATGCTGCAAGTGATATGTCAAAAGCAGGAGGAGGACCAGAAAGTTCTCTTCCTTCTTCTAGTGGAGAAGGCTCTGCTTTAGATAAAATAGGTGGAGGAAAGAAGTCTAGTTCTAAAGATTCCTCAAAACCAGAAGAAAAACCATCTGATCCAGGAGAAGGAAACTATGATTTTTCTAAAGGTTTATTAAAGATGATAATGGCTAATCCAGTAGCTATTGCTTTAGTTTTTGGATTACCAATCTTAATCGCAATATCATTCATGACAGTAATGTTAATCAACAGTATAGAAGAAGATTCTAAATATGAAGATGCTCTAGCAGTTTCAACAGCTACAGGAGGCGCCACAGGTTATACACAATATAATTCAATGAATGATGAATTTAGAGATTATATTCAAAGAGTTATAGGTGTTACTGGAGACGATGGAACTAGTGATAGTTATACTTCATATAATGATAGTCCATATCTAATTGTTGTCGGAACAGTACATGTCATAATGGATAAAGATGGTACTTATACTTATGAATATTTTACTAATGGTAAATTAAGAAAAATAGCTAGAGCGGTCGCTGGAGATGAACAAGGTACTAAAACTAATCTAGCTAATAATATTTTTCCAAAATATTTCCCTGGATTATCTCAAGGAGAATATGAGAATTTAGCTGATAGAGTATTTGAATATATTACTAATTATTATAGTTATATAGGTGCCAATCGAAATAGTGGAGTATGTGTTCCTACATCTACTAGTAATTGTACTTATGGAATAAAAGGATTCTATATTCCTGGAAAAGGTAATGTTAAAGAAGAACTAAATCTTAATAATGTTAAAGTTAGAATAATGGATTGTAATGATAGTTCTAAAGCTGTTGCTGGTGAAGATTTAGTTGATTTTGAAAAATATGTTTTAGGTGTTGCTTATGCTGAAAATGAAGGGGCACCTGAAGAAGCTTTTAAAACACAATTGATTGCGGCTCGTAGTTTTATTCTTGCTAGACATGCTGATATGGGTGGCAAGATTAAAAAAGAGGGCGATAACTATATAATAGAAGCTAGATCATGTACTAAAGATCAAGTTTATTGTAATCCTGATTTAGGATGTTCAAAAACTAATGGTAACATGCGAAGTGGAACTGATTATACTTTATATAAGAAAGCTATTCCAAGTGATAGTAAATATCGTTCTTGGGCAAAAGAAGTAGAAGGAAAAGTTCTACTTAATGATCAAGGTTATGTTGTTTATACTGGCTATAAACGAAAAGAACAAACTCAATTTAATTCTTTAGCAAAAGCAGGAAAAGATTATAAACAAATATTACTTGAAGTATATAGTTCTTCTAAAGCTTCTAGTATTGGAGGATCTAGTTGTTCAACTTCAGAAGCATGTGCTTCAGTAGGTACAGCAGCCTCAGGAGACTATACAACGTGGAAACAAACAAATAGTTTATGGGGAAGTATACCTTTAGGTAATTCTTCAACAGATATAGCTAATTCTGGTTGTACAGTAACTTCTATTGCTATGCAGATAAAAAGAAGTGGAGTAGACACTTCTAATGTTCAAGGAGATTTTAATCCAGGTACTTTTGTTCAAGGATTAAATAAAATTGGTGGATTTGCTGATAATGGAGGAATAATTTGGGAAAAAGTAACTGAATTAGTTCCACACTTTAAATATATAACTACTAAAGAAGTAAGAGGTAAAACTCAAGAAGAAAAATTAAATGAATTAAGAAATTTAGTAGGAAAAGGATATTATGTAGTTGCTGAAGTTAAAGGAGCAACCCAAAACTCACAACACTGGGTTGCTGTAAATCAAGTAGTAGGAAATACTATTACAATGATGGATCCAGGTTCTTCAGCAACAGATATGTGGAAAACATATGACCCTGTTAAAACAACATTCTTTGTATGTTATAAAGCTGATTAGAAGGAGATTAATATGAAAAAAAATACTCAAGTCGCAATAATAGTAATTATTTCATTGACAATATTCTTGTTAGTATTTTTCCTATTCTCTAATAGAGATGGAGTAGTTTTTACTTCTTCTAAGAGTGAAGGCTATTTAATAGTAGGTCAAAACTCTATGTTTTCTTATCATAATAAGAAAATATATAATGTACCAATCAATAGTAATGTAATGAAAGAATTAGATTGGAATGAATTCAAAGTATTAGATAATTATAAAGTTAAAGGAAATTATCTAATGCACTTTGATGAAAAATGGTATTTATTTACTAAAGATAGAAAAGCTGTTACTTATGAAAGTGATAGTATTATAGCTTATAAAGCTAATTATAAAATGAACTATGTATATAAAGAATCTATTCCTATAGTAGATAATGAATATGTAGAGAAAGTTGCTGATAAAAAAGGTGTGGCAGCAGAAAATTTAACTGTTAATGAAGAAGTAAATATGGATATAGATAATGATGGTAAAAATGAAACTTTCTATCTAATAAGTACAGCTTTACCAGTAATACCTACAGAGGATAAAGAGTACTCTATAGTATTCATGGTTAAAGATGGCAAAATCTATAATATTTATGATACTTTAGTAGCTAAAATAATTCCTGATATATGTCAACCTAAGATAGAAGGATTTATTAATTTAAATGAAAATAATAAGTATGAAGTAATACTTTCTTGTAGTACGATTGGACCTCGTGAACAAAAAGTTTATTTGTATGAAATGACTAAGAAAAATGGTAATTTACAATTTGAATTAAAAGCATCTAATACATAGACAGTTTTAAAAAGTTAAGATATAATATTAAATGAGAAAGGACGAAGTATATGAAACTAAAATTACGTGTTGATTCAGATGATTTATTAATGTTTGGTGTATTTGCAGTATTCTTACTATATGTAATAGCTGTATTAATTTTAAATGTTTCACATTTAGCATCAGAAGGTTCATTATCTGGATTAAACCCATTTCCAGCTTTTGGTCCTAAATATATAGCAATTACTATACCTTTATGGCTACTAGGATTAGGTGCCATTCTTTTCAGTGTTAAATCATATATCTTTGAAAGAGATACAGGAATAGGTTTAACTACTGAAAAAGTATCTAAAGGTTATTCAAGATGGGCAAAAGATAAAGAAGTTCAAAATGATGCAGACATGATGGAAATAGATGTCTATGATAAGAATGTTAAAGGTGCAGGAGTACCATTAATACTTAAAAAAGATAAACTTTGGGTAGATAATGGAGAATATCATACTTTAGTTATTGGATCTACTGGTTCAGGTAAAACTCAAACAGTAGTTTTCCCTATGGTTAGAGTTCTAGCTCGTCATGGAGAAAGTATGATTATTACTGACCCTAAAGGTGAAATCTATGAAAAGACAGCTAATATGCTTCGTAAAAAAGGTTATCAAATATTATTATTAAACTTCCGTGATCCTCAAAGAGGTAATGCTTGGAATCCGATGAGCCTACCTTATAGCCTATATCAACAAGGAAATCAAGATAAAGCTATCGAGTTATTAGATGACTTAGCACTAAATATTTTGTATGATGCTTCATCTAATCAACAAGATCCATTCTGGGAGAAAACTTCAGCTGATTACTTCGCAGGTATTGCCCTAGGTTTATTTGAGGATGCTAAACCAGAGGAAATAAACATCAATTCTATTTCTTTAGCCACAACAGTTGGTGAAGAAAAGTTTGGTGGTTCTACATATATTAAAGAATATTTTGGAGATAAAGATCCAAGAAGTGCTGCTGCAATTGATGCATCTTCTACTATAATGGCACCAGATGATACAAAAGATTCAATTCTAGCAGTATTCAAACAAAAAATTAAATTGTTCGCTTCACGTGAAAATTTAAGTGAAATGTTATCTTATTCTGATATAGATATATCTACTATCGGAGAAAGAAAAACAGCTGTATTTATCGTTATTCAAGATGAAAAGAAAACATATCACGCCTTAGCGACAATTCTATTAAAACAAATTTATGAAACACTTATTTCAACAGCTCAAAAACATGGTGGAAAACTACCAGTTAGAACAAACTTCATCTTAGATGAGTTTGCCAACATGCCACCATTAAAAGATGTTACTACTATGATTACCGCAGCTCGTTCTCGTAAGATAAGATTTACAATGATTATTCAAAACTATGCTCAATTAGATCAAGTTTATGGTAAAGAAGAAGCTGAAACTATACGTGGTAACTGTGGTAACTTAATTTACTTATTAACTACTGAGTTAAAAGCCTTAGAAGAAATATCTAAGATGTGTGGTGAGGTTAAATCTAAGAAAGATGATAAAACAGCTTCAACACCTTTAGTAACAGTTTCAGACTTACAAAGAATGAAGAAGTTTGACGTTATCATTATGCGTACAAGACTTCAACCATTCAAAACACACTTTACTCCAGATTTTCAAATAGATTGGGGAGAAAAACCTCCTAAATCTGGATATCCAACTAGAGAAAAACGTGAAATTCATACTTTCGATATAAAACAATTTGTTAAAGATACTAAAAAGAAAAAATTATTAGAAATGATGAATCAAGATACATCTGGTTCAAATGATTCTAGAGGTGGAGGAGCTAAACCTGTACCACCAATAAGTCCATTTGAACAAAGAATTAAAGAAAAACAAGCTGAAATCAGTAAAGAAGATTCTAATATTACTCATGAAATACCAAAACCAAGTATTGATATAAAAGAAAATGATAAGAGTTCTATCGCAATGAGTAAAGAAGAATTAAAAACAACACCATTTGGTCAATTTAATAATGAATCAGTAATTAAACCTAATCCATTCCCATCTATCGATGTTAAAGAAGATGAAGATGATCAAGATGAATTAGAATTTGATGTGGATGAATTAGTAAAGAAAATAGATGCTAAAATAGCCGAACTAGAAAGAGAAGAAGCCTTAGAACGTCAAAAATCTAAATCCAAAGGAGCATCCTCAACTAAAGAGACTACACCGGTTGTTGAAACTCCTCAGCAAAAACCAACTAATCTTAACTTAGAAGAATTAGATGAAGATGATGATGATTTCTTTGATGATTTCTTTGATAATTAGGAGGTAAATTATGGAAATTAACTTTAATGAAGGAAAAAAAGAATTAGATAATGTCCAAGAAACTGAAACTCAAGAAGAAGAAATGATTTCAGAAGATGGTGAAATAATTACTGATTATGAAGAAGATACTACTGATTATGAAAAGATTAAACAAGATAGAAATAAAGAAGAATTAAAAGGACAAATAAAAAAACTATTAATTATAGCTGGTGTTATTCTAGGTATTATATTGTTCTTTATACTAATTGTTAGTTTATTTATGAAAAAATCATATACTTATGACGATGTTGAATTAGTAATGAAGAATGCTACTCAAAAATACTTTGTAGAGTATAAAAACTATCTACCTAAAGAAGAAGGAGATACTAGAAATGTACCTGTAGATAATTTAGTAGCTGGCAAATATATGAAAGAATTATCATACTATTTACCAAATGATACTTGTACAGGACGTGTAACAGTAGAAAAAACAGCTGATAGTTATGACTATAGACCTTATCTAAATTGTGGAGAAAGTTATCAAACAATAGAGTTATATAAGAAAGTAGCAGGTGATGATAATATCGTTACTTCAGGTTATGGATTATATAATCTATATGGTAATTATGTATTTAGAGGAGAAGATGTTAATAACTTTGTTAAATTAGGTGATAATCTATGGAGAATATTCAAAGTAACATCTGATGGAAATATCGGTCTAGTTTATCATGATCGTATCAGTTATTCGTCTCTAAGTTGGGATGATAGATACAATAAAGCTAAAGATTATAATATAGGTATAAATAATTATGTAACAAGTAGAGTAAAAGAAAACTTAGAAAAACTATATAATAATAAATTAGATGAAGAAGATGAGTTTAAATTATTAAATTCTAATCATAAAGAAAAATTAGCTAGATTTGATTTATGTGTAGGTAAACGTGCTCATAAAGATAATACTAATAATAATTCTACTGAGTGTAGTGAGAAAGTTAATGATCAATTAATAGGTTTATTAACAATATCAGATTACATGCAAGCATCTCTAGATACTAGTTGTACTTTAACTTTATCAGAGAGTTGTCAAAACTATAATTATTTAAATACTGATTTTGCATGGTGGTTTGTTACTGCTGATGCGGCTAATACTTATGATGCTTATAACTTTACTCCAGAATACGGAGTACAAACTAAACATACTAGTAGTAGTGCTTATCTAAGACCAGTAATCTACTTAAAGAACAATGTATTCTATAAGAGTGGAAAAGGTACTTTAGAAAAACCTTATAAAATTAAATAGAGTCGTAAGACTCTTTTTATATGTTGAAAAGTATAATAGTTCATATTATAATAAAAACATAATGGAGATGATCATATGGATTATATAATTATAGGATTATTAGTATTATTAATAATATTAGTAGTAATATCTCTCTTTAAAAATATTAATGAATCTAATATTACTGAAAGATTAGGTAAATTAGAATTAAGTATGACTAAGGAATTAGGAGAATTTAAAGTAGATATTAATAAAAACTTAAATGAAGATTTCAATAAATTAAATGAACAAGTAGAAAAAAGATTATTAAGTATTAATGAAAAAGTAAATGAAAGATTAGATCAAAACTTTGAAAAGACTAATAAGACTTTTATGAATGTTATTGAAAGATTATCTAAGATAGATGAAGCTCAAAAGAAAATAGATAATCTATCTACAGATATCGTGTCTTTACAAAGTATTCTTACTGATAAAAAGACTAGAGGTATCTATGGAGAAGTTAATCTGGCTCATATACTTGCTAGTGTCTTTGGTGAACATAATGATAAGATTTATCGTTTGCAACATACTTTATCTACAGGAGTAATTGCGGACTCTGTGTTATTTGCTCCTAAACCATTAGGTACTATTGCTATAGACTCTAAATTTCCACTAGAGAATTATCAATTAATGGTAGATAAAAAGTTATCAGTGTCAGACAGAGAAAAAGCTGAAAAGATGTTTAAAATGGATATGAAGAAACATATTGATGCGATAAGTGAAAAATATATTATACCTGGTGAAACAACTGATCAAGCCATTCTTTTCTTACCAGCTGAAGCTATATTTGCTGAAGTTAATGCTTATCATCCAGATATAATTAATTATGCTTATAAAAAGAGAGTATGGATAACTTCACCAACAACTCTAATCTCAACTTTAACAGTCATTGAAATGATTATTAAAAATATGGAAAGAGATAAATATGCGTCTATTATTCATGATGAATTAAATAAATTAGGTTTAGAATTTGCAAGATACAAAGAACGTTGGGATAAATTAACTAGAAGTATTGATACTGTAAACAAAGATATTCAAAGTGTATCTATAACTACAGATAAGATTACTAAGAAGTTTGCTTCTATTAATAAAGTTGAAGTAGAAAATAATGAAATAAAAGAACTTGAGTAAGTTCTTTTATTTTATGTTATAATAATACTAGGAGGGCTTTTATGGAGATTAAAACAAAGAGTATTTTAGAAAAATTAGAGATGATTAAAGAAATAGAAGACATCCAACAAGAAGACCTAGATAAAATAGATGAATTAAATATCACAGGTAAAGACTTTAATAATGATACTCAAACAGTAGATTTCAATGATTTAAAATTATTTCCTAATTTAAAAAATCTAAGTATTGAATATTCTACTATAGATTATGACTGTATCGATATAATTAGAAATTATGAATTAAAGAATTTATCATTTATATCTTGTGAATTTGATTCTGATTTAACTAATATAAAATCTATTAATACAGAGAATATTTATATAAGTAATTGCTATGACTTTGATTTTTCTTTTATTAATAATAAAGAATTTAATGAAGTAAATATCTCTACTGAAACTATAAGAGATAAGATTAATATAAATTGTAATAAATTAAATTTAGAACATTGTGAAATAGAAAATCCTGAAGTATTAAGAGGTCTAAATATTAAAGAATTAATTATTTCTACAATTCAATATGAAGAAAATCCTACTGTTTATGAGAATTTAGGATATCCAGTTACTGTTATGGATGAAGATAGTGAATTTGTCTATACTAAGTTAGGTGAGGGTAATGAGTAAAAGAGTCATAAGAGTAGAAAATAATGTATTATCTTTAACTGATGTTATTAAGTTAAATGCTCTTGCTAAAAGTGAAGATATAATTGTAGAAATAGAAAATACTAAAGGACAAAACTCTGAAATATTCAAAAAGTTCTCAGAAAATATTACTATAAGTATTCTTGGTGGACTTAATTATGTTAATAAAGATAAATATAATGATGATGAATATCGAGTAAGAACATTTTATAAACCAAGAGAAGTATCAAATATAATTAAAACTTTTGAATATATTGAAAGAAAAATTGATCCTGCTTGGAATCAATTAGAAAAAGCAATGTATGTTTATAAAGTATTTGTAGAAAACTTAAATTATAATGAATATCATAATCATGCTACTGGAATAGTTGACAGAAACCTATTAGTTTTAAAAAATAGAAGAGGTGTTTGTGCAGGATTCGCACTACTTTATAAAGAAGCTATGGATAGATTAGGTATTCCTTGTGAATATCAAAATAGACATCATCATCATTGCTGGAATGTATTAAAATTAGATGATAAATATATTGCTGTAGATATGACTTGGGATATTGAAGATAAAAAAACATTTAAAGATAATAAATGTCATTTTAAATATTTTGGTACTGATCAAGATTTCTATAGTAATAAACACCATAATATCTTCGATGATAAAGATGAAGAAGTATTCCCAATAACTACTATACCTGAAGATGTATTAAGAGAAGCTTATCAACATATTATTAAAAATAAATCTTATAAAGCACCAATCAAAGAAGAAGCAGTTAATGGTAAGAGAGTAGAATATGCCATGGAACAAATAGGTGATACTAATCTTTGCCTATATAGAATAGATAATCAATTATACTTAAATAATTATCAAAATGGTATGAGTAAAGAACAAGTATTTATTGATCAAAATCAACAATATAATTATGATGATATAACTATGCCACAATATAGAATGTATAGAAGAGATGATAATAGTACTTTCTGTTTAATAAAAGATAAAGATAAAGAAAATGGTTTTATCTATTGTGACTTTGATGATCAAACTAGAGAATATCGAAGTTATAGAATCTATTCAGAAAGTGATTTGATTAAACCAACTTCAATAATAGAAGCAAAAACTATTGCGAATAATCTATTAAAACCAGAAAGACTAATAAGAAAAGTTGATCATTTCAATGGATATGTTGGTTTCATTAAAGCAAGATCAGTATATTATGATTCTAATTATGAAAAAGAAACATTAAATATTGTTAATAGAAAATAAAAAGCTATGAGATTAATAATCAATCATCATAGCTTTTTTAACTGTCTTCATAACTTTTTCTGCTTTTTCTTTCGCAGCGACATGTCCTTCTTCAAGAATACGTTTAACTTCATCTGGGTTTTCATCATAGTATTTTCTCTTTTCTTGAATTGGTTTTAAGAATTCATTCATAGCTTCAATTAATTCTTTTTTACATTGAACACATCCTCGTTCACCTTTTTTACATTCTTCACATATAGTTTTAAGATTCTCTTCTTTATTTACTAATTTATGATAATAATAAACCATACATATATCAGGATCAGCAGGATCGTCTTTTTTAATCTTTTTAGGATCTGTAACAGCTCCCATTATCTTTTTACTAATAGTTTCTTCATCATCTACTAAGAATATAGCGTTACCTAAACTTTTTCCCATCTTTTCATTACCATCAAGTCCTTTAACACGTTTAGTTTCAGTATATAATCCCTCTGGTTCTTTTAATACATCTCCATAAATAGAATTAAACTTTCTAACTATTTCTCTACATTGTTCAATCAATGGAGCTTGATCTTCACCAACAGGTACTAATTCTCCATCAAAACAAGTGATATCAGCTGCTTGAGAAACAGGATAACCTAAGAATCCATAAGTAATAGATTCTCCTTCATTACCAAATAACTCTTTCTTTTGAAGTATTTCACTCTTAACAGTAGGATTTCTTTGAAGTCTAGCTACTGTTACTAAATTAGAATAAAAAATAGTTAATTCAGCAATCTCAGGTATTCTAGATTGGATAAAGATATGTACTTTTTTAGGATCAATACCAATCGCTAATAAATCTTTCACAATCTCATCGACATTTTCTCTTACTTTTTCAGGATCATTAAAATTATCTGTTAAAGCTTGAACATCAGCTATCTCTAAATAAAAATCATAATCATCTTGTAATTTAACCCAATTTTGTCCAGCTCCAAAATAATGTCCTAAATGTAAATTACCTGTAGGACGTATTCCTGTCAAGATAGTCTTTTTCATAATATCACTTCCATATATAATTTTATCTAAATTATTTTAATTTTACAATAAAATAATAGAATATTTATTGTTAAAAAGTCAATAATAAGATATAATATTAAACGTTGGAGGGATAATAATGGCTAAAAAAGAAGAAAAAAATACAAAAAAAGAAGAAACTAAAAAATCTGGTAAAGATTTTGTACATGAAATAGTAATTAAAGTTGAAGGAGACGAATGGAAAAAAGCTATCGATGAAACTTTTAAGAAGAAACAAAAGAATCTTTCTATCGATGGATTTAGAAAAGGTAAAGTACCTAGATCAGTTTATGAGAAGAAATTTGGAAAAGAATCTCTATTCTTAGATGCTGCTGATTCTTTAGTACAAATGGCTTATATGAAAGCATTAACTGAATCTAAATTAGTACCAGCAGTACAACCTTCTGTAGATTTAAAATCTATTGATGAAAAAGGAGTAGAATTTAAATTTACTATTATTACTAAACCAGAAGTAAAAGTTAAAAAATATTCTGGATTAAAGGTAGAAGAAGAAAAAGTAGAAGTAACTAAAGAAGAAATAGATCATGAAATATCTCATATCTTAGAACATTATGCTGAGATGGCTACTAAAGATGGAAAAGTAGAAAATGGAGATATTGCAATCATTGATTTTGAAGGATTCAAAGATGGTGAAGCATTCGATGGTGGAAAAGGAGAAAACTATTCTTTAGAAATCGGATCTAATACATTTATACCTGGATTTGAAGAAGGTGTAATTGGTATGAAAGCTGAAGATGAAAAAGATATAGAATTAACTTTCCCAGAAGATTATGCTGCTAAAGAATTAGCTGGTCAAAAAGTTACATTCAAAGTAAAAGTAAATGAAGTTAAAACTAAAGTTGAAAGAACATTAGATGAAGATTTCTTTGAAGATTTGGGTATGAAAGATGTAACTAATGAAAAAGAATTACGTGATAGTATCAAGAAGAGTCTAGAAGACAGAAAGAAATATGAAGCTGAGAATGTTTACTTAGAAAAATTATTAGAAGAAGTATCTAAAAATGTAGAAGTAGATATTCCTGAAGAAATGGTTTCAGAAGAAGTTGAAGGTCTTAAACATAGAATGGAACATGAAATGTCTCATCAAGGATTAACACTTGATATGTATTATCAATTTACTGGTACTACAGAAGAAGACTTAAATGCTCAACTAGAAAAAGAAGCTTATAAGAATGTCTTATATAGATTAATGTTAGAAGAAATTAGAACTTTAGAGAAGATTGAAGCTACTGATAAAGAAATGAATGATGAAGCAGATAAATTAGCTGAAAGATATCAAGCTCCTAAAGAAGAAATTCTAGCTCAAATGGGTGGTTTAGAAGCTCTAAGATACGATGTAGAGATGAATAAAACTATCGATAAATTAAAAGAATTAAATAAGGCTTAAAATAGATAAAGAAATTTATCTATTTTTTTTAATTTTAGTGTTGAAATTATTTTAAATTATGTTAGTATAGAAAACATATAAAAAATTTGGAGGTGAGTACTGTTGAAAAATGATAAATTGAAAGTTTTAATTTTAAATGATATGGTACTATTTCCAAATACTGAACTTAGAGTAGAGTATGATAATATTTATGACCGTGAAGTTATCGATATAATCGATAAAGTAGAAGAGAATATGTTATTAGTAAATCCTATCGATGATGGTGAAGAGTTTAATATAACTCAATTACCTAAGATAGGAGTTTTAGCTCGTCTAAAATTAAAATTAAATGTTCCTAATGGAAGAACTAGAGTAGTAGTAGAAGGAATAACTAGAGTAAAACTTTCTAACTATGAAGAAGCTAATAAATTCTTTGAAGCAGATTATGAAATTATTGAGAATATTCCTGATGAAAATGAAGAGAATTATTATAATGTCTTATTAAAATTTATAGATAAATATGTAGATAAAGTACCTTATATGGGTAATGCGATAGTTTCACAAGTAGATAAAGTAAATAACTTATCTGATTTATGTGACTTAGTAGCTTCTTATATAGAAGTAAGTTATGATAAAAAGAAAAAATATATTGAAGAATTAAATCCAATCAAAAGATGTGAATTATTAATAGAAGATATGTCACAAGACTTAAAGTTGATAGATTTACAAAGAAAGTTAGAACAAGAAGTAGAAAAAGAATTATCTGATCAACAAAAAGAATTCTTCTTAAGAGAAAGAATTAGAGCTATAGAAAAAGAATTAGGAGATGTTTCTTCTAAAGATGATGAATTAGTAAACTTAAAGAAACAAGTAGAAAAGATAAAATGTAATAAAAAGATAAAAGAAAGAATAAATAGAGAATTAAAACGTTATGAAGCAACACCTTCTGCTTCACCTGAATTAAGTATCGTAAGAGAATACTTAGATTGGTTAATAAATCTACCTTGGCAAAAATACACTAAAGATGAAAGTAATCTAAGAAATGTAAAAGAAGATCTGGATTCTTCACATTACGCGTTAGATGAAGTTAAAGAGAGAGTTTTAGAATATTTAGCTGTTAAACAAAATACTAATAATTTACGTAGCCCAATTCTATGTTTAGTTGGACCTCCAGGAGTAGGTAAAACTTCTCTAGCTTTCGCGATAGCTCGTGCACTAGGCAGAAGTTGTACTAAGATATCAGTTGGTGGAATAAATGATGAAGCTGAAATAATTGGGCACAGACGTACTTACATTGGAGCTAATCCTGGACGTATTATTCAAGGAATCAGAAGAGCAGGTACTACAAACCCAGTATTTATAATTGATGAAATTGATAAAATGACTAAAGATATTAAAGGAGATCCTGCTTCAGCACTACTTGAAGTATTAGATCCAGAACAAAATTCTAAATTTTCAGATCATTATATAGAAGAAGAATTTGATCTATCAAAAGTTATGTTTATCGCAACAGCTAACTATATAGAACAAATTCCATATGAATTACGTGATCGTTTAGAAATAATAGAAGTATCTAGTTATACTGAATATGAAAAATTAGATATAGCGAAGACTCATCTTTTACCAATTGCCCTAGATGAGCATGGTCTAACTGCTTTACAAGTTTCTGTAACAGATGACGCTATTATGCATATTATTAGACACTATACTAAAGAAGCTGGTGTTCGTGAACTACAAAGAATGATCGCAACACTACTTAGAAAAATAGTTAAGAGATTATTATTAAATACTGATGAAAGTTTCTTCTCAATAGATGAAAAAGATGTTGAAGAGTTTTTAGGTAAACCAAAACATTTTCATCAAGAAAAAGCTACTAATGGTGAAGCTGGTATTGTTAATGGACTTGCTTATACTATTTTTGGAGGAGATGTGTTACCTGTCGAAGTTACTTCATTTAAAGGAAAAGGAGAACTAATATTAACTGGTTCTCTTGGTGAAGTAATGCAAGAATCATGTAAAATAGCTTTCTCTTATATTAAATCTAATGCCAAGAAGTTTGGTATCGATCCTAAATTTTTAACAGAGAATGATATTCATATTCATGTTCCTGAAGGAGCTGTTAATAAAGATGGTCCATCTGCTGGTATAACTATCACTACCGCAATCATTTCTCTATTAAAAGAAAAGCCTGTACCTAATGATATTGCTATGACTGGTGAAATAACTTTACGCGGTAGAGTATTAACTATTGGTGGATTAAAAGAGAAGGTAATAGGTGCTCAACGAGCAGGAATAAAACGTATATTTATTCCAAAAGATAACGAAAAAGATTTAGATGAAATTCCTAAAGAGATAAGAAATGATGTTAAATTTATATCTGTTAAGAATTATCAAGAATTATATAAGAAAATATTTCAAAAGAAGTGATATAAATGCAAAGAGAAAAATTTGTTAATTCAATGTTATTTAAACATTTAATATTAGCTAATAATGATAAAGAATTAGTTAAAATGCTAAGTAAAAGTGAAAAGTCATTTGACTTATTTATGGAGATACTTGAAGATGCATATGAATTAGATGAAGATTTCTTCGGAATAGATTCATCAATTCCTAGTAAAGTTTTATCTGTACTTAATTATTATAGATTTGAAGAAAGGTATAGAAAAAAATATTCTGATAAAATAAATGCTTATATTATTGAAATGAATAGAATAGATAATATAAGAAGCGAAGATAAAGATAATTTATGTAGATCATATTTAAATAGACAAAGCAGACTACGTCAGATTAGAATACCTAGTAAATATGATTTATTATATTTATTAAGAAATGATATGATTGTATATCAAACTTTATTAGATGGAGATATGAATAAGAAAACATTTTTCTTAGTAGAAGAAGCATCAACATATTTTATGAAATCTTGTATTGAGTTATATGATGATGATAATTTTCTAACTAATAGTTATAATTTATTAACTGCTGAAGATAATGGTATTTCTAAAAAAGATAACTTTTTAATGAAAAGATTAATAAAAGAGATGAATAAAAAGAAAAAATAAGTTATAATAAAGTAGAAGAGGAGGATTGTTATGGAATTAAAAGGATCAAAAACAGAACAAAACTTGCTAGCAGCTTTCGCTGGAGAATCACAAGCTAGAAATAAATATACATACTATGCATCTAAAGCTAGAAAAGATGGTTATGAACAAATCGCTGCTTTATTTGAAGAAACAGCAAACAACGAAAAGGAACATGCAAAAATGTGGTTTAAAGAACTACATGATGGAGCAGTACCTGATACAATAACTAACTTAAATGATGCTGCTGATGGTGAAAACTTTGAATGGACTGACATGTATGAAGGATTTGCTAAAACAGCAGAAGAAGAAGGATTTGATGCTATTGCTAAAAAGTTTAGAGCAGTAGGAGAAATTGAAAAACATCATGAAGAACGCTATAGAAAACTACTTAAAAATATTGAAGATAAAGTAGTGTTCTCTAAGGATGAAGAAGCTATTTGGATCTGTCGTAACTGTGGACATATCGTTGTAGGAAAACAAGCACCAATCGTATGCCCAGTATGTGCACATCCTCAAAGTTATTTTGAACTTAGAAGTGAAAATTATTAGTTAACAAGAAAGAATGACAAAATGTCATTCTTTTATTTTTAATAATTAGAATTAATGTTATAATATATAATAGAGGGTGATAAGATGAAGCATGAATTACTTGTACCTGCTGGCGATATGGATTCATTAAAACAAGCAGTCGCTAATGGTGCTGATTCTGTCTATGTTGGCTGTGAGAATTTTGGAGCTAGAAAGTTTGCCAAAAATTTTAGTAATGAAGAAATGTTATATGCCATTAGATTATGTCACCTATATGGAGTAAAAATATATGCAACAATGAATACACTTATTAAAGATAATGAAGTAACTGATTTTTTAACTCAAATAGAATTTTTATATAAAAATGGAATAGATGCTGTATTAATACAAGATTTTGGAATGATGATGTTATTAAGAGAAAAATATCCTAATCTAGAAATACATGCTTCTACTCAAGCAAATATATCTTCTAAAGATACTTGTGAATTTTTATATAATTTAGGAGTTAAAAGAGTAGTATTTTCTAGAGAAATGAGTTTAAAGGAAATAGAAGAAATCAAAGTACCTATTGAGAAAGAAGTATTTATTCATGGAGCTCTATGTGTATCTTATTCTGGATGTTGTTTAATGTCTTCATCTCAAGGACCAAGAAGTGCTAATCGTGGAGAATGTGTTGGTTGTTGTAGAATGAAATATACTTTAGAAAAGAACAAACATGTACTAAAAGAAAATAAATATCTATTAAGTATGAAAGAATTAAATACAGCTCCTAGATTTAAAGAATTATTAAAAAGTGACATAACATGTTTTAAAATAGAAGGAAGAATGAAATCTCCTGAATATGTTGGGTATGTTACTAGTATGTATAGAAGAATAATTGATAATAATGCTGAAAACATAAATCTAGAGCAAGATGAAGATAATTTAAAAACTTTATATAATAGAGGTTTCACTGAAGGTAATTTGTTTGAATCAAAAGACTTGTTAAATATAGATACTTCTAATCATATAGGTTTAGAAATAGGAAAAGTAATTGAGATAACTAAAGATAAAATTAAAATTCAATTAAAGAAAGATCTTAATCAATATGATGCAATTAAATTCATAAAAAGTGATAAAGGTTTTATAGTTAATTATTTATATGATTCTACTGGTAAATTAGTTAATTCTGTACCAGAAGGAGAAATATGTTATGTAGATAACAAAGTAGATTTAACGATTAATGATAAAGTTGGTAAAACGGGGGATCATAAGTTATTAGAACATTTAAAAGATTTACCTGCTAGACAAATACCAGTTACTTTTAGAATGGTATCTCATATTGGACAACCTCTAGTATTAGAGATTAATGATGGAACTAATTATTTAAAAGTTACTGGTAGTCCAGTACAACCAGCTAAAACAGCTCCTATAGAAGAATCTCGTATTAGAGAACAAATAGAAAAACTAGGAGGAACACCATTTAGATCAAGAGCAACTATTATTGATCTACAACCAAATAGTTTTATTCAAATAGCTGAAATTAATGAATTAAGAAGAACTTTAGTTAATAATCTAATTAATATTAGAATGAATGTTAAAAAAGAAGCAGTTATTAATCCTGTTAAATTATCAGTTCCAACTACTGATAGAGAAAAAGGTAAAACTATTTCTGCTACTACCGAAGAACAAGCTTCTTATGCTGTTAGAAGAGGTTCTATTAGATGTTATATAGCTAATGAAAAATTATATAGTAAATATAGAACAGATGCTAAAGTATATTATTCACTTCCTAGATGTAGTAGACAACCAGCTAAATTAACAAAGCAAAAAACTTTGGTAAGTGATTATTATACATTTGATAGAGAAAAAGAATTAATAGGTAATTATCATTTGAATGTTACTAATATTTATACTGCATATTATCTATATAAATATGGACTAGATGTAGTAACACTATCTGTAGAATTAAATGAACAAGAAATAATAAACTTAATAAATAATTATATTAATACATTCAAAGTATATCCAAGATTTGAAGTATTAGTTTATGGTAGAGTAGAAAATATGTTTATAAAAGGAAATATACTAGATATAGTTGCTAATGATTATAATTATACTTTGAAAGATGAAAAAGATAATTCATTTCCAGTATATTTTGATGGAGAAAATACTCATATTTTAAACTATGAACCAATCAATATTCAAAATAAAAAATTATTATCAGATTATGTAACTTTAAGATATGATTTCTATAATGAATCAGAAGCAGAAATGAAATCTATTGCAATGTTGTAGAAAAGAATATCTTTATGATAAAATATAGATGAAGGAGACTATTATGGAAACAAATAAAAAGAAAATAGGAACAAAAAATTATATATTGTTGATATTATTGTTTCTAGCAGGTATTGCTCTAACTTTGTATTTATGTAAATGGTATCAAGTAATTGATCAAAATAAAAAATCTGTTCCAATCATTAGAGGAACATTATCAGAGATAACTGATCAAGAATTAGATGACTATTTATTAGAAAATCCAACAAGTATCATTTATTTATGTACTTCTGATAGTCAACAATGTCGTAATTATGAAAAAGATGTTAGAAATTATTTTGTTAACTCTGGATTAAGTGAAACTATTATCTATGTTAATTTAACTAATATAGATCAAACTAAATTTATAAAGAAGTTTAATCAAAAGCATCATTATAAAGTAAAATTAAGTACTAATTATCCAGCAATTATATATTTTGCGGATGGTGAAATAAAAGATATGATTCAAGGTAAGAAAGGTAATACTTTAACTTTGAATAGAACAAAAGACTTTTTTAAAAGCAACGAATTTGGAGAGTAATCTCCTTATTTCATTAGGAGAGAATTATGAATAATATCGTATTATATCAACCAGAAATACCAGGTAATACTGGTAATATTATGAGAACATGTGCTGCGACTAATACTAAATTACATTTAATTAAACCACTAGGTTTTGAATTAGATACAGCTCATTTAAAAAGATGTGCTGTTAATTATTTAGATAAATTAGATTACGTAGTATATGAAAATTTTGAAGATTTTAAAAGTAAGAATAAAGGTACTTATTATTACTTTACTAGATATGGTAGACGTCCTCATACAGACTTTGATTTTAGTAATACTGACGAAGATATTTACTTGATATTTGGTAAAGAATCAACTGGTATTCCGAAAGAAATATTAAAAGATGATTTAGATCATTGTATGAGAGTACCTATGACGGATAATGTTAGAGCTTTAAACTTATCAAATACCGCAGCTATTGCGATATACGAAGTTTTGAGACAACAAAATTATCCTGGATTGTGGAAAGAAGAACCAGATGAAGAAAATTTTAAAGGAGCTGATTGGCTTGAAAGATAAAAAAATAATTTTAAATGATATAGAATATAAAGTAATTAGAAATGATGAAGATTGTTTTGATCAAGACGTAGTACAAGAGAGAATTAAAGAAACTGATTATTTTGAAAAATATGATTATATTATGGGAGATTATGCATACGATAAGGTTAGATTAAAAGGATATTTTGATTCTAAAAATAAAAATGTTACTAAGATAAATGACATTAAAACAATGGATGATTATATTGAGAATTATTGTCAAACTGGAGCTAAAATTTTTGTTTTAGAAAAATTGAAATAAAACTTGTAAAAACTGGAAAATATGATAAAATTAAATTAGTGAATAATAAAGGGAGGACTTATTATGATAGAAAATACAAATGAAAAACAAATGATGTCAATTGTAGCTCAAGATGGTTCAATTGAAGAAGTTGAAGTAATTATTGCATTCAAGTTTAAAGATACAGATAAAGAATACGTAATTTATACAAAGAATGAAAAAGATGAAAAGGGACTAATTACTGTTTATGTTTCAAACGTTGATCGTTCTAGTGGAGAAACTAAGTTATTTGGTGTTGACGATGAAGCAGAATGGAATAAAATTAAAGACGTATTAAGAGAATTAGCAAAGACTGAATAATACTAGGGAGGTTTTATTATGACTGATAACACTGTGATTTTGGCACTTGAAGAAGAATTAGCTAAGTGCGAAACTGAAGCTAATAAGATCAGATTTAAACAAGAGACTTATGATAGCTTAAGAGAATTAGCACAAAAAAGCGGAATGGCTAAAAGAAAAGCTACTAAAGAAGTAGAAAAAGAATTAACTGAAGCTAAAGAAGAAGCTAAGGTTAGCATGAGTGAAGCAACTGCAAAAAGAATTGCTGTTTTAGAGACTAAACTTGAATTTTTAAAAACTGGAATTTTTCCATCTGATGCAAGTTTAGATGAATTACATGCAACACTTGAAGGTAGTAGGCCATTAAAAATCAATGAAGATATGCATAGTAAATTAATTGAAAACACTTCAATTATAAAGGCTGATTCAATTGATATGGTTTCTGCTGAAGAAAAAGATTTGGTTGAAGGATTAATCGATGAACAAATCGAAGCTGAAGAAGCACCTGAAGAAGTAAAAGAAGAACCAGTTGAAGAAGAAGTTGCTGAAAAAGTAGAAGAGACTGTAGAAGAGCCAGTTGAAGAAGAAGTTCAGGAAGCGCCAGAAGAAGTAAAAGAAGAAGAAGTGCCAATAAAAGTTCCTTTTGAAAAGAGTCTTGCTAGCGAAGAAGAACCATTAGAAGAAAAAATAGATCCTCAATATACAGAAGTTGATGTTAATGAAGAAGAAGCAGAAGATGAAAAAGCTGTTGCTGGATTAACAGAAGACGAAATAAATAGTGCTAAAGAGTTCTTTGCTGAAGAAGAACCAGTTGAAGAAGCACCTGAAGAGGAAAAAGAAGAAACTAAAGATGAAAATGTTGATTCTTTAGAAGAAGTAGAGTTATTATTTAAAGAAGCAGAAGACGTTAAACAACAAGTTAGCGATGCTGCTAATGAAAGAAAACAAGCAGAAGAAAAGATTGCTAAAGAAGAAGAGAAACGTAAAGAAGCTCAAAAATTAAAAGAAACTCGTGATAAAGCCTTAAAAGAAGCTGTTGCTAAGTATAGAGAAAACATTGCTAAAGAACAAGAAAAGATAGCTGCTGAAAGAAAAGCTAAAGAAGATGCTGAAAAACGTGCTAAAGAAATTTCTGAAGAAACTAAAGCAATTGAAGATCGTACTAAAGCTATTGAAGAGATTTTAGAAAAAATGGCTCCTAAAGAAGAGGTAAAAGAGGAAAAAAAAGCTAAAAAGAAGTAGAAAAAAAACGGATTAAATAATCCGTTTTTTTTTATTCTTCATATAATCTAACTTCTTTGACTTCTGGTATTTCGGAAACTATTATTTCTTCGATACCTTCTTTTAAAGTTACATCTATTAAAGCACAGTCTGCACAAGCACCCATCATTTTTACATAGACAATGTTGTCTTCATACTTAACAAACTCTATATTTCCACCATCACTTACTAGAAATGGTCTCATTTTATCTATTAAACTTATAATTTTGCTTTGAGTGTCAATTTCTTTCATAAATATCACCAAATTAATAATAAATCAAAAACAAAATATTGTAAAGAATAACTTGTTTGATTATAAGATAAATGATACAATAACTCCAGAGGAAGAGGATTATGGCTAAATATAAAGTAGGAGACATTATAACTGGATGTGTAACTGGTATAGAAAAGTATGGAATCTTTGTAAATTTAGATGAATTTTATACTGGATTAATACATATTTCAGAAGTATCAAATTTATTTGTTAGAGACGTAAATGACTATGTTGAAATAGGGCAAACTATTAAATGTAAAGTTATCGATGTTATTGATGAAGAAAATCATCTAAAATTGAGTATAAAAGACATTGATTATCAGATTGGAAAGAAGAAATTAAAGAAAGTTGAAGAAACTGAACATGGTTTTGAAACTCTAGAAAAAATGCTTCCAAAATGGGAGGAAGAAAAGCTAAAAGAACTACAAGAAAAATAGCAAAAAAGGTTGACAAAACTAGCAAAAATTGGTATATTTGTATACGTCAACTGGTCTGTGTACCGGGCGATTAGCTCAGTTGGTTAGAGCACCTGCCTTACAAGCAGGGGGTCACAGGTTCGAGTCCTGTATCGCCCACCATGTGCCGAAATAGCTCAATTGGTAGAGCAACTGACTTGTAATCAGTAGGTTGTGGGTTCAAGTCCTACTTTCGGCACCATTTTTGGAGAGGTAGCGAAGTGGCTAAACGCGACAGACTGTAAATCTGTTCTCTTTGAGTTCGGTGGTTCGAATCCACCTCTCTCCACCACTTAAATTGCCTCGTAGCCAAGTGGTAAGGCATCAGACTTTGACTCTGACATGCGTTAGTTCGAATCTAACCGAGGCAGCCATTTTTATGTGATCCG
>JAFRVB010000010.1 GCA_017441845.1 Bacilli bacterium
GGATGGAGCAATCTTAGTTATTGCTGCTACTGATGGACCTATGGCACAAACTCGTGAACATATCTTACTTGCTCGTCAAGTTGGAGTACCTAAAATGGTTGTATTCATGAATAAGTGTGATATGGTTGATGATCCTGAATTATTAGATTTAGTTGAAATGGAAATTCGTGACTTATTAAACGAATATGAATTCGATGGAGACAACACTCCAATAATTCGTGGATCTGCACTTAAAGCTTTAGAAGGTGATCCAAAATGGACTCCTGCTATTGAAGAATTAATGGAAGCTGTAGACACTTGGATTCCTACTCCAGAAAGAGATACTGAAAAACCATTCTTAATGAGTATTGAAGATGTATTCACTATCACTGGACGTGGAACAGTTGTTACTGGACGTGTTGAAAGAGGTACATTAAAATTAAACGAAGAAGTTGAAATTGTAGGTATAAAAGAAACTCAAAAAACAGTTGTTACTGGAATTGAAATGTTCCGTAAACAATTAGATTATGCAGAAGCTGGAGATAACGCTGGAGTATTACTACGTGGTATTTCAAGAGAACAAGTACAAAGAGGACAAGTTTTAGCTAAACCTGGAACTGTTACTCCACATAAAAAATTCCAAGCTACTGTATATGTATTAAGTAAAGAAGAAGGAGGACGTCATACACCATTCTTCAATAACTATCGTCCACAATTCTACTTTAGAACTACTGACGTAACTGGAGTTATTGAATTACCAGAAGGAACTGAAATGGTTATGCCTGGTGACAACGTTACATTCGACGTTGAATTAATTCATTCAATCGCTTTAGAAGAAGGTACTAAATTCTCTATCCGTGAGGGTGGACATACAGTTGGTGCTGGAAACGTTACTAAGATTTATGAATAATAAAAAAATGAGTTGTTAAGCAACTCTTTTTTTATTGTTCTTATATAAATATTATGTTATTCTAAAGATGGTGATAATATGAATAATAAGGAGTTAGAAAAATTTAAATATAAAATAGTACTAATATCTAGCATTATAGCTTTCATATTAGCTGCTATAGTTATAGTATTATCATCTAGAATAGGTAAAGACTTTTATCTTTGTGGATTTAATTTTTTCCATGATTATAAATTTGATTTAGTTTATGTATTTATGTTTTGGGGAGCATCTTTTGCCTCTTTATCAATTCTATATATAGCTAGTTATGATTTAAAAAGAATAGCTATTTCTTTAATACCATTAGTAATATTCTTATTATGTAATTGCTTTTTAATAATTATAATTGGTAGTAAATTTATTTATATACCTATTATCATATCTATTTATTCAATAGTTATGATATTTGTAGAAATTTATTTATTTCAAAAAAAATAGTACTTAGTACTATTTTTTATTTAAATTTAAATATAAATTATATGATAACTTCTTAATAATAAGTTCAAACTCTCCAATATTTTCAGTAACTAATGTATTAAAGCCTAACTTAGATTCATTTAGTGCTTTATATTTATTATCTGCAGTAAAATCTCCAGATACAGCACCTAAATTAATATATTTAATACCTTGAGAGATATATTCTTCTATCATCTTCCATTTTAAGAAGTACCCTGCATATAAGTTCTTATATTTTTCATTAATACCTTCAGTAATTATATATGCAGCATTATCATATCTTAGGACAATAGCTCCAGCTACTGGGATACCTTTAGGATATTCTTTTAATAATTTAGTAGATTGAATCATATTATTTTTATATATTTCTTTTTGAGTATCTGATTTCATCTTCTTATTAATATATTCATCTCTAGTTTTTTGATCTATAGATGGATCTTGAATAATCTCAGCTAAATTATCATTTGTTTCTACTTCTTTTTCATATGCTCTTCTACTATTAATAATATATGTTTCAGTATTAACATTTACATAATAAACATCTATGTTATCTCCAAATTCTTTGATAAATTCTTGGAAATAAGATATTGGTTTTCTTTCTTTTTTCTTAACAAATTCATATACATATTTAATATCTTTTTTATCATCTTTATGTATTTCTAAACCTGCGGAAGAAGCTTTTCTAATTTTACTTCTAGTTCTTTTATCAAAATTATTAAATTTATCTCTAATATCTTGATTAAGAGTAATAACTCCTTCCCATCTAGATTTTTGACTTCCATTTTCTAGATATTTAGTTTCTCCTTTGTATGAGAATCCTGCTGCTTTAATGTTATCTAGAGTACTTTCAGCATTATGATTTAAATTAACTATTTCTCCTGTTTTATCTCTTACTGATAAAGCTACACTAGGATCCATTATGAAGTACATGTATTTCTTTTTAGCTAAATCTCTTTTTAAAGTTTCAGCTAATTCAGCTACTCGTTCTTTATCTTCATAATCAAACAAAAATCCTCTAGGAGCATATCCAATCTTATTACCCATGAAGACATCTCTAAACAATACTAAAGAAGCTCCAAGAATATTATTATCATCATCTACTATACCAAGATATTCTGTTTTTGAACCAAAATGCTTAATAAATTCTCCATATTTAGATGATTGATAATATGTTTTATTTGGATGTTTTTCCGCATATTCATCAAATTGTACAGGACTTAAGTTAATTACCTTCATTTTATTACTCCTTACTTTATAAGTATATCATAGTTTAATAATTTGTTTCAATATACAAATATTATATTTTATTGTATAATAATGATGGTGATTTTATGTTTGATAATAAGAAAATTTTAATATTAGGTTTCGCAAGAAGTGGTTATGATTCAGCTAAATATTTAATTGATCATAATAATCAAGTTATTGTGAATGATGGTGGTAGTGAAGAAAAGCATGATAAAGATAAAATGAATGAATTAAAGGAAAAAGGAGTTCAATTTATCTTTGGATCTCATCCTGATGATTTACTTGATGATAGTTTTGATTATTTAATTAAAAATCCAGGTGTACCAATAGATCATAAATATGTATTAAAAGCTAGAGAATTAGGTGTAGAAGTACTTAATGAAGCTGAAATGAGTTATAGATTATTACCTGATGATGTTACATTAATAGGTATTACTGGTACTAATGGGAAAACTACAACTACTACATTAACTTATGAAATATTAAAAGAAGCATATGGTGATAGAGTTCATCTATGTGGAAATATAGGATATCCAATTAGTGGAATATTAAATATGTTAAAGAAAGATGATATCATTGTAATGGAAGTTTCTTGTCAACAAGGAGAAAATTTCACTAAATTTAAACCTCATGTTGGAGTAATTACTAATTTTTCTGAAGCTCATATTGATTTTATGAAGACTTATGAACATTATAAAGAAGCTAAAGCTAAGATGTTTTATAATCAAGATGAGAGTGATATCGCAATACTTAATAAAGAAAATAAAGAAGTATTAGATGAAGTTGAAGATATTAAATCAGTTAAAAAATATTTTTCTAGTAAGAATGATATAGATGGATGTCATCTAAAAGATAATTGTATCTATTATTATGATGAAAAGATTATTGATATAGATGATATTAAGATTAAAGGTATGCATAATGTAGAAAACTCAATGGCAGCTATAATGGTTGCTAAAGAATTTGATGTTTCTAATGAAGTAATAGTAAAAGTAATTAGTGATTTCAAAGGAGTAGAACATAGATTAGAATATGTTGATACTGTTAATGGAAGAGAATTCTATAATGATACAGAAGCTACTAATATTAAATGTGCTCAAATAGCTTTATCATCATTTAATAAAGATACTTATATAATATTAGGTGGTTTAGAGAGAGGACAAAACTTTGATGATTTAATTCCTTTTATGAAAAATGTTAAAGGTATACTAGGAATAGGACAATGTAGAGATAGGGTTAAAGAGTTTGGAGATAAACTTGGTATTCCTACAATTACTTATGAACATTTAAGTGATGGATTTAATGAATTATATGAAATGAGTTCTGATAATTCAGTTATTTTACTATCTCCAGCATCTGCTTCATGGGATCAATATAAAGAATGTGAAATTAGAGGAGCAGAGTTTAAAGATTTAGTTAAAAAATTAAAAAAATAGAATTGAATAATTAGGTATTTTGTGGTATACTAAATATCGTTATTCGGAGGGTTGTGTATGAAAGTAGTATTATTAGTTATTTCAATTGTTCTAATCGTTTTAGTATTATTACAAAGTGGTAAAGCTGAAAGAACTTCAGGAATTATATCTGGAGATACTTCATCATTATTTGTGAACAGAAAAGAAAGAGGATCAGAATTATTTATGACACGTTTCACTTTAGTTTTAGGAATGGCCTTTTTCTTAATTTCTTTGATCGCAATGTTTGTATAGGACTTTAAAAGTCCTTTTTATTTTGATATAATATGTATGGTGATACTATGAAAGATGATATACTAAATATCTTAAAAAATAGTGATAAAGCAATAGATGTTTATGAAATACAAAATGCTTTAGGTATAAAAGATGCTTCTAAAACAGGAGAATTTTTAAAAGAGTTACATGATTTAGAAGATGAGGCTGTTATTTATCATACTAAGAAAGATAAATATATGTTGATTGAAGATTCTCATTTAAAAGTAGGAGTATTAAGAGTTAATAAGAAGGGTTTTGGTTTTGTAGAAGTAGATAATTTAGAAGAAGATGTTTATATTGATGCTTTAAATATGAATGGAGCTATTCATGATGATGTAGTATTAGTTGAAATAACTAGTAAAGTTAATATAGATAGATTAGAGGGTAGAATACTTAAAATTATTAAAAGACAAGTAGATCAATATATTGGAGAGATTAATTTTAAGGGTAATACTGGTTATATTGAATTAGATGATAAAAAAGTAAACTTAGAGATTGAAATTGATAAAGAAAATAGTTTAAACGCTGTAGATGGACATAAAGTAATAGTAGAATTAGATAAAAAACTAGGTAATAATAAATTTAAAGGTATTGTGACTAAAATTATTGGTCATAAACATGATCCTGGTGTTGATATTTTATCTATAATTTATAAATATAAATTTGATATAGAGTTTCCAGTGGATGTTCAAGAAGAAGTTAGTGAAATGAATATGGAAGTACTTCCAGAGGAAAAAGAAGGAAGAAAAGATTTAACTAACGAGATGATATTTACTATTGATGGAGATGATACTAGAGATATAGATGACGCGATAAGTATCGAAAAACTTAAAAATGGTCATTATAAACTAGGAGTACACATAGCTGATGTATCTCATTATGTTAAAGAAGATTCTCCTTTAGATAAAGAAGCATATAATAGAGGAACTTCTGTTTATTTAGTGGATAGAGTTATACCAATGCTACCTCATGAGTTATCTAATGGTATATGTTCACTAAATCCAGAAGTAGAGAGATTAGCAGTTTCATGTGTAATGGAATTTGATGGTACTGGTAAACAATTAGATTATGAGATCTTTCCTAGTGTAATTAAATCTAGAAAACAAATGACTTATAAGAAAGTTAATGAGATTTTAGAAGAAAATAAAGTACCAGAAGGATATGAAGAGTATGTTGATACATTGAAATTAATGAATGAATTAGCTCATATACTACGTAAGATGAAAGAAAAACGTGGTTATATTGACTTTGGTGTTAATGAAGCTAAGATCTTAGTAGATGAAGAATGTAAGCCAACTGAGATTACTTTAAGATATCAAGGTGAAGGAGAAAAATTAATTGAAGACTTTATGGTTGCTGCAAATGAATGTGTAGCTTCACATATATACTTTATGAGTCTACCTTTCATTTATCGTGTTCATGAAGTACCTAAACCAGAAAAAATTAAAGACTTTTTAACATTCGTCTCATCTTTAGGTTATAACGTTAAAGCAGATGTTACAGATACTAAACCTACAATGATTCAAGATATGTTAAAACAATTAGAAGGTAAAGAAGAGTATAAAATATTATCTACACTATTGTTAAGATGTATGCAAAAAGCTGTTTATAGAGCTGAAAACTTAGGTCACTATGCCTTAGGTAGTCAGTGTTATACTCATTTTACTTCTCCTATCAGAAGATATCCTGATACTACAGTTCATAGATTATTACATACATATTTATTTGATCATAAAATAGATAATAATACTATTAAGAAATGGGAATCTAAATTAATAAGTATCGCAGATCAATCTAGTGAAAGAGAAAGAGCTTCTGTTAACTGTGAAAGAGAAGTTGATGATATGAAGATGGCTGAATATATGGAATCTCATATTGGAGAAGAGTTTGATGGTATGATTTCTTCTGTTACTAACTTTGGTATGTTTGTTGAATTAGATAATTTAATTGAAGGTTTAGTTCCTATTAAAGATATGAAAGATTATTTCCATTTTGATGAAGAACATATGTGTTTAGTAGGAGAAAAATCACATAAGAAATATACTATAGGTGATAAAGTAAGAGTTAGAGTAGTAAGAGCTTCTAAAGAAGATAAAACTATAGATTTTGAAATAGTAAAGGATTATAAGTATGAGTAGAAAGAGAAAAAGAAGAAGATTAAAAAAGAAACCTATAATAATACTATTGATATTGATATTACTAATAGGTGGGGGAGTATTTGGTTATAAAAAGTATGTTAATAAACCAAAGAAAGAAAAGAAGGTTGAAGAGAAGAAACCTGTTAAAACAGAAAAAGATTATGAATTTAAAATAGTTATGGTAGGAGATGCATTAATTCATTATGGATTATATGCTGATGCTAAGAAGAGTGATGGTTCATATGACTTTAAACCTATGCTTAGTAATTTAAAACCTATTATTTCTAAATATGATTTAGCTTATTATAATCAAGAAACTATCTTAGGTGGTACAGAGATGGGACTTGATTCTTATCCATGTTTTAATTCACCTCAAGAAGTAGGAGATGCTTTTATTGATGCAGGATTCGATATAGTATCACTTGCTACTAATCATACTATGGATAAAGGAGAAAAAGGTGTTCTAAGATCAGTTGCTTACTGGAAAAAACATCCTGAAATAATAACTAGTGGACAATGGTCTTCTCAAGAAGAAAGAGACAAGGTCAGAATCTATGAAAAGAATAATATAAAGTATGCATTCTTCTCTTATACTATGTGGAATAATGGATTACCTACTCCATATGGTAAAGATTATTTAAATAATGAATATTCACAAGAGAAAGCTAAAGCAGATATTGAAAAAGTAAGAGATCAAGTTGATGTTGTGATGGTTGCAATGCATTGGGGAACTGAATACTCTTTAGGTGTTAGTTATGAACAAGATAGAGAAACTAAATTCTTATCTGAATTGGGTGTTGATATCATCATTGGAGCTCATCCTCATGTAGTTGAACCTGTTGAATATGTTAATAATGGTAAAACATTGGTTATTTATTCATTAGGTAATGTTATAAGTGATCAAGATGGTACTGAGAGATTAACTGGTTTAATGATGGAAGCTACTGTTAAAAAACATGTTGATTTAGAAGATAATGAAACTGTTAGTGTAGTTGATCCAAAAGCTGAGTTAGTTTATACATATGCTAATCGTCATACAGGTGGATATAATAAAAACTTTAAACTATATACATATCGTCAATTAAATGATAAACTATTACCTGGTTATAAATCTTACTATAACAAGTACAGACAAATTGTCTCATCTAGATATAAAGAATTAACTTGGAGATTATCAGGGGAGTGATAATATGGAAATACTTAATAGAAGAGCTAAACATGATTATTTTATAGATGAAGTATTAGAAGCAGGTATTGCGTTAACTGGTACTGAGATTAAATCTATAAGACAAGGTTCTGCAAATATCAAAGATTCTTATGCAATTATTAAGAATAATGAAGTAATACTTCTAAATATGTATGTTGCAGAATATAAAGAAGGTAATATATTTAATCATGATGAAACTCGAGATAGAAAGTTATTATTACATAAAAAAGAGATAAGAAAACTAATTAAGTATAAAGAAAAAGGTAATTATACTTTTATACCTCTAAAACTATATTTTAAGAAAAACTTATTAAAAGTTGAATTAGGGGTATGTAGAGGTAAAAAAGAATATGAAAAGAAAGAAACTATAAAAGAAAGAGATATTCAAAGAGATATCAGAAAACAAGTTTCTAAATATTAAAAAGAGTTTATATAACTCTTTTTTTATGTTATTATATATGAACAGGTGATTTTATGGTTGGATATAAAGCATTCAATAGTGATAAAACTAATAGATATGGAAAAGAGTTTAAAGAAGGAGAACACTATCATGTAGATGGTGATATTTTAGCTAGATTTGGTACAGAAGGTAATGGTCTTTATTATTGTACTCATATAGCTGATATATTTAGATTCTTTCCTAATGATGAAGATGTTAAAGTAGGAGTAGTTAAAGCTACTGGTCAAATAGATAGTTGTATCGACGATTATAATAATTATGAAATATTTGCTTCTAGTGATATGGAAATATTAAGATTTTTGACTAGAGAAGAAGTTTTAAATTTAATTATATTAGATGGAAGATATTCTATTGAAAAAGCTATTAAAACATATAAATTAACTGATGAAGAAAAAGATATTATATTAGATAATGCTAGAGGAGATTATCAATTAATGGGTGAAGTGCTTTGGTATTGTTATGATAGAAAAGAAATATATCATGTAGATAGAGAAGATTACTATCAAATATTAACTGAAGAATATACTAAATTAGATGAAAGATTAAAAGAAAAGAAAAGTAAGATAAAAAAATGATTGTTCAAATCATTTTTTATTTATGATATAATAACCTTGAAAGGTAGGTTAAGATAGTGGAAAATGAAAATCAAGTTGTTACTCCAAAAAAGAGTAAGAAAACAAAAGTAATTGTAATAGTTATTATAGTACTTATTGCATTAGCTATAGGTGGATATTTTGCTTATAATAGTTTAGCACCTAAGAAAGACGAAAAGAAAACTGCTGAAGTAACACCAACACCAACACCAACTCCAGCAGAAGAAGTTACTGAGCCTGAAGAAACTGAGGCAGTTGAAACTAGTAAATGGCAAAAATATGTAGATTATATTTCACCTATAAGTATAACTTCACCATCAGCAGCATTATATAATGTTAGTGGTGTTGAAGCTAAGAATTTATCTCCAAGAAAGAAGATTGAATATATTGGTTCATTTGTATATCAAAAGAGTAAATCTTCTTCAGATTATGCTTATGATATATTAACTGAAGCAGATGTTAAAAAAGCAGTTGAAGAAGTATATGGACCTGGTACATATCAAAGAACTACATTTAATTTAGGTTGTGGAGACTATAATTTTAATTCAAAAGATGGTAAGTATTATTCAAAAACTGGCTGTGGTGGAACATCAGCATTCTATGCTACTAATGAAATTATTAATACTTCAGTTAATAGTAGTAAATTAGTTATAACTACTGCTTATGTTTTCGTTGATATGGAGACTAATAAATATTATAAAGATTATAATAGAAAAGTAGCTCTAGGAGATTATAATAATTCAGAAGATGATAGTGCTATAGTTAAATTTATTAAAGATAATAAAGATAAATTAAATCATATTATCTATACTTATGAAAGTACTGATGGTACTAACTACTACTTCACTGGATTTAAAAATACTAAATAATAGAGATTAGATTAAAAATATATATTTATATGTGTCTTGATTTGCGATAGTCAACACAATAATTTATTGTGGTTATGTGAATATTAATGCAAGGAGGTATATTATGATAGAAAAAAGTCTTACTATCGAAGAAATAATACAATTAAGTGATGAGGAAAAAAAGCATATTATAGATCATGCTGAAGAATATAAACTTAATAACAAAGATATTATGAATATAGTTGTAACTATAAATGATGATGAATTCAAGAAAGAAATTGTTAAGAATTCAGATAAATATCGTCTTAACTATAGAAATGCAACGAATATTATAAGAACGATAGATGATGATCAATTTAAGAAAGAAGTTTTGAATAATGCTTCTGAACTTGGTTTATCTGATTATGCTATTTTAGATATAATTAATTCAATGAATGATAAAGAATTTAAAGAGAATGCTTATGTTGGTCAGACTGTGTCTTTTAAGTTACCTGATAAATCAAAAGAAGTAGATCAACAAGATAAAGAAAAGATGCCATTAGAGGAAGATGAAGTACCTCTTGAAGAAGTGGTTTATTCAAAAAGAGATGAATACAGTGATGAATATAGAAAAAAAATACTGGAAGATTCAGATAAGTACAAACTTAATAATGTAGATAAAGCAATGATAATAGGATCTATGAAAGATGAAAATTATAAGAAAGAAATGATAGAAAATAATGTTTATGGGTTAGATGATTCTTTGATTGCGAGGGAAATTCTTAAGGATATAAAAGATGATAACTATAAGAAAGAATATATTAAAAACCACGATATTGAACAAAGAAGTTTAGCTGAATTGGTGTCTACTATCGATGATGATAACTATAAGAAAGAAATATTAAATAACTATGATTTAGGTGAAGCATATAACTTAGGAATTCTTATAACTCTGAACGATAGTGATTATAAAAAAGAATATATCAATAGTCATGATATAGAATTAAGTCCATTGTTAGTTTCTATAATTTATAGTATCGATGATGATGCTTATAAAAGAGATTTTGCAAGTAAGAATAGATTATATCTTATAGCAAATCAAAATTATTCTAAATCATGTGAAGGTTTATTAAAATCTCTTAAAAGTGAAAATGTTGTTGATAATCAAGACAAAGAAGATTTGGAATTTGTGGAGAAAAAATCACCATTAGAACAAAGAGAAAACTTTGATAAAGAGCTAAGTGATATGTTTCCAGATGAGGAAAAAGCAAATACATTAAAATCTTCTAAAGGAAGAACATTATCTAGTTCTGGTCGTAATGAAGGTTTTGCTAATACAGGGCAAATTAGTATCGTTGTTCTTTCAATTATAGTGATAATTATTGCAATTATAGTATTTACTTTAGTTTAAAAAAAGATGACTAAGTCATCTTTTTATTTTGCTCTATGTTTTTCTTCTATTTCAATCGCATCATCTATAGTTGCCCAAGGCTCATTATCTCTATAATCTGAAGTTTCTCTATATGAATAATCAAATATTTCAGCTTTCATTCTTTTAGCCATATCTATTATTTCAGAACATTTATCTTTGTTATCTAGTAGATGTTCAATAGTAGCTTTATCAACTGGACGAGGATCTCCTAATCCACTGATTATTCCCCATCTTGTAAATTCATCTATCTTACGATTAGTTGGTTTAGATAGTGTGTAAAAATAATCACCACCATCTTCTAATTGGTTATACCAAAATACTTGATATCTTGTTAAACCATCTTCAGTTTTTTCAAATTCACTAAGACATCCTTTTTGACCCATATCATCAAAGTATACAACATCTTTTCCATTATTATTTATTTTTACTATATAATTATATCCGAAATCTGGAATTGATTTTCCTTCAGTTTTTAATAGTTCTTCTATTTTTATATGAGCTTGATTATTGTGCATTCTTTGGATAAATTCTTTTATTTCCACTTTATCACCTCAATTATATTATAACAAAGTTTTTGATTAAAAATTAGTTATTTTAGGTTCTTCTGTAAAGGAAGAGAATGTAGCGATAGCTGATTCAAAATATAAGACAGCTGTATTATCATCATTTTCATCATACATTGATCTTAATGTAGGATTTTTGTCTAACATATCTTTTTTAGCTTCTACTCTGTCATCTAAAACTAATTTTCCTTTTACTCTTAACCATTTACCATCTTTAAATGAGCATAATTCCACAATATTATTCTTTTCTATTTGTTTAAATACATCTTTACTTTTACCTGTTTGAATATATAAGTGATCTTCAAATATTTCGGCTGTTCCGAAAGGTCTTACTCTAGGTTCACCATTATCTATAGTAGCTAGATAATAAACTCCACACTCTTTTAAAAATTCTTGTACTTCTTTCATATTATCCTCCTAATAATATTTTAACATAAAAACACATCGATGATGTGTTTAATTGCTTATTGGTGGAGATGAGGAGAATTGAACTCCTGTCCGAAAATATAGCTACATAAACTTCTACAAGTTTAGTTAACTAATTATTCTCATATAACTATCAAGTAGTTAACGACCAAATAGTTATACCAGTCTAAAGATTCTTTCTACTATCTAGACAAATAGTAGCTATAATCTACTAAAACGAACCCTATTCTATTGCGTAGATAACAATAGGTAGAGTGCATGCCTTTATATTAAATTAGGCGAAAGCATAGCTATTAGCCATACCGTATGCATTGTTATTTTCTTCAGCATTTATTGCTTGTGTTCGTAACGTGTTCCTCCGACTTGCGATCTATGCTCTAGTATTCCCGTCGAAACCAGATCATCCCCAATATGTATGCACATTATATCATATTTTTAAGCATTTTTCAATAATCTGTGGTATCATTTAGGTGGTGAAGGTTATGAAGATTATGTCTTTTAATACTAAAAATTTCAGTTTTGGACATCTTGGTAGAACAAGACATCTCTATAATTATATCGATTATAGCAATGCAGATATAATAGGTTTTCAAGAACTTAATCATAGAGCTTTGAACTATCTAATCAATAAATTAGATGATTATTATATAGTAACTGGTAAAAAGACAAGTCTAATACCTTTCTATGGAGAATACAATTCTATCTTCATAAGTAAAAAATATAATATTAGATCATATAATACTTATGCTTTATATGAAGATATTAATAAAATAAGAAAAAAAGATAAGAAAGATAACTTTGCGAGAATATGTGTAGTATGTCATTTTACTTATGAAAAGAATAAATATATGATTATTAATACTCATATTGATAATAGTGATTCTCCTAATAAGATTAAACAACTTAAAATACTTAAAGATATTATCGATAAAGAATTAATGGATGATGAATATATTATTATTACTGGTGATTTTAATATGAGTATGAGTAATAAGAAATTTAAAGAATTTGTTAGTACTAATAAGTATTTAGATCCTTTTAAAGATGAGAAAGGTGGTACTTTTCCATCTAAACCTACTATGAAGATGATTGATCATATCTTTTTAGATAAAAGATTAAAAGTAAAAAATACTTTTGTTGATAGAGAAGTAAATGATTTTGGTTATGTTAGTGATCATTATCCAATAATGTGTGAAATTGAGGCTAGTAAATAGCCTCTTTTTTGACTTTTGAATTAATTTGTGGTAGTATATAGGGCATTCTTGTGTAATTAAGGAGTGAAAACTATATGTTAAAATATAAGAAGTCTTTCTTTAGACTTTCTTTAACAACAATGTTGTTCTTTATCATGTTTTTCAGTCTATATGTATATAGGAATTACATGATATATGATAACTTGGATGCAAGCCTAACACAAAAAGAAGTAAAATATGGGAATTTAGTTAGCTTAGGATCATTAATAGACACTGTTGATGGTGAGTATAAGATCGTAACTGATTTAGATACAAAAAAATTAGGAAACCAAGATGTTTCAATAGAGGTAAAGAAGAATAATATTACTAAAGTTATTCCTTTTACTGTTAGGGTTTATGATAATACTAAACCTAAAGTTAAGATTAAGAAATCTAATATTACTGTTATGAGTGGTAGCGATTATAATCTTAAAAAGAATGTTAAATCAGTTATTGATGATGAAGAAGAGCTAGCTTATAAAAAGAATGCTAAGGAAGGTAGTAAAGAATACTTTACTATTGATAGTAATTTCAATAAAAATGTACCTGGTACATATAAAGTAAAAGTTAAAGCAGTAGATAGAGCTAATAATGTTACTGTTGAAACATTTACTATTAATGTAAAAGAAGAACCTCAAGAAGAAGTTATTACTAATAACAATACTACTATTAACAATGGAGAAATTAATAATAGTGCTCCAGCTAATGTTAATGGAAATAGTATGGTTAGTCTTGCTTATTCTTTGATTGGATCTAGATATGTTTCTGGAGGATCATCTCCAGCAGGATTCGATTGTAGTGGTTTTGTAGCCTATGTTTATTCAAGATTTGGAAAGAATATTACTCATAGTGCTGCAGCTCAAGCTTATTTAGGTGTTGGTGTAAGTTACGCTAATGCTAAACCAGGTGATATTTTAAGTTGGGGACATGGTGGTAGAGTTACACACTCTGCACTATATGTTGGTAATGGTATAATGATCCATGCGACAAACCCTTCTCAAGGAGTTATCGCAAGTAATGTAGCTGCTTGGGAAAGAGGTTCATACGATAGTTTAATGTATGTAAGAAGAGTGAATTAAAAAGGGAAAAACTAGAGTTTTTTCCTTTTGTTTTGAAATAATGGGGGATCTATGAAAAGTAAATATTTGGTAGATGTAGAAAATGAAATCTTAAAAGTAGTAAGAAGAAGTAAGAAAGCTATTACTAAAGATGAGATAATTGAAAAGACTAGAAATAGAATTTCTAAAAAGTATGCTGAAGAAGTTGTCTTTAGTAGAGAATCTTTAATAGTGATAGATAGTATTATTGATGATTATGTTAAGAGTCATGAATTTATTGAGATAGGTAATGGATATAAACATATTAATAATACTTCTTTTCATAAAGGAACTTTTAATTTATTAAAAAATGGTAATGGTTTGGTTATAGAAGATACTTCTTATGAAAAAGATGGGGAAATTATTCCTCAAGAGGAAGAATATATTATTAAAAAAGATAGTTTTAATGGTGCTCATGATGGAGATTTAGTTTTAATTGAAATTATAGGTACTGGTAAAAGATCAGATATTAGGGTAGAAAGAATACTTGATAATAAATTAGATGTTATATATGGAGAAGTTTATAGAGATAGAAACTTTGGTTATTATGTGAAACCTGTTAATAGAAAATATAAAGATTTATTTATATCTATTGATGATAATTTAATTCTAGGTGAAAAGATAGTTGAAGGTAATAGAGTTAGAGCTAAACTTGATCATAAAGAGACTGATGCTTCTGATTTTTATCGAGTTAGTTCGATAGATAAATTAAGTCATAAAGATGATCCTAAAGAAGATGTTTTCTGGGAAGCATTAAGACTTGGTATGGATAATGACTTTAGTGATGAATCTTGGGAACAAGTTGATTGGACTCCAGCTGAAGTTTTACCAAGTGACAGAATAGGTAGAAGTGATTTAACTGATTTAGAGACATTTACTATTGATGGTAAGAATACTAAAGATATGGATGATGCGATTAGTTGTTCTCGTCTTAATAATGGTAATTACTTATTAAGAGTTCATATAGCAGATGTAGCTCATTATGTATCTAAGAATTCTCCACTAGATAAAGATGCTTATCGTAAGAGTACTAGTACTTATGCTGGTAATACAGTTATTCCTATGTTACCTCACGAATTATCTAATGGTATTTGTTCATTAAATCCAAATGTTGATCGTTTAGCGGTTACTTGTTCTATGGAGATAGATAAAGAAGGTAATGTTGTTAATTATAATATATGTAATTCTATTATTAATTCTGATTTAAAGATGAGTTATGATAAGGTTAATGATATTTTTGCTGGTAAACAAATAGATCCTTTATATAAACCATTTGCTAAAACTTTATTGTTAATGAATCAATTAGCATTAACTTTAAGAAAGAAGAGGATAAAAGAAGGATCTATAGAATTTGGTATTGGTGATAAAGAAGAAATTTATGATGAAAATGGTATGATGATTGGTGCTCATGAAAGAGAGAATGATTATGCTGAGAATCTAATTGAAGAATTCATGATAGTAGCTAATGAAACTGTTGATAAACATTTATCTAGATATGGATATCCTTGTCTTCATAGAGTACATGGTAGACCTAATGAAGATAAAGTTGCTGAATTAATTAAATTACTTAATATTATTGGATTTAGTTTTAATATGTTAGATGCTAATGATTGTGTTAGTAATCCTAAATATATGAAACAATTAGCTGATTTTGTTAAAGATAGTGGAGATTTAGGAAATATTTTATCTGCTAGATTAATTAGAAGTATGGCTAAAGCTAAATATTCTCCTAATAATATTGGTCATTATGGTTTAGGAAAAACTAATTATTGTCATTTTACTTCTCCAATTAGAAGATATCCTGATTTAGTAATACATAGAATATTAAAAGAAACTACTTTATCTGAACATCATGGTAAAAAGACAACTCTATCAGATTTATTAGAGATAGGAAATTATACTTCTATGAAAGAAAGATCTGCTTCTGATGTTGAAAGAATAGTCTATGATAAGAATTGTGCTTCTTTCTTACAAGATTATGTAGGAGAAGAATTTGATGGTACTGTTATCGATATTTTTGAAAAAGGTCTTAGAGTTAGATTAGATAACTTCATGGAAGGAAATGTTCGATTTGATAGACAACCAACTTACTTTGATGTAGATACTTACTCATTTAGTGCAGGAGATGAAGTTTATCATTTTGGAGATAGAGTAAGAGTAGAAGTATTAAAAAACTATGATGTTTTACCACTACATCATAGTGAAGATGAGTATGAAGATTATCAAAAATATTTAAGAGAACATCTAGATAGAATCGATAATCGTAATAGTTATTTTAAGATAACTGGTAGAATACTTGAAGATAATAAAATATTGAAGAAATAATTAAAATTATTTCTTTTTCTTTGTTGATAAATTGAGTTAAAAATGTTAAAATAAATATGATAATTAGGGTAGCAAGGAGATGATATTTTGACTGTTAATGTGATGTCCATTATTAGAAATTTATTAGATATTTTTATTGTTTGGGCAATATTTTATTATATATTAAAGAATATTAAAAATAATGTTAAATTAGCACTTATTTTTAAAGGGGTTATATTCATAATAATTCTTAATATACTTAGTTCATTCTTAAGTTTAGTTACTGTTAAAGTATTATTAGAGTATATTATTGAATGGGGACCTTTAGCTTTAATTATAATTTTCCAACCTGAAATTAGAAATATCTTGGAGCAATTAGGTAGAAGTCAATTCTTAGGTAAACATAAGACTTTAACTGTTGATGAAAGAGAAAGATTAGTTTATGAGATAGTTAGTGCTTGTGATCGTATGTCTAAAGAAAAGATTGGAGCTTTAATTGTATTAGAAAGAGATGTTAGTTTAGGTAATTATATAGATAAAGCTAAAAAGGTATATGCAGATTTATCTGCAGACCTATTAGTAGCTATCTTCTATGAAGGTAATCCATTACATGATGGTGGGGTTATTATTCAAGGAGATAGAATAATATGTGCTGGAGCAGTATTCCCTACAAGTAATAGTATGAAGATTGATAGAAATCTTGGTACTAGACATAGAGCAGCTCTAGGATTAAGTGAGGAAACTGATGCGATAAATGTAGTAGTAAGTGAAGAAACTGGAAATATAAGTATATGTCTAAAAGGAGAAATGCTATACGATTTAAGTTTAGATGACCTTAGAATGTTACTTATCGATGAATTGAAACCTAAAAATAGTAATGATTATGATTATGTAGAAGAGGAAGTATTATATGAAGAAGAAAAGTAATATATTCGTAAGATTATTTAAAAAATTAGGTTCAATCATTGAGAAATTAATTATTAATCCACTTACTAAACTATTAATAAAGTGTCAGGGAGTTATCGATTCAATCGGTAGATATTTTGATAAGATGAGTAGTAATAAATCGTTCTTATTAGTTGCAGCTTTAGTACTGGCATTTGGAACATTTGTTATTATTGATAGAGAAGGAGATGTTGCGATTGATCAATACGCAGAAGTATTATATGATCAACCAGTAACAGCTACTTATAATGAAGAATTATATGTTGTTGAAGGATTACCTGAGACAGTAGATATTACTTTATTAGGTCAAAAGAGACATATATTCTTAGCTAAACAATCTCCATCTACTGGAGTTAGTGTTGATTTAACTGGTTATAAACCTGGTCAACATAAAGTTAGATTAAAATATTCACAAAGATTAAAGAGTTTAGATTATAAACTAGATCCTAGTGAAGTTACTATTACTATATATAAGAAAGTTAGTACAACTAAGACATTATCTTATGATATCTTACATAGTGATAACTTGAATTCTAAATTATATATAGATAAAGTTACATTAGATAGAAGTGAAGTTATTGTTAAAGGATCTCAGAAGAGTCTAGATAAAGTTGCTTCTGTTAAAGCGTTAGTAGATGCTGAAAAGATACCTGATAATAGTACTGGTGAAATTACTTTAAAAGATGTACCTTTAGTTGCTTATAATGCAAATGGTAAGATCATGAAAGTAGAAATTGTACCTAAGACTATTACATGTAAGGTTACAGTTACTTCACCAAGTAAAGAGGTACCTATTAAGGTTGTACCTAGTGGTACACTTGCGTTAGGTAAATCAATCAGTAGTATTGATACAAGTATTTCTAAAGTAACAGTTTATGGTAAAGAAAGTGCTGTAGATGCTTTAGAACAAATTACTGTACCTATTGATGTTGATGGATTAAGTAGAGATAAGACTTATAATGTTACTATTGAAAAACCTGATGGAATTACTGAGTTAAGTACTACTCAAATGACAATTAAAGTAACACTTTCAGAATCAGCATCTAAGACAATTAAGAATGTTAGAATAGTTACTGAAAACTTATCTGATAAGTACTCAGTTAGTGCATTATCTGCTGAAGATAGTACTGTAGATGTTCAAGTTACTGGTAGTGCTAGAGCTATAAAGAATGTTAAAGCTGATAATATTAAAGCCTTTGTAGACTTGAAAAATGTTACTCCTGGTAATAACAAATTAAAAGTTCAAGTTACTGGTGACGATGTTACATTAACTTATACAGTTAGAACGAATAAAACAATAACTGTTCTTGTTACTGAAAAATAGTCTAAACGACTATTTTTCTTTGATATTATTAAATATTATGCTATAATTTAGGTGGGTGGTTTAGATGGCACAAAGGAGAAAAAAAACTAAAAATACAAATAAATATTATGATTTAGAAAATAATATTGATACTGGAGTTTCTATTAAGAAAATTATTGGTACTATTATAGGAGTAGCATTAGTATTTGCTGCTATATATGGTTGTACTGTTTTAGTTCTAAATAAAGGAGAAAAAAGACAACCAGTAGGAGAGGCTACTATAAGTTATGAAATGATTTTAGCAGGTTCTTCTCTAAAACAAAGTGAAGATTCATACTTAGTAGTATTCTATTCAGATGATGATGAAATATTTAATGCTATAACTGAATATGAAGGTTTAGGAAAAGAAGCAATTTATTATGTTGATTTAACTGATGGATTAAATAAATATGTTATTTCAGATAAGCCTAATTTTGATGTTAAAAGTGCTGCTGATTTAAGAGTAAAAGATCCTACAGTAATCAAAGTTAAAAAAGGAAAAATTGTTGAAAACAAAATTGGTAAAAAGAAAGTTATTGAATACTTAAAACCTTAAAATTATTATGTAAACAAGACACTCAGTGTCTTTTTCTTTTTGTTTATTTGTGTTAGTATTAATATAGGTGATAAATATGAGAAAAGATAAAAAGAAAAGAATTCGTAATAAGAAAAAGAGAAGGGAAAGTTATTCTTTTACTGAAGTTGTATTTTTATCATTCATGATGGCTTTATTAGGAATACTAGTAGGTATATTACTATGTTATTGTAAGATTAATATTTTAGATTCTAGTGATGCTAAATTACAAGAGATTGTTTCTACTTATAATAATATTGTTAATAATTCTTATAGTAATATTGATAAAGATGAATTAGCTGATTCTGCTATATCTGGAATGGTAAATTCTTTAGATGATTCTTATAGTAATTTCTTATCAGAAGAAGAAACTAAAACATTTAATGAATCTATTAATGGATATTATGAAGGATTAGGTATAACTATTACTAAGAATGATAAAGGAGATACAGTAATTGTTGATGTAGCTAAAAATTCTCCTGCTAGTAAAGCTGGTATTAAGGTTGATGATATTATAGTATCTATTGATAATAAAGATGCTAATAAGACTGAAATATTTGATCTTTCAGATTATGTTTCTAAATCAGGAAATAAATATTTAAATATTAAAATAAGAAGAGATAATAAAATATTAGAATATAATATAAAAAGAGCTAAAGTGGTAGTACAATCTGTTATATCAGAAGTTAATGATAATATAGGGTATCTTGATATTAATAATTTTGCTTTAAATACAGGGAAACAATTCAATAAAGAATTAGATAAATTAATGGAAAAGAATGTTAAAGGATTAATAATTGATTTAAGAGATAATCCTGGAGGACATCTTGGTCAAGTTAAGAGTATGGTTGAACCATTCTTTAAGAAAAATACTGTTATTTATCAAATAAAAGGTAAACACAGAAGTGTAAAAGTAAGAACTAGTGCTAAAAATAAAATAAATATACCTGTTGTTATTCTTATAAATGAGAATTCAGCATCTGCTTCTGAAATAGTAGCTTCATGTTTCAAAGAGAATTATAAGAATGTTACTTTAGTAGGAAAAATGACTTATGGTAAAGGTACTATTCAAAAAGAAGTAAAACTATCTACAGGATCTAGTATTAAATATACTACTCAAAAATGGTTAACTTCTAAAGGAGTATGGCTAAATCATGAGAAAAATAAAGGTCTTAAACCTGATGTTGAAGTAGATGTTTGTAAAGACGAAAAATGTGAGAAAGACATGCAATTTGAAAAAGCTTTAGAGATATTAAAAAAGAGTAGATAATCTACTCTTTTATTATGCAGTTAATTATTAATTGGTAATTATCTTTTTTAGGACTACAAGTTGTTAAAACTAATTGTTTCTTGCTTTCGATAGGGAATATGATTGATCCTGTTTTAACAACTTCCCATTTATTTTGAACTATATAATTATATTCATGATTATATAGTTTTAAATTTACTTTATCCCCTTTTTCTAATTTATTTATATTTCTAAAGTAGGCAACATTTCCTGTTCCAGAATGGGCCGCTATTATCATAGTAGAATTTTTTTCATTTGGAAAAATCGAATCTTTTAGAATAGTAACATTCTTATCAACAGTATTCTTTTTATTGTTAATCGAATATAACTTGTTTTTTAAATTAATCTTATTAATTTTAATATAACCAATACTATCATCTTTTAAACTAATTTTATCTATCTTAAATGACTTTATTTGATTTGAAAAATCAATTTTAGTCACTAAAGACATTTTGTTTTTATAAGTATTATTGATAATAATACTTCCAATAACCATTACTAGAAGAATTATGAATATCTGTAATTTTTTCATATTAGTAATAATGATAAGATGAATAATAATAGATTACTATGATAGGATTTAGTATTTGGAACTTCTATTTTAAAATCTTTCAAATGAATCTTTTGGTCTTTAGAGTCATTAACATCGATAGTAATTGGTTCAATAAAATCATAACCTGTAGTAGTAGTTAACTGTTTGATAGTATATTTCCCATATGGAAGAGTTATTTCCGCAATACCATCTTTATTAGTTTTAATAGTTTTGACTAATTTATTATCTTCATCAAAGACATTGAACTCGATATTAGCCTCTTTTACTTGTACTTTTTTTGTACCATATGTTTTGTATAGGATTATTTTCTTTTTTATTACTTCATTTTCAATAGTTATTTCTTGATCAGTATTATCTTTATCAATAGTAAATTCAAATACATTGTTATTTAAATTATAACCAGTACCTGCTTCTATCTCTTGTAGTTCATAATGACCAAATTGTTCATCTGTTAAAGAGATAATATTAGAATCGGTTAAAACTAATTCTCTTACTAGACCTGTATCTTTATTAGTTATTTTGAATTTAGTATTTTTAAAAGTAGCTTTACCACTATTAGTAGAATTACCAGTATCTTTATCTATTTTTATGATTTTAATTGAAGTATTTAATACATTAACTTTTAGAGAAGTATTTAAGTATGATAGATTTCCTGTTTTTAATAGATTTTGACTACCATCATTAATATAAAATAAAGCTGGATTATTATGATTGTTATCTTTACGAGTAAGATTTATTGTATAAGAACCTGTATCTAAATCTTTTACTGTGATTGAATTATTTTCAATCTTTAGATTTAGATTATTAGTATAATTATTTAATACATTACTATAATCTCTTATATTTAATTCAGTTCCTTTAATGATATAGAATTCTTTTGAACTAAATCTTGGTAAAACAGTATTATCTTTAATTAATTTTTCTATTTCATTCATCATATGATCATAAGTATTAATCTTATTACCATTTAGACTATCAGTAAAGTAAACATTACTATCTCCTTCAGTTTCTTTCCAGAGCATCACTTGAGTGACTGCATACCAGATCTTATCAGTATGACCTTTATAACCATAACCAAAGTGGGCTATTTCCTTCAAACGTTTTACTTGGTTACCAGATAAGTTTAATTCAGAAGATGTATATGAAGAGTTTTCATTAAACTTTAATTGTGGTTCAACACAATAAGCAAACTCTTTTGTACCAGTCTCTCTAAAGAATCTAGCTTTTTGATAATAGAGAGTCTTTGTTGATGGTTCATATCTATTTATATAAACATTATCTATGGTTTCTGCTTCATAAAACGAATAAGTTTTAGCTTGAGTGTTTATCCCTATAAAGAGGGAAATAAACATAATTAAGAAAAATATTAACTTTTTCATCTCATTCCTCCTTTTTTTCTTAATTGACTGTGATTATAAAACTTAGTTTGGTTAACTGCAAACTAAGGATTTTTGTTATTGAGGAGGTTTCTCTTGTGGATTTAAGTTTTTATATAATAAAAATACTCTTTTGAAGAATATTTTTCTTTGAAATAATTAGTTTCATAGTACTTGAAATGTTTATTTTTTTGTTATTTTATGGTATTATTTTCATTGTGAGGTGAGAGTATGACTGATATAGAGATAGCTAGAGAGTGTAATAAAAAAGATATTGTTGAGATTGGTAAAAAATTAGGATTAAAGAAAGAAGATTTAGTTCTATATGGTAATGATAAAGCTAAGATTAATGATGTTAAATCTAATAAGTTTGGTAAATTAATATTGGTTACAGCTACTTCTCCATGTCCAGCAGGTGAAGGTAAAACTACAGTATCTATTGGATTACATGATGCGTTGTGTAGTTTAAATAAAAATAGTTTAGTAGTTTTAAGAGAACCTTCTATGGGACCAGTATTTGGTATGAAAGGTGGAGCTACTGGAGGAGGATATTCTCAAGTTGTACCTATGGATGAGATTAATCTTCATTTTACTGGTGATTTTGCGGCTATTGAAGCAGCAAATAATCTATTATGTGCCGCAATAGACTCTCACATTTATTTTGGTAATAAATTAGATATTAAAGAAGTATATTTTCATAGATGTTTAGATGTTAATGATAGATTCTTAAGAAAGATTAATGGTGAAAGAGAAGAATCATTTAATATTACTGCAGCTAGTGAAATTATGGCACTATTCTGTTTAGCTAAAGATATGGATGATTTAAAAGAAAAACTAGGTAATATAGCGATTGGTATAAATAGTAAAGATGAATTAGTATACGCTAAAGAATTAAATATAGTTGGATCTATGGCAGTACTTTTAAAAGATGCGATTAAACCTAATCTAGTTCAAACTCTAGAGAATAATCCAGCTATTATTCATGGTGGGCCTTTTGCGAATATAGCTCATGGTTGTAATAGTGTTATCGCTACTAAACTAGGACTTTCTCTAGCAGATTATGTTGTTACAGAAGCAGGATTTGGTGCTGATTTAGGAGCTGAAAAATTCTTTGATATCAAGTGTAGATTAAATGATTTAAAACCTGATTGTATAGTATTAGTTACTACTGTTAGAGGTTTAAAATATCATGGTAGAGATGATTTAAAAGTAGGTTTAGATAACTTAGATACTCATATTGATAATTTACTTTTATATAGTTCTAATTTAATAGTAGATTTGAATCTATTTGATGATGATTCAGAAGAAGATATTAATACTATTAAAGAATTCTGTGAAAATAAAGGTATAACTTTTGAAATGAGTAGTGCTTATAAAGATGGATCTAAGGGAGCTATTAATTTAGCTAATAAAGTAATGGATATTTGTAATAATAAGAATGATTTCAAGTTATTATATGAAGATAATTTAGATATTAAATCTAAAATAGATATTATATGTAAGAAGATATATCATGCTGATAAGGTTAATTATAGTGATAGAGCTATTGAAAAGATTAATAATTTAGAAGAATTTAGTGATTATCCAGTATGTATTGCGAAGACTCAGTATTCATTTACTGATAGTGCGAAAGCTATTGATATAAATAGAGGGTTTGAAGTTACAGTTAGAGATATTAGATTATATAATGGAGCAGGTTTTATTACTATATTACTTGGTAATATTATGACTATGCCTGGATTACCTAAAGTTCCTAATTATGAACATATTGACATAGAAGAGGGAAATATTATAGGATTAAGTTAGAAGGTGATTTCTTTGATATATTGTGGTGAATTAAAGAATCAAGGTATACTTTATCATACTTTTTATGATAAATATTCTAAACAATTAAGGTTTTATTTAAATGGACAAGAAGTAGATAATGATTATTTATATAAGACTTATAATAAGACTAAAAATTGTTTAAGAGGTTATGGTAGATTAACTACTTTAATTCTTTCATTGAGTATTATTACTGCAGCTATAGGTGTTACTGCTTTAGATGAAGATATTAGTATTAGTGATATATTTAATTCTGATTCTGGTATTATTACTATTGATGTACAAGAAGAGAATGAATTAACAGGAGAAGAATTATATAATGAATTGATAAGTAGAAATCCTGATTTAACTGAGTATTTAGAGATGACTAAGGATATTGTGATAAAGTATGGTCCTTATATGAAACAAAGTGAATTACTTAGAACTATTGGTGATTTAGAGATAATTCCTACATCTAATAGAGAAGAAATGGAAGCTGGAAATGCTTTAGCATTTTATACTAAAGATGAAAATAAAATATATATAGATAGTAATATTAATGTAGAGTATTTAAAAAAGACATGTTTATATCATGAAATTCTACATTATTATTCTCAATCTGGTTTATATGATTTTAATAGTTATAGTGATGGTTATGATGGTTATGCTTTAAATGAAGGTATGACTGAAATGTTGAATGCTGATTTTAATGATGATGAGATGTATACTTACCATCAAGAAGCTGCTTATGTTGGTGCTTTATGTGAAATAGTTGGACCAGAAGTTTTTGAACAAGCATACTTTGGTAATAATATTGATTATTTGACTTATGCTTTAGCTCAATATGCTGATGAAGATACAGCTCTAGCATTAATTAAAAATATAGATATAGCTAAAGATTCATATGATTCATTTGTTTATTATGATAATGATGAAGACTATTATAACTTCGTATTAGCTAATGAGAATGCTTGGGCTATAATATCCAATATGTATGATAATAAATATAATAGAGATATAGTTGGAGATAGATTAATGATGGCTTATATGAGTGCTACTACTCTAGATGATTATTGTGGTCTAGATTTAGAGGGAGATTCTATCTTAGTAGATGTTATAGTTAATAAACATTATTTCAATGATACTAATAATGATTTTGTTATAGTAGATTATAATGTTAAAAATAGTGATGGAATACAAGGTAAATCTCTTACTATAGAAGATAGTGAAAGATATGTTAATAATAATAATCAGATAAAAAAAAATAAGTTATAAAACTTATTTTTTTTATTGATTACTTTCTTCTTCCTCATTAGTTTGAGGTTTTATTATCTTTGGACCTTCTTGTTTAGGTTGAACATGTATTTTTCCAGTATATGTTTTTTTATTATATGTTATTTTATATAGATAATTACCTGCTTCAGAAGTATTTACTTGACTTAGATCTAAGACTAAGTGATTCTTTATTTGTTCTGGTAGATTCTCTTTAATATAAGAAGATACATTAGTACTTATAGAGTCTCCTACTTCTAAGGTTATCTCTTTTAATGTTAATGAGAAATTAGGTAATTCTTGTTCTTTAATTATAAATTTACCATTATATTTTTTACCTTTGAATGATACTGTGTATGCATAAGTACCAGCTTCATTTATATTTACCATTGAAGTATCTAATTTTAAAGCTTTTACTACTGATTCGTCTAAAGTATCAACATTTTCAATGTAGTCTCTAACATCTACACTTAGTGGATTGTTTATTTCTAAAGTCATAGTTTTTAAAATTATTTCATCTGTTTTTAGAGAAGTAACTCTAGTAGAAGATACATTAACTGAATAATCTTTTTCTAGAATAGTACGATCTTGACCATTTAAAATCATTCCAGTCAAAAGCATAACTAGTCCCCAACCAGCTAATGTTATGGCTATAGAATTTTTAGCTTGAAATATTTTTTTCATCGCAATCCTACCTTTATTTCATTATATATTTTTTTTCTTTTTATTACAAGGTTTTTATCTAATAAATATTGTATATTTTTGTTAATAAAAATATTGCTTAGAGAAATATAGTATTATATAATTAAATTAATAGAGAGGAGAGGATTGTTTGAACGGATTTATATATACAATATTAGGTATCATAGTACTTATTATCTTATGCTCAATAAGACAAATTACTGAATATGAAAGAGGAATTTTATTTCAATTTGGTAAATATAAGAAAATGCTAAATCCAGGTTGGCGTATTATATTACCAATTATTCAATCATATCAAAAAGTTGATATTAGAACTAAGGCTGTAGATGTAGCTGAACAAGATGCGATTACTAAAGATAATGTTACTATTAGAATCAATGCAGTTATTTATTACAAAGTATTTGATGCGAGTAAAGCAATTATAGCTGTTGAAGACTTTAAATATGCTGTATCACAACTTGCTCAAACTACTATGCGTAATGCTGTAGGTACTGTATCTTTAGATGAATTACTTACTCAAAGAGATAAGATATCTGAAGAGATTTGTAAGATAATTGATGAAGCTACTGATCCATGGGGAATCAAAGTAGAAAATGTTGAATTAAAAGATGTTAAATTACCTGAAGAGATGCAAAGAGTTATGGGTAAAGTTGCTGAAGCTGAAAGAGAAAAACAAGCTGTTATTACTAAGTCTACTGGAGAAGTTGAAGCTGCAACTAACTTAGCTAAAGCTGCTGACATAATGTCTGCTACTTCTGGAGCTCTACACTTAAGAACATTATCTACATTAAATGATTTATCTTCTGATCAATCTAATACAATTATCTTTGCTATACCTATTGAAGTACTTAGAGCATTTGATGGTACTAATGGTGAAACTATAAAGAAATTTGTAGATAAAGTTAATAAATAAAAGATAACTAATCGTTATCTTTTTTTATTCCTTGATAAGTATCTTTTCTTACCATTTCTTTATCAATATCATTCATAACTACAAATTTCTTTAATAACCAAGTAGGTTCAATTAAATCATCTTTATTAGGATCTCCAGTAATTCTATTAATTACTATTTCTTCTCTTAATAGTTCTAATTGATTTACTACTATATCTATATATTCATCTTTAGTTAGAATATGAAATTTATCTTTTTTATACATTTCTTCTAAAGGAGTATCTTTTACTACTGATAACATATGTATCTTAATACCTTGAATATCTAATTTATTTAGATATTTAACTGTATTCAACATATCTTCTTTAGTCTCGTAGGGTAGTCCATTAATGATATGAACTACTACATTGATATTTCTTTTTCTTAACTTTTTAACTGCTTCTTCAAATTCAGATAATGTATGACATCTATTGATCAATTTAGCAGTTTTTTCATTAGTAGTTTGAAGACCTAATTCTACTGTAAGATAAGTTCTTTTAGATAGATCTTCTAAATAATCATAACATTCTTCTGTAATTGAATCTGCTCTAGTCGCAATATTTAGACCTATTACTCCTTCTTGAGAGATAGCTTCTTCAAATAAACTTTTTAATTTATCTAAGGGACCATAAGTATTAGTATTAGATTGAAAATAAGCAATATACTTAGCTTTAGGCCATTTCTTTAACATCATATTCTTAATTGAATTAAACTGTTCTGTAATACTTTGTTCTTTATTACCTCCAAAGTCAGAACTTCCTTTATGACAATAGATGCATCCTCCATATCCTTTAGTACCATCTATATTAGGACAAGTAAAATTACCATTTAAACTTACTTTAAATACTTTAGAATTAAATTTATTCTTATAAAAATAATCTAAAGTATGATATCTTTTATTACTATCTGAATATTTAAACTTATTCATTAATTCTCCAAGATAGTATAAATATATAAAATACTTAAGAAAGTAAGAGGATTTTTTAGAGCTAGAGGTTTAACTTTATTATACTTTTGTTTTTTTAATAAGTTATATATTTCTAAGTCTTTAGAATTAGTATCTTTACTTTTTAATGTTTGTTTGAAATTACTTATTAATAATTTATTAAAACTTTTTAAAGTATAAATTCTAGTATCATCTAGATGATATTTATTACCTAAATATTCCATAGATCTTAATAATACTTTATCTATTATTTTATCTATGTTATCTTCTATATTTTCTATTTTTAATATTTTATTTATAGTTAATAAAGCCGTTTTAGAATTAATTACTTCTTTAAATACATGAATATAAGTATCTTGATACTTAGTTTTTAATTTAGAAACAGTATTTTTATTAAAAGTATATTTTTTACCTATATATCTTCCGAATACTTTCATTGTGTCATTATAACCATATTTCATATTCATTTTAGCTAGATCTTTATTAAATTCTAAGAAGTTAGCTAAGTTATTATTTGGTTTTATTCTAGTGATAGGTATATTCTTTATAGGTTTTTTCTTTAAACCTGGAGCAGTTAAATCTACTACAATAGCTTCATCTGCACCTAATTCAATAGCTAAATTGATAGGAGTATTATCATAATATCCACCATCAATATACTTAGTATCATCTATTTCCTTTGGTTTGAATGCTGGATAACAAGATGCTGAAGCGATTAAGTAATCTTCTAACTTATCTTTTGGTATATCTTCTTTTTTTAAGATTAATGGTTTCTTTTTCTTTAGATTGAATGTTACTAAACCATAATTGATTTTTGAATTATAGAATTTATTTTTATTTAAACAATTTTTTATTATTTCTTCTAATCCTTTAGGATCTATACCATTACTTTCAATAAATTCTTTTATATATACTTTATATAATTCAATATTACTATTAGTATTAATCTCTTTACCAAATATTTTATCCATACTTATGTTATTCCATGTACTAAGAGCTTTACCATAAGTTTTTTGTACCATAAAAGCACCATTTAAAGCACCTACTGATGTTCCAGTCACAATATCGTATTTAATATTTAATCTTCTTAGAGCTTTCCATACACCTATCTGATAAGCTCCTTTAGAGCCACCTCCAGATAAAACAATTGCTTTCATAAAATCACCAGTAATATTATAATACAAAATTCAATTTATTTATATATTCTTTTTTATTTAATGGTATAATTATAATAGGTGAGTATATGGCGACTGTGAAAAGATTAAGATTAAAAGAACCATATGATGCGATTGGAAGAGTATTATTAACGATACTTCTTATTTTGCTTGCCATATTTTTATTCTATAGATATGAGATACATACTATTAAAAGAATAGGTTATAGTGAGAAAGCTGCGAACTACATACTTTTTCATTGGAAGAAAGATTATGTTGAAAGTATTAAGTTTAGTAAAACTTTAAATAAAGCCTTTGAAAGTACTGATTATAAAGAAAAATACTTAAAAAAATATAATCTAATTAAATATCATAAAGGTAACTTATTAATTAAAAATATTAATACTTTATTAAAGAAGGGTTATAGTGTTATAGATATTAATTTGATATTGAGTAGAGGTTCTGAGAAAGATGTAGAAGAATTTTCTAAGAGAGATAGAGTATTATATTTAGAAGAGTTTTTAGAATATGATTTTTCTAAATTAAGTTTATTTGATGAATATACTAAGTATAGTTCTGATACTGGAGAAGATGCTTATTCTACAATAGTATTAGTTAATTTAGGATATCAGAAACCTGATTATAGAGATCCGGTTATTGTGAAGAAATTTAGTACTGATATGCTTGTGAATAAACATTTTAAATTAGATGAGAATTTTGTACCTGATAATTTAGTTTCTGTAGATAAGAATTATACTAATGGGGATAAATTAAAATTAAATAAAGAGGCTTATGAAGCTTTTAAAGAAATGTATAGTGATAATAGTAATATTTATATTAATACAGCGTATAGATCTAAAGAAGATCAATTAGATTTAGCTAAATACTATAATAATTTATATGGAAAAGAATATGTTACTAAGTATATTGCGAAACCAAGGTTTTCTGAGCATGAAACAGGTTTAGCGATAGATGTAGCTTCTAAACATAAGAATGTATTTGTGACTAGTAAAGAATATAAATGGATGTTGAATAATGCTTATAAGTATGGATATATTTTGAGATATACTCCAAGATTTGAAGATATTACAGGCTTTAGAAGTGAAGCTTGGCATTACCGATATGTTGGTAAAAAAATAAGTAAAGAATTACATAAAAATAATATGTCTTATGAAGAGTATTATGCAGTTAATATTTATAAATAATTGGTTTATTTTAACACTAAAATATGATAATATGTTATTAGGATAAATTGGGAAGGTGTTAGTATGTATCCACTAGGGAAACAATTTAGTGTGAACAGTGAAGCGGCCGTAAGTGATAAGAAGTATACTATCCAGGGTGCCCATTTTCGTATTACCATTTTATCTGAAATGATGGTTAGATGTGAGTATTCCCCTAATGGAGTATTTAATGATAGGCCTACTCAATTAGTTAGAAAGAGAAATTTTTCTAATCCTGATGTTCAGATGCAGCAAGATGATAAGATATTGATTATTACTACTAAGTATTTTACTTTGAACTATTTAAAGGATCAGCCTTTTCAAGGTAGCGCGATGGATCCTGGTAAGAATTTAAAGATAACTTTAAATGCTCATGAAGTAGAAAGACAAAAAGATTGGTATTATGGTATGCCTGAGCCTAGAAATCTAGGAGGAAATATTGTTTCTGCTGATGTAGATGTACAAAAAGAAGTTCAAAAAGGATTATTCTCATTAGATGGATTTGCTACTCTTGATGATTCCTTAGGCAAAATCATTATGGATGATGGTACTATGGAAGATCCTCAACCTGGTTATATCGATATCTATGTTTTAATGTATGATAAAGACTTTAAACAATTATTAATAGATTATTTTAAATTAACTGGATCTCCATCGTTAATACCTAGATACGCTTTAGGTAACTGGTGGAGTAGAAATTATAATTGTAGTGATAAAGATTTAAAAGAATTAATAAATAACTTTGAAAAGAAAAAAATACCTTTAGGTATTATGTTATTTGATCATGATTGGCACATTAGAAATACACCAGATTATAAGTATTTAAAGACCGGATTTACATTTAATAATAATTTAATTAAAGATCCTAAAAAGACTATTGCGGAGTTTCATAAACGTGGTATTAGGGTTGGTTTAGTCGTTGATCCAATGTTGGGATTTTATCCACATGAAGCTTTTTATAAACAAGCTTCAGAGGCTTTAAAGATCTCAGATAATTCAATTATTCCATTTGATCCCCTAAATCCACAGTTATTAGATTTATACTTTAAAATATTCTTACATCCATTAGATGCGACTGGGGTAGATTTCTTCTGGAATGATTCACTAGCTAATTATGATTTACCTAGACTTTGGGCTATCCAACACTACATGTATTTAGATGAAGCTAGAGCTAATAATAAACGTTCTTTACTTCTATCTCGTAGTGGATGTATCGCACCTCATAGATATCCTGTATTATATGGAGGATCTAGTGAAATTAGTTGGAAAGTATTGAAAGAGTTACCTCTTCGTTATATAAACGCTGCAAATATGGGTGTTAGTTGGTGGAGTTATGATGTTTGTGGTAATCATGGTGGTGTAGAAGATGAAGATCTTTATATTCGTCATCTAGAACTTGGAGTATTTAGTCCAATACTTCGTTTTCATGGAGCTCGTGGACCATATTATAAAAAAGAACCATGGTTATGGGATACTAAAGTAGAGACAATAGCTCGTCACTACTTAAGACTTCGTCATAGATTAATACCTTATATCTATACAGAAGCATATAATTATACCCGTACTGGAACACCTTTAATTCAACCATTTTATTATAATTATATGTGGACTATTGATGATGATAATTATAAAAATCAATATTATTTTGGATCTCAATTATTAGTATGTCCAATATTAGATAAAAAAGATCCAACTATGAATAGAACAATCCATAGATTCTTTATACCTGAAGGAACTTGGTATGACTTTGTTACTGGTAAAAAATTCCCTGGTAATAAGAAATATATTTCATTCTTTAAAGATTCAGATTATCCTGTATTTGCTCACGCTGGAAGTATTATTCCTTTAAGTAATAAGAGTGATTATAATAATACAGGTATTGCTACAGACTTAGAGATTCAAATATTCCCAGGAATCAGTAATACATACACATTATATGATGATGATGGAGTAACTAATTTATATAGAGAAGGATACTTCTTAAAAACATCAATAGATTATAACTACTTGAGAAATAACTACACTGTTATTATGAGAAGTTTAGAAGGTAAGAGTGGTATTGTTCCTGAAAAGAGAAATTATAAGATGGTTTTCAGAAACGTTAGAGAAGCTGATGATGTAACAGTATTCTTTAATCAAGAACCATTTGCTAATATTAAATCTTATGCTGATGGTAATGACTTTATAGTTGAATTAACTGGAGTTCCTACTATTGGACAAGTTACTATTAACTGTAAGGGTAAAGATATCGAAATAGATGCTCAAAGAATTTTAAATGATGATATTAATAGTATTATCTTAGACTTACAAATAGATACTTATTTAAAAGAAGAGATTGCTGATATAATGTTCTCTATGAGTAAGATATCTGAAAAGAGAATTAAGATAAGGAAATTAAAGAAAAAAGGTTTATCAAAAGATTATATTAATACATTCTTAAAATTATTAGAATATATGGAAAATGTATAGGAGGATATATGAAAGACTTCAAGATTGTTAAAAAACTTAAAGATGTTACAGTACTTAGATATCTAGATGAAATAGATTTTGAAAATGAAAATTCAATATATGAAGTCTTATTAAGACATCTATTTAATGGTGATCTAAATGAAGATTATTCTAATAATTATTTAGATAATTTTGATGATTTAGAAAAAGATGAAATATTAAAGTATTGTGAAAAGTATTCTCATTTATGTTTACTATATAATGATTCTTCTAAGTTTGATGAATCAGTTAATTCTCATGTTAATGATAAAGATTTTATATTATTAAAATTATTAGAGAATTTTGATTTTATTACTAAACTATATTTAGTAAATAAAGATATATTAGAAGAGTTATCTAAATATGAGAATAATCTAGATATAAATAGATATTCTGTTATAGAGGCTATTAGAGAAGATTTTTCTAATGATGATATATTAATAGACTGTTTAAATAGAATGGTAGTTGAGAATAAGTTCTATGACATGTTTAGTTGTGAAAGAAGAAGTATTTTATATAACTATCCTATAGGAGTACTTTATTTAAAAGAACATGATAATTATAAGAGTAGAGCTATATTAGATGTAGCTACATTCATTTATAATTATGTTGCTAAAGATGATATAGTTTCTGATGAAGTTAGAGATAATCCTCTATTAGTAAGTCAAATTAGTAAGTTTTTAAATGGAGATTTATTTGATTTTAAAGAGACTGTTTCTAAGATTAGTGAAGATTATTATGCTTCTTTAATAAATATTTGATATTTTTATAAAAATTTATTATAATAACTACATTGTTTTTAATTTATATATTATTAGTAGTAGTAATATTATTATTTATTTAAGAGAGCTTGTGGGTGGTGGAAACAAGTATAAAGGTAATATGAACTTGACTAATTAGAAATATATACGTGTATTCGCGATAAGATGTTTAAGTTGTATAGATTTTATCTATAAAATAAGGTGGTACCGCGTGTGCGTAAGCTCTCGTCCTTATAAGGATGGGTGCTTTTTTTTGGAGGTAATTATGGAGAAATTATTGATATTTGTGCTCTCATATATATTTATATTTATTATTTATGAAGTATTTATAGTTAATAAAGCTAAAAAATATAAAGATGATGAAAGTAAAAAGAAACCAATAGAAGTAAGATTTTTAATTAATAAATATGGTATTGATATTAATAAAATAAATTATAATCAACTATTACAAGTAATAGCTTTAGTATCATCATTTGATATTGCGTTAATTGCTGCTGTTATGGCGTTGTTTGAGAATTTAGTAGTAGAGATTATTGTTGGATTAGTAATTGTTATACCAGTGACATTTATTAGTTATAATTACATAGGAAAAAAGTATAGAAAGAAGATGAAAGATAATGAGTGAATATAAAGAAATAGAAAAGAAATGGCAAGATTATTGGGAAAAGAATCATACATTTGAATCTAAAAATGGTGAAAAGAGAGAAACATTCTATGATTTAGTAGAATTTCCATATCCTTCTGGATCTGGACTTCATGTAGGACATGTTAGAGTTTATACAGCTACTGATGTATTAGCTCGTATGAAGAGAATGCAAGGATATAATGTACTTTATCCAATGGGATGGGATTCTTTTGGAGCACCTGCTGAACAGTATGCTATTCAAAATCATATTCATCCTAAAGATGGTATAAAAACAAATATCAAGGTATTTAAAGATCAAATGAAATCAATAGGTTTCTCATTTGATTGGTCTAGAGAGTTCTCCACAACAGATCCTGATTATTATAAATGGACTCAATGGCAATTCTTACAATTCTATAAACATGGTATGGCATATAAAGATACTATTCCAGTAAACTGGTGTCCTAAATGTAAGAGTGTTTTATCTAATGAAGATGCTGCTGGAGGAATATGTGAAAGATGTAAGACTCCAGTAGAACAAAAAGAAAAGAGTCAATGGATGCTTAGAATGAGTGATTATTCTGAAGATTTATTAGAAGGATTAAAAGATACTAACTTTGCTGATAGAGTTAAATTAGGTCAAATTAACTGGATAGGTAAATCAACAGGAGTAGAATTAGATGTTGAAATAGTTGGAGGAGGAAACTTCTCAGTATTTACTACATGTCCAGAGACAGTTTATGGTATTACATTCTTTGTTATCGCACCTGATGGAAAACTTATTAAAGAATTAATGCCTAGAGTTAAGAATATAAAAGATGTAGAGGCTTATATCAAAGAAACATCATTAAAATCAGCTATGGATAGAACAGAATTAAATAAAGGTAAATCTGGAGTTATGATTGATGGTATTAAAGCAATCAATCCAGTTAATGGTAAAGAAGTACCAGTATTCTTAGGAGATTTCGTATTAGGAGATTATGGTACAGGAGCAGTTATGGCTGTACCTAGTCATGATCAAAGAGACTATGAATACGCTCAAGAACATAATTTAGAAATTATTCAAGTAATTGACTGTGGTGATATTTCAGAACACGCTATCGAGAAACAAGATTATATGGGTCATGGATATAAGATGATCAATTCAGAAGAATTCGATGGTATGGTAGTTGATGAAGCTCGTGAAAAGATCTCTGATATGTTAGAAGAAAAGAAGATTGGTAGAAGAGTAGATAATTACAAGATGAGAGACTGGATTTTCTCAAGACAAAGATTCTGGGGAGAACCAATACCAATGATAAACTGTCCTGATTGTGGATGGGTACCAATGAATGAAGAAGACTTACCATTATTATTACCAGACGTAGTTGAATATGAACCTACTGAAGATGGTGAAAGTCCACTTGCTAATATTACTGAATGGGTAAATTGTAAGTGTCCTAAATGTGGAAAAGATGCTAAGAGAGAAACTGATACTATGCCTAACTGGGCTGGTAGTTCATGGTATTTCTTAAGATATATGGATCCACATAACGATAAAGAATTTGCTTCAATGGATGCTATGAAGTATTGGAAAAAAGTAGATTACTATGATGGTGGTATGGAACATACTGCTCGTCACTTACTTTATGCAAGATTCTGGGTACAATTTCTATATAACATTGGATTAGTTCCAAGTAAAGAGATGATTTGGACTAGAATTAGTCATGGTATGGTATTAGGATCTAATAATGAAAAGATGTCTAAATCTAAAGGAAATGTTATTAATCCAGATGATATAGTTAATGAATATGGCGCAGATACTCTAAGAACATATGAAATGTTCATGGGAGATTATCAAATGGATGCTCCTTGGAGTACTGAATCATTAAGAGGATGCGATAGATTCTTAAAACGTGTTGAACGTTTAGGAGAAAAACTAAATGATAAAGATGGTTATACTGATGAAGTATTAGTAAATAAAACTATTAAGAAAGTAACTGAAGATAATGAAACATTAAAGTATAATACAGCTATTTCTGCTTTAATGACTTTATTAAATGCTTATGATAAACAAGAATCTATTACTAAGGATGATTATAGAATCTTATTAGTTTTATTAAATCCAGATGCTCCACATATTACTGAAGAATTAAATGAAAAATATAATTTAGGTAAACCAATATGTGAAAGTGAATGGCCTAAATATGATGAAAGTAAAATAGTTGATGATAAATTAACTATTGGAGTTCAAGTAAATGGTAAACTTCGTGGTACTATTGAAATAGATAATGGTGAAGATGAAGAATCTATTAAAGAAAAAGCTATGAATGTTGAAAATGTTAAGAAGTTTACTGAAGGTAAGACTATTGTTAAAACTATAGTTATTAAGAATAAGATAGTTAATATAGTAGTTAAATAGAAATAATACTTAGTGTTATTTCTATTTTTTTATGTTAAAATTATGCTAGGAGTAATGTATGAACGATAAAAAGATAATGAAAAGGAATGGTTTTGTTGGTGGTGCGATTGTTAGTACTATCGGAATCGTTATAAGTAAGATCTTAGGTATAATTTATGTTATACCTTTTCATGCGTTAGTTGGATCCTTAGGTGGAGCACTTTATGGATATGCTTATACACTTTATTCATTCTTCTTAAGTATATCTACAGCAGGAATACCACTTTCTGTTAGTAAAGTAGTATCTCACTATAATGCTAAAGGTTATTATGGTGCTAAAAAAAGAGCTTTCTCTATTGCTAGAAAAATGGCTCTCTTAATGGGATTTTTATGTTTCTTATTCTTATTCTTCTTTGCTCCAGTAATTGCTAAAATAATCATGGGTAATTTATCTGGAGGTAACTCTATTCATGATATTACTATGGTTATTAGAGTTATATCACTAGCAATGCTAATTATCCCAACATTAAGTATTTATAGAGGATATATTCAAGGTCATAAGATAATGACTCCTCCTGCTATAAGTCAAGTAATAGAACAAATTGTTAGAGTAACAATTATCATATTAGGAAGTTATCTAGTAATTAAAGTATTTAAAAAGAGTGTGTCTTTAAGTGTAACAGTAGCTTTACTAGGAGCACTTATTGGAGCAGTCTTCTCATTACTATATTTATCTAGGATTTATCACAAACATAAGAGAAACTTCCATGAAAAAGAAACTAAAGATGAACCTCTAATTAAAAATAGTGACATAATTAAATTGATTATAATTTATGCTGTACCATTTATTATGATAGATGTTGTTAAAACATTATATGATTTAGTAGATACAGCTACTGTAGTTAGAGGTTTAGTTGGATATGCAAGTTTTACTACAGAACAAGCTGAAACAATAATGGGTATGATTTCTACTTGGGGTAAAAAGATCAATATGATAATTATCTCAGTAAATAGTGGAATAATATTAAGTTTAATACCTGCTTTATCTGAATCTATTACTAAAAAAGATCAAAAAGAAATAAATAATCATGTTAATGAATCATTCAGTTTATTACTATTACTTGCCTTACCTATGGCTATCGGAATATCTTTCTTAGCTTATCCTATCTGGACAGTATTCTATGGTAGTGGAGATGGAGCACTATTCTTAAGTTATTTTATCTTTGTATCATTATTTATCTGTTTATTTACTTTAAGTGTTACTATTATTCAATTACTTAGAGATTATAAATTATTATTTATAAGTATGCTTATAGGTTTATTAGTAAAAATGAGTTGTAATGTACTATTTATAAGTTTATTTAATAAGATAGGATTACCTCCATATTATGGATCTATTACTGCTAGTATATTAGGTTATTTAATTACCTTTGTTATTTGTATTATAGTGTTAAAGAAGAAATATGATATTAACTTCTCTAAAGCAAGAGAAAATATCATAGATATACTTATAGGTGTAGGTATAATGACTGTTGTATTATACTTCTTAAGTTTATTATTACCTGTTTCAGTAGGTGGTAGGCTACATAGTTTATTAATAATTATTATTTATGCTTTAGTAGGTGGAATAATATACTTTATTTATACTTATAAAACAGGATTAATAAAGAAAGTATTGGGTCCTAAAATAGATAAGTATATTCATAAAAAAATAGAGGATAAAATCCAAGTATGATATAATAAGTTAAAGGAGGATCTTATGAAAAAATATATTAGTGAAGCAATTGGTACAGGAGTACTTGTATTAATTGGATGCGGAGTTGCAGTATTATCTTCAGGAGATTTAGTAGCAACAGCATTAGCTTTCGGTTTAGCAATCGTTGCTATGGCTTATAGTGTTGGTGCTATTAGTGGAGGACATTTCAATCCAGCTGTTACTTTAGGTCAATTCATCAATAAGAAAATCAGTGGAAGCGATGCTATCTTCTATGTAATTGCTCAAATCATTGGAGCTTTCATTGGAGCAGGACTTCTATATGTTATCTTTACTAGTTGTTCTGTTGGAGTTGGAAACTTAGGAGCAAATGGATTTGGTTCTGCATCAGGTACAGATATTACTTTAGCTGGAGCAATCTTAGTAGAAGTTATTCTAACATTTATCTTTGTTCTTACAGTATTATTTGCTGCTAATGAAAAAGATAATAAATTCGCTGGATTAGTAATTGGACTTGCTTTAGTATTAGTTCATCTAATCGGTATTAAACTAACTGGAACTTCAGTAAACCCAGCAAGAAGTTTAGCTCCTGCAGCTATTCTTGGTGGAACAGCATTTAAACAAGTTTGGGTATTCTTATTAGCTCCACTTATTGGTGCTGCAATTGCTGGATTCAGTTACAAAGGTCTTGCAAAAAGAAAATAGTTCGAAAGAACTATTTTTTTATTTTATGTTTTAAATTTTTAAGTCCATGATATGTATTAAAAGCAAAATTATAAGTATGATACCAGAATGGTGAAATTACTAGGTCATATTCTCCTAATAATTCAACTACATAACCTCCAAAACTCTTTTTAAATAGATATAGTCCATATAGAGGATTAGATTCTCTAAAGTCTCCTGTTATACCATAGAAATTATATCTCTTATATCCATACTCCTGGGCATACTTAACTCCAGCATAATGAATAGTATAAGCAGATTTAAATTGCATAACATCATCTAGAGTTCCACCTAGTAATGATAATACTTCATTACCATAAACTAAGAAAAGAATACCACCAAGTACTTTTTTATTACCTAGTTTATCTCTATATTCTTTTATTTTTACTAAATCTTTTTCTAAACGAGCAATCTGTTCTTCATCTTGTTTGTTATTAGAGTTATATCTTTTCTCATTCATCTTTAATAGATTGTTTTCATATTTATATTTTCTATCTTTTAAAGCTTCTTTATGCTCATTTAATTCAAGATTAGTATTCTTTTCAAATAAATCAAAATCTATTTCACCAAGAAGTATTTTTAAAATACCACTATCATGAAGATTATTCCACATAGCTTCATAGTATGAGAATGGTCTATCAATAAATTCTCTTCTATCTGAAGTTTTCTGCATAATCTCTTTAAATGTTTCTAATTCATCTTTTTCTATCTCTCTAACAGTAATACCAGAACGTTCATTCTTTCTTAAAATTTGTCTAGTTTTAGACTCCATATCTTTATCAATTTCATCAAGTGAACGATGTGTATCAATAACATGCATCCAACGAGGTTGTAGAGTATCTTGCATAGTATTAAAACCAAAGTGTTTATAACCTAAAGATACTAAATTCTTATGAGATTCTTTATTATTTCTTCCATTCTCAACAATATCTCCATTATTATCACGTTCTTGATATTCAACATAGGGATCTATCTTAACGAATATTGCTTTCTCTTTTTTCGCAAACTTCTTTAATTCATCAGTCCAATTCTTTAAAAGATCTTTATCATTATAATCAATTAAGAATCCACGAGGAGCATAAAACATCTTTTTATGAACAAATGGTAGTTCTTTACTTAGTACTAGAGATACTGCTTTTACTTCATCATTATCTTTTAAACCTAAGTAGTAAGCATCCCAACCATTTTCTTTCTTTAAGTTAGCCCACTCTTCAGTCTGATGAAATGATATTTGTGGAGATTTATCTGCATACTTTTTAAATTCTTCTTTACTTAATATCTCTAACTTCATTTTCTAACTCCTTTTTGCTTTTCTTTTTAACTATCTTTCTATAGAAAGGAACTAATTTAGTAAAAGCAAAATACATTAAAGGATCAATAACATAATCAAATTCTCCCAAGAATTCAATATAGTCTCCACCAAACTTCTTTTTAAATTCATGTAGACCAATTACTGGATTATCTTCTCGCAAATCTCCGATAGTTCCGAATTGATCATAGATCTTAACACCATTTTCCTTGCAGTATTTAATGTGTTCATAATATGTTTTATAGTTAACATAAGTCTCACTAAGTTTATTATGATTTCCTGCGTATAATACCCAAGCTTTATCACCATAAGAAACTATCATATGAGCACTTAATAATAACTCTTTCCCATATTCTTTTTCATAATTTTTATATTTATCTATATCATTTTTAATATTATCTTTTTGTTTCATTAACTCATTAAGTTTATTCTTAGCTGATTTAGATAAATTATCTATAGGTAAGATAGATATTTGATCATTAACTTCTTTTAATCTATCTTCCAAAGCTTTAATAGTTTTTTCAAAAACTATTTTACCTAAGAATAGAGTAGCTTTAGTATTTTTATTCTTATTGAAGATTTTATATAATTCTTCATAATAATCTTCTCCATAAGAAACAAAGCCTTTTCTATCCTCTGTAAGCATCATTAATTCAAAGAACGCTTTAACATCATTCGCATCTCCTATTTCAACTACAGTATCTAGTTTATCTGCCTTGGAGATACGTTGTTTAGTTGTTTTAGAGAAGTGAGATTCAATATCTTCTAAACTTTGATTCATATCTATTCTAAAAGTATATCTAGGTTGGGATGTTTCAAAATTCTTAGTAAATCCTAGATGTTTAAATTTAGCTTCTTTTAAAGTTTTAAATATCTTATCAGGATTATGATCTAACTTATTTTCTTCATCTAAATAGTTATAACTTTTATATACAATATCTGGATCAATCTTTAAAAATATACCTTTATTCTTCTTACAGAATTTAACTAATTCTTTAGTCATTTCTTTTACTAATTCATCTTTGTTATAGTCTATTACAAATCCTCTAGGACAATAAAAATATGTCTTATTTAGAGGTAATTTCTTTTCTAATAGTAGAGCTGATGCTACTACATTATCTTTATCATCTATTAGACCTAGATAGTGAGGAGTTAAATTCTTTTTAGATAAAGCTAATTCTCCCCATGATAAAGATTGTAAGAAATGGGATTTTTTCTTATGAGTTGATACAAATTCATCATATTTTTCTTTTTCAATATTAGTAAGTCTTAACATATATTCCTCACTTTCTAATATTTAGTATAACACGTAAATATAGTTTTTTAAATAAGATTAATATGATAAAATATTTACAGGTGATTTGCTTGAGATTAAGAAATTTAAAAAATAAAGAAGAGATAATGAATTCATGTGATTTTTTAATTACTGATTCATCTAAATATAAAGGTAAATGGAGTGAATTATTTGGTAATAATAATCCTATCTATATAGAGATTGGTATGGGATTTGGTAAGTTTATTTATGAGAATGCTTTAAATAATCCAGATGTTAATTTTATTGGTATAGAAAAGTTTGATAATGTTATTGCTAGAGCTATTAAGAAATTACCTAATAAATTAGATAATTTATATATAGTTAGAATGGATGTGAAAGATATAGAGGAATCTTTTTCTAAAGAAGTAGATTTAATCTATTTAAATTTCTCCGATCCTTGGCCTAAGAAGAGACATGCTTCGAAGAGGTTAACTTCTCTAGAATTTTTAAAAAGATATGATAATATTTTTAAGAATAAAAAGACTATAATTATGAAGACTGATAATAGAGATTTATTTATCTCATCAATTGAGTCTTTAAGTAGTTATGGATATAGTTTAAATAATATAAGTTTTGATCTTCATAGTAGGGAGGAAACTATTGTGACAACTGAGTATGAAGAGAAATTTGTGAGTAAGGGAAATCCTATATATTATTTAGAAGGAAGTAAAGAATAAATACTTTTACAATTGTATTTTTTTTGATATAATGTAATAAGAGTAGGTGAAGTATGAAAAAAATAAAGATTATTGTGTTACTCTTAATAGTCTTTGTGTTAACTGGTTGTAGTATTACTACTCTAGATGATAAAAACTATGAAAAGAATGTTTCAACTATATTATCTAGTAAAAACAGATCTTATAATGTTTATTTTGAAGGATATAAGTATTATATTCCGAGTGGGATGAAGTTTGTTTCTAAAAAAGAATATAATGCTGTATTACAAGATACTAAAAATAATAAATATTATTTATATGTAGATGCGATTAGTTATTATCATAAAGATAAGAGTGAATTTGAGGTTGATGAAACAGCTTATTATTCTAAGGAATTAAGTTATAATGATATAGATGGTTATCTTCAAATAGAAGAGATTGATTATAAGTACTTAGTACAGTTTATGTTTAATTATTCTAAGATTGAATGTTATGTATCTAAAGAAGATTTAACTGATTCTATTAACTATATGGCTTATATATTAAGAAGTGTAAAGTTTAATAGAAGTGTACTTGGTAGTTTGATTGGAGATAATACTTTGAGTTATAATGAAGAAGAGTATTCTTTATTTGATAAGAAAAACAATTCTGAAGATTTCTTAGATGTTGTTTATGAGAATGATGATGCTTATAAAGAAGCTGTAGATGAAGATGAAATTGATTTAGATAGTGAATAGAGGTGAGATTCATGGGCTTAATGGACAAGTTAAAAAACGCTTTATTCGAAGAAGTCGAAGAAGAAGTAGATGATACAAAACCTATACCTGTGAAACCTAAAAAGGAAAAAGAAAAAGTTGTTAAAAAGACTGAATCTGTTAAAGATAAGATCAAGAAGAAAAAGGAAAGAGAAAAACTTGAATCTGAGAAAGCTTTAGTAGATGATAGAGTTGATCATCATGTTTTGAAAGATGAAGATTTTGAAATTAAACCAAAATTGGAAAGAAGAAATGATGATGAGGATATGGTCTTAGATAAGCCTATTTCTGTTGAAGGTAATACTTTTAAGGTAATTGAAGATAAGGATTTAATAGTGGATGATTCATTTGATGATACTGCTCAAATAGTAGATATTATTGATGAGACTAATACTGATGATACTTATAGTTATTATGAAGAAGAAGCACCTAAAAAGATGGAAGATAAAGAGGTAAGAGAGGCTTATCAAAAAGCAGAGAGTCATAATAATCTATATGGTATGAATAATAGTACTATTAAGATGCATGAATATGGTTCCATGTCTAAGAAAGAAGAAAAGACTATATTTAAACCTAGTCCAATAATAAGTCCTGTTTATGGTGTATTAGATAAGAACTATAAGAAGGAAGATGTTGTTAGTAAAGCAGATACTCCCTTCAGAAGTAGTTATGAAAGAACTAATATGAGTGTTGATGATGTTAGGAAGAAAGCTTATGGTACTTTATCTGATGATTTAATAGATGATATGGATAAAGAATTAGAAAATACTATGCCAATTCCTAAGATCGATGAAGACTATAACGAAGATACTGTAGTAGATTTAAGTGCTGAAGAAGCAAAACCTGAAGTTAAAACAGTAACTATGGGTGATGCTGAAGAGTATTTTAATGATTTAGGTTTAGAATATAATGTTGATTATAAAGATGCAAGTAATTCAAAACAAGAAGAAAAGAAAGAAGAAGAACCTAAACATGCTTCAGAAGAAGAAAAATTTGAAGTTAAAGAAGAACCTAAAGAAGAAAATAAAGAAGTAAAAGAAAAACTAGATGAAGAGAAAGTTGAAGTAAAAGAAGAACCTGAAGTAAAAAAAGAAAAATCAGATGAAGAAAATGATGATAACTTATTTGATTTAATTGATTCTATGTATCAGGAGAGTGAATAATTATGATGGTAGATTTAAATACTTTATTAACAGTTTGTTTATATATACTTGGTATTGTATTATTAATAGTACTTATAGTTTTAGGTATTAAATGTATTAGAGTACTTGGTAAAGTAGATAAGATAGTTGATAATGTAGATGAAAAAGTTACTTCATTAGATGGATTATTTGGTATTGTTGATAAAATAACTGACGGAATAGTATTAGCTAGTGATAGTATTATTTCTGGAGGTTCAGACTTTTTATCAAGAATATTTAATAGAAAAAAGAAGGAGGATGATATCGATGTCTAAGAAAGGTGATTTCGGAAAATTCTTATTAGGAGGATTAATCGGAGTAGGTATAGGAGCACTTTTATCTCCAAAGACTGGTAAAGAAAATAGAGCTGCTTTAGTACAACAATTAAATAATTTAAAAGCTAAAGTAAGTGAAATCGATGCTAAAGAAGTTAAAAAGAACTTTGAAGATAAGATTTATGAAATCCAAGATGCTTTAGAAGATCTTGATAAAGAAAAAGTATATGATATTGCTCAAAAACAAGCAAAGAATGTTAAGAAAAAAACTGATGAATTATATGCTTTAGCTAAAGAAAAAGGAACTCCTTATGTTAAAGATGCTTCTGAAAAAGTAAGAGAAAAAGCAATTGAAGTAACAAAGGATGTTTTAGCAAGATTAGAAAAGAAAGAAAAATAATAAAATTAAAAGAAGCTAATGCTTCTTTTTTTGTAAAGTAAAAAATTAATTAAAGTATATTTATATAAATAAAAAGAACAATATATTATAATTAAACTAGGAGATTATAACTATGAAAGCTATAAAAGACTATATAAATAGTTATAAATTCTATATAACTACAGCTATAGCTGTATTATTAATGATAACTACACTAATAAGTGTAGGTTTTGGTGCTTTAAATAAAAATCTATCAATCGCTGGAGATGTTGAATATGTTCAAGATGTGGGAAATATGATAATGAGATGGACTACATCATCATCTGGAGATTTCCATAGTTCAGCATATAAAGATAAAA
>JAFRVB010000011.1 GCA_017441845.1 Bacilli bacterium
AACACCGCCACCAGCAACCACTATTTTCTTATAATTCATATGATTCTCCTTACTTTTATTAATATATACTATTATAACATTTTATTAAAAAAAAAAGAATCTTTTAAAAAGAATCTTTTTATTCTAAACTGGGGCGCCATGAGAGAATCGAACTCTCGCGTACTGGTGCCACAAACCAGCGTGTTAACCACTTCACCAATGACGCCATTTCTTCAAATGACTATTATATTTTACAACATTTTTCGTTAAAAATCAACCATTTTCTTTGTGTTGAGAATTAATTATATTTTTGATAAAATTTAGTTATGGTGATTATATGAAACTGGTTAATTTTTTTAGACATTTGCATACTGTTAATAAACATAGATTTTTAGTTTTTAAATTATGTGTAAAAGCAGGGATTCCTTTACAAGGTTTAGTACATGATTTATCTAAATATAGTTTTGTAGAATTTTGGGAAGGAGTTAAGTATTATCAAGGTACTTATAGTCCGATAAGAAATGCTAGAAAAGAACTTGGTTATTCTGAAGCTTGGTTACATCATAAAGGAAGAAATAAACATCATTATGAATATTGGTATGATTATGGTTTGGAAAAAGCAGAAATACTAATGCCATATAAGTATTTTGCAGAAATGGTATGTGATCAATTAGCTGCTGGAATGGTTTATGATGGAAAAGATTGGAATAATTCTTCTCAACTTGAGTATTGGATGAGAGCTAGAGAAGTTGCGAGAATCGATGAGAGAATTGATAAAGCATTGATTAAAGTATATAATGAGATTAAAGAAAAGGGAGTTAATAAGGTAATTAATTCATATAATTTAAAAAAGATATATAAAGAATTTGTAGGTGAATAAGATGAAAGTAGTTTTAGTGAATGGATCTCCTCATAAGAATGGTAATACTAATTTAGCTTTAGAAGAGATTAGTAAAGTATTAGAAAAAAATGGAATAGAGACAGAAATCTTTTGGATAGGAAATAAACCTATATCTGGTTGCATAGGTTGTGGTAAATGTATTGGTAAAGGTAAATGTGTCTTTGATGATGTAGTTAATGAATTTATTGATAAATATATTGATTGTGACGGATTTATCTTTGGAGCACCTGTTCATTATGCTTCTATTAATGGAGCAATGGCTTGTTTTATGGATAGATTATTCTATGGTAAAGCTGCTTTGTTTAAAGGCAAAGTAGGAGCAAGTGTTGCGGTATGTAGAAGAGCAGGAGGAGTAGAAGCTTTTGATAGATTAAACAAATATTTGACATATTCATCTATGGTAGTAATATCATCTAATTATTGGAATGGTGTGTTTGGTAATGGTGACAAAGCAGATGCATCTGAAGATTTTGAGGGAATGCAAACAATGAGAATTCTAGGAGAGAATATGTCTTGGATATTAAATTGTATTGAAGAAGGTAAAAAAGCTGGACTAGAATTTCCTAAATTAGAGAAAAAAGTATTTACTAATTATATTAGGTAGGTGAAAATATGGGTGTTATTGTATTAAACGAAGATAATTTTGAAGAAGAAGTTTTAAAAAGTAATGAACCAGTACTAGTTGATTTCTTTGCGACATGGTGTGGACCTTGTCAAATGATGAGTCCTATTCTAGATAAAATGAGTGAAGAAGAAAAAGGTATTAAGATATGTAAAATTGATACTGATGATAACATGAATCTAGCTAAAGAATATGGTATTATGACAATACCTTGTATAATTGCTTTTAAAGATGGAAAAGAACTTAATAGAAGTATTGGTTTAACAGATGAAAAAAGTTTATTAAAACTATTGGAGGACTAATGAAAGATATAATTATTATTGGAGCTGGACCTAGTGGTATGACTGCTGCTATATATGCATTAAGAGCTAATAAATCTGTTTTATTAATAGATTTTAAAGGATATGGTGGTCAAATAATAAATGCTAAATCAGTAGTTAATTATCCAGGTATTAAAGAAATTAGTGGTATAGATTATGCTAAAACTTTGTATGAACAAGTTACTTCTTTTGGTGGAGAATTTGTTTTTGAAAAAGTTAAAGATATTATTGATGGTGATATAAAGAAAGTTGTTACTGAAAAGTGCGAATATGAATGTAAGAGTGTAATTATTGCTACTGGTACTGTTAATAAAGGATTAGGTCTTGAAAATGAAGATAAATTTATTGGTAGAGGATTATCTTATTGTGCTACTTGTGATGGTAATTTTTATAAAGATTTAGATGTTGCTGTAGTAGGTAGTGGAGAAGTTGCTACTGATGATGCTATCTATTTATCAAATATTTGTAATAAAGTATATTTAATAATTAAAGGTGATGAATTTAAATACTTAGATAAAATAAGTAATATTGATAATATAGAAGTGGTTTTTAATAGTAGTGTTACTAATATTAATGGTGAATATAAGATTAGTGCTATTGAGATTAATAATGATAAGACTATTCCTGTTAATGGAGTATTTGTAGCTATGGGGCAAACTCCTGAAAATGGTAACTTTAGAAAGTTTGTTGATCTAGATGAAAATGGTTATATTAAATCTTTGGATTGTACTACTAAAGTAGATGGAATATTTGTTGCTGGAGATAATAGAGTAAAAGAGTTAAGACAGTTAACTACAGCTGTTAATGATGGTGCTATTGCAGCTACAAAAGCTTGTAAATATATAGATACTTTATAGTATCTTTTTATTTTGTTTTTAATTAGCACTCTATATTGACAAGTGCTAAAAAAGTAGTATAATATTCTATGAGAGGTGATAGATATGTATAATGAACAAGAAGAAGAAAATGTATTAGAAAAATATGGTCGAGATATTACTAAAGAAGCAAAAGATGGTAATATTGATCCAGTTATTGGTAGAGATGAAGAGATTAGATCTATTACTAGAGTATTAACTAGACGTACTAAAAATAACCCGGTATTAATTGGTGAACCTGGTGTTGGTAAAACAGCTATTGCGGAAGGATTAGCTCTAAAAATAGTTAAAGGTGATGTACCTGATTCTTTAAAACATAAAACTATTTGGGAATTAGATTTAGCTGCTTTAGTAGCTGGAGCTAAATACCGTGGTGAATTTGAAGAAAGAATTCAAAAAGTACTAAAGGAAGTTAAAGATAGTGATGGAGATATCATCATGTTTATCGATGAAATTCATATGATTGTTGGTACTGGTAGAACAGATGGTGCGATGGATACATCTAATATCTTAAAACCAATGTTAGCTCGTGGTGATATTCATGTAATAGGTGCGACAACTTTAAAAGAATATCGTGAATATATTGAAAAAGATGGAGCACTAGAAAGACGTTTCCAAAAAGTATTAGTAAATGAACCTAGTGTTGAAGATACTATTACAATACTTCGTGGTATCAAAGATAAATTTGAAATACATCATGGAGTTGAAATAAAAGATTCTGCTTTAATTAGTGCCGCAACTTTATCTAATAGATATATTACTGATAGATATTTACCAGATAAAGCAATTGATTTAGTAGATGAAGCTTGTGCGACTATTCGTGTTCAAATGGACTCAGTTCCTTTTGAATTAGATAGTCTAACTCATAAGATAATGAGATTAGAAATAGAAAAAGAAGCTTTAAAGAAAGAAAAAGATGAGAATTCTGTTAAAAGAAAAGAAAAAATATCTAATGAATTAGAAGAATTAAAAGAAAAAGAAAAAGAATATAAAGAAGCTTGGAAAAAAGAGAAAAATTTAAATGAAGATATTAAAGATAAAAAGAAAGAATTAGATAAGGCAAGATTTGATTTAGAACAAGCTGAAAATAAGTATGATTTAGAAGCATGTGCTATTTTAAGACATGGTACTATACCAAAGTTAGAAAAAGAATTAGCTGAACTTAATGAAAGCAGTAAAAATAGACTTTTAAGTAATATTGTTGAAAGTGAAGATATTGCTTCTGTTATATCTAAATGGACTAATATTCCGCTTTCTAAACTTCAATCTAGTGAAAAAGATAAATTATTAAAATTAGAAGAGAATATGAAGTTAAGAGTAATGGGTCAAGATGAAGCGTTAAAACTTGTTAGTGATGCAGTAATCAAATCTCGTAGTGGAATAAAAGATCCTAATAAACCTATTGCTAGTTTTATGTTTTTAGGTCCAACTGGTGTTGGTAAAACGGAAGTTGCGAGAACTCTAGCATATGAACTATTCGATGATGAAAAACATATGATTAGAATAGATATGAGTGAGTATATGGAAAAATTCAGTGTATCTCGTTTAATTGGTTCTCCTCCAGGATATGTTGGTTATGAAGAAGGAGGTCAATTAACTGAAGCAGTAAGAAGAAATCCTTACTCAATAGTATTATTTGATGAGATAGAGAAAGCTCATCCAGAAGTTTTAAATTTATTATTACAAATCTTAGATGATGGTAGATGTACTGATTCTAATGGTAGATTAGTTGATTTTAAAAATACTATTATTATTATGACTAGTAATTTAGGGTCAGAATACGTTCTTGAAAATAACAAAGATAAAGTATTAGATGAAGTTAAAAGTACTTTTAGACCTGAATTTGTTAATAGAATAGATGAGATTATAGTATTCAATAGTTTAGAAAAAGATTCTTTATATAAAATACTTGATAAAATTATTAATGATATTGAGAGGAGATTGTCTCATTTAAATCTACATCTTAAATTAACTGATAGATGCAAAGATAAATTAGTTGAAGATGGATATGATATTAATTATGGAGCTAGACCATTAAAGAGAAGAGTATCTCGTGAGATAGAAACACTTTTATCTCATCATATAATTAATGGTGATATTAAAAATAATGATACTTTAGTAGTAGATTATAGAGATAATGAATTTAAAATTAATAGAGAATAAAAATAAGAACTTTTAGTTCTTATTTTTTTATTTTTCTTTAATTTTAAAAATAAATATTGTATAATTAAAATAGGTGAATGGTATGAGCATGAGTAGTGAAGATCTTGAAAGAACTGGTGTATTTAATACCTTATTAGATTTAGAAGATACTGGTTCAATAGATGAAATTGATGAGATTAAAGAGAGACTTGAATATATGGATATTGAAGATTCTAAAAAAAATAAATACTTTGATCTTATTAATGAAATTAAAAAAGAAGAAGATCCAAAAACTAGAGAATTTTTGTTTCATAATTTAGCTAAAATAATTAATAAAGAGGGATAGGATGGTAATAGATAATTTTTATAAATATCTTAGTAGTGTTACTGGTATTGATAAAGTTTATTTTCATTTAATAATAAGTACTGCGCTAGTAATACTTATCTTTTCTCTATTAAAAAAGATAGCTGAGTTTATTATTAGTAAGACAGTTAAATTAGAAAAACAATATAATGTTAATCAAGTAGTTCAAATAATACTTAGTCTTTTAGGTGTATTAGTAATATTCTTTGTATGGGAAAACTATGTTAAAAGTTTAATTACATTATTTAGTATTGTTGGAGCTTCTATTATAGTTGCTTTAAGAGAAAGTGTACTTAGTTTCTTTGCTGGAATATATATTAAATCTAAAAAAGTATTTGTTGTAGGAGATAGAATACAAGTTAATGATATTAAAGGAGATGTTGTTAATATATCAGGTCTTGATTTTGATATATTAGAGATAGATAATTCTTCTTTTAATGGTCAATCTACTGGTATTATTATTTCTTTACCTAATTCATATGTATTTACTAAAGAGATTAAGAATCTTACTAAAGGATTTAAATATGTATGGAATGAAATTACTGTTAAAGTAACATTAGATAGTGATTTAGTAAGTAATAAAAAAGAATTATATAAGATAGTTAATAGTATAGATTCAGTTAGAGCTATTATTAATAATATGAAAGACCAAAGTAATATTATTGGTACAGATAATAAAGTTTATTTTAATAAATATGATCCAATAATATATACTGAGATTAAAGATAATTATGTTCTATTAACTATTAGATATTTAATTGATCCTAAGAAGGGTAGAATTGTTAATAGTGTTATCTGGAATAAAATATATGAAAGTTATAAAGATAAAAAATTAAAATTATATATAGGAGAATGAATATGAAAATAATAAGAGGAGTAGGAATATTTATAACAGTTTTATTATTAGTTTTAATAGTGCTTTTTAATGTTAATAATGTTGTGTATAAAACTAATAAACAATATATTAACTTCTTTGGTTATAAATTAATGACTATTGATAATAAATATGATTATTATCTAGTTAAAAATGTTAAAGTAGATGATGTAATCCTATATGATAATATTAGTTTTAGAGTTAATAGTACAGATTTAAGTACAGATAAAGTTAAAGGTAAAATGAATGATTGTCTAAAATTAGCTAACAGTTCTACTGTAGTTTGTAATGATGATTTAGAAGGAAAGGTGGTTATGAAAGTGAGTGGTGCTAGAGATTTCTTGCTGGTAAATAAGGGTTCTTTAATAGTACTAGTATTATGTATTATATTATTAATATTAGTATTCTTATGGAAACCAAAAGATAAGAAAGAAAAGGTAATAGAAAAACCTAAAGAGAAAAAAGAAGATAGTGTTATTGAAATAAATACTGAACCTTTCCAAAGAGAAGAACATCCTGTAGAAGAAACACCAGAAAATAATAATGATCAAACTGTTATTATAGATACTTCTCCTTTTAAAGAAGAAGTAAAAGAAGATATAGAAGTACCTATAAATACAGAAGATATTAATAGAGAGGTATCTGAAGTAGAATCATTTAATGTAAATACTAATTTACCAGAACAAAACAATATTGAAGTTCCAAAGAATGATTTTGTTAATAAATTTGAAATGGCTATGGATACTCCTCCGGTAGAGAATTATGAGGTAGAAGATAACTATGTACCAGAGGATGTAATAGTAGTACCTCATGCTGTACCAGTAGAGGTTGAAACTAATCAATTTACTGCACCAACAAATGAAGAATTAGAAGATGTTATTGTAGTACCTCTAAGAAAAGAAGAAGATGAAAGTCTAAATGATATCATAGTAGTTCCATATGACAAAGTTATGGAAAAGAAACAAGAAGAAGAACCTGTAGAAAAAGATTATTCGGAGTATTCTGATGTCATAACAGTACCTTTAACATATTCATCTGATAGATATGATGAGTATGCTGAAGTAATAAAAGTACCTCTATTTAGAGATGAAAAAGATGATTTCTTTGATACTAATGTTTCTAATGATATCTTTAGTGATGCTAATATAAATAGAAGTGTAGAAATAGATCTATCTGATATTAAAGTAGATAGTACATCTGAAAAAGTACAAGTTACTCCTATATATAGTAGTGATGTAGATCTAAATGAGGATGTAGAAGTTTTATAAGAGCAGTAATGCTCTTTTTCTTTACATTAAAAAGTAAATAATATACATAATAACTATTAATGCATGAAAACATACGTTATAATTAAACTAGGAGATTATAACTATGGAGCAAATAAAGATGTACTTAAATAGTTATAAATTCTATATAACAACAGCAATAGCTGTACTATTAATGATAACTACACTAATAAGTGTAGGTTTTGGTGCTTTAAATAAAAATTTATCAATTGCTGGAGATGTTAATTATACACAAGATACTGGTAATATGATTATGAAATGGACTAATTCTTCAACAACAGATTTTCATAATTCTACATATAAAGGCCTAATTAAAACAATAGACTTTTTGGATAATAAAAATATACCTAATAATGCGGTTGCATCATGGGATGTATCAGCAGAAACTAATTCTGGAAAAGTAATAGCTTGGATAATAGATGATCCAAATAATGCAGGATATTATAAATTATACATTGGAGCAGATGGAGATGTAGTGGGAAATCCGGATTCAAGTTATATGTTTTATCAATTTATGGAATGTGAAACAATAAATTTTAATAATAATTTTGATGTTTCTAAAGTAACAAATATGTCATATATTTTTTATAGTTATAAAAGCGGAAGCACTTCAAAATTAACAACTATTAATGGATTAAACTATTTTGATACATCTAAAGTAACAAATATGTCATTTATGTTTTATTATTGTAGCAGTCTAACAAGTCTCGATTTAACAAGCTTTAATACAAATAATGTAACCAATATGTCAAATATGTTTGCTTGGTGCAATGGTCTCACAAATCTCGATTTAACAAGCTTTGATACAAATAATGTAACCAACATGTCATATATGTTTAACTCATGCCGTAGTTTAACGAGCCTCGATGTAACAAACTTTAATACAAACAAAGTAACCAATATGTCATATATGTTTGATTCATGTCGTAGTTTAACGAGCCTCGATGTAACAAACTTTAATACAAACAATGTAACCAATATGTCAGTTATGTTTAACTCATGCCGTAGTTTAACGAGCCTCGATGTAACAAACTTTAATACAAATAATGTAACCAACATGTCAAATATGTTTAGTGATTGCGGAAATTTAGATACCGTTGATTTAACTAATTTTAATACGAGTAATGTAACAAATATGCATAGTATGTTTAGTGTGTGTAACTCTTTAACAACTATAGATGTAACTAATTTTAACACCTCTAAATGTACTGATATGCAAAGTATGTTTTCTGCTTGCCAAACGCTAACAACTATTGATGTTAGTGGATTTGATACAAGCTTAGTAGAAACATTTGCGGAAATGTTTAAAGGTTGTAGAAATCTCACAAGTTTAGATGTAACAAACTTTAATACAAGCAGTGCATACACTATGATAGAAATGTTTTATGATTGTAGAACTTTAACATATTTAGATTTATCAAATTTTAATACTTCAGGAGTTATCAATATGCAAAATATGTTTAGCAACTGTCAAAACTTAATTGATGTTAATGTTTCAAGTTTTGATACATCTAATGTAACAACTATGAGAGGAATGTTTGCTGACTGTGATGCTTTATTATCGTTAGATCTTACATCTTTTAATACATCTGGGGTGCGAGATACATTTGTTATGTTTAGAGGTTGCGATGTGCTTACTGAAATAAAAATATCATCTTTGTGGGATGTAAGTAATGTTACTAATGGCACTAACATGTTTAGTGGAAGTACTAATTTGCCTAATTATAATTCTAGTACAGTTGATGTAAGTATGGCTAAACCAACAACTCAAGGAGGATATTTAACTTTGATTTAATATCTTCTTTTTTATTTATATTTCTTTAGCACTCTATCTTGACAACTGCTAAATAAAGTGTTATAAGAATATTAGGCATTTAAGGAGATGAAATTATGGAAAAACATGAATTTAAAAGTGAATCTAAAAAGTTATTGGATTTAATGATTAATTCTATTTATACAAATAAAGATATATTTTTAAGAGAGTTAATTTCTAATGCAAGTGATGCACTAGATAAACTTTATTATCGTAGTTTAACTGATGATAAGATTAGTTGTAATAGAGAAGATTTATGTATTAAATTAGATTTTGATAAAGATAAAAGAATAATTACTGTTAGTGATAATGGTATAGGTATGAGTAAAGAAGAGCTAGCAGATAACCTTGGTACTATTGCGAAGAGTGGTACTTTAGAATTTAAAGATAATATGACTAATGAAGAAAAATTGAATGTTATTGGTCAATTCGGAGTAGGCTTTTATTCTGCTTTTATGGTTAGCGATAAGATTACTGTTGAATCTAAAAGTGTTGATTCAAAAGAAGCTTATGTATGGGAAAGTAAAGGTGTAGAAGGTTATTCAATTGATAAGTGTAAAAAAGAAGATAATGGTACTACTATTACTCTTCGTTTAAAAGATAATAATGAAGATTATTATTATGATAAATATTTAGATCAATATGAAATTAAAAGTTTAGTTAAAAAGTATTCTGATTATATTAGTTTTCCTATTAAGATGGAAATGGTTCATTCTGATTTAAAAGATAAAGATAGTAAAGAATATGTTGAACATAGAGAAGAGGAAACTCTAAATAGTATGATTCCTATTTGGAAGAAGAGTAAAGATGAAGTAACTGATGCTGATTATGAAAATTATTATATGGATAGATTTAGTGATTTTGACAAACCATTAAAAGTAATTACTAGTAGTGTAGAAGGAGTTACTTCATATAAATCATTATTATATATTCCTTCTCATGCTCCAGCTGATTATTATCAAGAAGGATATGAAAAAGGATTAGCTTTATACTCAAATGGAGTATTAATCATGGATAAATGTGCTGATTTAGTACCGGATTATTTTAGTTTTGTTAAAGGTGTAGTTGATAGTGAAGATTTACCTTTAAATATATCTAGAGAGACTCTACAAGAATCTCGTAGTCTTAATTTGATCGCTAAAAACATTGAAAGTAAGATTAGAAGAGAATTAGAAGAGATGTTGAAGAATGATAGAGACAAATATATTGAATTCTTTAAGACATTTGGTGTTCAAATTAAATATGGTGTTTATAATAACTTTGGGGCTGATAAAGAAAAGCTAAAAGACTTAGTAATGTTTTATTCTAGTAAAGAAGAAAAGTTAATTACTATAGAAGAATATGTTAAAAATATGGGTACTGATCAAGAAAAAATTTATTATGCATCAGGATCATCTATTGATAAAATTGATCATATGCCATTAGTTGATCAAGTTAAAGAAAAAGGATATGACTTATTATATTTAACTGAATATGTTGATGAATTCTGTATAACAGCTATTCAAGAATTTGAAGGTAAAAAATTCCAAAATATTGAGAATGGTGATTTAGATTTAGAGTCTGAAGAAGAAAAAGAAAAGACTGAAAAAGTAAATACTAAAAATAAAAAATTATTAGAATTTATGAATGAAAAGTTAAGTGATGTTAGTGATGTTAGATTTACTAATAGACTTAAAAAACATCCTGTTAGTTTAACTAGTAAAGGTGATGTTTCAATAGAGATGCAAAAAGTATTTGATGCTATGCCTAATGATTTAGGTATTAAAGCAGATACAGTACTTGAAATTAATGAGAAACATCCAATAGCTAAAAAGTTAAAAGCTTTATATAAAGAAGATAATAAAAAAGAATTAGAAAATTATACTAAAATTCTTTATAGTGAAGCTTGTATGATAGCGGATCTTCCTGTTGAAAATCCTACTGAGATTAGTAATTTAATTTGTGATGTTATAAGTAAATAAAAATATCTATTAATTAGATATTTTTTTTGTTATAATTATGTTATAATTGTATATGATAGGAAAGAAGGGGTATATATGGCAAAGTTAAGTGGAAAAGTAGCTGTTGTTACTGGTGGAGCTATGGGTAATGGCTTAGGAATAGTTAAAACCTTTTTAAGATACGGAGCTAGAGTAATTGTTATTGATTATTCTAATAAATTAACTGAGTCTTTAAAGAGTCAGAATAATCCTTTATTAATAGGTTATCAAGCTGATTTAAGAGAGAAAGAAGTTATTGAAGCTATTATTGAGGATGTTATTGATAAGTACGGTAAAATTGATATTTTAGTTAATAATGCGGGTATAGCTAAACTAGAAAGATTCTTAGATATGGATGATGTAGTTAGAGATACTCATTTTGATATTAATATTAAAGGTACTTGGAATATTACTAAGTGTGTTTTACCATACATGGTTAAAGCTAATTATGGAAAAATAGTTAACTTAAGTAGTGTTACAGGACCTATGGTAGCTGATGCTGGAGAAGTAGCTTATGCTACTACTAAAGCAGCACTTCTTGGTTTTACTAAGAGTTTAGCTATGGAAGTAGTTGAAAATAATATTACTGTTAATGCGATTATGCCTGGATATATTAGAACTCCAATGGTAGAAGGAGTTGCACTAGATACTAATAAGGATGATCCTGAGAGTGTTATTCAAGGTATCGCTGATGGTATTCCTATGGGAAGACTTGGTACTATTGAAGAATTAGGAGAGTTAGCAGCGTTTCTTGCTTCTGATGAATCTAGTTATATCACTGGACAAGGTATTGTTATAGATGGAGGAAGTACTCTTCCTGAAACTAAGAGTGTAGGGGTTTAAAAAGAATAAAAAGGGGTTGAGCTAATGGGTTATATTTCTAAAAAAGAAATAGAATTGATAGATGGTTACTTTAGAGCTAGTAACTATCTTTCTGTTGCTCAACTATATTTAATGGATAATCCATTATTGTTTGAACCATTAAAATTAGAACATTTAAAACCTAATCCAGTGGGTCATTTTGGTACTACTCCTGGACAAAATTTTATATATGTTCATTGTAATAGAGTAATTAAGAAATTTAATTTAAAAATGATTTATATCTCTGGTCCTGGACATGGTGGACAGGCTATGATAGCTCAAAACTATTTAGATGGAACATATACTAAATATAATCCTAGTTATACTGAAGATTTAGCTGGACTTAAAAAATTAGTTAGAAATTTTGCTTTTCCTAGAGGTGTATCGTCTCACTGTGAAGCAAATATTCCAGGATCTATTCATACTGGAGGAGAATTAGGTTACTCTTTAGCTCATGCAGCTGGGGCAGTACTTGATAATCCTGAATTAATCGCCACATGTGTTGTAGGAGATGGAGAAGCTGAAACTGGACCACTTGCGACTTCTTGGAATGTAAATAAATTTATTAATAAAAAAACAGATGGAGTAGTTTTACCTATACTTCATCGTAATGGATATAAGATTAGTAATCCTACTGTATTTGGTAGAATGACTGATAGAGAAATTACTTATTTCTTTGAATCTTTAGGATGGAAAGTTTACTTTGTAGAAGGAAGAGACACTTTCGTTATGCATGAAAAGATGGCTAATACTATGGATAGAGTAATTAGTGACATAGAGAAGATTAAAGCTACTGGTAAAGGTGAATATCCTATGATTATTTTAACTACTCCTAAAGGGTGGTTAGGACCTAAAGCTTTTAATGGTAAAAAGATTGAAGATAGTTTTAGAGCTCATCAAATACCAATTTATTTTAGTAAAGAAGAACCTGGTAATTTTGATATTATTGAGAGATGGTTAAGAAGTTATCATCCAGAGACTTTATTTGATAAAGATGGTAGATTTTTACAAAAATATCGTGATTTAGCTCCTAGTCCAACTCATACTATGGGAGCTAGTCCTTATGCGAATGGAGGTATTCTTACTAAAAGAATAATCTGTCCTGTACTTGATCCATATATTATAGATATTAAAGAACCAGGAAGAATAAATAGACAAGATACTAAAGTGTTATCTCAATATATTAGAGATTTATTCATACTTAATAAAGAAAATAAAAACTTTAGAGTATTTGGCCCTGATGAAGCTTTATCTAACAGATTAAACTTTATGTTTGATGTTGAAAAGAGAACTTGGAATTATAGAATATTTAAAGATGATGAATATTTATCTACCACTGGTAGAATAATGGATTCTTATTTATCTGAACATTTATGTGAAGGTATGTTAGAAGGATATGTATTAACTGGTAGATATGGATTTTTACATAGTTATGAAGCGTTTGCGAGAGTCATTGAATCTATGATGGGACAACATGGTAAATGGTTAAAATTTGCTTCTGAACTTAGTTGGAGAGAAGATATTCCATCACTTAATTTCCTTTTAACTTCTCATGCTTTCCAACAAGATCACAATGGTTATACTCATCAAGATCCAGGATTTGTTAATACTTTAATTAATAAGAAATATGATGTTGTTAGAGCTTATTATCCACCTGACTCAAATACTTTATTATTTACATTTGATAAAGTTATTAAGAGTAAGAATTTAATTAATGCGATAATTGCTTCTAAACATCCTAGACCTCAATGGTTTACTGTAGATGATGCTAAAAAATTAATTAATAAAGGTGTATCTATTGTAGACTTCGCATCTAATGATGGAGATGATCCTGATTTAGTTATGGTTGCTACTGGAGAAACTCCTTTCTTAGAACTTCTTGGAGCTGTAGACATCTTAAGGCGTAGTATTAAAAATATTAAGATTAGAGTAGTTTATGTACTTAATTTATTTGTACTTGATAAAAATCATCCTGATGGATTAACTGATGATGAATATAATAAAATATTTACTGAAGATAGACCAATTATCTATAACTATCATGGTTATACTACTGGACTAAGAGATTTAATCTTTGATAGAAAAAATAAAAATATAATTATGAGAGGTTATAGAGAAGAAGGTAATATTACTACATCTTTTGATATTAGAGTAATGAATAAAATAGATAGATTTCATCTAGTTATAGATGCGATGAAAATGTTACCTAAATATCAAAGAAATGGTAAAGTTTTAATAGAATGGTGTGAATCTATGTTAAAAGAACATCTTCGTTATATTAAAAAACATGGAGAAGATATGCCATATATAAAGAATTGGAAATGGGACAATGATTTAAAATAATCGTTGTCTTTTTTTGACTTTTTATATATAATAATAAACATTTAGAGGTGGTATTATGCATAATTATTTAGAATCGGTTGATGAGAAAATTAAAGACACTCGTAAAAACTTAGACAGATATATTGAAGGTAAAAATGTTTTAGAAAAGATAATTGCTTATAAGGAGATTGTTGATGGATTTAAGAGATTACTTAATTTAGACTTATATGTTGAAGTTAATGGATTAAATGAAATGGATTTTGATACTTTAGATGAAATTAAAGTTTATACTGAAGAATCAATTAAAAGTATGTTAGATGATCCTAATGAAGTAGCTGATATGTATCTTTCTAAATATGAAGAGTATTTAGATATATTTGATTCAAAAGATATAAGATATACTGATATATTTATAACTTCATATAATGATGGTGTATTCTTAAAATATGATAAATATATGGAAGGATTACTTAAACTTTGGAAAGCTAAATACTTAGATGATGTTAATTTAGTATTTCCATTAATTAAATTTCATAATGAAAGAAAAGATTTTATAAAAACTATTACTGAAGATGATATTTATCCAGATGTAATAACTATTAGACCTGGAGTTTCTGCTTGGTATCATGATTATGATCGTGTATATAAAAGAAGTGATGATTATAAAATATCTCCAGCAGTAATCAATGTTAATGATTTTGTTGAAGTAGTTAAGGATAGAGGATTAGAAGTATACTTTAATAATAATGATTATATAGAAGATACAGCTTTTGATAGTATAGTTACATATCAAAAAGAAGGACCTTTCTATGAATCACTTAGTGTTGTATATGATAAACCACTTGATTATAAACCAAAAAGATTAGTAAAATAATCTTTTTTATTGCGTATAAAACACTTATATGTTATAATATTTGGCGTTTGGGGGGGATAGGTATGAAGATGATTCCTATCAAAAATAATGGAGTTCTATATGGACGTTGTTATGTTAATAAAAAGAATATTGTTAATAGTCTTTATTTTAATAGAGCTCAATTATACAAGAATTTCTTTACTATTGATATGAGAATTAATGCTAGAATGTTAAAGAGAAAGAAATTTACTTTTGATAAACCTATTCCTAGATATAGAGCTCATAATCAATTAGATAATGAAAAATTCTTGGATAAAGGGAAAATGTTAATAATAGAGTAGTTTTACTACTCTTTTTTATTTGTTTATGATATAATATTTTTAGAATATTATAGGAGGTTGTAGTATGGAAGAGACTGAAATATTAGAGTTAAATGAAAAACCAACTTTAGATAGATTAGGTGATGAAAAAATAGAAGAAACTCCTGTAATAATAGGTAACGTAGAAAAAGAATTTTTACCTTTAGGATCAGTTGTATTATTAAAAGAAGCTAGTAAGAAGATTATGATAGTTGGATTTTTAACCTCTAGAATGGATGATGAAAGTACTGTTTATGATTATGCTGGATGCTTGTTTCCAGAAGGTATTTTAACTTCTGATGAGAGCTTATTATTTAATGAAGAAGATATAGAAGAAGTTATTGCTAGAGGATATGAAAATGATGAGGTAAAAGAGTTTAATTCAAAATTAAAAGAAATTCTTAAAAAAGGAGAAAAATAGGTTTTATGCCTGTTTTTTTTATGATATAATGTTAATAGTAGGAAAAGGTGGTTGACTATGAAGATATATCTATTTTTGTCATCTAAAATTTTATCTTATACGTTACCAATAGATATAAGTGGTAGTTATACTTTTGACGCGGATCCTTTTGAAGAATCAAAGCTTATTAATGTAGAAGCTCGTGGTAATGATTGGGTTTTATATTCTACTCCAGAAGTTGAATTATTTGTTAATAATGTTGCTTCTAAAGATGTGATTCTTGAAAAGGATAGTTTTTATTTACTTAGAAGAGATGAAAAGAACTTTTTAATATTTGTTACTGAATCATTTGATTCTTCTTTTTCTACTTATAATATATTAGATGGTGGAGCTAAATTTACTATTTCAAATGATGATACAGCATCTATTAAATATGATTGTTCTTTTGTAACACCAATATCTATTTCTACTGTTAATGGATTCCCTGTAATAAGTCAAAGCCCTAATGCTTTAACATACGTTAATGGTAAGAGAATCTATGGAAATAAATATTATATTCAAAATGGAGATAGAATTAATATTTTTGGATTAAAATTAATATTTGTTAATAAATTATTACTTATAAATAACCCTGGAGGTAAAGTTAGAGTTACTGAAAAGATGTCTAATGTTTTAAAATATACACTTCCTCCATTAGAAGATTATATTAATGAAGAAGTTAGAGATGAAGAATTATATTCTGAAAAAGATTATTTCTCTAAATCACCTAGAATTATTAGAAATATAGATGAAGAAGATGTTGAATTCTCTGGAGCACCTGCTAATGAAGAAAATAATGGTATGTCTATGTTTTTAACAGTTGCTCCTATGCTTACTATGGGTATTACTTCAGTAGTATCTTCAGCAACTACAGTTCAAAAACTTATGGCAGGAGAAACAGATCTATCTGAGTGTTGGCCTACACTTGTTATGGCTCTAGCAATGCTTCTTTCTATGTTATTCTGGCCATTATTAATTAAATTAATTGAAGATAAAAAAGCTAAAAAGAGAAAAGAAAAAACTATTGAAAAATATAATGAGTATTTAAAAGTAAAAGAAAAAGAATTAGAGAAAATACGTAAAGAACAAGAATCTATCTTAAGAGAAAATCTAATTACTACTGAAGAATGTCATGCGATTATTCAAAATAAGAGTACTCATTTCTGGGATAAGAGAATAGATTATTCTGACTTCTTACAAGTTAGAGTAGGTATGGGTAATGAAAAATTAAAAGTAAATATAGATTATCCAGATGGTGGCTTTTCAATTGATGAAAATGAACTTAAAGAAGCTGCTGATAAGTTAGTTGAAAAATATAAATATATTTATAATGTACCTATAGGTTACTCATTCTATGAGAATAATGTTACAGGTATACTTAGTAATGATAGAAAAGGTTATTATTTCTTAAATAATATGTTATTACAATTATTTAGTTTTTATAGTTATGATGATTTAAAATTAGTTGTATTAACTAATGAATTTAATAAGAGTGATTGGGATTATTTAAGATATAGTAATTATAATTTTAGTAATAATAAAACTATTAGGTATTTTGCATCTACTCCTGATGATTATAAGAGATTAACAGAATACTTTAATAGTATTGTTGGACCTAGACTTCAAAATGAGAATGGATATAGTCTAAGTAAACCTTACTTTTTAATTGTTATTGATGATTATTCTATGGCAGATGATTGTGATTTTATTAAAGCAATTACTGAATGTGGAGTTAATGTAGGATTTAGTATTATCCTACTAGGAAAACAATTAAATGATTTTCCTTCTAAATGTAGTAATTTTATTAGTATTAAAGATGATCATTCTAGTATTATTTCTAATTCATATGAGAAACAAGAGACAACTCCATTTAAAGAAGAAATTAATTATAGAATTAATATGATGAGTGTTAGTAAGATACTTTCTAATATACCTATTGAATTTGAAAGTATGACTAGAGGATTACCTGAATCTATTTCTTTTATGGAAATGGAAAAAGTAGGTAAAGTTAATCAATTAAATATACTTAATAGATGGAAGAGTAATGATGCGACTACTAGTTTAAGAGCTGAAGTTGGTGTTGGTGGAGATGGAGATTTAATGTATTTAGATTTACATGAAAAATTCCATGGTCCACATGGATTGATTGCTGGTATGACTGGTTCTGGTAAATCAGAGTTTATTATTACTTATATTTTATCTATGTGTATTAATTATAGTCCTGATGATGTGTCTTTCATCTTAATAGATTATAAAGGTGGAGGATTAGCTGGTGCTTTTGAAAACAAAGTTAATAATATAGTTTTACCTCATCTAGCAGGTACTATTACTAACTTAGATAAAGCTGAAATGGATAGAACTTTAGTTAGTATCGATTCAGAGTTAAAAAGACGTCAAGCTATGTTCAATGAAGCTAGAGATAAATTAGGTGAAAGTACTATTGATATTTATAAATATCAAAGATTCTATAATGATGGTAGATTAGAAGAAGCTATTCCACATTTATTTATAATTTGTGATGAGTTTGCCGAATTAAAAGCACAACAACCTGATTTTATGGATAGTTTGATTTCTACTGCTCGTATTGGACGTTCACTTGGAGTTCACTTAGTTCTAGCTACTCAAAAACCTAGTGGTGTTGTTAATGATCAAATTTGGTCTAATACTAAGTTTAGAGTATGTTTAAAAGTACAAGATGCTACTGATTCAAGAGAAATGTTAAAACGTGATGATGCAGCTTCTATTAAAGAAGTTGGTCGTTTCTATTTACAAGTAGGATATGATGAATATTTTGCTTTAGGTCAATCTGCTTGGTGTGGAGCTAAATATTATCCATCTGAAAAGATTATTAAAACAGTGGATAAGAGTGTTAATTTCATAGATAATACTGCTATGTTTATCAAGAGTATTCAAGCTAACAATGAAAAGAGAGTAGAAGCTCAAGGGGATCAAATAGGTGTTATCTTAAAAGATATTATCGAAACAGCTAATAGAGTAGATAAGAAATCTAGAAGACTTTGGTTAGAAAATATACCTGAAGTTATATTGGTATCTGATCTAATTAAAAAATATAATGTTACTTCTGAAGGAGTAAAAGCTATTCTTGGAGAATATGATGCTCCTGAGATGCAAGAACAAGGATTATTATCAATCAATTTACCAGAAGATGGAAGCTTTGGTATCTATGGTAATGATAGTGCTGAAAGAGAACAATTATTATCATCAATTATCTTCTCTTTGTGTTCTATATATAGTGCTAAAGATATCAATATTTATGGAATTGATTTTGGATCAGAATCATCTAGAAACTTCTTAGATTTTCCACAAGTTGGAGGAATAGTATTTAATGGTGATGATGAACAATATAAATCGATAATGAAATATATGTTCTCTATGTTAAAAACAAGAAAACAATTATTAGTAGATTATGGTGGTTCATTTGAAAATTATAATTCAAAGAACGAAGAAAAATTACCAGTAGTATTATTCTTTATGAATAACTTTGAAGCTATGGTCGAGAATTATCCTAATGTTCAAGAAACTTTAGAACCATTCGCTAGAGAATGTTCTAGATATGGTATTATTCTAGCTATTACTTCATCTACACCAGGTACTGTAGGTAGAAGAATATATACTAATTTCAATACTAATTTTGCTTTACATTTCAATGATGAAAGTGCTTATTATGATATCTTTAATATGAGAGTAACTGTTAATCCTAGAGATTTCTTTGCTAGAGGATTATGTCATAATTTAGATACAGTACATGAATTCCAAACAGCTTCTATTGTTGATGAGAATCATAGTGTATCTGAATATGTAAATGAAGTAGTACAAAGTATTGATAAGAGTGTTAAAGCTCCTAGAATACCTACATTACCAGAGACAGTTACTATGGAAGATATACCTATGGATAATTTAGGATTATCTAGATTACCTATTGGTATTGGTAGAACTTCTTTAAAACCTGTTTTATATGACTTTACACAATATGCTTCAACTATAATTTCGGGATTAAAGATTACTAATTTATATTCATTTGTAGATTCATTAGTTAATTTATTAACTAGAATCAATAATACTCATGTTATATTTGTAGACTTTACTAATGAATTACCTTCTGCGAATAGAGAAGGAGTACATTATACTAATGAAGATTTTGATAATAAATTTAAAGCTATTATTAATTCTCAAAATGAAATAGTAAAACGTAAAGATTTAAGAGCAGTTTATATTCTATTTGGAGTTAGTAAAGCTGATAAGAGATTAGAAGATGTTTCTTTATTAAATAAATTATCTGCTTCAGTTAAAGCAAGTGAAAATACAAATATTATCTTTGTAGATTCAGGAAATATGTTAAAAGCTTGTGAATTTGAAGATTGGTTTAGTATCAGAAATAATTCTAGTGGTATTTGGGTTGGTCGTGGTGTTTATGATCAAAATATCTTTAGAATTAATAGAGTTACTAAGGAAATGCAAGCTGAAATTGGTAATAACTATGGATATGTTGTTTCTGAAGGAGAGACTGAATTAACTAAGTTAATTGAGTTTAATGATATGCTAGAAGGGGATGATATTCTTGAATAATAAAGTATTAATTCAATTATTTGTTCCTGAGATAGATGAGACTTTTGATTTATTTATTCCTGTTAATGAATTATTATGGAAGATTAAGAAATTAGTTGTTAAATCTGTTTATGATTTAACTAATGGAGAGATTGATCCTACTAAAGAATATATTCTAATTAATAAGATTACAGGAGAAATATATAAAGATAATGTAATTATTAGAGATACTAACATTAGAAACGCTACAGAGATAGTATTGTTATTGTCAAAATAGTGTAAAAATAGCTATTTTATAGCTATTTTTTGGTATTATAAGTATGAGGATGTGATTATATGGCTGAAGAAGCTAAAACTGGTTACAATTATGTTGAGATGGCTAATTTATTTACAGAAGTTAGTAATATCGCGACACAAACTAAGAGAATTGTTTCAAAGTATTTAAATGATGATTTAATTGATCCAATGTCTAAACTTTGGTATGCACCAGAAGCTAGAGAATTCTTTAAAAAATTTCAAGCAGTAGTAAGAGAAGCTGAAGAAGAGATGGATGGAGCTTTTCAAGGTTTTATTGATAGTTTGTATAAAGCCCAAAAAGCATGGTCAGTTAAAACTAAAGGTGGAGAGACTGCTGAATCAATAACTATTAGAACTGAAAAGATTTTCTTATATATTGCGAAATTCAAAGATCAAAGAGAAGGAAATATCTATATCGATGAAAAAGGAGCATTAACTTTTGTTGAGGGTTTAAATACTATTCAACAGAAATTAACTAATGAACTTATGGATCAAAAGGCTGACTTAACTAGTGCTGCTTTAGCTTTTGTTGGTAATAATCAAGCTGAAGGAATTCAAAAATGTTTTGATAAAGTAGTAAGTTCTATAAGTGATATATTTGATTTTCTAACTAAAGGTGATACTAGTTTAAAATCAGAGATTATTAGAGTTACTAATGAATATAGGTCTTTTGCTTTGAGAATAAAGGCTGAAATGGAAGAAAAATAGTAAAAAGATGTAAAGTGATTTTTAATTATTGTCATTTTTTAAGTAAATATGATAATATTAATATAGATAGACTAGATCTATTAGTAAAATATGGAGGTGTTATGATGGCTGATGGAGCTATGACTGGATACAACTATAAAGAAATGACTGGATTAACTGCAGAAGTTTCTAGAGTTGCTGCAAATACTAAGAAAGTTATTCAAGCATGTTTAGATGATGATATTGTTGAACCAATGTCTAAGTTATGGTTTGCACCAGAAGCAAAAGAATTCTTTACTAAATTTGGAGAAACAGTTACTAAATCTGGTGAAGAAATGAAGAAAGCTTTCGAAACATTTGATAAAAATATTGAAGAAGCTCAAAAAGCTTGGTCTGAAAAGACTGGTGGAGGAAACACAGGTAGTATTATCGGACTTCCTACAATGGAATTAAAGATTAATGTTGGTGCATTTAAAGAAAGCGATGGAGGAAACATTGTTTTATACGAAAAACAAGCTATTGCTTTTGCTGAATCTTTAGATGGAGTTCAAAAGAAACTATCTAAGTCAATTGAAGAACAAAGAACAGAATTATCTAAAGCTGTTACTGCATTCTTAGGACATGAACAAGGAGAAGCAGTTAATAAATGCTTTGACGGTGTTTTAACAGCAGTTGGAACTATCTTTACTTACTTATCAGTTGGTGAAAATAGTTTAAGTGGTCAAATTAAAAAGGCTGCTGAAACATATAAGAAAATGGCTGAACAAGTTAGATCTGAAATGGAAAACGCTGCTGGAAACGGAAAATAATAAGTTCTTAATAATATTCAGAAAATTATTTTCTGAATATATTGCAACTTCAAATCGAGGTTGCAATATATTTTGAAAATAAAGATAGGGGTTGTTTTATGATTAAAGTAAACGTCGTTAAATTAAAAGACGAATTAGAACAATTAAAAACAATCATGGATGAATATGAAACAGTTGAATTAAACTTATTTAATCAATTAAAAAATTCATGTAATGATTGGAATGATCCTAGAACACCTGCTTTTATAGAGGCTGTTGATAAAGAAAAGAAAGAATCTAGTAATATTGTAGATTCTTTTAAGGATGCAACAGATTGTTTAAATTATATTATTTTACAATATGAGACTATTGGTGATATGATTTCAGTTAATCTAGAGAAAAAAGCTAGTATTATAAAAGCATACGGTACTATTGAAAATAGAATTAATGCTATTTTATCTAATATTAATTCAGTAGATATGAGTTTTTATTATTCTGAATTACATAATATTAAAGATATGAGAAATTCTTTTGAGAATTTAAAAGTAGAATTAGTTGATTCACGTGAAAAAGTAAAAGATTTATTTAAAAAGATAGAGAGAATAGAAGAAAATGTATCTTCTAAAGCAAAAGCATTAAAAGATATTGAAATTAATGCATTTGACTATGTGTTGGATTATTAGGTGATATTATGAGTTTAAAAGAAGAAGCTGTATATTTAAAAGTTGAAAATATTAGAAGTGATATTAAACAAATAGAGTATTATGCTGGTGAAGAGTATAGTTTATTTGCTAAATTATCTGCTAAATTAAAAAATATTAAGAGTTATTATAATTCTCCTAATAGTGGTTCTTTTAGTAAGATTGGTGATTCTTTATTAAAAGAAAGAGATGGTATCAAATTAAAGAGAACTAAATATAATGATGTATTAAATAGAAATATAGATATCTATCTTCAAGGAACTGCTACATCTATTGGTATATTTTCAAAAGAGGATGGTGATAATGATGAGTGATGAAGAGAAAAAAGCAAGATATATTAGAATAGTTAAAAAATTAAAACTAGCTAATAATAAAATGTATACTTTGATCAATTCACTTGATTCATTAGCAAATTCTTTGAATAAGAATATCAATGTTGATGGAAAAGGTTATGATAGCGAGAAAGTAAAAGACATTAAAGAAAAAGTAGATACTTTACAAGATAAGAATATTAATATTATTAATAGCTTAGTATATAAAATTAATCATATAGATTAATTTTTTTTACATAATTTTTAGCACTCTCTATTGACAAGTGCTAAAAATAGTGATAATATAAAATTGTAATAAGAAAGGAAGTTGATATATATGATGTTAATGCCAAGAAGAGATTTTGATTTATTTGGTGATGACTTTTTTGGAGATGATTTTTTCAAAGGAGAAAAAAATCATTTAATGAAAACAGATATTAAGGAGACAGAGAATGATTATATCCTAGATATCGATCTTCCAGGATATAAGAAAGAAGATATTAAGGTTGATATTACTGATGGATATCTAACTATTAATGCAAAGACTTCTCATGAAAAAAATGAAGGAGAAAAAGGAAAATTCGTTAGACGTGAAAGATTTATGGGAGAATGTAGTCGTAGTTTCTATGTAGGAGAAGATATTAAAGAAGATGAGATTAATGCATCTTTCAATAATGGTATTTTGAATTTAAAAGTACCTAAAGTTAAACCAGAAGAAAAGAAATCTGATAAAAAGTATATTGAAATTAAATAGTAAAGTGGTGTAAAACACCACTTTTTAAATTGCTATTTTTAGCGTATTTTTATACAATTATATTAGATAATAGGGGGCATATGAGTTTTTGTGTGCCTTAATCGTCATTGGAGGTGAACCATGGGTTTTAGTGCTAAAAATTATACTGTTCATGTACCTACCATGGACGATTTTTCCAGTGATGTTGTTGATTATAAATATAAAGATCATTCTACAGAAAATGTAGATTTTAATCGTGAAAAGTCTCAAGTTGAAGTTTTAGAAATGAAAGATGATTTAGGTGCGAATAGCCTTCATCCATTTCGTGCTCCTTCGACAAACCATCGTTTAAAAACTGCATCAAGAGTTGGTGCTACTGCTGCTACAGGAGTAATCTCTGTAGGAGAAGGAGTAGGACAATTTGGTGAAGCTGTTATGGATACGGGAGCCATTATTGTTACTGGATTAGCAACACCTTTTACTTTCTTAGGTGATAAGATAAGTGGTACACATGATACTGAGAAAATGTGGGATGATACAAAAGCATTTGTTTCAACTAATCACGTAAAAAATGCATTTGACAAAATGTATGATAATACTGCTTTTGGAAACTATCTTAAAGAAAATGCTTATGGATTTGATACTACACGTCAAGTGGGAAATATTGTTGGTTATTCTGGTGCTGTTATTGCGACTGCTGGAATTGGTGGTTCTATTGCTGGTGTAGGAGGAGCTGGTATTTCTCCTATAGCAATGGGTGGTACAGCTGCTTTTGCTGGATTCTCTCGACATTCTGCACATGCATGGAATGATGGGGCTTCCACTACTGAAGGTCTTGGTTATGGTGCTGCAGGTGCTGCCTGGGAAGGTTTGCAATGGTATGCCGGAGGTAAAATATCACAAGTAGGTGGTTGGGGAGATAAACTCGGTGTATTTATCAATAATAGTAGTCAAGGAGCTAGAATAGCATCTAGAATTGGTTTAAATTCTCTAGATGGAGGATTAGAAGGATTCGTTCAACCAGGTTTATCTTTAATATATAAAGATTATGGTGAAAAGAATGTTTTTGACAACTATTCAAAGGCTTTTGGAGAAGCTGGAGGAATGAAGAATGTTACTTTACAAACTGCTCTAGCTGGGGGAATGAGTACTGTAGGAGAAATTGGTAATTTACGAAGATTGTTATCATCTAACGAAGATAATTTTAGAGAATTTAATGTTGACTTATGTTCTAAACGATCTAATAAAACATATCTTAAAGGTATTAAAGCAGCTCAGAGCAAATTCGAAGGATTTTTTAGAAATTTTAGAGAACATGCTTCAAAACACTCTGGAAAAGTTCAAGAATATGCTGTTAAATTAGCAAAAGAATATGATTTGAGTGAAAGTCAAATTGGATTAATATCAATATCAGCTAAACTTCATGATTTAGGAATGATGGGTGGTTGGATTGAAAAAAAACAAGTTATTGATGCATTAAATGAAATGCATGATTTACCTATGGATAAAGTAGATGATTTAATTAGATCTTTTGAGTCAAAAAATTCAGACTTTGTTAAAATAGATGATTTATCTGATTCTTTATCTTCTCTTGGATTAAGTGAATCAAAATTATCAGAATTTATGGGTATAAGAGCAAGGGAAGCACATCCTTTAAACTCAGCATTAATTATTTTGGAAACTGATTATGTTCCAACTGAATACGACAAAGAAATTGCTGCAATATTAGCTATGTCTCATAGTAAATCTACTTCTGGAATAAGATGTATTAGTGAACCAGAAATGTGGGAAGGATGTGTTAGAAGATTAGAATCTGCCTTAAGTGATTCTGGAAAAAGTCATTTGTTTGATTCTAAAAAAATATTAGATATGATACATGATCCAAATAGATTTTTAGAATTACAAGATGCTGCTTTATGTATTAGAGATGGCGATGCTATGGCTCCTATTGTTTTAGATGAAAACGGTAGAACTGTGATGCAAAATATGGTGTCCCTAGATACTAATGTTGATGCAACAAGAGTTGAATTTAATGAAACACCATACACTAAAAATAACGTAAACACATTAGGTGAATTAAAAGCAAAAGAATCTGAACAAATAATAGATTTGATGTATAATAAAGATGGAAGCCCTAGGATAGATCCTGTTAGTGGAAAGCAAGCTGAGTGTACTAATGTATTTAGTAAGAGGGTACATGCAGGAGAAAAAAATCTAGAACTCGACTCACATTATTCTAAAAATAATGGAATGTCTGAATATTCGGGAACTGTTAAAGTGATTGATCCTAGATTAGCTCCTGGATCAACTGTTGATGCTATATTTGATAGTGTTGGGGAAGTTGCAACATACACAAATTGTGATACAAGAACTTTAACTATAGAATTACCTACTGAAATGAAAGGGACAGAGTTGGGTAATTGGTATGAAAGTGAAATTTCTAAGATGGCTACTTCAAAAAGAAATAAATTTATTGATGATTTATCAAATGACTTATCTGTAGAAAAAGCTTCTAGTTATGAAGCGGATATTAAGGATTTCTTTGATAATAGAATTATAATTAAATGGAATTAGGAGGTTTGATTATGGAATTATATAGTGAAAGAATAGAAGATGGAAAATATGTTAAAAGGTATAAAAATGATGAAGTATTAAAACTAGATGAGATAGTAAATAATTTACAGAGTAAAGGTGTTACAGTTAATCGAATATTAGTAGAAGAAGATGCTGAACTTGATATGCAAAATTTTGGTGAAGAAATAATCACTTCTGATGAATTTGATAAATTACATAGATATAATACTGGTTATGATTTTCATTATGAATTTGACATAGAATATGGAGAAAAACCAGTTGGACTTAATGTTTATAAAAGTATATTTAGAGTAACTTCAGAAGATCCAGATTTACAATTATCTGATATTTATGAAGATGTAAAAAAAAAAGAAATAGAAGCAATGTTAAATGATTCAAGTAAAGGAGTTAATTATTCTCATTTACAGAAATAAATTGAAATTTTAATATAAATAAAAGGAGGTATTAGTATGATACAAGAAAAATTCTTACCTGTTGGTACTGTTGTTTTGTTAAAGGATGGTACTAAGAGAGTTATGATTACAGGTTTTTGCACAATGGAAGAAGGAAAGACTGATAAGATATATGACTATTGTGGATGTTTATTTCCAGAAGGTTTTATCAGTATGGATAAGAATTTACTATTTGATCATGAACAAATAGCAAGAGTTGATCATATGGGATTAGTAGATGAAGAAGAAAAAGAATTTAAAAATAAGTTGAATGAATTAGTAAAAACTTTAGAAAGCAAATAATTTACTGGAGGTACCTATGGGTTTTTCTTTTACAGGATATAAACCGAAGGTTCCATCAATGGCTAGTTATTCTGGTAATGTTCAAGATTATAGGTATAAAGATAAACAATTAAATGATGTTGGAATTACTAGAAATAATGATGTTCAAAATGTAGAAATGGTCAGTGTTGATAATGTAAATACTGATTCTAGATTTGTTGATGGAATTAAAAGAACTGGGGCAACTGCTGCTACCGGTATTTTATCCGTGGGAGAAGGAGTATGTATATTTGGTGAAGCTTTAGTTGATACTGGAGCAATTATAGGTAGTGGTATAGTTACACCGTTTACTTGGTTAGGAGATAAAATTTTTGGTACAAATCATACAGAAGAGATGTGGAGTGAAACTAGATCTTTTGTGTCAGAAGAACATGTAAAAAATGCTTTTGATAATTATTATGATAATACAGATGTTGGACAAGCGCTTAAAAATAATGCTTATGGTTTTGATACTGTTAGAAGTGTAGGAAATGAAGTTGGTTACATAGGTGGAGTTGTCGGACTAACAGTTTTAACTGGTGGTGTAGGTACAGCTGGATTAGGAGCAGCAGGTGGTGGCTTATCTATGTCTGGTACGATTGGTGTTATTGCAGGAACTGCTGGAGTAGGAAGACATACAGAAGAGGCATGGAATTCAGGTGCACCTACTGGTCGAGGTTTAGCTAGTGGAGCTTTAGGTGGAGCTTGGGATGGAGTACTATATTGGACCGGTGGAAAAATAGCTGGATTAGCACCAAGTCTTTCGGGGAGTCTAAATACTACTATTCGTATTGGGGCAAATACTGGATTGGGTTTTGCTGATGGGTTTTTAAGACCTGTTGTTAATTCTGTTGCTTCAGGAAAAAGTTATAATGAAGAGTTTATGGCTAATGGTGGTTTTCGTACTGTTGCTATTGAAGGATTAATGGCTGGAGGACTTTCTGGAATTGGAGAACGTGGTTTAAGAAATCGTATTCAATTTGGAGGAACTAGATCAAAAGTGACTGGTCCAATTGATCCAGCTTATAGATCTAAATTAATTAGTGAATTTGATGCTTTGTTTTTGGGTGGTAACAATCATACTGAGGCAGTTAATTATTATCATAATTTATTTTCTAATACTGATAATATAGAAGCTTTGGAAGTTTTAGCAACAATTATAGATGCAAAAAAACAAAATCCTAATTTTGTTTTTACAACGTGTGTGGATGCATATAATACTTCTTTTTATTCAAGGAGTGAGGCAAGAATTAATATTACAAAAAATGCAATCCGAGGTAAAAGAACTGCTACTGGAATGCATGAAGCAGGGCATTTGCTGTATGATTTTAAATTATCGAGGAATGTACCTAATGAGTGGAATGAGATTGCAGCAAGGGCTAGGCTTTTTAATTCTAATAAGGCTATTAATGTGAGAAATGATTTCATTGTTGAAGCAAGTAAGCAACGTAGATTATGCACTCAATTAGGTAATCAGGAATTCAATAAACTAGTAGGTATTGGTGAAAAATGGGCTTCTTTTGATGAATATTTTAATTATATGTTTGAACAAAATAAAGCCAAATTATTAGCAACAGATGATGCAACTTTTTTGAGAGATATTGAAATTGGTAAAGCACTAGATGATAGATGGTATCAGGTTAGTTTTTATGATGAATTTATTAAAGATGCTACTGAGTTGCAAATAGAATCAAATAAAACTAGAATTGGTAGAGATATTTATCATTCTGATTATTCTGATTATATGGCAATAAGCGATATATTAGATGCTTTATATGAAGGAACTGGAAAAGATTTAAATGGTAAGACTATCGGAGTAGAAAACATTGCGTATCATGGTGATAATTATTATGATGATGGTTATGTTGGTTTATCTTTTGATGAAATTATTGCTAATTATACTCAATTAAAAACTACTGGAAGTAAAAGAAGTATTCAATTATTGAGACAGATGTGTGGGGATGAATTTGTTGAAACTTTAGAGAAAGTCTATAAGACTATTAAGTAGGTGATTGCATGAAAGTAGATAAGGAATTTATATGTAAAATGCTAGAAGTAAAATATATTAGAAGTAAAGGATATAATCCTAAAGATTTTGATGATTTTTATAATAAAATATATCCTGATGAATGGCTTGATAACAATGATTATGATACGATGATAAAAATGTTATCAGAAGCTATTAATGAAGATAAATTAATTGTTGAAACTGATAAGTATAAAGAAATAACAAAAGGTAAAATTATTTAATGTAAAAGCAATATAAAAAGCATTTTAAATGCTTTTTATTGTGTTATAATGTATGTAGGTGATTTTTGTGAAAAAAGGTAATTTTTTAGTACCAATATTAATTGTTGTTATAGTAATATTTATCATATTTTATTTGATTGCTAATACTAATCAACCTAATGTGATTTGTGAAATGAGTAAAAGTAATGATTTGAATATAGAAACTCAAGAAAAAATAAATGTAAAATTATCATCTAGAAAAATTACAGAATTGAATATTAAGAAAGAATATATTTTTCCTAAAAAAATAGCAGATGAAGCTAATCTTAAAATGCTTAAAGATTTATTAGATAATTCTTTAGAGTATTTAGGTGATGATCAAAATGTTTATATTAAGGATAATAAAGTTATTGTTAATATTATAACTACTAAGAAAAAACCAGTTCTTTTAGATAATGTAGAATTTATCTCAAATGAAGGTTTATCTATAAAAGTCAATACTAATACTAAGAGTGATGTTACTAATTTATCTGTAGGTGAAGAGTATTCTGAAGGTAAATTATTATCATATTTAAAGAGCAGAGGTTATGATTGTAAATAATGGATGATTATATTAAAGAAGTTTCTGACAATTTAGATTTAACTGATAAATTTGTTAATATTAATGATTTTTTATTAAAGAAAGAAGAAATAGAAGTATTAGATAAATATGATATTGATTATAAAAGTTGTAATAGTTTAAAAGATGTTATTTATTTAATAGATGAGATTTTTCAAAATAGTTATGATGAAATGACTGATTTAGAAGAAGTCGCTATTTCTATCGGTGATAGAGATTATTATGTAAATAGTAACAAGTAGTTACTATTTTTAGGAGGTATAGGTATGGTTTATTTAGATTATAGTGCTACTACTCCTGTTGATGAGAGAGTAATAGAAAGTTATGCTAAAGCCTGTAGAGATTTTGTAGGTAATCCTAATTCTCTACATAAAATAGGAGTTGAGGCAAGATTAGTAATAGAAGCATCTACTAGACAAATAGCAGATCTTTTAGGTGTGAAATCCAGTGAGATTATCTATACATCTGGAGCTAGTGAATCTAATAATACAGCCATTAAAGGAATTTGCTTAAAATATCAAAATAGAGGAAAAAGAATTATTACTACTGAGTTAGAACATTCTTCAGTTATAGCACCTCTTAATTATTTAACTAAACAAGGTTTTGATGTAGACTTTGTAAAATTAGATGATAAAGGTAGAGTAGATTTAGATGACTTAGAAAGATTAATGGGAGATGATGTGGTTTTAGTAACTATCTCTTCTGTTAATAGTGAAGTAGGAATTAAACAACCTATGAAAGAAATTAGTCAAATAGTTAGAAAATATAAAAAATGTTTTCTTCATTCTGATATGACGCAAAGTATTGGTAAAGAAAAAGTAGATTTGTCTTTAGTAGATTTAGCATCTCTTTCAGGACAAAAATTCTTTGGTATGAAAGGAATAGGTGCTTTAATTAAGAAAGAAAACATAGTAATAGAGCCGTTAATTCATGGTGGGAAAAGTACAACAATCTATCGATCTGGAACACCTATGTTACCACTCATAGTAAGTCTTGCCAAAGCTATTAGACTTGCCTATGATGATTTTGCTGAAAAACAAAATCATATTGAAAAAATACATAATCATTTAATAAATGAATTAAAACAATTAGATGTAGATATCAATAGTAATGAGTATTCTATTAATCATATTGTTAATTTTAGTTTAAGAGGTATTAAGAGTGAAACTATGTTACATGCTTTAGAAGAAGATGAAGTATATATTTCTACACAAACAGCATGTTCTACTGGAGATTATTCTTTAGCTGTTTATGCTGTAACTAAAGACGAAAAAAGAAGTGCTTCTTCTATGAGAGTAAGTATTAGTTATTTAACTACTTTAGAAGAGATTGATTTATTTATTGATTCATTATCTAAAAATATTAAAAAATTAGGTGAGTTAAAATGAAAGTAATTAAAATAACAGCAGTATGGTGTAGTGCTTGTTTAATTATGAATAAAAGATGGAAAGAAATAGAAAAAGATTATGATGTTGAAACTATTTCTTATGATTTAGATTTTGATGAAGATGAAGTAAAAGAATATGAAGTAGGAGAAAAACTACCAGTATTTATCTTTTTAGATGGAGATAAAGAGATAGGTAGATTAATTGGAGAAAAATCTTTAGAAGAGATTAAGAAATATATTGAGGAGTTGAACTAATGAAGAAATTATTAAAGTACATTTTAGTATTCTTATTTTTCTTTTGTTTTTTAGTTAATGTTAATGCCAAAGAAAAAGTAACTTTATATTTCTTTCATGGTGATGGATGTCCTCATTGTGCGGCAGAAACTACTGAATTAATTAAGGATTTAGAAAAACGAGATGATATTAAAGTAGTTAAATATGAAGTATGGCATAATCAAGAGAATTCAGCTTTTCTAGATAAAGTTATGGCTGTTTATAAAACTAAAACTGGTATTCCATATAATGTTATTGGTGATACTGCGATAGTTGGTTATAATGAAGCAAATAAATTTGAAATAGAAAGAGCTCTTGAATATTATAAAGAACATAATGATAAATATCGTGATGTAGTTAAATTAATAAAAGAAGGAAAAGAAGTAAAAATAAATGATCATTATAGTAAACAAGATGATAAGACTGATAAAGATACTACTATTACTATTCCTTTTATAGGAGAATTTAATGTTAAAAATATATCTGTAGGTAGTGCAGCAGTCTTAATAGGATTAGTAGATGGATTTAATCCATGTGCTATGTGGGTACTTTTATTCTTAATTACTGCTTTGATAGGATTAAAGAATAGAAAAAGAATGATTCTTTTAGGAAGTATATTCTTATTAACTAGTGGATTAGTTTACTTCTTAATAATGTTTTCTTGGTTAAATATAATTATTAGTGTATCTACTAGTATCTTATTTAGAACATTAATTGGTTTATTTGCGATAGGTGCAGGTATTTATAACTTATATGCTTATATTAAAAATAGAAATCAAGATGATGGTTGTGATGTAGTAGATGAAAAGAAGAGAAAAACTATTATTTCCAGAATAAAGAAGTTTACTAGAGAAAAATCATTAATAATAGCTATACTTGGTATTATGGCTTTAGCTATAAGTGTAAATATTGTAGAACTACTTTGTTCAGCAGGTTTACCATTAGTATTTAGTGAATTATTGGCTATTAATAATATTACTGGAATGAAAGCTGTAGTTTATGATTTAATCTATGTTATATTCTTCATGTTAGATGATTTTATAGTATTCTTTATAGCTGTTAAGACAATGGATGTTATTGGATTCAGTACTAAGATTAATAAATATTCTCATCTAATAGGTGGAATTATAATGTTGTTACTTGGAATATTATTAATATTTGCTCCAGGTATAATTATGTTTAATTTTTAAGCACGTTAAGTGCTTTTTTTATTGTTGTTTTATTTACTTATTTATATTATAATGATAATAGTAGAATAGAGGGGATAATATGGAAGAGAGAGAGTACGTAACTATAAGACATCAAGATGGAAATGTTGAAGATGTTTTAGTTGTGACTTATTTAGTTTCGGATGATTCATTAAAGAATTATTTAGTTTATTCTAAAGGAGAATCTCAAGGATTAGATAATGATCAAGTTATTTATATTTCTAAAATAATAGAGAATAGAGAATTATTATATTTAGAAGAAATAAAAGAGGATGAAGAGTGGCAAGAAGTACAACATCTTTTGAAAAAAATTGCTAATGCTTAGGGGTGTGATCTAGATGAATGACTATGAAATTAAAAATTATAAATTAAGAGATGCTACATCTTCAGTTAAAGCAGCTTTATTTGATGTAACTTCTGAATTAAATGTAAAAATACTTTCTTTAGATGATAATGATCCCGAACAAGTTAAATTAAAAAAAGAATTAACTGAGAGATTAAAAAGTATTATGGATTTTACTAATTCATTCTATGATGAAGTAGTCTTAATAGATAAGAGTATGAATGGAGTAGTAGAAGAAAAAGAAGAAGTACAAGAAGAAAAAGACGAAGAAGATGATACAGTTCAAATATCTGATAAAGCTATTGATGATATGATGAATGTTGAAAATGAAGATGATGTAACAGAAGTAGAGTTAGAAGAAAAAGAAGAGGAACCAAAAGAAGAAGAAAAAGAAGAACAACCAGTAGAAGATAAAGGTGACGCTATAGTTATAAATTTAACTGACTATGAAAAATTAAAAGGTAAAAAAATAGAGACAGAAGAAGAAAAAGAGGAAGAAACAAAAGAAAAAGAACCTGAAGAAGAATCTGGTGAAAAATTATTTGATTTAGATAATGTAAAAGAGGTTGAAGAAGAAGAAAAAACTGAAGAACCAGTAGAAGAGTCAGTGGAAGAAAAACCTGTTACAGAGGATTTAAATAAAGATGACGCAATAGTTTTAAACTTAGCTGATTATGAAAGATTAAAAGAAAATAAACCTGCTGAAGAGGAAGAAAAAACGGAAGAAGAACCAACTGAAGAACCTCAAGAAGAAGTACCTCAAGAAGAACCAGTAGAGGAAACACCTTCAGAGGTACCAGTTGAAACACCAGTAGAAGAAACTAAAGAGGAAGAAGTACAAGAAGAGACTCCAATAGAAGAAACTGCTCCTGCTATTGAGACAACACCACCTGTAGAAGCAATAAGTACTGGAGAAGTACCAAAAGAGTTAACTGAAACAGAACAAGCTATTGAAGAACAAAAAGAAGCTGTTGCTAATAAGACTATTTCGTATATCATAAATAAAGATAATATTGATATGCCTAAAGCTATATTAGTAACTAGTTTACAATTTGATAAATTATTATTATCACGTGATGATCAAAAAACATTATGTAAATTAAGAAAATATATGGTTATGCCGGGAGAAAAAGAGGAAGAAAAAGTAAATTTAGAAGAAATGTTACAGCAAGCTGAAGAATTATATAAACAAGGAGATACTGAAGCTGCTGAAGAGTTATATAACAAAATTAGTGAATTAAACGGTAATTAAAAAATTATAGGAGGTAATTATGAGTAGAAATTCAATGTTAAATCTATCAAAAATACTTATAATCACGTCCTTTTTTTTATTTGCAACTGCTTCATATTTAAAATTAGAAACAAGATATAAAGTAGAAGGATTAGAAATAGTATCAGAAGAAAAAAATGATTCTATTAATATAGAAACACCTGATACAGAAGAACCTACTACTGAAGTAGTTGAAAATAGTGATAAATCAAAAGGAGTTAAAAAACCTAGTACTAATAATACCAATAATACTAACGCTACGAAGACTACTACTAAAAATTCTAATAATACAAATAATACTCCTAAACAAAAACAAACTAATAATACTACTAGTATTACTGAAATAAATAATAATTTAAGAATAAGTATTCAAAATAGATATCATGTTACTGTTAAATATGGATCTGAAACTAATGGTTATACTGTAGGTGGTATGGGTGTTAAATCTATTACTAATAATAATCAAATAAATACAGCATTAAAGAATTTAAATGCTGCTATGTCATTATATCCATCTGGTTTATATAGAGAAGTTACTTCTTCTTATCCATTAACTATTTATTTAATAAATAATTATTCAATAGGTAATGTTACTGGAGTAACTGATTCTACTAATAGAAATGTAAAACTATCTATTGCTACTAAATTTCCATTTGGTGATAGTTTTCATCATGAAACATATCATTATTTAGAATTATATATGAAAAATAGAGATATGAGTTATTCTGGTTGGAATGATTTAAACCCTTCTACATTTAAATATGGAGTAACTGATACTGATTTAAGTTATGCTAGAACTTTATCTAGTGATAGTTATTTTGTTAATGATTATGCTCAATCTTCTCAAGAAGAGGATAGAGCTTCTACATTTGAATATATGATGGCTAGTTCTAAAGCATCTTGTTTAAATAAAGGGAAACCTATTTATAAGAAAGCTAAATATATGGCTGATACTATGGACTTCTTTATAGATGCTTGTTCTAGTAGAGTTACTGAAAGATGGGAGAGATTCTTGTGAAAAAAATAATAATCAACGATAGTAACTTAGAAGATAAAGATATAGATTATTCTGTAATTAGAGTTAAAGCTTTAGTAGTAAATGAAGAAGGAAAACTAATACTTGCTCATAATAATGGCACTTTTCAATTTCCTGGAGGTCATTTAGAAGAAGATGAAAATTTAAAAGATGCTTTAATTAGAGAAGTAAAAGAAGAAACAGGTATTAATAATATGGGTGTAAGAGATTGTTTCTTAGAAATAGTCACTTATGATGATAATTATTTTGATTCAGGTAAACATGTTATTAATAAGATCTATTACTATAAAATAGAAACTAAAGATAAACCTGATCTTAATAATACTTCTTATGATGAAATTGAATCTAGTACACCATTTAATCTATATTATTTAGATGATTATAAATTAATAGATTTTATTAATAAAAAATTAGAAACTAAGGAAATAGATGAAAAAATAGCTAGAGAGATGTTATTAGTAGCTGAAGCATATAATTATATTTACAAAGAAGAAGATGTTATATAGACATCTTTTTTATTTACAGTTAAAAATGTAATAATAGTCTAATATATTGATTATGTATGTTAACATACTTTATAATATAATTAGAGGATTATAACTATGAAACTAATAGACAAATTTTTAAATAGTTATAAGTTCTATATAACTACAGCTATAGCTGTACTATTAATGATAACTACACTAATAAGTGTAGGTTTTGGTGCTTTAAATAAAAATTTATCTATCGCAGGTGATGTTGAGTACGCAGAAGATATGGGCAACATGATAATGAAATGGACTAGTTCGGCTTCTACAGATTTTCATAGTTCAACATATAGAGCAAAAATAAAATCAGTAGATTTTTTAGATAATAAGAATATTCCAAATAATGCGGTAGCGACTTGGGATGTATCAGTAAATCCA
>JAFRVB010000002.1 GCA_017441845.1 Bacilli bacterium
ATTCCAAACCATACACTTTTAGTTGGTGGATTTCCATGTCAAGATTATTCAGTTGCTCAAACTCTTTCAAATAGTAAAGGTATTGAAGGTAAAAAAGGAGTTTTATGGTGGGCAATTAATGATATATTAAAAGCTAAGAAACCACCATTTGTACTTTTAGAAAATGTTGATAGATTATTATTATCTCCTGCTAAGCAAAGAGGAAGAGATTTTGGTATTATTTTAAGAAGTTTTCTAGATAATGGTTATGCTGTTCAATGGAGAGTTATAAATGCTGGAGAATATGGTTTACCACAAAAAAGAAGAAGAGTATTTATTTTTGCTTATCATAAATCTACAGAGTATTATAAATCATTATCAAAGAGTAATCCTAAAGATATAATTTTTAAAGATGGAATGTTTGTTAAACAATTTCCAATTAAAGATATAGAATTAGAATTTAATACAACTAATTTATCAAAAGATTCATTTAAAGATTTAGTTGAAGTAAGTGATAATTTTAAAGCACAATTCTATAACGCTGGAATTATGATTAATGGTAAAGTATATACTTCAAAAGTAGAATCAGATTGTAATGAAATATATCCATTGAAGAAAATAATTCAACATGAAGAAGTTGATCAAAAGTTTTTCTTAAGTGATGAAGCTTATAAGAAATTTGAATATCTTAAAGGTAATAAAAGAATTCCTAGAGTTAAACCTAATGGAGAAGAATATTTTTATACTGAGGGTGCTATGCCATGTCCTGATAATTTAGAAGCTCCAGCTAGAACTATGTTAACTAGTGAGGGTGGAATAAGTAGAACTACTCATATAGTTGAAGATTATAAAACTAAAAAGATTAGATTATTAACTCCAATTGAATGTGAAAGAATAAATTGTTTTCCAGATAATTGGACTAATACAGGTATGACAGATAAGAAAAGAAACTTCATGATGGGTAATGCTTTAGTTGTAGGAATTATCGAAAAAATAGGAATCGAATTAGAAAAAATAATCAACAATGAATAATTGTTGATCTTTTTATTATATTTGTGTTATAATTAATTCAGTTAGTAGTTATTACTACTTATTATTTTGAGAACACGGGTTGTTCTACACAATGCAGACTCGTGCCATTAGATATTAAAACACTAACAATTGTTAGTGTTTTTTTATTTCTTCTTCTTTCTTAAATGTTCTTTTAGCAGCTAAGAAAGTTAATTCAATATTAATAAGTATTCCTATTACAAAACCTATTATAAAAGATGTATTTATATCTTTAGTTGTATCTAGTGATACCACTACATTTACGATATAACAGGCACAGTATAACCAAAAGAACTTAATACCTCTTCCTTTTAATAAATAAAATAGAGCAATAGCTTCACCAATACAAGCTATTCCTGATATAGCATATAAGTATCCTTTACTTACAGTCATAAAGTTAGTTACTATACCTAGGATAGCTATAAGTAATAAAAATAATAACCAAATTTTACCAATTCTAGATATTTTACCAGACATATATATTCTCCTTCTATAAATTAATTATAACATATTTATAAATTATGTTATAATAGAAAACAATTATCTATTAAATGAGGTGAAAATATGAAATATTTTGAACCTGGAGATATCTTATTAGCAGATTTTGATGGTGTTTATATAGATTCTCAACAAAGATTTTTAGAAGTAATGAAAGATGAAAAATCTTTTATTCTATGGATGGAATATTTAACTAGTATTAATTGGAAATATTTTTTATATGAATGTGAAGAGATGTTGAATGCTACTGATACATTTTTAGAACTACAAGAATTAAATATATTAAAAGGATTTATTACTAGGATTCATTCTTTTGATGAAGGTAGAGAAAAAGGTAAATTCATAAGAGATAAAGGTTTAATAGTACCTATATATTATGTACTTCCTAAACAACCTAAAAGTGTTGTATATATGCCTGATGAACATACTATATTATTAGATGATAATTATGATAATGCGATTGATTGGGAAGACAATGGAGGTAAGTCAATTATCTTTGATCCTACTAGTAAAACTGAGAATAAAAAATTAATTAAAAAATTAGACAGTCTATTGACAAGATAGACTTTTCTTTTGAAAAAATATTTGTTATGATGAGATTGAAGGATAGGTTGATCATATGAAGAATGTATTTTTATGCCAACTTATAATTAAAATTTAGAGCAGGTTAGCCGAAGTGCCTGCTTTTTTTGGTGGGAGGTAACTATGGATAAGGATTTCGATAAAGACGATTTAGAGAAGATTGCCGAACTTCTTGAATTGACTAAGAAAGAGAAAAACATTTCTGTAGTAGCTAATGCTTTAGGCATTAGTGAATTTGAAACTTTAGGTATTGTTCACACTTTAATTGAAAGAGGAAATCATATTATTGTTAAACAATATGATGATGGATTTCATTTATTAAATAAAGGAGATCCTGTAGAAGTTGAAGGTGGAAAATACTCTTTTGGAACGGACGAAAACAATGAATTTAAGTTTGCAGTAATATCAGATACTAGACTTGGTTCTAAGTCACAACAATTAGCTATTCTAAACGATATTTATAGAAAAGCTCAAGAGATGGGAATTCACAATGTTATACTTTGTGGAAACATTTCTGCTGGATTAAAGCCTATTACTGATGTAGAATCTAACTTTATAGATGATACTCAAGCTCAAATAGATTATATTGTTGCTAATTATCCTAAATATGAAGGTATTAAGACATATTTCATTTTAGGTAAAGAAGATAATAAACATCTTACTAAAAATAATATCAATATAGGACAAAGAATTGCTAGTCAAAGACCTGATATGATTTATTTAGGAAAAGATCTTTGTGATATAACTATTGATCGTGCTAAGATGCAAGTTTTAAATTCTAAATTAAGTAAAACTTATACTGCTTCTTATCGTCCACAACAAACTATAGATGCTTATCGTAGTGAAGATAAACCTGATATCTTATTATTCGGTGGTCTACTTCAAATGGAAAAATTCAAATATCGTGGTGTTGATTGTATAACTGTACCAAGTGTATGTGCTACAGATAAAGAGATGAAAACTAAACGTTATAATAATACTATCGGTGCTTGGTATGTTACTGCTAAAACTAATGAAAAAGGTTTATTAGAATCAATTAATGCGATAGATTCACCTTACTTTATTAGTAATAAAAATGATTATAAAGGTACTACTATTATGATCCCTTCTTCATCAAAGAAAACTATTGATTTAGATAATGCTTCTATTGAGACTGGTTTAAAAAGTTTTAATTATATTAAAAATGGTATGAGTATAGATACATTTATGTCTAAATTTAATATTAGTTATAAAGAACTACAAGGATTACTACATATATGGGAATATTGTGGTAAGAAAGTAGATATTGTTCCAGAAGGAAAAGAAATGGTATTTAAAAAGAATACTCCTAAGAAAGCTACTTATAGTAAAGCTGGTTTAGATGATTTGAATTATTCTGAAATATTAGTAGTATCAGATACTCATTTTGGTAATATTCATAATCAATTACATTTATTAAATGAGTTATATCAAGAAGCTTATAATAGAGGTATTACTACAGTACTTCATGTTGGTGATATGACTGATGGTAATTATCCAAATAGACCTGAAAATCCTAGACAACAATTCTTACATGGATTTGATGAACAAGTTGGTTATGTTGCGGATATGTATCCTGAAATAGATGGTATGACTACTTACTATATACTTGGTAGCCATGATGAAACTCATTATAAGAATGGTCAAGCTACTGTAGATAGATGGTTAGATGCGACTAGAAAAGATATGAAATTCTTAGGACAAGACAATGGAGAAATAACTATTAATAAGGTTAAATATGTACTTGATCATCCAGGAGGAGGGTCATCTCAATCATTATCTTATAAACCTCAAAAGAGAATTGAGATATTAGAATCTCATATGAAACCAAAGATATTATTAATTGGACATTATCATAAGAGTTATCATTTCTTATATAGAAATGTTCAATGTTTAGAAGTACCTGCTTTATGTGGAAAGACTCAATTCCAACAAAAACAAGGATTAATCAATTCAGTTGGAGGATATTTCTTAAAAGTTTGGTCTGACAAGAAAGGTCATGTTCAATATGTTGAACCAGAAGAAATAGCTTATGGTAAGAAAGATCTTTGGGATGAAGCTGGTAAAGATAAAAAGAAAGTTAAAAAATTAACTATTCCTCATGGTATATATTAAAAACACTATTTAATAGTGTTTTTTATGTGATACAATTTATATGAAGGTGATTTTATGGAAATAGAAGCAAGATATTTTTATTCTACTAAGAGTAAAGATAAAATTATTAAACAATTAGAAAGTTTAGATGGGTTGTTCTATGATGATAGATATTATGAAAAAACTGATCAATATAATCATCCTATGAAAGAATATGATTTCTATAGTAAAGAAATAGATGGAAGATTTAGAATTAGAAAAACAGAAAATGATAAGATACAGAAATGTATGATTACATGGAAAAGAAGAGATCATGGTAGTAATGGTAGTATTCATCAAGAAGAAGAAATTGAAGTTAGTATTAATCCTTCAGAGTATGATAATTTAATTCTTCTTTTAACTAATGTATTACATTTAGATTTAATAGAGAGTTATGAAAGATATAGATCTGTTTTTCATAATGATGATGTGGAAATTGTAGTGGATGAATATCCTTTTGGTATAGCTCTTGAAATAGAAAATAAAAATAATGAAAAAGATGGTATTAAAGTAGTAGATGAATGGATTAAAAAGATAGGTTTAAATATTGATGATGCTTATCCTCTATCTTGGGATGATAAGTACTTAGAGTTATGTAAGGAACAAAATAAAAAGGTGGAATCAATCGTTACCTTTGATAAAGATATGCCTCAAGCAACTAATGATTTTTAAATACATAGAAAAAGCAAACTTAATAGTTTGCTTTTTTTATTTAACTTTTACTTTATCTTTTTCTCTTCTTCTACCTAGAGCTAATCCTATTAATGTTAGTGATGATCCTATAAGTGCCATAGCTGGTAGAGCTATATTATTTTCATCTCCAGTTTGAGGCATGCTACTTACAGCAGCAGGTGTTATTTTTTGAACTGGTTGATCTGGTGTAACAGGTGGCTCAACTGGTGGTTCTACTGGTGGCTCAACTGGTGGTTCATTTTCTTTTATGTTAACTAAATCTAAATCAATAGCATAGTTTTCATCATATGGGTTGAACCAAGTTATACCTAATAAGTTTTGATATGCTCCATCATAATCATTACCAGATAAATCTGCTGGTATATTATTTGATGAATAAATATATAGATGCATATCAGCTGGATGGTGATCTTGATCACTAATTAGATATTGATATAACTCATAATATCTAGCAATTTTTTCTCTTACTTCTGCGCTATTTTTAGCACCGTGTCCTGAACTCCAGTGTCTAGCTAAGTTACCAAAGGCATCTCCTCCACCGATAACTGTTGTAAAGATATCAGTACCTAATGGTGCATCTGGATTATAAACAAAGCTTCTATACCAAGGATATAAGTATTGATAATAACCTTTTTCTTCATTATACCAATAATCAGGAACTCCTGCTGGTATAGCACTTTCGCTTCTTATTCCACCTTGTACTCTTGTTAAACCAGCATTTGTATAATTCTTAAGTGCTGATTCAGTTACATATCTAATTTCTGCAGGTGTTAAATCAGAAAACATTTCTACAGCAAGTTGACGATGATAAATAATATCTAACATTTTGTCATATAACTCTTGTGAAGTTAAACTTTGATCTGAAATATCAATTTTATTTGTGTTTTGTTGTGCATCAATATAAATTGTTTGTCTCATGAAGTTTCTAATATCATCTGAACTTAATACCATTCCATCATAAACAGAGTTTTCATCTGGTGTTTCCCAGTCTTGGTTAATACAGTAAACTTCACTCTTTTGAGATTCCATTTCTATATAATATAATGGTGTACCACCATAGTGAGAACATGGTGTTTCTGAGAAATCTACACCAGCATTTAAATCTTTTACTTCTACTTTAATAGTAAATGGTTTATCAGCTGCTTTGATATATCCATTTGGAGCTGATACTTCATGTAAAACATAATCTCCTTCAGGAAGCATTGATATATGATCAGTTCCATCAGAAATCCATTCATCTACAACATTTCCATTTGAATCAATAATTTGTAAAAGAGCTCCAGCTAATGGTTCACCATCTTCATCTAATTTTGAAGTTGTTGTTTGTACTTTATGAACTTCAGATTCTTCTCTAGGAGTTGCTTCAGCTTTTTGTCCATTTCCGTCGTTAGCAACATTTTCATTAGTAGGTGTTGTTTCTCCAGCTGTTCTTACAGTGTTTTCTTCTACTACTTCTCCTTTTGCTTCCTCTTTTACTTCTTCTTTAACCTCTTCTTTTACTTCTTCCTTAACTTCTTCTTTTACTTCTTCCTTAACTTCTTCTTTTACTTCTTCCTTAACTTCTTCTTTTACTTCTTCTTTTACTTCTTGACCTTCTTCAACTGTTTGTTCATAAGTTGTATCAGCTGTTTGTTCATCCATAGCATAAGCAGGTTCAGCTAAAGCTAATCCTCCACTTGTTGATAAAGTAATTGCTACAGCGATAGCAGCTGCATTCATTTTCAATTTACTAATATTCATAAGTAACCTCCCTTTAAAACGCAGTTCTCTTGTATTTTAATATTTTAATAAGTGTTTGTCAAACATATTTTGATTTTATACTACTTATTTTAAAATATGCATTATTTCTCTTGGATTTATTGATAATTATTGTTGTTTTTTAACGACATAAGTCTTATACTATAAGTAAGAGGAGGAGTTTTATGTATAATTATAGTTTTGGAAATTATTATAATCCTAGTCCAACTCCAGAACCTTTTAGTGAAGCACTTAATGGGTTAACTGGTGGATTAGTAGCTTTAGCTGTAATCTTAATTTTAGTATTAATAGCTGTATTAATCATATTAATTATTGCGGAATGTAAGATATTCGCTAAAGCAGGAGAAAGATGGTGGAAGGCACTTATACCAGTATATAATTCTTGGGTACAATTTAAGTTTGCCGGTCTAGCATGGTGGTGGTTCATAATCTTCTGTGTATTAACTATACTTACTACAACACTGGGAGAAGAATCAACTGCGATCGTGTCTATGTTGCTTTTACTAACAGGATTTAACCTTAATTATAATCTTGCGAGAAAATTTGGTAGAGGTAATGGTTATGCATTCCTAATGACATTCTTACCATTTATCGGATATCCAATGTTAGCATTTGGTTCTGCTAAATATGAGAAAGAAGCAAGAGTTGATAAAAACGGAATATTTTCAGTTGAATAATTAAAGACCTTTAAGGTCTTTTTTCTTTTTAAAAATATGTTATACTTTTAATGTAGGAGGATGTATGAAAAGATATATTAAAATTTTATTTGTTTTTGTTATTGCGTTTTTATTAACTGGTTGTATGAAAGCAGAATTTACTATGACTATTAATAAAGATAAGTCTATGGATTTAGGAATTATTTATGCTTTTGATGATTCTTTGATGGAACAAGGTCAATCATCAAGCACTAATTTTGATGAGCAATCAAAAGAGTTAAAAAAGAAAGGATTTAGTGTTACTGGATACAAAAAAGATGGTAAGACGGGTATTGAAGCTACTAAGAGATTTAAAAATATAGATGAAATGTCTAGTAGTGATAGTAATTCTAAAATAGACTTAAATTCTTATATGGAAAATAAGAAAGATAAGAATGGTTTTAAAGTTAAAAAAGGTCTTTTTAAGAATCATTATTACGCTACTGTAGAAGTTGATACTAGTACTACTAATACTACTACTAATAATAGACAATATAGAGAAGAAGATAATAATTCAAATGGTGACGCAGATTATTCATCTTTAATGAGTAATATGGATTTATCATTTAATGTTATTCTTCCTTTTAAAGCTATAAAGAGTAATGCTACTAGTACTGAAGATAATGGTAAAAAACTTAAATGGGATTTAACTAAAGTTAAAGAAGATATGACTTTTGAATTTGCTTTATATAATTATAGAAATATCTATATCGCAGGTGGTGTTCTATTAGTTATAATCTTATTAATAGTATCATCTATTATGACTAGAAATAAAGAAGCTAAACCAACTATTTCTAAAGATTTAAATAATGTTCATAATACTAGTAATGATATGGAAACTACTATAATTGATGGAGATGGAAAAGAAAAAGAATTTATTAAAGAAGAAGTGGATAATTCAAATGATGATCCTTTCTCAGTTCCAACTGATCAAGTTGAAGATAATCAAGAAGTAGATAATCCTGTTCCTAAACAAACAGAATCATCTACTGAGAATAGTGATGCTTTAAATGATTTATATAATAATTAAGATGTAGAAATACATCTTTTTTTGACTAATTCTTTTTATTAATATAAGATTATGTTTATGGAAGTGATTTCATGAAAATTTTAGATAAAATTGATAATCCTAAAGATTTAAAAGATCTTAATTTAAAAGAAAAGGATAAATTGGCTCTTGAATTAAGAGAATATATATTAGATGTAGTATCTAAAAATGGGGGTCATTTGGCTTCTAACTTAGGTATTGTTGAATTAACTATAGCGATGCTTTCAGTTTATAATCTACCTAAGGATAAAATTGTTTATGATGTTGGTCATCAAAGTTATGTACATAAGATTTTAACTGGTAGAAAAGAAGAATTTAAAACATTACGTAAGTATAAGGGAATGCCTGGTTTTCCTAAGATAAGTGAATCTAAATATGATAGTTTTGGTACTGGTCATTCCTCTACTTCTATTTCAGCTGCCCTTGGTATGGCTCAAGCTAGAGATTTAAAGGGTGAAGATAATGAAGTAATTGCTGTTATTGGTGATGGTGCTTTAACTGGTGGTATGGCTTTTGAAGCTTTAAATGATGCTGGTAGTAGTAAAACTAATATTACTGTTATTTTAAATGATAATGAAATGAGTATTTCTAAGAATGTTGGAGGCATGTCATTAAGATTAGGTAAACTTAGAAGTAAAAGATTTTATAAAAAATCTAATGAAATAGTTAAAAATAGTCTAAATAAAGTACCTATTGTAGGTACTGGTATGGTTAAAGCTACTAAGAAAGTTAAAAAAGGTATTAAGAATTTACTTTTACCTAATATGTTATTTGAAGATTTGGGTTTTACTTATTTGGGTCCTGTCGATGGTCATAATATTGAAGATTTAGAAGGAATGTTAAGAATAGGTAAAAAGATAGATGGCCCTAAATTAATACATGTTATTACGACTAAAGGTAAAGGATATGAATTTTCTGAAAAGTATCCTGATAAATTTCATGGTACTTCTGCTTTTAATATAAAGACTGGTAAAGGATTAAAGAAAAAGAGTGATGATTACTCTAAGATATTTGGTGAAGAATTAGTAAAATTAGCTAGTAAAAATAAAAAAATAGTCGCAGTATGTGCAGCTATGAAAACAGGTACTGGTTTAGTTCCATTTAGTGAAAAGTATCCAGATCGTTTCTTTGATGTTGGTATTGCAGAACAACACGCTTTAACTTTTGCTGCTGGACTTGCTAAAGAAGGTTTTATTCCTTTTGTACCAATATATTCATCTTTTTATCAAAGAGCTTATGATCAAGTTATTCATGATATTGCAATTCAAAAACTACCAGTAATAATGTGTGTAGATAGAGCTGGTAATGTAGGTAATGATGGTGAAACTCATCAAGGTTTATTTGATTTATCTTTCTTTAATTTAGTACCTAATTTAACAATAATGAATCCAAAAGATTTTAAAGAATTAGAATCTATGATGAAATTCGCAACCTTGGCAAACAAACCTATCGTAATAAGATATCCTAGGGGTGGCGAAGGAAGTTACAAATTTAGAAGACCTTCTAAGATTGAGATGGGTAAAGCTGAAACTATTTGTGAAGGTAGTGATGTCACTATTGTTGCGATTGGTAAAATGGTAGATAGAGTTATGGCTGTAAAAGAAGAACTTTTAAAAGATAACATATCTTGTGAAGTTATAAATGCTCGTTTCTTAAAACCATTTGATGATAAAACTGTCATTGACTCCATTAAAAAAACTAATTTAGTTGTGACAATTGAAGATAGTATTTTAACTGGAGGATTAGCTTCTAAAGTAAAAGAATTAATCGTTGATAATTCTTTGAATACTAAGCTTATAACTTGTGGTTATCCTGATAAATTTATTCAACATGGTAGTGTTGATGAACTTGAAAAAGAGTATGAATTAGATGTAAATTCTATAGTAAATAAAATTAAAAGCAAGTGTTAATAACACTTGTTTTAATTTGGATTATTGACACCATTTTTTCTATTTTAACTTTTTATATCAACAATCTATCTATTTATATCATTGTAAATAGCAAATTAATTTGGGTAATAATATTGACTTTTTTTGCTTCTTTTTGTACATTTAGGGTGCGTGATAGTAATCACGCCGATATCTCTAACGATTATATGTTAGAGTATATTCAACCGAACCCCCTGAAGAGCCAATCGTTGATTGGCTCGCTTTTTTTATGTTATAATAGTTATGGTTAGGGTGATTAAAAATGAAAGAATATTTATATAATTATATTAAAGAGATTGATAAATTATTAGAAAGTGATAAGAAAATAAGTACTGATGTTATAGAGAGACATTTAATTAAGATTAGTTTCTTTCAACATGAAAGATTAATACATTTATATGTAACCTTATTTTATGCGATAATGTTTTTATTATTTTCTGGACTTGGTCTTGTTCATTATATATTCTTTATTATTTCAACTATATTATTAATATTCTTAATATTTTATATAATACATTATTTTAGATTAGAAAATGGTGTTCAATACTTATATAAACAGTATGATAAGATGATTGAAAAGAACTAGTTATATTAGTTCTTTTTATGTTATAATCTTCTTTGTAGGTGGTATTATGATCATTTTATATATATTCTTATTATTAATAGGTTTTGTGATATTAATAAAGGGAGCAGATGTCTTTGTAGATGGAGCATCTTCTCTAGCTAGAAACTTTAGTTTATCTACTATGTTTATTGGATTAACTATTGTGGCTTTTGGTACTTCAGCACCTGAATTTGCGGTTAGTGTTAGTTCGATGGTTACTAAGAATCCTGATATGGTACTTGGTAATGTTATTGGTAGTAATATATTAAATATATTATTAATACTAGGTTGTGGATCATTAATACATTCTTTAGGTGTTAGAAATAGTACTGTTAAGAAAGAATTACCTATAGTACTTCTATTAACTTTATTAATGACAGTATTAATAAGTGATGAATTATTTGGTTTAGGAACTAATATGTTTACTAGACAAGATGGAATCATAATATTATTATTCTTCACTGTATTTATATATTATTTAATAAGTATGATGAGAAAGAAAAAAGATGAAGAGGATGAACCACCTAAGTTTAATTTAAGTAAATCAATTATATTAACTTTATTAGGTATTGTAGCAATAATTGTAGGAAGTCAATTAGTAGTTAAAGATGCTGCATCTATTGCTGCTATTATGGGTGTTAGTCATAGAATGATATCTTTAACAGTAATAGCTTTAGGTACTTCTCTTCCAGAGTTAGTTACTACAGTAATAGCTGTTAAAAAGGGAGAATATGATATTGCGATAGGTAATGTTGTAGGTAGTAATATATTTAATATTGGTATTGTTTTAGCTTTACCAGTTGCTATCTTTGGAGGAATAAATCATATAGTATTTAATTATATAGATTTAGTAGTTCTGCTAGGTTCCGCAATACTTCTATTTATATTCTCATTTAGAGATAGAAAAATTAATAAGTATGAAGGTATATTCATGTTACTTATATTTGTTGTTTACTACTCATATGTAATTATTGGATAAAAAAAGATGTACTAAACGTCTAGTACATCTTTTAATTTGGCTGTTTCGATTGGAGGATATAACTCTTGGAAATTACCTTTAGTTTGGTCTACTGTAGTTCTACCTAATCCTTCATAGTGATAAATTGATTTCTTATCTCGGAAACTTGCTCCTACTGTCGCATCAAATACATAGTATTTTCCTTCAAATTCAACATAATTCCAAAGATGTTGATATCCTTCTACTAAATATGATTTTATACCTATATTTTGAAATATTACTTGAGAAGATTTCGCAAATCCAGAACAGACACTCTCTCCTCCAGTAAAGAATGAATAAATACTTTGATTAGATCCCATATAAGTAAAAATCTTATCATAGTTATGTCCTGAAACATAATCATAAACATAGATTATCTTTTCTCTATCATTCATATTCTTAGTATCTCTTTTAATATTATCTATTTCTCTTTCAATTCTCTTTTCTGCGAAAAAGTATTTTGGTGCTGACATAGTCTCTATAGAATATGTAACATTAGCACCATCACTTTTCCAATGCATTAGATAATATGATAATAATTCAGGATGATCTAAATATATACAACTATTAACCTTACTTAATCTAGTAAAACAATCATCTAATTCACATCTATAATTAGAAATATTTTTACCTTTTAAAGTATCTTGAACGATCGTATCATATAATTCTTTTGATTGATCATCTAAAACATTATTTTTAAAGTATTCATCACTATAATATAGTCCATTAACATATGTAGGACTATCTTTTTTAACTAATTTATTTCCTTCTATAGGTCTAAAATAAAAATTAATTAAAGCAAATATAATAACTAATACAAAATATAATACTACTCTCATCTTCTTAGACATTGTAATCACCTGCATAATATATTCTATTATTAATTATTCTAACTCCTTCAACAATATAATATTTATTGATATAAAGAAGATCTTCATTAGTACCAGTACCATTATTCGCAACTAAACTATTATAATCTATTTTATTCCTAAAGAAAGTAATATATTTATCAAATAATACTTTATCATTATTAGAGAAATCCATAATCATATCCATATCAGTATTAATAGTCTTTTCACTTAAATAATTAAGATATTCTAAGTATAAGACTACTACTATAACCTCTTCTTTTAACACATTAGCTTCATTCGCAATATATGATATTTTGATATTATCTGTATCTTTCATAAGGTTATAGATATTTAATATATTATCTATAGTTATATTAGTATTAACATTATAAAACTTAGAAAAATTACTAAATTTGATCATATCTAATTCTTGTTTTAATAATTTAGATGAATCATTTTGTTTATCACGAAAACGATCATATAATATGAAAAATACTATATAAGCTATTGTAAATATAATTATAAATATTATGAATGCTTTTAGTCTCATATATATACCCCTTATCATAATAATTATATAAGATTTTTAAATAAAAAAAAAGACTTATTAGTCTTTATATACATTTAAATCATATATAACTACAAGTATAAAAAATATAATTGAAGTTACTAATACTGAAGCATTAACTTCTCTCGCAAAAAGATAGTATACTATCATATATACTAGAAAGAATACCATTGTTGATATTATATTATTTAACCATTTAACCATAATACACCTCTTAGTTGTCAACTATACTATCATAGAAACTATTTTATTTCAATTATTTTATTATTTAAGGTATAATCTAAGTATGAAGAATACTTATGATTTTTATTTTGATAGAGACGTATTTACTTGTAAATATGATAATGGTAAGAGACTCAGAGTCTTAAGAGACTATGATGCTTTAAGAATGCTTCATAGGATTGATAGATATAGATTTTCTTCTTTTAAAGTTAAAGAAAATATATCTAATAATAGAAGAAGATTATATTTAGAAATGAATAGTAATAATAATAGAGTATTTATACATAGTTTTAAAAAATTTGATGAAAATGAATTATTTGAAGAAATGCCTAATCATTTACAAGAAATAGAAAAAGCTTGTGATAAGTATGCGAAAAAGAGATTTAGTCCTAAGAAAGAAATAGTTAAGAAGTTTGTTGCTACAGCGACTGCTTTAGCTTTAATGACTGGAGGAGCTTCTTTAGCTTTAAACAAAGATAAGAGTATTTATAATTCTAATCAACCATATACTATAGAGCAAGAATATGTTAATTATGAAGAAGCTAATAATATTGATACTCCTATAGAAAAAGAGGTAAAAGAAGTTACGGAAGTTGTTAAAGAAGAGATTTCTCAAAGAGATTATGGTTTTGAAGATAAAACTGATTCTGAAACATATAAGTATGTTGAAAATAATTATAGTGATGTTATTGAAAGAGTTAGTAATGAAAGAGGTATATCTAGTGAATTATTAATGGGTATGGTTACTCAAGAATCTTCAGGTAAAGATCCTAATTTAATGCAGATAACTTATAGTGTATGGAATGATCATGTATTTACTACTTATAACTTTGAAACTGGTAAAGAAGAAAAAATAGTTATCAGTAATAATCCAGGTGGTTACAAGAGTAGTGTTAAAGTATTATCTCCTGAAGATATGAATGATCCATATAATAATATTACTATAGGTAGTTTAATATTTAGAGATGCTTTAGAGACATATGATTATAATATACCTTTAGCTATTCAAGCATATAACTTTGGTTATGGTAATATGAATAAAGTATTATCAGCTTATAGTGAAGATTCTGGTAGAAGTAGAGATTTAATTATTTCTGATACTAATAATATAGATTTTACTAATTATACTAATGTTGTTGTAGGACAAGGAGATAGTGAATATCTAAATCATGTTATGAGGTACGTTGATACTGATAAAGTTTCAGTTAAGAAACTAACTAATAATGATGTTATAGATATAGATTTTCAATTTAGAAGTCAATCACAAGATAAAACTAAATAGTTTTATCTTTTTTTATGTTAGAATAAGGCTATGAGATTGAAAGAGTTAGAAAAATGTAGATTATGTCCAAGGAACTGTATGGTTAATAGATATGAAACAGTTGGTTTTTGTGGTGCTTCTGATAAAATTAAATTAAGTTATTATTCTACTCATATGTGGGAAGAACCAATAATCTCAGGTACTAATGGTTCTGGTACTATATTTTTCTCTAATTGTAATTTAAGATGTATGTTTTGTCAGAATAAAAAGATAAGTATAGATAATTATGGAAAAGAGATAAGTAACAAGAGATTTCAAGATATAATTTTAGAATTACAAGAAAAAGAGGTTCATAATATAAATTTAGTTACACCAACTATTTATGTTCCACAAATTGTATATAATATACAAAAAATAAAAGATAAGATAAAAATCCCTATAATATATAATACTAGTTCTTATGAGAATACTGATACTATAAAATTACTTAATAATACTATAGATATTTATCTAGCAGACTTTAAGTATTTCAATAATGAGTTAGGAGAAAAATACTCTAATTGTAAAAACTATTTTGATGTAGCTTCTAAAAGTATAGATGAAATGTATAAGCAAGTTGGTAAGTTTAAAATAAAAGATAATTTAATAGTAAAAGGACTAATAGTAAGAATATTAGTATTACCAGGAGAAATAGAAGATTCAATTAAAATACTCAATTATTTATATTCTAAGTATAAAGATAATATTATTATAAGTATTATGAATCAATATACTCCTATAGAAGTATATAAGTACTCTAATTTAAATAGAAAAGTATCAGAAGAGGAATATAACAAGGTAATAGATTATGCTTGTGATATAGGCATAAAACACGCTTTTATACAAGAAGGAGATACTCAAGAAGAAAGTTTTATTCCTAATTTTGATATTTCAATATTATAAATAATGTGGTATTATTTTATTGGGAGGTTATTTATGAAAAAGTTTGGTTTTTTATTTTTATTAATTGTTGCGTTCTTATTACCAGTTGTAGCTTTTGCGGAAGCTAAACCTGATAAAGAATTCAGCGCTGATCCTAAAGAAGTTAAAGTATATTTCTTCCGTGGAGAAGGTTGTTCACATTGTGCAGAAGCTGAAGAATGGTTTAAAAGTATAGAGAAGGAATACGGAGATAAATTCGAAGTAGTTGCTTATGAAACTTGGAATAATGAAGACAATGATGCTTTAATGCATGAAATAGGAGATTATAAAGGAACAGAAGTTGAAGGAGTTCCATATATCTTAGTTGGTAATAATGCATGGAATGGATTTGATCAAAGTTATGCTAAAAACATCTTAGCTGAGATAGATGCCTTATATAAACAAGATCCTGATGAGAGATATGATATCATGGATTATGTTTCTGGAGTTAAGAGTGAAAATACTTTAGCTGCTAGTATAATTACAATAGTAGTTATTGTTATTATTGTAGCTGCTGTAGGAACATCAATATTCTTCTTAAGAAAGAAAGCAGATTAAAAAAGAGTGTTACCACTCTTTTTTTATTGTATTAAACTAAAGTTAAGTATCCTCCTTGAGTAGTTGGTTTAGCCATACTTACATCAGTGTAACTAGAATTAAAGTTCGGTAGACTACTACATAGATGAAACATTTGAGTACTTTGTGTAACATTACTTACATTCCATAATGATGATATTTTTATTTGGGTTAGATCATGACAGTTATAAAACATTTGCCCCATATTTGTAGCAGCTGATGTATTAAAATTACTTAAATCTAAAGTAGTTAAGCTTTCTCCAAATGAAAACATATATGAGAAATCAGTTACTTTAGATGTATTAAAACTCGACAAATTCATACTTGTAATGTTAGGTGATTTATGAAACATACACTTCATAGTAGTAACATTGCTAGTATCAAAATTATATAAGTTTATATATGATAGTCCAGGACATCCAGCAAACATATAACTCATATTTGTAGCACTAGAAGTAGTCCATGTACTAATATTAAGAACCGTTAAATTTGAACACATTTCAAACATCGAAGTAAAGTTTTCTACTTTAGAAACATTATATCCTCGTAAATCTAAATTTACTAATCCATCACAATCATAAAATATATATGACATACTTGTTACTTTTGAGGTATTAAAGCCAGTAGGATTGAAAGTTGCATTTGTACAGCTCGCAAACATGTTATGCATATCAGTAGCGCTAGAGGTATCAAATCCAGTTACATTTAAACTTGTTAGACTACTACAATCTCTAAACATATTAGAAAAATTTGTTACCTTGCTGGTATTAAAACTTGTTACATTGAGACTTGTTAAGCAACTACAATAAGAAAACATATGTGACATATCTTCTACATTACTTGTATTAAAGTTACTTAAATTCAAACTTATTAATTCTGGACAAGTGGAAAACATATTATTCATCATTATTACTTTGCTTGTATTAAAGTGAGTTACATCTAAACTTGTTAGACTTCTGCATTGATGGAACATTGCATACATACTTGTTACTTGAGAAGTATTAAAATTTGTTATGTCAAGGTTTGTTAAACTTTCACAAGTTGAAAACATTGCATACATGCTAGTTACTTGAGAAGTATTAAAATTTGTTACGTCAAGATTTGTTAATTTTCTACAACTCATAAACATAAATGACATATCAGTTACTTTTGATGTATCAAAACCAATTATGGTTATGCTTGTTGTGTTAGAACAAATAGCAAACATAGCATTCATATTTGTTACTTTGGAAGTGTTGAAATTACTAAGATTTAGGCTTGTTAAACCAGTGCAACCATAAAACATAGATTCCATAGTTGTTACTTTATCGGTATTAAACTCAATTAAATTTAGATTTGTTAAACTACTACAGCCATGGAAGAAAAATGACATATTTGTAGCTTTGGAAGTATCAAAATTATTGTTAAAATTGATTACCTCTAATTCAGTAAACTGGTAGAATACAAATCCCGAATTGGTATTGGCTGTTACATCTCCATTTCCTCCTATATATAGTTTATAATAACCTGCATTATTTGGATCATTTATTATCCAGGCCATCACTCTGCCATCACTATTCACTGATACATCCCATGTTTCTACTGCATCTGCAGGTATATTTTTATTATCTAAAACATCTATTGTTTTTATTTTGGTTTTATATGTCGAATTATGAAAATCAGTTGTTGAATTAAGGTTCCAAGGTCTAATCATATTCCCTTCATCCTTAGTATAATCAACATCTCCAGCTATTGATAAATTTTTATTTAAAGCACCAAAACCTACACTTACTAGTGTAGTTATCATTAATAATATAGCTATAGCTGTAGTTATATAGAACTTATAACTATTTAAGTATTCTTGTATTTGTTTCATAGTTATAATCTCCTAGTTTAATTATAATACAGAGTATTCCTTATTTATATAAATATGGTTTAATTTATTTTTTACTTTACAAAAAAAAGAAGCAAGGCTTCTTTTAATCTTTTGAACTATTTAATGTTACTTTGATATTTTTCTCTTTATTATGTCTTATTACTGTTAGTGTTATGGTATCATTTGCTTCGTATTGATATAGTTCATATCTTAAGTGAGCTACATCTTTTACTTTTTTACCATTTAATTTAGTAATAATATCATCTTCTTTAATACCAGCTTTTTGAGCTCCAGTACCTTTTACTACTCCAACTACTACTACACCTTCAACATCACTATTAGTATACATAGATTCATTTATATCAGTCATTTTAACACCTAGTAGAGGCCAATCTATATCTTTTCCTGATTCTAGGTTTTTAATATGTTTTTGAGCAAATTCTACAGGTATAGCAAATCCCATTCCTTCGATTTGAGCATCTACTAATTTCATAGAACAAATACCTATTACTTCTCCATTAACATTTAATAGTGGCCCTCCTGAGTTACCAGGATTTAGTGAAGCATCTATTTGAATAACATTCATTACCCAATCATTAGAATTATATTCTGAAGTAGATACTGAAACCATTCTATCTTTACCAGAAATAATACCAGCTGTAACACTTCCTGCATAATCATTACCCATAGGTGTACCTACAGTAAATACTGTATCTCCTATTTTAGAAGTTGTACTCTTACCTATTTGAGATACTAATTTAACATACTTCTTATCTATTCTTAGAACAGCTAAATCTAAATATGTATCTCCTCCTAGTACTTTAGCTTCTATTTCTTCATTATTTGTATTAATTAATCTAATATCTTTCATTTCTTTAACTACATGTTGATTAGTTAATAAGTATCCATATTTTGCATCTACTCTATATACAAATGCTGTACCTGTAGAAGCTAATTGTTTTCCTTGATATCCATTAACTACCATTACAGCATCATAAATCTTCTCTACTGAAGCTGCTAAAGAAGATTTTTCAAATACTTGTGTACCATTATTAATAACAGTATTATTTCCTCCCTCACTAATCTTATCTAATACAGGAGTCCATTTTAGTATTCCTAACATAAATAGTCCTCCTACTATAAATGAAAATATTATTGTTAATGCTAAATTATTCTTCTTTTTCATGTTCTTTACTCCTTTCAATATTAACTATATCTTTCCAATTATTTGGAAATCCCATTCTCTTTAATACTTCTGATAATTTTATAGATACTAGATTGTAATTTAAAGTCTCTATAACATGATCTATTTCATATATTAGATTTTTAAAATCTTCTTTAGATAATAATTGTTTTAGCATTATTACTAAAGCAAATAAATCATTTTTACCTTGAGTATATTCTTCATCTTCTTTTTTAATCTTTAATAATTTATGATAAATAGTTGGGTTGATTGACTTCTGAGTTCTATTTTCAAATAATATATCTTCATGAGCACATAGATTTCTGTAATTAGCAAGTACTGGTAAGTAATCTATTAATTCTTCTACATCAATATTATATATATTAGCTATTTCTTTTTGATCTTCTGCTTTTAATATTGAATATAGTTCACTTACTATTCCAAATGATAATACTTTTACTAAGATCCATAATGGAATATATCCATAATTAGATTGATAGTGAAGAGTAGCTGAGTGTTGAGCTCCATTTACTCTTATTTGTCTTTTCATTTTAGAAATAAGATCACTTACTTGCTTTTGTTTTAATGGATCTCCAGTAAAGTTTTTATTTCTTAAATAATCTTTTTCTTTGATACCATATTTCTTTGATAAAACATATGAAGTTATTGACTTTAAGTTATTTTCTATAACTAATAGATACTTAAAGACAATATTTCTTAAACTTCTATCAAATAAAAACAAACTATATAATTCTTCAAATCTAGTACCTGGAATGAACTTATCTTTTTCAGATAGAAATAGATGTCTGTATCCATTTAGAAAAAAGTAATTCTCCCTTAATAGTATCTGTTTAGTATACTCATCATCCTTAATAGTCAACCCTTTTTCTTTTAGGATATCGATTTGTTCATTAAGTGTTTTAAACTCTTTTGTTACCATGATCTCACCTTAGTATAATTATATCATATTTTATTAAATAAACATTAAAAAAAGGAGAATTTTTCTCCTTATTTTAATGTTTCTTTTAAATAACTTAGTGTTTTATCTGCTGCAGAATTCATTTCTATAGTTGTTTCTAAATATTTATAATAACTTTCTACAGTAGCAACAAAATCATTTAATTCAGAACTTTGTTTAGTAGGTGTAAGTTTTCTTAATTCAATAAGTGATTGTTTTAACTTTTCTATTATTTGGCCAACTTCTTCATAAGTAAATTTACCTATCATTCTCCTAAAGTCTCCATTTCTTGTTTATTATTATTTTCATCTTTAGAATAATTCTCTGCTAGTTCAACCACTTTATTTTTATATTCATCAATACTATCTAGATGAGCTATATTATCTTGATTATCATAAGCTTGTCTCATCTTATTAGTACAATCATATATAGTATTGATTATAGTTACATATTTTTCATAATCACTCATTTTATCACCTACATTAATATTATCTTAGATCCATTCTCTAGATCTGTATCCATTACAGTAGAATTAACATTATATATTTCACCTGTTTCAGTACTAAAGAAATTAGTATCTTCTTTAATAATATATGCATGATCTGTTAAATCTACTAAGGCTTCTTCTATTAAATTCTTAACTGTACCTATCTTTTTATTTATTGGTATATATAAGTCATATGTTTTTTCTATAGAAGGTATTGATAATTCTACTAATATTTTATTCTTGTTCATAATTACCTCCTATTCATCTGACATAAGCTTCATTAAGTAAGCTTTTCCTTTTACAATTATATATCCAAATCCTTCATTTATCTCTTCTCTTAATATTCTAGATGAAGTTGTTACTTTAAGAGTGAATTGGTTGGATATTCCATTACCTAACCAAATACCTTGAGATAAATCTAGATTTTGTTTAATAGCTTGTTCAAATAATAATTGTTTAATATTATCTATTGAATCTACTATTACAAATTTAATTGTTTGTAGTTTGATAGCATCAGTTAATAGTTTAATAAACTTAGTTTTATCTTCTGGAGATATCTTACCTAATAATTGTTTTAATCCAGTAATTATACATATAGTATTAACTGAATCATTATTATCAACTTTATTATTAAAGATATCTTTCATCTTCTGAAGAGCATTATCACAAGAAGCTCCATCATAAATTATATTTTCATTTTCTTCTGGTCTAGTAATAATAGATAAACTATCCATAATAACTACTCTAGTATTATCACATTTACTTATATTATTAATTAAACCAGTATAGAAAGCTGTTTCAGTAGATATATCTTCTCCTGTGATAGTATACATATAAGATGATAGTAAATTGATTGTTGCAATCTCTAGAGTTTCTCTTGTAACACCTACTGGTATAGTTGCAAGATTACCTAGACGATCTTTAACAAAGTCAGAAGTTACTACCTCTGGTAAGATAGGAATCTTTCTAGCTTTGTATTCTAACATATCATCTAATTTCTCACAGATAATCTTTAAGTAATCTGTCATTTTTTCATTAGTATAAGCATAAGCTGTTTGGAATTCATAAACTCCTTCACCTAGAGCTACAAGACCTCTACCATATACTTTAGATGGTTGTTTCTTTCTAACTCCAGATAGGATTGTTCCATAATCAGAATCATCATTGAATTGTAGTACAATGTTTTGAGCAAAGTTTTGACGTAGACGATATCTAACAGTATTAGTACCACTTGTAGTAAAGATAAATACTATTCCTGCTTTTAAACAATCTCTAGTTAGTTGTCCTAAAACATCTTCATAATCTGGATAAGACTCTATAAATGCTTCAACATTATTGATTACTACAGTAATTAATGGTATTTGTTTACCTCCATGATTTATATAGAAGTCATAAGAACCATTATAATCAATGAATATTTTCTTTCTTTCTTCACTTATTTGAACAATCATCTTAAATAAGTTAGCAATCTTCTCTTCTTCTGTTGATAGAAGTACTTCTCCTACATGTGGAGCATTTCTAAAGGTAGTTAGAGTTTCTGCTCCAAAATCTAAAATATAGAAATTTACTTCATTAGAATTATGTCCTGTTATAGATGAATATACTAAGTTAGTTAACATTAACTCTTTACCAGTACCTTGAGCACCATAGATAATAGTATTTCCTCTTTCTGATAAAGGTAGTGTTAATAGACCTTGACTTTGATTATCAGGATCATCAAATTCACCTATAATTGGTTCAATAACATTTTTAACTGGAACATATCCATATTTTTCTTTTAATTCTTCAGTATATATAACATCAGGTATTCTATCTAACCATAATTTATCTATAGTTACTTTTTCTTCTTTAGCTTCATCAACTATATATTTAACAATATTAGTAACTTCTTCTCCTTTAGATTCTATTTTCTCTAGAGGATGTTCTAAATCTAAAGATTTAATACTATTACCAACATTATCAATAATATCAATTGATTTATCTACTCTTTTCTTTCTCTTTTCTTGTGGATAATATTGAGCTCCTGCCCAAGCTGCTTGACCTAAAGCAAATAACTCATTATATCCAACTTGAAGATAGAAACGACCAGGATTTTTTAATTCAGCTGCATCTGGTAATTTGATCATATCCATAGAGTCTGATTTATCTTGGACTTTTAAACATACTCTAAATTTAGAGTTTGACCAGATTTGATCATTAACTACTCCGGCAGGCTTTTGAGTCGCTAAAATCAAGTGAACTCCAAGTGAACGTCCGATACGAGCAGTAGATATCAATTGATCCATAAACTCTGGTTGTTGATCCTTTAACTCAGCAAACTCATCTGAAATGATAAATAAGTGAGATATAGGATGTTCAACTAAACCTTTTCGATATAAGCTTTGATATTTATAAATATCAATAGTAGACTCATTTAACTTATCTCTTGCTTCATTAAACATTCTTTGACGTTTACGAAGTTCTGATTGAATAGAAGCAAGTGAACGAGACATCTCAATAGTATCTAAGTTTGTAATTGTACCTGCTAGATGTGGTAGTTTTAATCCAGTTTCTTTATTTTCAAAGACTCCAGCTAATCCTCCACCTTTATAATCTATAAGTACGAATGATACTTCATATGGATGATAATTAATAGCCATAGACAAGATATAAGTAATAATAAATTCTGATTTACCTGAACCAGTCATACCAGCAATAAGGCCGTGTGGTCCATGGAATTTTTCATGTAAATCTAGTTTAAATAACTCATGTGACTTATCTACTCCAACTGAAGCTTGAAGTGACTTAGTTGGATCATTAGATCTCCATCTATTTAGAATATTTAATTGTTCAACCATACCAACGTTATACATCTCTAAGAAAGTTAATCCGTTAGGTAGAGTTCTATTTTCTTTTTCTAAATCTATTGGAATATTCGCAAGTATCTTACAGATACTATGCATGTTCAAATTAGGATCTATATCTGCGACAAACTCTTTTTGTTTATTAGATACTAACTCATTTTCAAATACTCCTGATTTCTTATCTCCAATAGAGATAAATGTTTGACATTCATTAGGTAAGTTAACTAGTCTTGGACTAATTACTACTAAACTAAATCCATAATTAAGTTCAGTTTCACAAACATCTTTTAAGATATCTAAATCTCTATAAGATTTATAATCATCAGTAATAATTAAATAATATGGTTGATAATTCTTATAATCTTTATCAGATATCTTCATATTTCCATCTACATCATTGAATTTTCTTCCTTGTAGTTCTTTTTCTAAATATAAAGATATTTCTTTAGCTTCATCTAAGTTTTCAGCATAGAATCTCATCTGTTTATTATCAGACCAGTTATGTGGAGCTATTTTCATATAATCCCAATTATTCTTTTTAGTTTTATTAGTCAAAATAACTACTTTTAAGTCTGCATATGAATGATATCCTAAAGTCTGTAACATCATTCCTTCAATAACTTGTTGTTTGTTTTGAGCAGTACCAATAATCGCAGATACTTTACTCTTAATAAATGATACAGCTATAGGTACATTTTCTAATGTTCTAGATTCTGCTCCTAGTTTATATACTTCTTGTAGTAAATCATCATCTTCTAAAGAGAAATGTTCTGTAGGGAAATTAACATTTCCTTGTAGTTCTGTAGTACCAATTCCTAATCTAATTGATAAGAAATCATCTTGATCTATTTCTCTTTCCCATAAAGCTCTCTTCTTATTGATAATTATGTCTTCTGTATCTTTTAATGGTAAATAATTATCTATTAAGATTTGTCTTTGAATATTCATTTCAGAATTAATATCTTGTCTCTTCTTTTCAATATATTCTCTATATTTTTGTTGACGTAATAATTCTCTTTTCTTTCTTTGTTTATTTTCATAGCGTCTTGTTAGAAGAGGCCATAAAAGCATACTTGCTAGCATTGCACCAGCTATTACTAAAGATGGCATCGCATAAGATAAGTCTTTCTCTCCATTTAAAACTGCTTGTAGTGAAGTGAAAGCCATCATTGCTGAAGTCATACCCATAGTTAACATAGGTCCAATTGTATAGATAGCAGGCGTTTTATCTTCTCCTTCTCTTCCTGGAGGAGGATCGATATTTATATCAGCATCTTCTATCATAGTTTTAAATCTAGGTTGTCTATAGAAGAAATCGTCTTCTTTAAAGAATTCAATTAATTCTTCATCTTCATTTTCACTTTCTGTGAAAGTTTGAGTAGTAGAACCTACTGGATTAAAATATCTAGAATTGCATCTAATGAAATTACCTATTCTATTTACTATTAAGAAGTTTGGCATAACTATAATTTTTAATCCCATGATAAAAATTATATCTCCATATTCTAATGCTTTAGAAGATATAGCTTCATTATTAACATAAGTTCCGTACTTAGAATTTAGGTCTTGAATAGACCATCCTTTTTCACTAAAGACAAGTTTAGCATGTTGTCTTGATACTAAAGGATAAGAATAATTTATCGCAGCAGTTTCACTATTACCTATTGTTATTTCTCCATAAGATTTTGGTTGTAGTCTAGTTAGTTCTCTTTCTTGAGAAGGTGAACAATATAAAATCACGTACTCATTATCAGTATTAACCTTTAAGAAGTATAAACTATAATCCTTTAAAATAGCAGATTCTACTTCTTTGTCTCCCTGCATAATACGTGTTTCAAAGTCACTCTTAATTTTCCATTCTCCGTTGAATTCTTCAACGTTAATTAAGTTTCTAGAGTTGCCTAAAAAATCGTTATCAGTAATCCAATAGTTACCGCTAACTGTAGTTGGTAAATTAAAATTGATGATTTGTCTTTTTTTAATTAGTCTAACTATCATCTTAGGCCACCCCTACACTTTCTTATTCTATAATAAATTATACCTAATTTTGAACCATTATTCAATCTTTTTATAAGATTATTTCAATAAAAAAATAACTTCAAAATGAAGTTATTTTATTTTAACAGTTTTTTTATTACTCCATGGAGAATAATATACTTTAGTTCCTACTTTTCTATATGATCTTACATTGAAATAATAATACTTTTTAGATGCAAAACCTTTCTTAGTTATTTTAGTTCCTTTAGTATTAAATTTCTTCCATGCTTTTCCACCTTTTACTTTATAAGCTACTTGGTAATATACTCCACCAGCTACTCCTGTATATTGAAGAGTAACTTTACCCTTACTAGGTGAAGTAACTTTCTTCAAAACAGGTGCTTTAGGTATAATATAAAATGCTTTTTTAACACTAGAACCATATTTATTTATACCTGTAATTGTTACTGTAGCAGTACCAATATTTTTATTATTAGAATAAGTTAATTTATAATCTGTATTTAATGTTAATAATTTAGATCCATCATATACTTTGATAGCTTGAGTAATATTTTTACCAGTATAATACTTCTTAACTATACCACTAATAGTAGTAACATTAATCTTTTTAGCATATTTGGCATATAGAGTTGTATTACTTGTGATATAAGTATCAGTAAACTTATTAGTACAAGATGATTCTTTATACCAACCTAAGAAGACATGAGTATTATTATTAGATGGAGTTGGTAAAGTTATTGTTTGATTTGGGAATACTGATATACTAGATGGTTTTGTTAATGTTGAACCATTCATATTAAATGAAACAAGATATTTAGTTCCTTCCCATATAGCATATAAAGTATAGTTATCACTTGTAAGATTACTTAAGTTAATTGTTTGTCCTGGTTGATATGAAGTTCCTGTTCCATATCTACTAGTATTCCATTCAACAAATCTATAGTCTCCATTAGTGAAAGTACAGTTTGGTACTGAATATGATGTTCCTACTCTACCACTAAAACTATTCATTGTACCAATTCCACCATTAGAATCAAATATAATAGTTTTTTGTTTTCCTTGCCATTGAGCATATAAAGTAATTACTTGATTTTCTTGACCATTTAAAATCATATCATAAGCTAAATAACTAGTTCCTGTTCCATCTCTCTTAGTATTCCATTCAACAAAGTCATAGTTTTCTCTAGTGAAACTACAATTTGGTACTATATAAACTGTTCCTACTTTGGTCATAACACTTTCCATTGTACCAGTTCCACCATTAGCATTAAATGAAACAGTATATTTAGGAGTATAAGTAACATTACCTTTTTTTAGGTTAATAGAAGATATTACATTTGAATTATATAAAACTTCTAAAGTATATATTCCATCTGATAATCCACTATCAAATGATATCAAAGTATTAATATCATTAGCAGCTACTTTATTATTAGTAACTGTCATTTGACTAGTCATATCTCTATTATATTCGTTGTATAACTTATATGTAAGAGTAGTACCTGAAGGTATATTTTTGGTAGTAGCATAATATCTCTTACTACTTATTTGTTGATCATCATATTGAGACATATCTATATATGGCGAAGTATCTATATTACTTGTGAAAAGCATAAGTTTATCTAAGAAGTATCCTCCGTAACCATTAATAAGAATTTTACCTTCATTACTAACTGTTATGTTATCAGGTACATTAAATGTAACCAAACCAGGCATATCTGATGTAACTTCATATACTTGATAATTATTAGTATCACTTGTTGGATAAACAGTTATGTAATACTCATTGTCTTTATCATCAGCAACAAATTTTACTTTTTTCAATTTTTCATTATTTTTAATTTTAAGACTAGATAATTCATATGTTTTTCTTGAATAAAGATGTGTACCCTCACCTAACAAATAATTATTATCCCATATTTTATTTGTAGTGCTTTCCATTCCAGTAAGAAAAGCAATAATACTATCAGCAGAATCATAAGCCATATAAGGATTAGGAGTAGATGTTCCCCAAGAATTCTTTAAAATCCAAACACCCTTTCCTGTTACTACATTACTACAACCACTAGTAGATGCATTATGAGTACCATTATCATTACAATATGTATATGTATAATTATCATTCCAACCTATTATTTGCATTGCATGAGATTCTTCTTTAGTACAATTATTAACATCTATAATAGTGTTATTATTTGAATCTTTATATTTACAAGATGAATGCATATAAGTTTGAGTATATGCTCCACCATAATTCATAATATTTTGTTTTACTTCATTTAAATAACTAGTTCTTTCGTCTGTTTGATTACTAGTTAATTCTCTTAAATTCATACTAGGAAAATTTATTGTAGAATTTACTTCATATAATGATTTATCATAATTAATTATTTCTGATAATTCCATTTGTGATAAATCGGTATCACTAAAAGATTTAAAATTATTGTAATCAAATAGTGAAACAGCGCTTGCCATAGGGATAGTAGCACTATAAAAGTTACCTCCTGTACCTAAGCTACGATCAAGAACAGAATAATTGTTAGTATAAGCTTTTATTCCATTATTTGATAGAGCATAATCAAGTTGTCTTTCAGCAATTAATCTAGAAGAACTAGAATATGATGTATTAGCATTTTTTAAGATATATGATTCAGTAACTCCAGCTGTTGCGAAAGTCCAACATATACCTAGTTGACCTTGATTTCTATTAGGTGTTGTAAAATTTTTACCATTAACGTTTCTTAAATCATAATTGCTAGGAATATTTCCTGCTTCTGCATACTCAGTACTATTATAATCAACAATTACAGCATTTGGTATCGCATCAACTTCAGCTTTTTCCCTATCTGAAAGAGCTAAATAATCAACATACCTAGGATTTAGATATACTTGATTCTCTTCCTTATTTTTTTCTGTTTTTAGTATTTGCCCTGTTTTATTATAGACCTCTTCTATATAATTTTGTGCTTTCACCGGAAGATAAGAGTACTCTTTTTCTTTTAGTACTTTATTAATCTTTCCATTCTTTTGTCCATTAAAAGATATACCTACTAAAGTTATACCTATAACAAAAACAAGTATTAAGAATTTTAGTATATTTTTTCTCATAAATAAATTCTCCTTTATACTTATATTTTATCATAATTTGTTTGTGGTAAATGTAGTTTTTCTTTAATTTATACTTTTTTATGTAAACAAAAAATCTGAATTTATCAGATTTTTAATTCATTTTTATATTTTCAATATTAACAACTTCATTATCATTAAAATCTATCTTAAGTATTTCACAATAATCAAACTTTCCATCTAGTAACAATTTATTATTAAAACTATATCTTAGTTTATCTTCGATCATGGTAACATCACACCATTCTTTTAATAAACAGATAGTCGCCGTAGCATGACTAATGATTGCTATTTTTTTATCTTTGTTGCTATTCACTATATTCATAACAGCATTATACATTCTTTCTCTTACTTCTTTTTGGCTTTCTCCTTACCAAATTTATAATTCTCATCTAAAAATTGTTTCATTTCAAAATCAGTTGGTTTTTCATCCCAAGATGAAAATCCAAACTTTCTTTCTCCTAGATCACTAATAACATTAATTTCTAGATTGTTTTTATCTGCTAAATACTTTGCTGTTTGAATTGCTCTAACATAATTTGAAGAATATAAAATATCAATATTTTCAAGCTCTTTATTATTCATTTTGTTTTTAGCTAATTCTTCTCCTTCTATAGAAAGACAATTCTTTTCATTTTGAATTTGTAATTCGTCTTTATTTAAATCATTATTAACTTTTAATGCTTTAGAATGTCTTATTAAATATACAGTAGTCATATTTTGTCACCTTCCAAATTAATTATAACATACAAAAAAGTCCATAAATGGACTTTTTGAAACAAATTAACGTTTTGAGAATTGTGGTGCACGACGTGCTTTCTTTAAACCTGGTTTCTTACGTTCTTTCTTACGAGGATCTCTTGTGATGAAACCATTATTCTTTAATACTTTTCTATAACTATTTTCTGAATCAGCAGGAGTAGTACTATCATAATCTAATAAAGCTCTTGTGATTCCTAAACGGATAGCTCCAGCTTGACCTGTAAGTCCTCCACCTTTAACATCAGCTACTACGTCGAATACTTCACGAGTATTAGTAACATCTAATGGTTGGCATAGATCCATGATTAAAATCTTATTTGTGAAATAATCATCTACATCTCTTCCGTTTACTACTATTTTTCCTTTACCAGGAATTAATTTAACACGAGCGATACTTGATTTTCTATGTCCAGTACCTGCGTAAACTTTTTTCTCTTCTTTTGCTTTTGCCATAAAACCCTCCTACTTAACCTCTAAAGCAACTGGTTTTTGTGCTTCATGTTTATGAGTTGCTCCTTTGTATACAAATAGTTTCTTATACATTTGTCTTCCCAATCTATTATGTGGAAGCATTCCTTTAACAGCTCTTTCAACCATTTCTTCAGGATATCTTTCCTTCATTTCTTTAGCTGTTCTTTCTCTTAATCCACCTGCATACATAGAATGGTTATAGTATTTTTTAGTATTTTCTTTATTACCAGTTAATAATACTTTTTCAGCATTAATGATAATAATATTGTCTCCACAATCAATATGTGGTGTATAAGTTGGTTTATGTTTACCACGTAAGTATGTTGCTGCTAAAGATGCTACTCTACCTAGAGCTTTTCCTTCAGCATCGATTACATACCAATCTCTTTTTACAGTTTCTTTCTTTTGCATAAAACTTGTCATAATATAATTCTCCTTTTTTCTAAATTAGATTTTCCCAGGATCTAATTTATGTGGGGATAATCAAATGTACCAGTTATGATTATACTAAAAAAAGTATTAAAAATCAATACTTTTTTCTTATATATCAATATTTTACTACTTTTTTAACACATGTGTTTTTTTAACCATTTTGATGTCATCTAATAAATCTTTTCTTTGATCTTCTATAGCGATTGGAAAATTATCCATCTCTATTGTTTTTCTTTCTAATTTAGATCTTATTAAACTATTATCAAAATCATATAGGTTAATTCTATCTTCTGATATTTTTTCAAAGTGAACATGATCTTCTTTTTTGAAGAAATCTACTAATGTTTTTCTATTAAATTTGTGATCTTGGTCGATATCAGATGTTTCTTGAATTGAGAATGTTACATAGTTTTCTGATAATCTACCCTTTATTTTAGCTTGATAAGAATCAGCTTCTTTAGTTATTTCTACATTAGTATAATAACCTTCTTCTTGAATATCATATTCTGCATCATGTAACATAACAGCACTATAATTACCTAATGCGATATCTAAATATTTATCAATTAATTTTTTCATATTAATTAACCTTTCTTAATAACTTTAACTTCGTTATTATCCTTTCCTTCAATTAATATATCGGCAGTCTCACATAGACTGGCCAATTCATCATCAGATAAACTTTCTAAATATAATTCTGCTTTATTTACTTCTTGTGCTGATGCATAATCTGGATTTTCTTCTGCAGAAGCAGCTAATGGGTTGATTGTTAACGATGTTGTAGTAGCAGTTAATGTAGTAAATGCTCCTGTTTTAGAAATATATATTTCACCTTGTTTATCATGTACTGAAATAGTTGTAGGTAAACCAACTGTTGCGGTAACACCTAATAACTGAGTACATAAAGTTAATGATCCTTCAAGTGCCATTATGATACACCCCCTATTTTCTTAGTACGACTCGCTTCCGCAATTGCTTTACGAGTACTTGTTCTTCTTTCTTTCTCCTTTAAAATTAATTCTTTCAATTTAATTAATTCTTCTTTATTAGTTTCTATTCTTTGTAATCTTTCAGTATCAGAAATAGTTTTATCATCTAATTCAATTACTTTATTGATTACTTTTACTCCTTCAGTGTAATTCTCTTGTGTTCTTTTGATTGCTCTTTGTTCTTTTCTTTCGATTATATCTTTATTCTTTTCAAATCTATAAATATGATAATTTTGTAAGTTAACACATTCAAAGTTTACTGCTAAAGATACTAAATCCAAGGCAACTAAAGGAATAAATATTGGGTTTGTGAATGATAAAGTAGTTAGGATAGGTAAAGCTACTGTATCAATAATCATTCCTCTTAAATGAACAGCTTTATTGTAATTTAAATAGTTTAATAACTCACTAAATCTATGTCTAAAGACATGATAGTTTCTGTTCATTTCATAGTTATCTTCTCTTTTATTTAACATTTTTTGAAGAGCAATCTCTTCTTTTATTTTTTTTCTTTCTTCTTCTGTCTTACATCTCTTAAGTAATTTTTCTTCCCTTCTATCAAATAGTTTATTTACTCTTTTTGTATAATTAGGGAATACTTTCTTCATGACTTTGAACTTTAATCTTTCTACTTTTTTAACAATTTTTGCGAATTGTTTAGCTCCAAGTCTCTCACATCTTTTTATTCTTTTGTTGTATTCTTCTTTAGTAAGAACTCTATCCTTTTTCATCCTACCAACCCCTATCAGAATTACGAGGCATATTATACCACATTTCTCTTGATTTTTCAAGTTAAAATAAAAAAAGCATATCTCTATGCTTCCATTTTATATAACTTTTTGTCCACAATTACCACAGAAATTATCACTAACTTCATGTCCACAATTAGTACAATATCTCTTTTTTCGATAGAAATTATGGTCTATTGCGGCTACTGCATTAACTTTTTTAACTGTGAATATATACATTAATATTACTAATACGAAGAATATAAGTATAAACATTAAATTCTCAGTTAATAAAAGAAAATCATATACACCATGCATTAATGTAGGGACTATTATACTTAAAGCTATATTTTTGTTTCTCATTGATGGATTTTTGTTTAAATCATAATACTTAGCTAATCCTAAGAAATAACCCATAAATACACCATCACAAGCATGTCCAGGTACAGCTAAGAAAGCTCTAGTGATACCTACACTTAACCCTCCAACTAAGACATACATTAAGTTTTCAAATAAAGCAAAACCTAAAGCTACAAAAACACAATAGATGATCATATCATATAATTCATCAAATTCTTTATTATTATATGATATTTTATACGCAAATATCCATTTAGATATTTCTTCTACTAAACCTACACCAAATATTGAAGCTATAAATAATGTGAGAGTATCTTTACTTTCAAGCATTTTATCAAAATTAGGTATAAATAAACCTATTATATCATTTAGAATAAAGACTAAGAATACTGAACCAATACCTCCTAAAAGTAGTTTAAATAATAATGATTTAGGTTCTTTATTCCTATCTTTAGCATAAATATAGTAACCAATTAATACTACTGGTAATGTTGCGATAAATAATAAACTATCCATATAATCAATCCTATCCTAGTTAATTATATATTAATTAATACTTAATATCAACTAAATATAATCCTTCTGCAGGAGCAGTTTTACCAGATTTAGTACGATCTTTACTATCTAATATCTTCTTTATATCAGAACTATTTAGTTTACCTTCTCCAGCTCTAATTAAAATACCTACCATATTTCTAACTTGATATTTTAAGAATCCATTACCAGTAAAAGTTATCTCTAAAATATGATTTTTTAAATTAACTGAGACATTAGTTATTGTTCTAACACAGTTTTCTTTTTCTTTATTTTCAGTCACAAAAGCTCTAAAATCATGTTCTCCTACAAAGACTTTAGCGCATTCTTTAATTCTTTCTATATCTAAACTATGATTATATTGATATACATAAAACCTCTCAAGAGGATTATATTCTCCTAAATTAATTAGATATTTATATGTCTTTTCTTTAACCATGTATCTTGCATTAAAATCTTTATCCACAATAGTTGTGGAAATCACATGAATATCATCCGGAAGGAATGTATTCATTGCCCTACGTAGTTTATTTTCATTAATTGAGACATCTATGTCGGTATGGGCATATTGGATTAATGCATGTACTTTTTTATCTGTTCTACCTGTTGCGACTATATTGGTTTTCTTATTATTATTTATTTTTGTTAGAGCTTGTTCTAACTCTCCTTGAATAGTTCTTTTATTAGGTTGTCTTTGAAAACCTACAAAGTTAGTACCATCATAAGAAAATTTAATTAAAAATCTCATATTATCACCCCTATATATGTTTATATATATCTTTCATTATATCTCTTATATCTTGTAGATAATCTAAGTCTATGTTCTTCTTTTTATGTACTTTATTAATAAATAATACACTATCTGGTACTTTAAAATTATATTTATTTAAAACATTAATCTTTTTATAAGTATCAATAGTTTTCCCTTCTAATACAATATTATTATCATTTATAAAAT
>JAFRVB010000003.1 GCA_017441845.1 Bacilli bacterium
AGCTATCCTTAGTACGAGAGGACCGGGATGGACCAACCGCTGGTGTATCTGTTGTTTCGCCAGAAGCAGCGCAGAGTAGCTATGTTGGGAAAGGATAACCGCTGAAAGCATCTAAGCGGGAAGCCTCCTTTGAGATGAGTTTTCCCATAGAAATAGTAAGATCCCTAGTAGATAATTAGGTTGATAGGCTGGAGATGGAAGAATAGTGATATTTTGAGTTGACCAGTACTAATAGATCGAGGATTTAATCATATTGTTTAATTTGATGAACACAATATCTTAGTTTTCAAAGAACTATTTAAATATATTTATAATTTTCTAGGTAACGATAGCTAGTGGGTCACACCTGTTCCCATCCCGAACACAGAAGTTAAGCCACTATACGCTGAAAATAGTGTATGCGAACATAAGGAGTTGCCTAGATTTTTTTTTGCTTTAATTTACGTAAAAACGTTGAAAAATAAAGAAAAACTGTTTACTGAACAGTTCTTTTTTTGTATAGTTTAAATAGGTGATAACATGAATAAAAAGGTTATAATTGTAATAATATTAATTCTTATCATAGGACTTTCTGCTTATCTTTTTTTAAGATATAAAGATTATCAAACCGAGGATAAAAAAGATCAAACTATAAAAACACCAATTACTACAGAAAAACCACTAGCTAATTTAGAGGGTCTATCTCAAGAAAATAAAGAGTTTTTAGAAAAACTATTAAACAACAAAGATTATAAAAATATAAATACTAATGATAAACTTCTTAATCATAAATTTAATGCTTTAGAAGTATTCATATATGCAATAGATACTGAATCTTTGGAAGATCCTGATACTTCAGCACTATTTAGTGCAATTACATACTATATAAAAGATAGTGATATTAAAATAGATAAACAATCAGGTTCGATGACTTATGGATATATTGAAAAATCTAAATTAGATAAAGAACTTGCATCACTATTTAATGATATTAGATTTAAAATAACAACAGAAACAAATGAAGAGATTATATCTATTGCTGGAGGATCATTAAAAAATGTAAGTTCAAAATATAGAAATGCTCAATTATTAAAAGTAAACTCAAAAGATTATTATTTTCTATTTACTGGTTATGAAGATGAAGATCCATATCCTTCTAAAGCACCAATTAAAATAATGGATGTTAGAGAATATGATGATTATATATTAGTAATATCAAAAGCAGTATATAGATCACAAATAGACATGGAAGATAATAAATTGAAAATGAATGTTTGTGAAGATGTTGAATGTAACAAAGTAATCGAAGAATTAACAATAAATCAAGGACAAAAATTTGATATTAATATTGATAAGTACTTAGATAAAGCAAAAAGTACAATATACACAGTATTTAAAAAGGATGAACAAAACTATCATCTATACAAAAGTTTAACAACACAATCTTAGTGTAAAACTGTTTAAAAACCGTCAAATCGGTTGCATAACAGTTTTTTTTTAAATATAATACTATTAGGTGATATGAATGGAATACAAGATAATAAGTTATTGTGAAGAAGACACAATAGAATTAGCTCAAAATATTGAATCAGAAAAGTTCCCTAATATGGTAATCTGTTTAGAAGGTGATTTAGGTACTGGTAAAACAGTATTTACTAAAGGATTTGCGGGGGCTATGGAAATACCAGAAGATATAACTTCTCCAACCTTCAATATTATTAAAGAATATACTTCAGGAGACATGCCACTTTATCACATGGATGTTTATAGACTTGATGGTAATGCAGAAGACTTAGGTATTGAAGAATACTATAAAAAGAAAGGTGTTACTATCATTGAATGGGCTGATACTATTGAAGATTATCTACCTAAGAATAAATTAGTAATTAAGATTAAAAGTTCTGATGTAGAAGAAAATAAAAGAACTATAACAATAATTCCTTATGGTTCAAGATATGAAGAACTATGTGAGGCAGTTCTATGATATATCTATATATAGATACATCATCAGACTATTTATATACAGCATTATCTAATGATAATGCGCTTTTTTGTGAAAAAAAGATTAAATTAGAAACAAATTTATCTAAAGATGCTTTATTTGAAATAACAAAGATGTTTGAAGAAGTTAATATATCTAAAGATTCAGTGGATAAAATAATTGTTTGTAATGGTCCAGGATCATTCACAGGTACAAGAATAGGTATAACTATTGCTAAAGTATGGGCTTGGTCTAAAAAAGTGCCAATTACTACTACTAATTCTTTACTAGGAATGGCGCTTTCATCTTCTAAAAAATGTATCCATGTACCATTAATTGATGCGAGAAGAGACCATGTGTATGCTGCAATTTATGATTCTGAGTACCAAGAAATACTAAAACCTAGTCATATTTTATTAACTGAGTTGATGGATAAATTATCTAAATTATCTGACTATGAATTTATCTCAAATGATGAATTTGAAGATTTAGAAATTAATCTATATAACCCAGATTTATTCAAAATAATAGAATTTACTAAAAATAATAAAGAAATTAATCCACATGCAGTTAATCCAGAGTACTTAAAATTAACTGCTGCTGAGGAAAAGAAGTTAAATGATTAGTTATATAGATTTTGATAAAATAACTAATTCCTTTATAAATAAAGAGTATTTAGAGAAAGAATTTCAAAATAATCCATACGCTAAATGCTTGATTTATGAAGAAAATAATCAAGTACTAGGATATCTTTATTATAGTGATATATATGATCGTATTGAGATAAATCAAATAGAAGTAGAAGAATCTAATAGAAGTAAAGGAATAGGTTCTAAATTATTAGAATATTTACTAAAAGAAGATAAAAATATAACTTTAGAAGTAAAAGAAACTAATGATATAGCTATTAATTTATATAAGAAATATGGATTTAAGGAAGTTGCTAAAAGAGATAAGTATTATCAAGGAATTGATGGTATTTTAATGGAAAGAAAGTGATAGGATGAAAGATATGTACATATTAGGTATTGAAAGTAGTTGTGATGAAACATCTATGTCTATTATTAAAAATGGTAGAGAAGAAATCGCAACTGTTATATCCTCACAAATAGATATTCATAAAGAATATGGAGGAGTAGTACCAGAAATAGCTAGTCGTAATCATGTTAAAAATGTCACAATAGTCTTAGAAGAATGTTTAGAAAAAGCTAATATGACTATGGATGATATTGATGCGATAGCAATAACATATGGTCCAGGACTAATTGGATCTCTTTTGGTTGGTTTAGAAGCTGCTAAAACACTTGCTTTTCTTTATAATAAGCCATTAATACCAGTACATCATATCGCTGGACATATCTATGCGAATAGTTTAGTTTCTGAATTAGAATTTCCACTTTTAGCTCTAGTAGTAAGTGGAGGACATACTGAAATAATTAAGATGACTGATCACTATAAATTTGAAAAGTTGGGTGGAACTTTAGATGACGCTATAGGAGAATGTTATGACAAAGTAGCGAGAGTCTTAGATTTAGAGTATCCAGGAGGACCTAAATTAGATAAGATGGCTCATGAAGGATATCCTAACTATAAATTACCAGTACCATTGAATGACGATTCATATAATTTTTCATTCAGTGGATTAAAAAGTGCTGTAATTAACTTAGTTCATAATGAAGAACAAAGAGGAAATGAGATAGATAAGACTGATTTAGCCGCATCTTTTCAAAAAGTAGCTGTTGAATCAATTATTATTAAGATGGAAAAAGCTATTAAAGAAAATGATATAAAGATGGTTATAGTAGCTGGAGGAGTAGCAGCTAATTCAGCTATACGTGAAGAAATGACAAAATTATGTGAAAGAGAAAAAGTAAAATTATCTATACCAGACTTTAAATATTGTACAGATAATGGTGCTATGATTGGTGCTGCTGGATATTACGCCTACCTTGATGGTAGAGAAGCTGATCTAAAATTAAATTCTGTGTCTCAAGATAAATTAGCATAGAAATATGCTTTTTTATATGTTATAATTAAGAAGAATAGGAAACATATAAAGAAAAGAGGGATATATATGTTAAGATCTAACGTTGGTTATAGTATTAGTGATGATTATTTTAAACAAGGACAAGAAACTGCGAATAAAGCACTTGATGGATTAAAAAATGGAAAAATTGGATTCTTATATACATCATGTAAGGATGATATTAATGAAGTTATTAGAGGAGTTAGAGAAGTATCAGATGTTCCAGTAGTTGGATGTACTTCATCTGGTGGAATTATTGTTCCAGATGGATTTATTACATCAGAACAAGGATTTGCTGGAATGTTAGCTTTGGATGATCCTAATATGACTGTTGGTGTAGCTTGTGAAAAAGCTGGTAAAAATGCTCGCGCTATTGGTAGAAAAGTAGCAATTGCTGCTGTTGAAAATGCTAAAACTACTCGTGCACCTGCTTACTTCTATATGGTTGCTTCACCAAAGGAAGAAGAAGATTACTTACTTGGAATTCAAGATGTTATCGGAAGAGTTCCTATGTTTGGAGGATCAGCAGCTGACGATACAGTTGAAGGAAACTGGAGAATTATCTGCAATGATAAAGTAATCGATGATGGTGTTGCTGTAGCATTCCTATACACTGATACTGAAATCGCAACTTCTTATACTGGAGCATATAAAGAAACTAAAAATGTTGGAATTATTGATAAAGTTAAAGATGATCGTGTCTTAGTAAAAATAAATGGTAAGTCTGCTTTAAAACAATATGCTGAGTGGACTAAGAAAAATATTAAAGATCTACAAGGATCTAATCTATTAGCCGCATCAATTACTAGACCATTAGGTATTAAAAATCCAATTGGTCAAATTACTGTAATTCGTCATCCAATGTTTGGTGATGATGAAGGTACTGCTACTCCTAATGATGATACTATTAGATTAGGAAATAGAGTAGTTGAAAAAACAGCTATTATCCAATTAGAATGTACTGTAGATGATTTAATTAATTCTACAGGAGATACAGTAAAAGATGTAACTAGAAAACTATATAATGAACCAGCAGCTTACTTCCTAGTACACTGTGGAGGAAGAAAACTAGCTATTGGTGATAGAATAGATGAAGTACATAAATCAATCACAAAAGAAACAAAAGGAGTACCATTTATAACTATATTTACTTTTGGAGAATATGGTTATGATGAACATTCTGCTAACCTTTGTGGAGGATTGATGTTATCATTTACTGCTTTTGGTAGAGAATAATATAAAAAATAAACTGAAAAAACAGTTTATTTTTTTTCTAAAAGTGTTACAATATAAGAGAAAAAGTTGCAAAATATCGAAAAATGTGGTATAATATAGCCACTTTGATAGGGGGAATAGAAGATGAAAAAATTTAAACAACTATTTTCAATTATTTTAATCGGACTTTTTGCATTTATTTCTTTTATAGGAGTTAATGCAGTAAGTGAAACAATCAGCTTAGGTAAGGCTGAAATATTACCTAAATATATGGATCATATCATATCATTCTCTACAAAAGAGATGACTAATGGTGAATTAGTATATTGTCTTAATATGCATGCTAAAACAGCTAAAAATATTAAAGCAAATCTAATAGGTAAAGGAGACGCAGGTCTTACTTATATCTTAGAGAATGGTTATCCAAACAAATCTTTCACTGGTAACAGTCAAAAAGACTATTACATTACACAAGTAGCTGTATGGATGTATTTAGATGATACAGCTGGTGGAAAGAACTTAGATCCAGCATTCAGAAATAATACTGGTGAAATGATGGATCATATTAAAAAGTTAGTTGCTAATGCTAAACAAGCTGAACCAGAAGATAATAATTTGAAATTAGAAATATCTTCTGACTCTACTACATTATCATTAAAAGATAATTATTATGTTTCAGATCCAATATATGCTTCTACATTAGAAGGAGTAGAATCATATACTGTATCAGTATCAGGTTCTGAACAAGCAGAAATTATTGATGCTAATAATAATCCTATCTCAACTATAAGTGGTAATGATAGTTTTAGAGTTAGAGTTCCAGCTTCAGTTGTATCAGATACTACAAGTTTAGTAGTAACAGCTAAAGCTTCTAAAACAACTTATCAATCTTATAAATATAGACCAACAGATACTAGTATGCAAAATGTAGCTAGAGCAGTAAAAGATACTAAGAACGTTAACTCAGTATTAACATTCACAGGATCTCGTGCTTCAGTAACTATTAATAAAATAGATGCTGAAACAGGTGCTTCTTTAGCAGGAGCAATCATTGGTATCTATGATATAAATGGAGCAGAAGTAAGAAAGTTTACTACTTCATTTGAACCATATGTAATAACAGATTTAGAAGATGGTACTTATACAGTACAAGAAGTATCAGCTCCAAATGGTTACATGAGAAATGAATCTACATTTAAATTTACTATCGATGGAGAAAATAAATCTCATGTAGTTACAATTGAAAACTATAAAGAAGTAATTGTACCAAACACTGATACTACTTCAACTATTCTTTTATCATTATTAGGTATAGTAATTACAGGTATAGGAGTAGTTTACGTAAGAAGAAATGGCAAAAAAGCGTAATAAGAAAATGAAATCTACTACAGTTGCTGTAATAGGAGCATTAATAATAATGCTTGGTGGATTTCTAATAACATATAACTATGTACAATCAAAAAAAGTATATGCCTATGATTATGTAAATACAGAATTCTTCTTAAATAATAATCAAGAAGATGAAGTTAAAGAAGAAAAGAAAAAAGAAGAGGTTGAAAAGAAACCAGAAGTGGTACAAGAATACGATTCCTATTATGTTACTGATGAATATATTGGTTATTTATCAATACCAAAAATCAAATTAAATAAAGGATTCGTAGATAGAAGATCAAAAGAAAATTCGGTTGAAAAAAATATATACATTGTAGATGGTTCTAACTATCCAGATGTTGATAAAGGTAATTTCATAATTGCTGGTCACTCTGGTACAGGATGGAAAGCTTTCTTCAATGATTTATATAAATTAAGAAAAGGCGATGTAGCATACATTACATACAAAGGATATAAATATACTTATAGAATTACTAATATTTATAAACAACAAAAAGTAGGTAAGATTGCTATATACAGAAATTATGAGAAGACTACATTAACATTAATAACATGTACAAATTATGATTCTAAAACACAATCAATATATGTAGCAGAATTAATAAATAAAGAATTAGAATAAAATTTAGAAGGGGGTTAGATTATGGAAAAGATGACTTTAGGTAAAGAACTAGGTATTCTATTCAATTTAATATTTTCTAATGGAATATCTATAATAGCATTAATTCTATTAATAGCTTTAGCAGTAATATTTATTACTACAAATAAAAAGACTGCTAAAATAACTAAAAGAATATATTTTGCAATCTATGCATTTATTACAGTCTTCATAATAGTTGTATATAACAAGTATATACTAGATTTCTTAGACTATATGATGAATAATCTATTTATAGCTATCTATTTCCCTAATCTAGCAATATACTTCGCAGCAATTATAATTTCTAATGTTATAGTATTATATAGTATATTTAATTTCAAAGTATCAAAGATAATTAAAAATATTAATATTGTAATGTATACAATTATTAACTTCTTATTAATACTTTTAATAGGAGTAATAACTGATAAAAAATTAGATATATACTCAATTACTTCTATATATGAAAATACTAATGCTCATGCTTTAATAGAGTTAACAAGTATAATATTTATCTTATGGATGGTATTTTTAATGATATATAAATGTATCAGAATATATCAAACTAATAAGTATGGGGAAAAAGTAAAAGTAGAAAGAGTAGAAAAGGTAATAGAAAAACCTGTTGTTCAAAAACAAATAGTAAAAGAAAGAATATTACCAGATAACATAGTAGAAGTTCAAATACCTAATTTTGCTAGACAAGGTAGTCTAGAAATAGAATTAGATGAAGAAGAAATAGAACAAAGAACTAATATAGAAATTGAAAAGAGAGTAAATACTAAAATTAGAGAAGCTCATGCTTTTGATAAAATGTTAACTAAGAATGATTATGTAGTACTATTAAACTTATTAAAAGCACATAGAGAAAGACCTCTAGAAAGACTAGGAGAAGATAAAGTAGAAGATGAAGAAGAGGTAACTGAAGAAATTACTACTATAGAAGAACAAGTTGAAACAACTACTCAAGTAGAAGAAACTACAGAAGAGATAGTTGAAGAAACTGAATACTATGATGAACCAAAAGTAATTAAAGTACTTGATGATGATCAATCTAGTTACATTAGATTACAAGAATTATATGAAAGTGTAAATTTATAATTACACTTTTTTTTATGCTAAAATTTGTTATAATATAAATGGAGGTTGGACTATGGAATACAAAATTGAAGGTGGAAATCTACCGGTATTAAAATGTAAGTTAAAAAAAGGTGAATCTATCTATTGTGAAGCAGATGGAATGTCATGGATGGACGATGTTTTTGATATGGAAACAAACATTGGTGGAGGCAAACAATTTGCTTCAAAGTTATTAACAAGAGATAGAATCTTCAGGAATAAATATACTGCTAGAGAAGATGGAGAAATTGCTATAGCTTCTTGTTTCCCAGGTACTATAGGTGCTATGGAAGTAAAAGAAGGAGAAAGTCTAATTGCTCAAGATAGTGCTTATCTAGGAAACTTTGGAGAAGTTAATATGTCTATTTTCTTCCAAAAGAAGATTTCTTCAGGTCTTTTTGGAGGAAAAGGATTTATCATGCAGAAATTCTCTGGAGATGGAATAGTATTCTTGGAATTTGATGGTTCTGTATCAGAATACTATTTAAAAGAAGGAGAAAGAAAAATAATTGATACAGGATACCTTGTTGCTATGGAAGGAACATGTAAATTGGAAGTAGTAATAATTAAAGGTATCAAGAATGTTATCTTCGGTGGAGAAGGACTATTCAATGCTGTAGTAACAGGTCCTGGTAAAGTATATATTCACTCTATGCCAATAGAGAAAACAGCTGCTAAAGTCTACTATGCTTTACCACATCGTTTATCATCAGAACCAGGATCAGTAAAAGACGAATAATATAAATAAAGGAGTGGGATTATATGAACTTAAACGAACTAAATAACAAACAAAAAGAAGCAGTTTTATATAATGATGGACCACTTCTTATTATTGCTGGAGCTGGAGCAGGTAAAACTAAAACTTTAACTACTAAGATTGCTTATTTAATAGATGAAGAAGAAGTATCTCCTTATAATATTTTAGCTATCACATTCACTAATAAAGCAGCTAAAGAGATGAAAGATAGATTATATTATTTAATAGGAGATCTCGCAAAAAAACTACAAGTTTCAACATTTCATAGTTTTGGGCTAAGATTAATAAGAGAAAACTATAATATTTTAGGTTATGATAGAAACTTTAATATTATGGATGCTGATGATTCATTAACTGTAATTAAAAGAATAATCAAAGATATGAATCTAGATACTAAGATATATAGTCCTAAAGCTATAAAGAATACTATAAGTAGTTGTAAGAATGAACTTATATCACCAGAACAATATAAAAAATATACAGTATCTGACTATGAAGAAACTGTTTATAATGTATATAAAAGATATGAAAAGAAATTATTTGATAATAACTCAGTAGATTTTGATGATTTATTAATTTTACCAATTAAATTGTTTGAAAAATATCCTGAAATATTATCTAAATATCAAGAATTATTTAAATATGTATTAATAGATGAGTATCAAGATACTAATCATGCTCAATATAAATTAACTAAATTAATTAGTTCTAAATATAAAAATATAACTGTAGTAGGAGATGATTCTCAAAGTATCTATTCTTTTAGAGGAGCTAATTATAAAAATATACTTAATTTTGAAAAAGATTATAGTGACGCTAAAACTATTCTTTTAGAACAAAATTATCGATCTACTACTACTATTTTAGATGCAGCTAATGATGTTATTAAAAATAATAGAGATCGTAAAGATAAAAATCTATGGACTGATCGCTCTCATGGAGAAAAGATTAAGTATTATAGAGCTTATAATGAAAGAGATGAAGCTCAATATGTAGTAAGAAATATAAAAGAATTATTAGATCAAAATATTCCTTATAATGAGATTGCTGTTCTTTATAGAACTAATGCTCAATCAAGAATTATGGAAGAAGAAATGTTAAAAGCAAACCTTCCATATCGAGTAGTAGGTAGTTTCTATTTCTATTCAAGAAAAGAAATTAAAGATTTAATAGCTTATTTAAAATTAATACATAATCCTAAAGATGATATATCTCTTTTAAGAGTAATTAACACTCCAAAAAGAGGTATTGGTCTAAAGACTCTACAGAATCTAACAGATAAGGCTAATGAAGAGAATATTTCATTATTTGAAGCTATAGAGGATGGAAAAGAATTAAAGTTCAAACAAATAATTGAAAGATTAATAGAGTTATCTAAAGATTTAACTTTAACAGAGTTAATTGATAAAGTACTAAGTATTTCTGGTATGAAAGAAGATTTAGAGTCTGAAAAGACATTAGAATCTGAAATTAGATTAGAAAACTTAGAAGAATTTAAATCTATTACTAAAACATTTGAAGAATTAGAAGGAGAAGTTTCTTTAGAAGAATTCTTACTTGAAATAAGTTTAGTATCAGATGTAGAAGATTATAAAGATGATCCTAATAGAGTAAGTTTGATGACTGTTCACTCTGTTAAAGGATTAGAATTCTCGTGTGTATTTGTTATAGGTTTAGAAGAAGGAATCTTTCCACATATTAATTCTTTAATGGAGAACAAAGAATTAGAAGAAGAAAGAAGACTATGTTATGTTGCTATAACTAGAGCTAAAGATAAATTATTTTTAATAAATGCTAGAGGAAGAACTCTCTTTGGTAAAGAACAGATTAATCCTCCTAGTAGATTTATATCTGAAATTAATAAAGATTTAATTGAGAATATATCTAAAGAAGAAAAAGAGGTACAAGAAAAAATTACTCCAGAAGAAGTAATAAAAGATGTAGATGTAGACTATGAAGTAGGAGATTTAGTCTATCATGAAACATTTGGTACTGGTAAAGTAACAGAAGTTTCCGGATCATTAATGTCAGTTGCTTTTAAACATCCATATGGAGTTAAAAAGTTAATGAAAAATCATAAAAAAATATCTAAAATATAGGAGGTATAATATGAAAAAAGATATTACACTTGTTATCATGGCTGCCGGTATGGGGTCACGTTTTGGAGGTCTAAAACAAATTGAACCAATGGGACCAAATGGAGAGTTTCTAATCGATTATTCTATTTTCGATGCGATTAGAGCAGGATTTACTAAGGTGGTTTTCATAATCAAAAAAGAAAACTATGAAGTATTTAAAGAAACTATTGGAGCTAGAGTTGAACCACATGTAAAAGTAGAATATGCATTCCAAGAAATGGATAAAATACCAGAAGGAGTAGAAATCCCAGAAGAAAGAGTAAAACCTTGGGGAACAGCTCATGCTTTGTATTGTGCTGAAGAGTTTGTTAATGAACCATTCGCAGTTATCTCTGCTGATGATTTCTATGGAGATGAAGCATTCAAAATATTAGCTGATTCACTACAAAATACTGAGGATAATGTAGTAATCGGTTATAAGATTGGACAAACTATGAGTGAAGAAGGATCAGTAAAAAGAGGAGTTTGTTTCGAAACTAATGGTGTAATTGATAAGATTGTTGAAAGTAAAATAGAAAAAGTAGATGGAGTTATTCATGGCTATCCGTTAAATGGAGATCCTGAATATACTATGAGTGAAGATCATCCAGTATCTATGTTAATGTATGGACTACAAGAAGAGGTTATTGATTTCTTAAATGAAGATATTAAAGTATTCTTTGAAGAGAATAAAGATAATTTAGAAAAAGGAGAATACTTATTACCAGATGTACTTGAAAAGATAAAAGCAGGAGGAAAAGAACTAAAATTAATACCTACTTCTCAGAGATGGATGGGTGTTACATATAAAGAAGATACTGAAAAAGTTCAAACTAAAATTAAAGAATTCATTAAAGACGGAATTTATCCAAATAATTTATGGGAAGAGTAAGAAATTACTCTTTTTTTATGGTATAATATTACTTGGAGGGTTCGCTATGTTACAGATATTTAAAGGCAAAAGAAACGAAGATTTATTAGAAGTATTAAAACACCATAAACTTGATAATCATAAAGTATATATTTCTCTTGAAGAAATTAAAAAATTATTAAAGTTTGGTGAATTAAATCCAGTAGTATATGATTTTATTATTAAATATAATCTATTCTTTAATGAATATAATTCTTTATTATTACATAATTTAAAGAGATTACATATCTATATAGGTTATTGTGATGATAAAGAGATTAATGGTCTATATATTAAAAATAGAATGGATTTATTTATACCTAGGGAAGAAGAATATAATCCACATGATGATGTCTTAATAGATACTGTGTATCATGAATTATTACATGTTGCGACATCAGATAGAAAAGTAGAAATGATGAGATCAGGTATATCTAAAAAGATAGGTAGATATAATCTAGGTCATAAACTAAATGAAGGTTATACTGAACATTTAACTGGTAAATATTTTGCTTATAATATTACAGATGATTATTACTATAAAGAAAGAAAATATGCTGAAAATGTAGAAAGATTACTAGGTAAAGATGTAATGGAAGAAGCTTATTTTACTGGAGATTTATATACTATAATTAAAGGATTAGGAGAGTATATTGAAGATCCTTTAGAATTTATGATTAAAACTGATAGAGGTTTAATAGATCCTAATGAAACATTAGATAAAATAGAGGCTAAAAGAAATAAAATATTAATAAAGAGGTAATATTATGAAAGAGAGAATGAATGAATTAATAGATATTATCAATAAAGCTGATTATGAATATCATACTTTAGATAATCCTACTATAACTGATCAAGAATATGATAAATATTTAAGAGAATTATTTGAAATAGAAGAAGCTCATCCAGAATTAGTTAGAGAAGATTCGCCTACTCATCATGCTGGTGGTCAAATAATAGAAGGATTTGAAAAAGTTACTCATAAGATACCTATGATGTCTATGTCAGATGTATTTTCTGAGAAAGAAGTATTAGATTTTGATAATAGAATTCAAAAAGAACATATTAACCCAGAATATATGTGTGAACTTAAAATAGATGGTTTATCTGTCTCTCTTTTATATGAAAAAGGTAAGTTAGTTAGAGCTGCGACTAGAGGAGATGGAGTAGTAGGAGAAGATATTACTCATAATGCTAAAACTATTAAAGCAATACCTCTAAAATTAACAAAAGAAGTAGATATTGAAGTACGTGGAGAAATCTTCATGAATAAAAAAACTCTAGAAGAAATCAATAGAGTAAGAGTAGAAAATGGAGATCAACCACTTCAAAATTGTCGTAATGCAGCTGCTGGTTCTATGAGACAATTAGATTCTAAGGTAGCTGCTAGTAGAAAATTAGATAATTTTATTTATCATTTACCTAATCCAGAAGATTATGGTATAACTACTCATTCAGAAGCAATTGAATTTATGAGAGAATTAGGTTTTAAGATTAATCCTAATAATAGATTAGTACATAATATTAAAGAAGTATTATCATATATTGAAGAAAAAGGTAAACTTAGACCAACACTACCTTATGAGATAGACGGAGTCGTAATCAAAGTAAATAGTATAGCGAATCAGAAAGCCCTAGGATACACAGCCAAGTTCCCTAAGTGGGCAACAGCTTACAAATTCCCAGCAGAAGAAGTTTTAACAGAGTTAAAAGATATTATTTTCACTGTTGGAAGAACAGGTCAAATTACACCAAATGCTGTACTTAATCCAACAATCGTAGCTGGGTCTACTATCTCAAGAGCTACACTTCATAATGAACAATATGTTATAGATAAAGACCTAAAAATAGGTGATATAGTATCTATTCGTAAGGCAGGAGATGTTATCCCAGAAGTAGTAGAAGCAAAAAAAGAAAGGCGTACTGGTAAAGAAAAACCTTTTAAAATGATAGATACATGTCCAATGTGTAATACTAAATTAGTAAGAAAAGGTACAGTAGACTATTACTGTCCTAATGATAAATGTCCAGCAAGAAACGTTGAATCTCTAATCCATTTCACATCAAGGGATGCTATGAATATAACTGGTTTAGGTGATCAAGTAATGGAAGACTTATATAACTTTCACTTTATCGCAACTATTCCAGATATATATGCACTTGATAAGCATACAAAAGACTTAACTAGAATGGAAGGTTATGGCGATAAATCAATTACTAAATTACTTGAGGCTATAGAAGATTCTAAATCTAACTCCTTAGAAAAATTAATCTTTGGACTAGGTATTCCTCATGTAGGTAGTAAAACTGCTAAAATATTAGCTCAAAAATATAAAAATATCGATAATTTAATTAATGCTTCAGAAGAAGAATTAAATGAAATAGATGATATAGGTAAAATAATAGCTCAAAGTATCATAGATTTCTTCGAGAAAAGTTCTAATTTAGCTTTAATAGAAGAATTAAAAGATCTAGGACTAAATATGAATTATTTAGGAGAAGAAGTAGTAGAAAATGATAATTTTAATGGGAAAACATTTGTCTTAACAGGTACTTTAGAGACTATGACTCGTGATGAAGCTAAAGATATCATTGAAAGAAATGGTGGTAAAACTTCATCATCAGTATCAACTAAAACTTCAGGGGTAATAGTTGGATCAAATCCAGGATCAAAATACGATAAAGCACGCGAATTAAATATACCTATAATAACAGAAGAAGATTTTAAGAAAATGTTCTAAATCTTTACAAATTAAGCATTTTATGGTATAATATGCGTCGTAATTAAGGGGTGTATATTATGAAGAAAGAAAATCTGGAATATACAAATGAACCACTATTAACTCCAATAGAGAATAGTGAACAAGATATCTCAAAATTAAAAAATGAAAAAATCTTTAAGAATAAAACTTTTAAACATGCTACTAAGATAATTAATATAGTATTTATAGTATTATTAGTAATATTATGTTTAGTATCTATTGATATAGTTTTAGTATCTAAGTATGAAAAAGGACCATTATTCGCTGTACCTACTAAAGTATATACAGATGGTGGTACTAAAGAGTATATTGGTTTAGGTTATAAAGTAATTAATTATAATCAAAAACAAGGAAGACGTGATATGGAAGTTGGTACTTGGGGATTAAAATATAATACTAGACCAGTTTCAGTAACAGACTTAGATCTAGCACTAGAGTTTGGTAAAGAACCAAAACAAGCTATTAAAAGATATTATGGTAAATTCTTAAGAGTAACAGGTGTAGTAAAAGATGTTGATAAAAAATCTAATCAAATATTATTAGAATTTGTAGATGATGATGGAAAATATAAATTAGATATCAATTGTACTATGGCTGATAAAGATAATGATATCAAAACATATAAAAAGGGAGATTATGTATACATATTAGGTACATTAAAAGACTTTAAACAAGCAAATAAAGTAGTACCTAACACAGTATTTATGGAAAATGTATTCTCACAAAAACAAGGTTAATACCTTGTTTTTTTATGTTATAATTAAAATGAGAGGATAGGCATGATTGATTTAGAGAAAAACCAAGTAAAAAAATCTAAATTCTTTATAACTGTATTTTTATCAGTTCTAGCAGCACTATTATTATCAGTAAGTGTTGGTTTTTCTGCTTTAAATCAAAACTTAAATATAGCTGGAGATATAGAATATGATGAGCACAGCAATCTTTTATATGATGTTTTAAAAAGAGAAGCAAAAAAGGGAACATACGCTAAAGAATATACAGGAGATCATCGTGATTCATATACTGAAGAACCAACAAAAAGTATATATCATTGGTACGCTGAAAATAATACAACTGGCAATCAACTTGCAAATGAAATATTAGATAAAAATAATGTGATTTTTGGGAATTTTTGTTGGCAAATAATTAGGACAACAGATACAGGAGGAGTTAAGTTAATATATAATGGAGTACCCAACGAAGGTCAATGTAATAATACTGGCACAGAACAGCAAATAATGACATCTAAATATAATTCACTTTATAATTCTTTAGCAGATATAGGATATATGTATAATACTAGGTATACTGCTACTAGTAATAATACAACAACGCCAACAATTCTATTAAGTTATAAGGGTATGACAGATTATAATTATTATTATTATGGAACAGGAATAGAATACATTGATGGAAATTATAATTTAACAGGTGTTACTCGAGCAGAATGGAGAAATAAATATAACAACTCTAAGGGGTTATATACTTGTGCATCAACAACAGATACAACATGTTCAACAGTATACTATATAGCTGGTGGTGTAAGGACAATGCTATATGGATTCAAATTATCAAATGGAAATTTAGTAGACTATTATAATACCAATATAGTAATAGCAGATAGTTACACAAAAGACAATAGAACATTTATTATGAACAATCCTATAACTATCACAAAAGAAGAATGGTATGATAATCAAGATTCTTATATAGGATATTACACATGTGGCAATACAAATGATTCCTGTACTAATTTGCATTATATCTGTGGAGCATATGGTTATTACTACACAAAACAAGATGCAACAAATTACATATATGCTAGCGGTTTTACATATTATGAAGATAATAATATGTATACATTAAATAATGATAGAGAACAATCTCCCAATCCATATACTGTTAACCACTCACATCGCTACAGCTGTTTTAATGAAACAGGTGAATGTACAGAGATTAGATTTTTACTGGACAGTTCTAGTAGGAGTCTAAATGGCCAAAGTGGGTATTCATACCTATATTCAATGAAAATGAGTAATGGAAAAAGCATTGAAAACATTAAAGATGAAATGCTTTATGATGACAATGTAAATCAGTTGGATTCAACAATAAAAAGTAATATAGATAACTGGTATTTAGAAAATATGACTACATATACAAATAAAATAGAAGATACAATCTTTTGCAATAACAGAGTACAAAACAACCCAATTGAAAGTGCATGGAATCCAATTGAAGGACACTTCGGAAATGCTTTTTATTTTAAAAATTATGTAAGGAATGAAGATTTAGCCTGTACAAACAGCACAGATAAACTGAGTATTAACAATTTAAAAGCAAATCTATCCTATCCAGTAGGACTATTAACAGCGCCAGAAACATATTTATTGAACAATTATAAGATAGTTAAAACAGGTCAAAGATATTGGACCATTTCTCCATCGCATTTTTATCCCGTTGGTGGAGCTATGATAATGTATATATATGATTCAGGTGAATTATATAATGGATATAATACTGGTTGGGAACTAGGTGTTCGCCCAGTAATATCACTAAAGCCAGGTACTGAATATATTTCTGGTACTGGTTCAAAAGATAATCCATATATAGTTGAATAAAAAGAATAATTATTTCATATAATTATTCTTTTATATTGTTTAACTTAATATGATAACTATGATATAATAATAACAGTTGAAAGGAGTACTAATATGAAAGATAAATTAACTAAAGAAGAAGTACTACATGTAGCTGATTTAGCTAGAATTGAAGTAACTGAAGAAGAGATTGAAAAATATCAGGTACAACTTAAACAATTATTAAATGATGTTGAAAAAGTTAATGATGTAGTAGGTTATGATGATGAAATTATGGTAGCTCCTTGGGATGATAACACTACTTTAAGAGAGGATGTTTCAGGAGAAATGCTAGATCCTAAAAAAGTAGTAGAAAATGCTCCTAATCATACTGGTAATTATATAGCTGTACCAGTGGTTATTGGTGAGAATGAAAGTGAGGGAGCATAATGAGATATTTAGATAAACCTATTAAAGAGATTAATGATCTTTTAAAAGAAAAGAAAATTAAACCAATAGATTTAGTAAATGAAGCATTTGATTCAATTGAAAAGAATAAAAATCTAAATGCTTATATTACTTTAAATAAAGAAGAAGCTATTAAAAGAGCTAAAGAGTTAGAAGATGTTGATGCAGATAATATTTTATTTGGTCTACCTATAGCAGTTAAAGACAATATGATGACTGAAGGATTACGTACTACAGCAGCATCAGGTATTTTAAAAGACTTTGTTCCTATTTATGATGCAGCAGTAGTAGAAAAGATTAAAGAAGCTAATATGATTATTGTTGGTAAGACTAATATGGATGAATTCGCAATGGGTTCTTCATCAAGAACTTCATATTTTGGCGCGCCTAAAAATCCTTGGAATAATGATAAAATATCTGGAGGATCTTCAGGAGGATCTGCTACTACTGTAGCGTCAGGTGATGTTTTATTTGCCTTAGGGTCAGACACAGGTGGTTCAATTAGACAACCATCATCTTATTGTGGACTAGTTGGTATGAAACCAACTTATGGAACTGTATCTAGATGGGGATTAATTGCTTTTGCTTCAAGTTTAGATCAAATTGGTCCTATGACTAAGAATGTTTATAATAACGCTTTAATCCTAAATTTAATCTCTGGACATGATTCAAGAGACTTAACTTCATCTAAAAAAGAAAAAGAAGATTATACAAGATTAATTGGAAAAGATATTTCTGGTATGAAAGTAGCTGTACCAAACTATTTTATGTCAGATATAGTTAGTGATGAAGTAAAAGAAAAGATTGAAGATACATTAAAGATATTAGAAAAAGCAGGTGTTCAAATAGATAGAGTAGATATGAAATACTTGGATAACGCTGTTAACTTATATCAGATTATCGCTATGGGTGAAGCTTCGTCTAACTTAGCTCGTTTTGATGGTATTAGATATGGTTCATCTGTTGATGATACAACTAATATTTATGAATTATATACTAAGACTAGAGCTAAATACTTTGGTGAAGAAGTTAAAAGAAGAATTATGGTTGGATCTTACTTATTAAGTGGAGAAAACGCTAAAATCTACTATAATAAAGCTCTAAGTATTAGAGATGATATTAAAAAAGAATTTGATAGAATCTTTAAAGAATATGACTTTGTTATTGGACCAACTACTGTAACAACAGCTTATAACTTAGATGATCCTATGGATGATCCATCTAAGAGTTTCATGGATGATGTTTTAGTTATACCTGTTAATATGGCTGGATTACCTGGTTTAAATATACCTGTAGGTTTATCTAAAGAAAAGATGCCTATTGGTATGCATATAATTGGTAATAGATTTGAAGAAGCTAAAATGTATCAGTTGGCTAGTTTCTTAGAAAAAGAAATTAACTTTGAAGGAGGAATGTAGTATGAGTAAATATATTCCTACAATAGGTATTGAAGTACATGTTGAATTAAAGACTAATACTAAGATATTCTCTAATTCAGTTAATGGATATGGACAAATGGCTAATTCCCTAACTAATGTTATAGATTTAGGTTATCCTGGTACTTTACCTACTTTAAATGAAGAAGTAATTAATCTAGGTATTAAAGCAGCTACTGTTCTAAATTGCAAAATAAGAAGAGAAATGAATTTTGATCGTAAAAATTATTTCTATCCTGATAATCCAAAGAACTTCCAAATTACTCAGAACGCTACACCTATTGGATATGATGGATATGTTGAAATAGACGATAATGGTGAAAAGAAAAAAATATACATTGAAGAGATGCATATTGAAGAAGATACATGTAAGTCTACTCATAGAGCTGATAAAACACTTCTTGACTTCAATAGAGCAGGAGTACCTTTAATTGAGATAGTTACTAAACCATGTATTTCTACTCCAGAAGAAGCTAAATTATACTTAGAAAAGTTAAAAGAATTATTATTCTATACTGATGTATCTGATTGTAAGATGGAAGAAGGTTCTATGAGAGCAGATGCGAACATCTCTCTACGTAAGAGTGAATCTGATCCATTAGGTACTAAAGTAGAAATTAAAAATATTGGTTCTATCTCTAATGTTAAATTATCACTTGAAAAAGAAATGGCTCGTCAAGAAGAAATGCTTGATAAGGGCGAAGAATTTAAAGAACAAACTAGAAGATTTGATTCTAAACTTAATGATACTGTTTTGATGAGAGTTAAAGAAACTGGTAATGATTATAGATATTTCCCAGAACCTGATATTCCTACAGTAATTATTACTGATGAGATGATAAATTCTGTTAAGAAAACTATACCTATGTTACCTGATGAAAGAAGAGAAAAATATTTAGAATTAGGTTTATCTGAAATAAATGCTAAAAAGATAGTTCAAAATAGATCTTTATCTGATTATTTCAATTGCCTATTAGATTCAAATATTAATCATCAAACAGGAGCTAATCTTTTATTAGGAGATATTTCAGAATACTTAAATAAACATGAAAAGAGTATTACTGATACAACTTTAACTAAAGAAAGATTTATTGAATTAGTTAATAAAATTACTGATAAGACTATCAGTAGTAAGAATTTAAAAGATATATTATCTAAAGTAATGGAAGAGACTTCTTCTATTGAAGAGATTATTAAATCTAGTAATATATCTAATATTACTGATACATCTAAGATTGAAGAAGTTATTGATAATATAATTTCAGCTAATCCAGAGTCAGTATCTGACTATAAAAATGGACATGATAGAGCGATTAAATTCTTAATGGGACAAGTAATGAAAGAGACACATGGAGGGGTTAATCCAGCTATCGCAATGTCAATCTTAAAAGACAAGTTAGACAAGTAATTGTAAATTGAAAATACACCTGTCATAGTGTATAATAAAATAGTAGGATGTGATGATATGGAATTCATAAAAAAACATAAAAATATTAGTTCTTTAATATTAATAATAATACTAGGAATTATTACATTAATTTATGCTAAAAACTTAATGAATAGTACTGATAGAGAAGCTATTTATGGTACTAGAACTAAAGCAACAGAAGAAGTAAAGATTACTAATAATAAAGAAGATCAATTAATAGAAGTGTTCAAAGATATAGATGAAAAAACAACTGTAGAAGAACGTGGAAATATAATTGAGATTGTTGTTACAGTAAAAGATAATATCAATACTAAAACACTTAAAAGTAAAGCCAATGATATTAAGAAAATACTAAATAACAAAGAAAGAAAAGTATATGATGTACAAGTATTTGGTAAGAAAAATACTAAAGATAAATCATATCCAATAATTGGATATCTACATCGTGGTAGTGATTCTTTCTCTTGGACAAAGGATAGATAATTATGAAAAAAAGCAAAAAGTATATAATTATTCTACCTATTTTAATAGCGATAATTGCTTTTGCAATTATCTATTTGTCGTATAGTAGAGTAGATAGAAAAACTTCTCTAAGTGTAAGTGAAAAAAGATGGGTAGAAAAAAACAAAGATAATAGTTTTGATATCGAAATAGTAAATGATTATCCATTATATGCTTATAACGGAGACGGAGTATTATTTGAATTCTTATCTGATTTCCAAGAAGACGTAGGTATTGAATTAGGACAAAATCCTTATTTAAAGAGTAAAAAACCTACTGGTAAAGGTTATAAAATTAGAATAGTAAATAATAATACTAAACTAAAGAAAAATGATATAACTATATTTAATGATTATTATGTAATGATCAGTAAAAGATCTATGAGAATTAATCATATAGATGATTTAAAGAATCTAACTATAGGTATATTTTCATCTGATAGTGAAGATATTAGTTATTATTTAAAGAGTGCTACTAATATTTCTTATAATCAATATAATACTGAGAGAGAATTATTTAATGCTCTAAGAAATAATCAAGTTAATATGGTAATTGTACCTAATATTATGTATTTAAATTATACAATTACTGGTGAATATCAAATTAACTATGTAATGACTGAGTATTATAAGAAACTTATATTAACTTTAAGTGATAATAATGATAAATTAAATACTATCTTAAGAAAGTATTATACTAAATGGATTAATAATAACTATGTTAATGAATATAATAAAGAGTATTTAAACTATTATTTAAAAACAAATAATATAGATGCTCAAACTAAGTCTAAATTATTAGGTAAGAATTATGTTTATGGTTACGTAGAAAATGAACCATATGAAGTTAAAGTTAATGGTACTCTAGCAGGTATCGCAGGAGAATATATCAATAGAACTGAAAGACTTGCTAAGATTAATTTTACTTATAAAAAATATAATACTAAGAAAGAATTAAAAGAAGCTATTGATAGAGGAAAAGTAGATATCTACTTTGATTATTATAATTACAATAATAATAAGTATACTGCTACAAAATCTACATTTATAGAAGATTATGTAGTACTAGGTAAAGAAAAAGATAAACATATTGTAACTACATTAGAAAGTTTAAAAGATCAAGATATTTGTATGTTACAAGAAGATTCTTTATATAATTATTTTGCTAATAATACTCGTACTAATATAGATACTTATTCTAATTTAAATGATTTAATCAAGAAGTCTAAAGATAAAGTATTAGTAGTAGATAATGAAGTATATAGTTATTATCAAAATACTAAGTTTAAGAAATATAAACTGTTATATAAAGATACTATGATGAATGATTATAAATTCATGATTAAGAGTACTAATAAAGATTTCTATAATTTATTTAATTATATTATTAATACAAATTCTTATTATAATTATAGAAATACTGGTATAGATAACTTACATCAATCTATATTAGCTAATACATCTATGCAAAAAGCATATATGATAGTACTTATAATTATCTTTATACCATTAATAGTTTTAGGAATAGTATATTTATTCTTAAATAGAAAACGTAAAAAGAAAAAGATTAAAATAGATGATAAACGTAAATTTACTGATATGTTGACATCACTAAAAAATAGAAATTATTTAAATGCTAAGATGCCTGAATGGGAAGAGTCTAATGTATTCCCTCAATCTATAGTTATTGTTGATTTAAATAATGTTAAATATGTTAATGATAATTATGGACATGAAAAAGGAGATGAGCTAATAGTTAAAGCTGCATCTATCTTAGTTAATACACAATTAGAAAACAGTGAAATAATTAGAACAGATGGAAATGAATTCTTAATTTACTTAGTTGGTTATAGTGAAAAACAAATAGCTACTTATACTAAGAAACTATCTAAGGAAATGAAAACACTTCCACATGAATTTGGGGCTGCGATAGGATATAGTATGATTGATGATTCTATTAAGAGTTTAGATGATGCTATTAATGAAGCAACTCTAGAAATGATTACTAATAAAGAAGAATATAAATAAGAGGATTGATAAATTGAAAGCAAGGAAGTTCGCTAAAAAATTTTTAGAAATGACTAGTACAACTGAAATGAGAGTCTTACCAGGACAACTTGCTTTTTTTATTGTTATGTCATTATTCCCAATAGTCGCATTAATAAGGTTTACTTGTATAAAGATGGGATTAGATATTGGAGCTTTCACAACTTCTCATTATATACCTAAAGATGTTATAAATATGCTTAATGGTATAACTGGAAGTACTGGAGGATATAATATTGCCATATTCTTAATATTATGTTTCTTTATTGCTTCTAATGGTCTACATTCAATTATTATTACTTCAAATGAAATATATAAGATTGAAGATAGTGGATTCTTAAAAAGAAGAGTGAAAGCAGTAATAATGACTATTATTATGATTGTACTATTTATTTTCTTACTTCTTGTTCCAGTTTTTGGAGATCAGATTTTTGCAATCATTAAAGATTATGTAAGAGATAAACAATCAGTTAATATTTTATTTAATATATATCAACTAGTTAAATATCCCCTTATAGTTATAATTCTATATATCAATATTAAACTAATTTATGTAATGGCCCCAGATAAGAAGATTAAGTCTTCTTCCACAACAAAAGGAGCTTTATGGACTACTATAGGTTGGGTTATAGTCAGTGAATTTTATTCTATCTATACAACATACTTTGTAAGATATGATGCTATTTACGGAAGTATTTCTTCAATCTTAGTATTATTAATCTGGGTTTATTTATTATCCTATATATTCTCATTAGGACTAATTATAAATGCTACAGATACACCTAGAAATAAAGTATTTGATACTACAAGTACTGAAGTAATTAAAATAGAAAAGAAAAAAGCATAAATATAGAGAGGTTACAATGAATAGAGCAAAGGTAAAACTAAAAAGAGCATATACTAAAACTAAGAAAAGTATTAAAAAAGGCATTGAAAACCATATAGTAAGTAACTATATAAAGAATAATATTTTATTCTTTACATATTTATTAGTAAATGTTTTAAATGCTACACTTCTTAGATTCTTTTGTATGCATTCATTAGAAAATTATTTATCTATTAGAGCAATAATTGCTGATGCAATGATTGTTACTCTGGTAGGATCTTTTGGTTATTTATTAAAACCAAAGAATAGATCAACTTATTTCATAGGATTTACTATTTTCTTTTCAGCACTATGTATGATTAATTCAATATATTATACTTTCTATACATCATTCGCATCTCTTTCAATGATTGGTTTAATTCAATATATTGGTGATGTAGGAGATGCTGTAGTAGAAAATGTAGTTCAATTAAAAGATATGGTTTTTGTTCTAGCTCCAATAATTATGATATTTGTAGCTAGAAAATTAAATAAAAAGAATTATTTTAAAAAAGTAGAAGTAAAATCAACTAGAAAGAAGAAAATGCTTACTACTATCAGTATTGCTGGAGTATTAGCTATATTCTTCTTTGTATCAATGAAACCATTAGATGTATCAAGATTAGTAAAGCAATGGAATAAAGAATATATTGTTATGAGATTTGGCATTTATATTTACCAAGGTAATGATATAATTTCTTCTCTTCAACCAAAGATAAATTCAATGTTTGGTAGAGAAAAAGCCCAACAAGAATTTACTCAATATTTTGAAGAAAAGAAACCAGAAAAGAAAAATGATTATACTAATCTATTCAAAGGTAAAAATGTAATTATGATTCATGGTGAATCTATGATGACTAGTGCAATGAGTTTAAAATTTAATGGTAAAGAAGTAACTCCTAATCTTAATAAGATGGCTGATGGCGGAATGTTTTTCCCTAACTTCCATTCACAAGTAAGTGTTGGTACATCTTCTGATACTGAGTTAACTCTAAATACATCGCTAATGCCTACTAAGTCAGGAACAGCATTTGTTTCTTACTACAATAGAACATATATAGCTGTACCTAGTTTATTAAAAGAGAAAGGATATTATACTTTCTCAATGCATGCGAACAATGGTAGTTTCTGGAATAGACAAGTAATGCATGAATCATTAGGTTATGATAAATTATATGATAAAGCTTACTATAATGTAACTAAAGAGAATTCTATAGGATTAGGATTATCTGATAAAGAATTCTTTGCTCAATCAATACCAATGTTACAAAAGATAAATGAAAAACATGATAAATGGTATGGAGTAATGATTATGTTATCTAATCACACTCCATTTAGTGATGTAGAACACTATGGAGAATTCCCTGTAGATATAAAAGAGAAAGTAAAAGTTAAAGATAAAACAGTAATTAAATCTCATCCATATATGGAAGGAACAAAACTAGGTAATTACTTTAAATCACTACATTATGCAGATTCTGCTCTAGGAGAATTCTTAAAAGAGTTAGATGATGCCAAATTATTAGATAATACAGTAGTAATACTATATGGAGATCATGATTCAAGATTATCTAGAAAAGATTGGGATTTATTATATAATTATAATAAAGAAACTGATTCAATTTATGATGAAAAAGATCCTCGTTATAATGAATTTGATCAATATAAATATGAATTAGGTAGAAGAGTACCATTCATTATCTGGACTAAAGATATGAAAGATACAGATCTAAATAAAGAATATAAATATACTATGGGTATGTATGATGTTTCACCAACTATTGGTAATATGTTTGGTTTTGAAAATAAATATGCTTTAGGTCATGACATATTTAATATTAAGAATAAAAATATTGTATGTTTCCCTAATGGTAACTGGGTAAATAATAAAGTATACTATAATTCTCAAAAGAATGAATCTTATCCACTAACTAATAATAAAGCAATTTCTCAAGAAGAGATAATAGAAAATACAGAATATACTAATAAATTATTAGATGTATCTAATAACATAATAGTATATGATTTATTAAAAGATATTAAGTAAAGGAGATAATCTAATGAAATTAAAAAAGAAAACAAAGAGAGTATTAATATTTTTACTAATAGTATTAATAGTAATAGTAGGATTATGTATCTATACAAAATTCTTCTCAAATTCACCAACAAAAGTAAAGAAAGTAGATTCTATTCCAAAATATGGATATAATTTAAAATCTACTCATCCAGAAGAATATAAAAAGTTGTTTAGTGAATTAAAAGAAATCTTATCAGAAGAAAGTGTTAATAAAGAAGCATACGCTAAAAAGATAAGTCAAATGTTTATATATGATTTCTTCTCATTAGATTATAAAGTTGCTAAAACTGATGTTGGTGGAGTAGAGTTTATAAATCCATATATAGAAGAAAACTTCTTAGAAGCAGCAGAAAATGAATATTACAAATATGTAGAGAGTAATATCTATGGTAATAGAGATCAAGACTTACCTAGAGTAACTAAACCAGTTGTAGATAGTATTGATCAAATATCTTATAAATATACTATTACAAAGAATAAAAGAGATTATGAACAAACAGATCAAAAAGCATACAAAGTAGTAGTAAAATGGGATTATACAAAATCAAGTTTTGATGATTATCAAAAAGAAGGTACATTAGTACTAATAAATCATGGTAAAAAACTAGACATAGTAGAATTACAAGAAGAGACTAAATAGTCTCTTTTTTATTTACGATAATATCTAAATATGTAAAATAACTAACAAAACAATTAGACATACATGACAACTATAGTATAATTATACTAGGAGATTATAACTATGAGAGAATTGCAAAAATACATAAATAGTTATAAGTTCTATATAACTACAGCTATAGCTGTATTATTAATGATAACTACACTAGTAAGTGTAGGTTTTGGTGCTTTAAATAAAAATCTATCAATCGCTGGAGATGTTGAATATGTTCAAGATGTGGGAAATATGATAATGAGATGGACTACATCATCATCTGGAGATTTCCATAGTTCAGCATATAAAGATAAAA
>JAFRVB010000004.1 GCA_017441845.1 Bacilli bacterium
AGACTTAGAATTTGGTGAAAGTAAATCTAAGTTTTGGTGGAAATGTAGTAAGTGTGGATATGAATGGAAGTCATCAATAGCAAGTAGAGTAAAAAGTTCCTATTGTCCTAAATGTGCATCATCTGTTGGAGCTAAAACTCGCTCTTTGAACAAAATAAAAAAAGAGGGTTCTCTTGCAACAAATTATCCTGAAATTGCTAAAGAATGGCATCCTACAAAGAATGGTAAATTAAAGCCAGATGAAATGACATGTAAAAATAAAAAGGTTGTTTGGTGGAAATGTAGTAAATGTGGTAATGAATGGGAAAATTCAGTTGCATTGAGAACAAAAGGATTTGGAAGATGTAAAAAATGCGACATTAAGAAGTAGAAATAATTCTTTTTCTTTATAAAAATATCACAACACTTTGAGTTGAGAGAAAATACGATGTGGACATTGTCTATTTAATCAATATATGATATAATTTCCTTGGAAACAAAAGATAAAATGTATGATGACTTTGTCCACATTTTGTCCACATTGAACAAATTATTAGTAATATTTATAATACAAATAATACTGATAATAAAATGTACTAAATGCCCATAAAATAAGGCAAAAAGCCATAATACTATATGTACCAAATATAGTGAAAATATGCTCAAAAAGGGAGCATGTGGCTCTGGTAAGAAATATAAACAATGTCATGGTAAATAGACCTGCAATACCTTTATTTATAAAGGTTTGTAGGTTTTTCTTTAATACAATTTTTATGTAACATGTTATAATTATTACAGGAAGTGAAACAAATGAAAATAATAGAATATGAAGATAAATATCTTGAAGATGTTAGAGATTTATTAACAGAACTTGAAGAATATATTGTATCTATTGATAAAGATGAATTAGATCATGTTCATCCTGAATATCATGAGAAGATGGCATTGGTTGATTTAGATGAAGTTAATAAAAATAATGGAAAATGTTATTTAGCAATAAAAAATGATAAAGCAATTGGACTAATAATGGGAACAATTCCTTCATATGATGAATATGATTATTTAGACTATAAATGCCCTAAGAGAGGAATAATTACTGAATTGATAATTACATCTAAAACAAGAAGTAATGGCATAGGACAAGCATTAACGAATAAGATAGAAGAGTATTTTAAATCAAACGATTGTGAATATGTTTTAGTTGATGTATTCGCATATAATGAAAATGCCATTAACTTTTATAATAAAAAAGGATATCATCCTAGAATGTATACAGATATAAAGAAATTGTAATTAATCAAAAAATATTTAGGAGGCATATTATGGAATATGATATAAGAAAAGCAAAAGAAGAAGACATTGAAAATAATTTATTAAATATATTTATAAAAGGTTATAGATTACATCAAAATAGTAGACCTGATAAGTTTTCAAATAGAGATGATGAAAGATTAAGGAATATATTAATCGATTCTATGAACAAAGAAGATTTTCTAGTTATTGAATATAATAATAAAATAATTGGGTATGCTTCTTATCAAATAAAAGAAAAGAACTCTAATAAATCTTTATGGGTTGATGAATTAGTTATAGATGATGATTTACAAGGAAAAGGTTATGGAAAAATACTTATTAAAAAATTAGAAGAAATGTCTAAAGAAGAAGGCTGTAAATCAATTGAATTTTGTTGTTGGGAATTCAACAAAAAAGCACAAGAAATATATGACCATTTAGATTATAAAATTCAAAGAGTTATCTTTGAAAAAATCATATAATAAAAAGAGTAATGAAAGTTACTCTTTTTAATAATTAGAATCACTAGGATATATTTATTTACAAAACTAAGAGTCTTTTTCTTTTACTTAAATTTTTGATATAATCAAAATAGGAGGTCCATATGAAAGAAAAACTAAAAACCACAATATTCATAATCTCAATTATCTACTCAATAACAATACTATTACTAATGCTATACACTTACACCACATCAACTAATACAATTAAACTAACAGATACTAAAGAAAACATCACAACCCTAAACAACTATAAACAAAGATTAAATAATATCAAACCATCTCCTTGTAAAAACTCATTAAACAATCTAATTAATCACTATGAAAACACATCATATAATAAAAAAGTAAATATAAAAGATAAATATAATGAAAAAGATTGGATAGTAAATTACTTTCAACCTATTAATAATAATTGTAATCTAGATAAAGAAACAAAAGAATCTCTATCTACTAAAATACTTACCGCATCAATACAATTTGATGAAGTACTACAAAAACTATATTTCCAATATGAATTAAAAATACCAGATCTAAACAATAGATCATTAATAGAACAAAATCTAGATCAAATTAGATATAACATCAATAGAAAAAACCAATTAGACGCAATAAAAACAATAATTGATCTACTAGAGGAGGATAACTAATATGAATAATAAAAAACTATATATACCCCTATATTATTTATCTTTATTACTAACACTATGTATATGTATAATACCCACTCATCATATTGAACAATATCTAACTTTATCAAAATTATCAGTATTACTAATTATTATAAATATATTACTAATAATAATATTCACAGTATTATTAATAAAAAAAGGTATAAACAAAATAAATATATTATTACCAATAACCTATATATTATTTACTATCATAGTATTAATAATATGTATTCTATTCAATAATAAATTAGTAATACCATACATACATTATTCATATTACATAAAATTCATACTAATAAACTATATTCTATTAAATACATATTCACTACTATCAATTAAATATAAAAAGAAATGAGACTCATAAGAGTCTTTTTATATTTTTAAAAATGGTGTAACATAATGATAAGGAGATGGTAAATTTATGGGATTGTTAGATTTTATTTCAAAGAAAGAAAAAGGACTTATACAACAAGAAAGCATAACAACTGATATAGAGAAAGAGAAAAATGTTGATCCAAATTTTGCCGAAAAATTAATGTCTACTTTCTATGTTGGAGGTGGTCTATCAGAAGCAGATTATCAAAAATGCGAAAAAATATGGAAAGAAAATAATAATGATCGTTCAAAGGTATTACAAGTGGTTGTAAAATTATGTGGAGATATAGATACACCACAAACAAGATATTTACGTGCATTAGCATGGTCTTTTAATAGAGTAGAATTTTCAGATCAAAGAATAAAAGCAATTAATGATTACCTAAATAATGAATTATATAAAGAGGCATATGAAAACTTAGTGGGTAGTATAGAGAGGGGATTGGAATATGGAGAAAATTTTCACAGAGCAATAATGCTTGAATATTTAGCAGGTGCATATTGCCATTTAAAAATGTATAAAGAAGAAGAAGAAACATACCAAAAAATATATGATTTACACATAATCATACCAAATGGTTGTGTAACTCTTGCAAAATATTATGCTAAACGTGGAAATAGAGAAAAAGCAATTCAATTATTAAAAGAAGAAAAGAATTCTATCTTGTATAATAATGATGAATATAGAGCCCCTATAGATAAATATTTAGAAGAATTAGAAAAAAAGGAAAGAGGAATAAATAAACATGTGTTTATCGGATATGATACATTTCAATCAGCATTCATAGGTGATAAGTATTATCCAGAACTTGAAAGAAAAGGAATGGCACTAAGAGAAGAATACAAGGAAGTGTTTGAAGAACATAGAAAATATTTAGAAAATATAGATCTATATGAATATGAATTAAAGAAAGAGGCTAATGAAAAAAATAAAAAAGAATATATATTTAATTGCTTATCAGATATAAATATATTTCCTCAAATACAAGAATACTATATAATGTTAAATTCATTAGGATATGATTATAAGATTGAATATCAAGATAAAACAAGTAAAGAATATCCTGTTTTCAGGAAAATAATATCCTTCTATGAAAAAGAAAAGAACTATACTGAAGCGATTCGATTATGCGATATTGCAATCAAGTGTGGTATAAAAAAGTACCACGGTAAAACTAGTATTATTGAAAAAAAGAAAAAATTAGAAGAACAAAGTAAGAAGAATAAAAATGAAAAAAAGTAATTCGTTTACACTAAACAAAAGAAAAAATTATTTTTATGATATAATTGAATTAGGTGGTAAGGATGAAAGAATTAACTAAAAAAGTAGTTGAGTTTACTCGTGAAAGAGATTGGGATCAGTTCCATTCTCCAGAGAACTTAGCAAAAAGTATTTCAATTGAAGCAGGAGAATTATTGGAATGTTTTCAATGGAATAATGAATATGCTTTGGATGAAGTAAAGGAAGAACTAGCTGATGTTATAAACTATTGTATATTAATGGCTGATAAATTAGGTGTTGACCCAGAAGAAATAGTTCTAGAAAAAATGGATAAAACCGCAAAAAAATATCCGGTGGAGAAAGCAAAAGGAAAAAGTTTAAAGTATGACAAATTATAATATTGACAAAGCTAAAAATGTTTTTAATCAAGCAAATGGTTTTCTAAAATTCATTGATGAAAGTGAATTTATTGCACTTAATCCTATGTATCAAAATCCTTTTTATATTAATTGTTTGCTTTGCTGTGAATTATATTTAAAGGCTCTATTAATATTAGATGGTAAAGATGAAAAATATTGTAAAAAAATGGGGCATAAACTATTAGATTTATTTAGTGGTTTAAAAAAAGAAGATCAAAATCAAATAAAAACAATATTACAAATAGTAATTGATGAAGATATATTTCAGTATTTAGATAGAATAAATGATGATTTTATAGAAATGAGATATGTTTATGTTAATGGGGAAAATATTGATGCTAAAGAATTTAATAATAATTATGCCAAAACAATAGGTTTAATGTATAGATTACAAAACTATACTAGTCTTAAATTATATGGTAGAGATACCTATGAGGAAGTGAAAAATAATGCTGGTATATGAAGGTATAAAATCTGGTTTTATTGAAGATGTAGACTTAGGAATAATTGCAGATAAGATTAGAAATAAATACATTGAAGTCATAAAAAAAAGACCAAGTGCACCTGAATTCAATTCATGGAAAAATTCTATGCAATATATGAGGGGTGTACTAAGTGATAATGACATACCAAATAATATTGGTATAGCTATCGAATATAATATTCCGCCAACTGGTTGTAGAATAGATTTTATGATGTCTGGATATAAACAATCTAAATCAAATGTTGTAATTATTGAGTTAAAACAATGGGATAAAGCAACTGAAGTTGGAGAGATGGATGGGATATATAAAGTTAATACATTCACTGGCGGAGGAATGAGAGACGTTAATCATCCATCATATCAAGCCATGACATATGCCAACTTAATTAGAGATTACAATGAATCAGTTCAATTAGAAGATATTAACGTAGTACCATGTGCGTACCTTCATAATTATTATTTTGATAATGATGATACACTATTATCAAATAATTATAAAGAATATGTAGAAGCAGCTCCATTATTTGGACATAATGATGTATTAAAACTAAGAGATTTTATTAAAAGATACATAGAAGATGGGGACGAAGGAAATATTCTCTATGAAATAGATCATGGAAGAATAAGACCATCTAAGATGTTACAAGATTCGTTATCACAAATGTTAAAAGGTAATAAAGAATTCTACATGATAGATTCTCAAAAAATTGTATATGAATATGCATTAAGATATGCAATAGATACAGTTGCTAGTAATTCTAAAAACGTAATGATAGTTAGAGGCGGACCAGGTACAGGGAAATCAGTCTTAGCCATCAATTTACTCGTAGAATTAAACAATAGAAATATGACTTGTTTCTATGTTACTAAGAATGCAGCACCTAGAACTGTTTATGCAGCTAAATTAAGAGGAGAATTTACAGCAACTCACATAAATCATCTATTTCAAGGATCAGGAGGATTCTATGAAGAAGAAACAAACAAATTAGATTGTTTAGTAGTAGATGAAGCACATAGATTAAATGAAAAATCAGGATTATTTCAAAATAGAGGAGAAAACCAAATTAAGGAAATAATAAATGCTGCTAAATTTTCAATATTTTTTATAGATGAAAACCAAAAAGTAACATTAAAAGATATTGGCAGCGAAGATTTAATAAGAAAATTTGCTCAAGAACAAGGAGCAGGTATTTATACATATGAATTAGATAGTCAATTTAGATGTAATGGATCAGATGGATATGTTGCTTGGCTAGATAATACTTTAGAAATAAGAGATACAGCAAACTTCGATATAGAGGGATTTGATTATGACTTTAAAGTATTTGATGATCCAAATGAAATGAGAAGAGAAATAGAGGAAAAGAACAAGATTAATAATAAATCAAGAATAGTTGCTGGATATTGTTGGGAATGGCCTACAGGTAATACCAGAAATGATTCTAATTATCATGAAATCAAAATACCTGAAAAGAAGTTTGAAATTAGCTGGAATCTTGAGTCTGGTGAAGCGTTTGCAATAGGTGAGAATTCTATTAATGAAGCAGGATGTATTCACACAGTTCAGGGTTTAGAGTTTGACTATGTTGGAGTAATAATTGGTGATGATATGAGATATGAAGATGGACATATTGTTACTGATTATACAAAAAGGGCACGAAGTGATAACTCACTAAAGGGAATCAATAGAATAACAAATGAACAAGGAGAAGAAGTGGCTAATAAAATAGCTGATACTATAATAAAGAACACATATAGAACATTAATGACTAGAGGAATGAAAGGTTGTTATGTTTATTGCACAGATAAAGAATTACAGGAGTATTTAAAGAATAGTTAGATACTCTTTTTTCATGGAGATCTATTAAAAAATAATTAAAGCTGGTATACTGTAAATAGGTGATATATTATGATTACAGTAGTAGCTGCTTTAATAAAAAAAGATAATAAATATTTAATAGCAAGACGTTCTACCGGAGATCCTAATGTATATGGTAAATGGGAGTTTCCAGGAGGGAAAGTAAAAGAAAGTGAATCAGAAGAACACGCTATTGAAAGAGAAATAAAAGAAGAATTTGAAATGGATATTAAAGCTAAAAAATTTTTGATTAATAGTATCTGTGAGTATCCAACTAAAATAATAGATTTGAAATTATATGAATGTGAATATATTTCTGGAGAATTCAATCTTCATGATCATTCAGAATACCAGTTTTTAAATAAAGAGGATATATTAAAATTAGATTTATGTCCTGCAGATATTCCGTTAGCAAAATATATAAAGGAGAACTTATAATATGAAAAACAAATTTTTATCTAATAAAAACAGCGAGTTTTTAAATAAAATAAAGGATAATCTTAAAGCATGTAATTCGTTTTATTTTACTGTTAGTTTCATTAAAAAGGCTGGGTTGATATTATTAGAAAGAGAAATAGAAGAAGCGTTAGAAAGAGGCGCTGTCGGTAAAATAATAACATCAACATATCAAAATTTTACTGATATAAGCTCATTAGAACAATTCTATAATTGGCAAAAAGAGTTTGATAATTTTGAATGTCACCTAGATTATGAATGTTTTGGTGAAAGTGGATATCATTCTAAGGGATATATGTTTGAATATAATGATTCATTTGAATTTGTAGTAGGGTCATCAAATATAACAAGATTTGCACTAACAAAAAACATAGAATGGAATGTTTCTTTAATAGCTAAAGATGATTTTGATTCTTACAAAGAAGGTTTAAAAGAATTTAATATTTTATGGAATAAAACATTAGAATTAGATTATAAATTAATCGAAAAATATAAACTACAATTAGATTATGCTATTGAAAAATGGGATATGGATTATATAAATGCAACTGATACAACTATTAACCCTAATTCTATGCAAAGAAAAGCATTGAGGGAATTAAGAAGATATAGAGATACTGGAGTGAAGAAAGCATTAATAATTAGTGCAACAGGATCTGGAAAAACATACTTGGCCGCTTTTGATGCTCGTAACTTTGGGGCAAAAAGATTGTTATATATTGTTCACAGAGAATCAATTCTAAAAGATGCTAGAGATTCGTTTATAAAAATATTTGGAGCTGAAAGAACATATGGCTTTTTCACTGGTAATGAATCAAATCAAGAGTGTGATTTTATATTTGCAACCAGTAATATGTTAGGGAGACACTTAGATGAATTTGATAGAAATGAATTTGAGTATATTATTTATGATGAAGTGCATCACGTGGTAGCTGATACTGGTAAAAAGATTTTTGAATATTTTAAACCAGAATTTATGCTAGGCTTAACGGCTACTCCTGAAAGAATGGATAATCAAAATGTATTTGAATTTTTTGACCAAAATGTACCATTTGAATTAAGACTTAGAGACGCGATTAATAATGATTTAGTAGTACCATTTCATTATTATGGTATTAGAGATGAATTGGTTGATTATAGTTCTAAAGATAGAATGGTAATAGCGAAAGCAATTGCAGCACAAGATAATATAGAGTTTATTAAAGAACAAATAGAGAAACACAAAAAAGTAGGAGAAAAATTAAAATGTATTGCTTTCTGTACTAACATACAACATTGTAAGTTAATGGCTGAAGAACTTTATGAAGAAGGGTATAATACAATATCTTTAACAGGTATAAACGATACTGGTGTTAGAATAAAAGCATTTAAAGATTTGCAAGATGATAATAATCCTTTAGAAATAATTTGTACTGTAGATATATTAAATGAAGGAGTAGATATACCACAAATAAATATGGTATTATTCCTACGACCAACCGAATCACAAACAGTATTTATCCAACAATTAGGACGCGGTTTAAGAAAGTACCCAGGAAAAGAATATGTAACAGTACTAGATTTTATTGGAAATAATTATGATAGAGCAGTTCAAATTGCAATGGCGTTAGGAACTTTAAGTAATACAACATATATAGAAAAAGCATATTTAAAAGACATGATTAGTACTAATTTTAAGTCTTTAGATATACCTAATGTGTTGATAGATATTGACGATTTATCAAAAGAAGAAATAATCGAATATATTGATAAAACGAATTTTAATTCTAAAGCATTTTTAGAAAAAGATTATACTAATTTTAAGAATTATATTAATAATGGATCATATCCAAGTCACATGGATTTCTTAAATTCAGATGTCGCCCCCGATCTAATTAGAATTATAAAAACTTCATTTAGTGGATCTAAGAATATGTCATATTATAATTTTTTAAAAAAGATCAATGAAGAAACAATTCCAATATTCAATGAGATTGAAATAAAAATAATAAACATAGTTGAAGATTTATTACCTATTGCTAGATTAGATGAATACCTAATTATAGAACAAGCAATAAAAGAAGGTATTATAGATTTAAAAAGATTAGAAGGACGTAATGCGCACATTACAGAGAAAACCCTTGAAAATGCATATAATAATCTAGTTAAATTGGGAGTTTTAGAAAACAATAAATTTGATTTGCTAAGAATGAATAATGATGAATTGAAAGATTATTTAATAGATACATTGAATTATGGAATAATTAGATATAATAGAGAATTTGGTGAATATGAAGGATTGTTTAAACTATACCGAAATTACTATAAAGAACAAGCATCAAGAATTATGCTAAAAAATGGTTTGTTGCAAAAAGGAACTTACTATGAAGATGATGTGGCATACATCTTCGCTGGAATAAAAAAAGATGAAGATGGAAAATTAAATTATAAAGATAAATTTTTGAATAGCAAAGTATTCCAATGGGAAAGTATTGCTGATGTATCTGAAAATGAAAAAAGGAATCTAAGAAACGCTAAGAAAGTTCATTTGTTTATTAGAAAAATGGAATCAGAAGATACAGTTACTTTACCTTATACTTATTTCGGATTAGGGAGCTTTACCAACGAAAGACCATGGTATACAGAAGAAGATGGAGTAAAACACCCTACATTATTATTTGATATTATCTTGGACAATGAAGTGCCTAAAGAATATTTTGTTGATTTTGAAATATCAAATAATTAAATTGTTAACAAAAATTGCGAAAGTTCCAATTAAAATTGGTAGAGAATATATTTCAAATAGTATATGATTTATTTGAAAGAAGGGATAATTATGGAAATTGGAAAAAAGATAATGGAATTGAGAAAGAAAAATGGTTTTTCTCAAGAAGAGTTAGCTGATAAAGTAGGAGTAACTAGACAAACTATTTCTAAATGGGAATTAGGTGAAACTTCACCTGATTTAAAACAAGCTAAAGAGTTATCTAAAATATTTAAAGTAAGTTTAGATGAATTAGTTGATAATGATATAGAAAATATATTAATAGAGAAAACATCTAATACTGAAAAATTAGCTGGATTAATATTAAAATTACTTAGATTCTTAATAGTATTTATTATTGTATTACCTATATTAGTAATTATATTAAATATTGTAGTCAAAAATTATAGAGAGAATAATTCTGGTAGATTAGTTAATACTTCTATACAATGTACATTACATGATAAAGAATATTCTTATGAATTTGAGTATTTTGAAGAAACTGGTCAAATTAAAGCAGCTGGTGGAGATGAATATCTAGCTAATATTACTAATGTTGATAATGAAAGTGATGCTTATGTAGCATTAGATAAGATAACTGCTTATGTAGAGAATAATAATGGTACCTGTAAAAGAAGTGAACCTAAAGAAGTAAAAGATTAATAATAAAAGGCTTAGTTAAATTAAGTCTTTTTTTATTATAAATGATTGTTTTTATTAAAATATGATGTATAATTAATGGGCGAGGGATTAATATGATAGAGTGTTTATTAGAAGCATTAATTGATACATTAAAAGTTATACCTTTTTTATTTTTAACATTTATTGTATTAGAGTATATTGAACATAAATTTACTGATAAGAACAAAAAGATGTTATCTAAAAATAAAAAGTATGGTCCAGCTATTGGAGGAGTATTAGGCGCAATACCACAATGTGGATTTGGTACAGTCGCAGCTAATTTATTCTCTGCTAGAGTAATTACTATGGGTACATTAATAGCTGTTTTCTTATCAACAAGTGATGAAATGTTACCTATAATGATAAGTGAACAAGCTAATATACTATTAATATTAAAAATAATAGGTTTTAAATTAATAGTTGGTATTATTATTGGTTATATTATTGATCTAATCTATAGAAAGAATCAAGAAAAAGCAGAAATACATGAATTCTGTGAACATGAACATTGTGATTGTGAACATGATGGAATACTTCTTTCTAGTATTAAACATACTATTAAGATTGGATTATTTATTCTTTTAGCTAATATAATTATTGGATTATTAATCTTCTATATAGGAGAAGATAAAATATCTAGTTTATTACTACATCATAATATTTTAACTTATCTATTATCTAGTTTAGTAGGATTAATACCTAACTGTGCTGGTAGTGTTATTATTACTGAGTTATTCTTATCTAATATGATAAGTGTAGGTACACTATTAGCTGGTTTATTAACTGGTAGTGGTATCGGTATATTAGTATTATTTAGAGTAAATAAAAATTTAAAAGAAAACTTAACTATACTTGGAATACTATACTTTATAGGTGTAGTTATTGGTATATTAGTTGATTTCATAATATAATTTAAAACAGTCACAAGACTGTTTTTTTGACAAAATAAGCAAAAAGTTATAAAATAATGCCTTAACCAAAGGGGAAATAGTTATGAATCAAGAAATAAAGTATAAAATTAGAAAAATAGTTACTTCAAATGTTATTATTGTATGTCTTGCTGGAATATCTATTGGTTCAGGTTATGAATTATATCAAATAAAAAGTGGTTATGATGATAATCAAAAAGAATATGATGAATTAGCAGAAGAAGTAATAGAAGATAATAATCAAGAAGATAGATATGTTAATTTTGATTTATTAAAAGAAATGAATCCCGATACAGAAGGATGGATCAAATATAATGATACGCACATAGATTATCCTGTAGTACAAGGAGAAGATAATAAAAAGTATTTAACTGAATCTTTTGAAGGTAATTCTAATACTTTCGGAACTTTATTTATAGATGCAGGATGTAATGATCCATTTAATGATTTTACTACTATAATATATGGACATCATATGAAAGATGGTTCAATGTTTGGAGACATAAAAAAATTAAAAAATGAAGATTTTTGTAAAAATCATCCAGAATTAGAATTATATACTGAAGATAAAGATTGTACTCTAGAAATATGTGCTTTCTTAAGTCAACCAGCAGACTCAGACATATATAAAATAAATATAAATGATGAACAAGATAAAGAAGATTATATAAATATGGTTAAAGAATTAGCTTTATATCAAACAGATACTGAGATAAATACAAATGATAAATTAGTATTATTAAGTACTTGTGCTTATGATTTTGAAGATTGTAGATACATAGTAGTATGTAAGTTAAAAGAAAAGACTAAATACTTAAAAATAGAAGCACCTCTAGTAAGTAAACAAAAAATATTAATAAAAGAAAAGACTAGATAAAACCAGTCTTTTTATATTATAATTAAATTGGTGATATTATGAGTAAAAGTATTATAGAACTAAAACATCTAAAGAAATATTATGATACTTCTAGAGGTATAGAAGATGTATCATTAAAAATAGATAAAGGAGATATCTATGGTTTTATTGGTCCTAATGGATCTGGTAAATCTACTACTATAAGAACTATTATGACTCTTATTAATAAAACATCTGGTGAGATTTATATTAATGGTAAAGAATTAGAATTTGATGATGTCAAAGTAAAAAGATCTATTGGTTATCTACCTAGTGAAATAAATCTATATGATGATATGACTACTAAAGAATTATTAGATTATCATGAATCTTTCTATAAAGAAGATTTATCTAAAAGAAGAAAAGAATTAGTTAAATTATTAAAAGTAGATGAAAATAAAAAAGTAGGAGCTCTATCTCTAGGTAATCAAAAGAAAGTAGGTTTAGTTTTAGCTTTAATGCATGAACCTGAAATATTAATATTAGATGAACCAACTAGTGGTCTAGATCCTATAATGCAAAACACTCTACATGATATCTTATTAAAAGAAAAAGAAAAAGGTACTACAATACTTTATTCATCACATGTTTTAAATGAAGTATCTAATATCTGTGATAAAGTAGGTTTTATTAAAGATGGAATAATTATAAAAGAAGATTTAATGGAAAATATTAAGAAAGAAAATTATACTTATTTAAAAATAATATCTAATGAAATAGATAAAATAAAAAAAGATTTAAAACTAAAAGTACATAAAGAGTTAAATAATGAAATAGTATTTATTAATACTTTAACTCCTAAAGAATTAATAACTAAATTGAAAGATTATAATATAGAACACTTATTAATAGAAGAAGTACCATTAGAGGACTTATTCATTAATTATTATAAGTAGGTGATAATATGATAAAAAGAGAATTCAAAGTAAATTTAAAAAGTTTTCTAATTTGGTTAACTATCTTAGTACTTATGTTTTTAGTAGTATATTTAATCTATCCATATATGATTACTGATGAAACTATGAAAGAGTTTGATGAGATGATGAAGATTTTTCCACCAGAAGTTCTAACAGCTTTCAATATGGATATAGCTTCTATTTCTACTGTTTATGGTTGGTTTAAAACAGAAGGATTTACTTATGTGTTACTAATTATTGGTTTATATGCTTCAATCTTAGGTGGATCTATTCTATTAAAAGAAGAAGATGATCAAACTATTGAGTATTTAGATTCATTACCTATAAAAAGAAGTAATATAGTTACTAATAAAATAATAGTAGGAATTATTTATGTACTATTATTAAATATATTATTATTTATATTTAATTATATATCTTTAACTATAAGTGGAGATTTTAATCAAAAAGAATTTATCTTATTAAGTATAACTCCTATACTTATAGCGCTACCTTTATTAGCAATTAACTTATTTATCTCAACATTCTTACGTAAGACCAAGGGAACTATAGGAATAGGTTTAGGAATAGTATTTATATTTTATGTATTAAGTGTATTATCTGAAATAACATCTAAAGTAGAATTCTTAAAGTACTTTACTATTTATACTTTAGCTGATGTTAGAAATGTAATAATGGATGTATCAATTAATCCAATAATGATATTAATAAGTTTAGGTATCACAATAATCTTTATTATTGGAACATACTTAAGATACAATAAGAAAGAATTAGTATAAGGGGTGAGAATATGAACGAGATTCAAGAATTAGAAAGAAGAGTTTCTGCTATCGAAGAAAGAAATAAAAGAGTAGAAGGAGATAAAGCTTGGGAAACTTCAGCTTTAAGAAAAGGATTAATAGTAATATTGACTTATATATTTGCTGTATTATATTTAAAAGTGGCTGATACAACAAACCCATTCTTTGGAGCTGTTGTACCTACAGTAGGTTTTTACTTATCAACACAAACTTTAAAATTAATAAAAGATAAATGGTTAAGTAATAGAAAAAATGATTAAAATAAGGTGAAATATGATTTATGTAACTGGAGATACACATCGTAATTTTTATAGATTATTAGCGACTTCTTTTCAAGAAGATGATATCTTAATCATTTTAGGAGACTCTTGTATTAATTATAATTTAGATATTACTGATAATATGATAAAGCATATATTATCAAAGTATGAAAATAAATTCTTTATAATACAAGGTAATCATGAAGAAAGACCAGAAAACATTTCTACCTATAAAGAAGTAGATATGTTTGGAGGAAAAGTCTTTATTGAAGATGACTATCCTAATTTAATATTTGCTAAAAATGGAGAATTATATAATATTGATGATAATAAAATATTAGTAATTGGAGGAGCTTATTCAGTAGATAAATATTATCGTTTAAGGAATAATTTAAGATGGTTTAAAGATGAACAATTAACTAAAAAAGAGGAAAAAGAAATATTAAAAAAGTATACTGGTAAAAAAGTAGATTATATTTTATCTCATACTTGTCCTGAGAAATATACTCCTGGTGAAGCTTTAATCCCAGGATTAGATGAAACATTAATAGATCATTCTATGGAAAGATTTTTAGATCAAGTAGAAGAAAGTGTAGAGTATGATAAATGGTATTGTGGACATTTTCATATAGATAAAGAAATAGATAAAATAGAATTTATGTATTATGGTATAAAAGAATTATCAAAAACAAAAAAGAAGGTAAAGACTAAAAAAAGGACTCAATGAGTCCTTTTTGTTAGCTTTAATACTTTATCATCTCTATCATGATCAATACCTTCAAATTTAATAACTTCAGTATCATCTATTTCATTCACATAATAGTGAATATCTGCATCTTTTCTACCATAGAAGTACGCATAATAGATTTCTCCATTATCAGTTAAATTATTATCTCTAAGTTTAAGTATTAAATCACGATATCGTTTTAAATTTTCTTGATAATTACATATATTAGATAAGTAAATAGAATCATATTTTTTATCTAATCCATCAAAGATATCATAGATATCTCCTAGATAATAAGATTCATATTTATCTTTTATTCTTTCTTGTAGTAATTCATATCCTTCATTAGTTAAATAGAAATTCCTATCAATATAATCCCCACCAGCTACTCTAGGGAAGAATAAAAATGTACTTTGAATACCTCCAACAGAACCAAAACTATTAACATAATTAGACCAAAATACATAAGAGTTCGCATCTAATAAAGGTTTAACTTTATCAAAATGTTTTCTTGAATTATTAGTTAAAAATTCAAAGAAGTCTCTTTTATTTAAGGATTTAACTGCTGCTTTCTTAAGTCTTAAATAATATAAGGCAAATTTATTTATATCAAAACAATCTACTGTATTAGCTCCTTTTAATATTAAATTAAGATAATGATCTCCAGAACCAACTACAGTTAATACATCTTTATCAGTAACATCTTCCATATATCCAGAAATATTTTCTGTTGTATAAGGATAAATCCTATCATATTCAGTAAATTCCTGTCTATGATCTATTCTATTAGTTATAATGTCTTTCGCTTTATAAAAATCTTCTTTCATAATATCTCCTTAGTGATTGATTATTATAACACAGATGTATAAAAAATGATATAATATTAATAGAGTAGAAGAGGTATATATATGAATAAAAAGATTTTATTAATAATAGTTTTAATATTATTTATACCATGTATAGTTAACGCATTAGATTTTCCAAATACTAATTCTAAAATGGTAGAAATATATGACTTAAATGATAACAAATTAATTTATGAAAAAAAATCTAATAAACAAACATCAGTAGCTTCTCTTACTAAGATAGTTACTAGTATTACTGCGATAGAGAATATCAAAGATTTAGATAAAAAAGTAACTATTACTAATGACATGATGAAAACGGTTAGTTGGGAAGCATCTAAAGCTGGGTTAAAAACAGGTGATGTTGTGACTTATAGAGATCTACTATATGCATCAATGCTACCTAGTGGAGCTGATGCGACTAATTCGATGGCTATCGCAAGTACTGGAAGTATTGATAAATTTGTTTCTAAAATGAATGCTTTGGCTAAAAAGTTAAAATTAAAAAATACTCACTTCGTAAATGTAACAGGCTTAGATATAAAAGGTCATTATTCTTCCGCTGATGATATGCGTATAATACTAGAATATGCTTTAAATAATGAAACATTTAAAAAGATATATACTACTCGTAATTATACTTTATCTAATGGCCTAAAAGTAAAATCAACAGTTTCTAAATATGTTAATGAAGTTAATACATCTAAAATTCTAGGAGCTAAAACTGGTTTTACTGATGCTGCTGGATATTGTTTATCTTCTTTAAGTAATATTAATTCTCATGAATTTATAATCATCGTTTTAAATGCTAAAGTAGAAAATGGTAAACACTATAATTTAGTAGATACAGTAAATCTAATAAACTTTTTAAATAAAAACTTTAAGAATGAATACTTAGTAAAAAAGAACGATCTAATCAAAACATTACCAGTTAAATTAAGTAAGATAGATAAATATGAAATACGTGCTACTAAAGATGTTATTAAGTATTTACCATCTGATTACAATAAAGACGATTTTAAAATCAAATATACTGGTTTAAAAGAATTAAGTTTTAAAAATAAAAAAGGTAAAGAAATAGGTACTATCAAATACTATTATGAAAACAAATTAATAGATAAAGAAAAAGTAATTTTAAATAAAGATATTAAAGTTAGTTTCAAAAAACTATTAAAGAAATATTTCTATATACCATTAATCTTAATAGTAATAATTCTATTCTTGATAACAAGAAAAAAGAAAAGAAAAAACATTAAAAAGAGGTAAAAACCTCTTTTTTTGTGCTAAAATAATGTAAATGCAACCAACTTTCTACAAAAAACAACCTAAAGTTGGTAGAATGCAACCGGTAGAAATTATAAAATTGTATGTGAAAAGGAGGGATTGTATGAACAATCAATTTTCAGAAAATTTGAAAAAAATCAGAAAAGAGCATAATCTTTCACAAGAACAATTAGCTGATGAACTAGGAGTATCTAGACAAGCAATTTCTAAATGGGAGTCTGCTGTAGCTTATCCTGAAATGGATAAGATAATTGCTTTATGTGATAAATTTAATCTTAATATAGATGATTTACTACATAAAGATATTAAAGAAGTAAAAGGAGAAGAAGAATCTAAGAAGAAACTAAATGGTTATATCGATGATTTCTTAGAATTTATCACTGATACAGTAAATATGTTCAGTAGTATGAATTTCAAAAGCAAAGTTAAATGTTTATTTGAGCAATTAATCATTATCTTAATTTTAATTATTGCTGGTAATCTTATAATCTCAATGATTAATTCATTATTTCATACAGTATTTAGTTTTGCTCCAGCAAAGGTAATGTTTCCAGTTATGAATGTTATAAACTCTTTACTAGGAATCTTCTTAACTATTGTAGCTTTAATAATTTTAGTACACATATTTAAAACAAGATATTTAGATTATTATAAAGAAGTAAAAAAAGAAAACGAAGTAGAGAAAGAAGAAATTATTGACGAGCAAAAAGACGATTCAAAGAAAGAAACAAAGGAAGAAAAATTTTCTAAAGAAGATGAAAAAGTAATAATTAGAGATCCTAAACATAGTGAATATAAATTTATTAATGGTTTAGGTAAAATAGTATTATTAATAGTTAAGTTCTTCTTATTATGTTTTGCTTTAAATATTATAGCTGTATTAGTATGTTTAGCTATAGGATTTGTAGCTTCATTCTTAGTATATAATACAGGCTCATTCTTTATAGGTTTACTACTAACGATATTATCTTCAGCAGTTATCTCAGTTATTTTCTTATTATTAATATTAAATTTTGTATTTAATAGAAAAAATGATAAAAAGAAAATGATATGGGCATTTATCTTATCAATAGTATTCTTTGGAGTAGGTTGTGGATTAATCTCAACTGGAGCACTTCAATTTGATGTAAGTGAAAATGATAATAATCTAATAAAAACAGAAGTAAAAGAACATAAAATGAATGATAAATTAATATTGTTTGCTCATAGAGATGATGTTAAATATATTGAAAAAGATATTAATAATATAAAAATAGAATATACAGTTAATAAGTATTGTGATTTAAAAGAAAATGATGAAAAGAATGAATTAACTGCTTATACTGAATGTACTAATCCTACTGCTATGGCTAGAGATGCAATCAAAGAATTAAATAATAAAAAATTAGTTAATATCAGTAGTGATATAAGTACTATTAAAGTTTATGCTTCTAAAGATAATATTAAAAAGTTAAAAAATAATAGATCTTCTTATTTTGAAAAAATAGAGAAAGAAAACAAATGGTGTGATGAAAGAATTAATGAATTAGAAGATGAAAATAATGAATTATCTGAAGAACTTTCTGAATTAAAAAATAAAGAAGAAAAGGACTAGAAATAGTTCTTTTTTAGTTATAAAGTGTTATAATAAAGTCGGTGATAATATGAAGACAGAAAAGAATATTTTTATTGCATTTATATTAAATATATCGTTCTCAATATTTGAATTCTTTGGAGGGTTATTTACTAATTCAGTAGCTATTCTTTCTGATGCGATTCATGATTTAGGAGATGCCCTATCTATTGGAATATCATACTTTCTAGAAAAGAAAAGTAAAAAGAAAGCAGATAAGAAATATACTTATGGTTATGTTAGATATTCAGTATTAGGTGGAGTAATTACCACAACCATCCTATTAGTTGGATCAATCTTAGTAATTATTGCGTCTGTTAAAAGATTGTTTAATCCAGTAGATATTAATTATCATGGTATGATTATCTTTGCTGTAATTGGAGTAATAGTTAACTTTATTGCAGCTTATACTACGAGAGAAGGTAACTCTATTAATCAAAAAGCAGTTAATCTTCATATGTTAGAAGATGTTCTAGGATGGGTAGTTGTCCTTGTTGGTGCAATTATCATGAACTTTACTGATATAAAAATATTAGATCCAATAATGAGTATTGGAGTAGCTATATTCATATTAGTTAATGCTTTAAAGAATTTAAAGAAAGTATTAGATGTTTTTTTAGAGAAAACACCTAATGATATAGATATTGATGAATTAAAAGAACATTTATTGAAGATTAATGAAGTAGAAGATATTCATCATATTCATATTTGGAGTATAGATGGATATAATAATTACGCAACTATGCATATTGTAACTAAATCTAATAATATAAAAGAAGTTAAAAAGAATATAAGAGAAGAATTAGAAGAACATAATATCTGTCATGCTATATTGGAAACAGAAGATGAAGTTTGTGATGATGAAGAATGTCATGTTGATCTAGGAGAACATCATCATCACCATCATCATTAATAAAAAATATATGGAAAAATTAGATTAAATAGTCTATAATCTAATTGTAATTATAGAGGTTAATATGAAGAAAAAAAGACTTAAAAAGAAATACATAATAATAGTAATAGTCGCAGTAATTCTACTATTAGTTTTATTGTTCTTTCTTTTTGGAGATAATTTCTTAAAATTAGAGACTAAATCTAAAAAGACTACTGAAGTAGAGTATGCTACTAAAGATTTTAAATATCCTAAAGTTACTTGTAAGTATTTAGGTATAGATAAATCTAAAAATATTAAGAGACTAAATAATATTGATCTAAAGAAAGTTGGTAAACAAGATATTAAATATTCTTGCAAGACTCTAACTTTTAAAAAAGATATTAAAGTTAAATATGATGTAGTTGATAAAGTAGCTCCAGAAATGAAATTAAAAGGAGATAAATCTTTAACTATCTATGTTGGAGAGAAATATGTAGATAAAGGTGTTACTGCTACAGATAATGTAGATGGTGATATTAGTAAAAAAGTTGTAGTTGAAGGTACAGTTAATACTAAAAAAGAAGGTAAAACTGAAATAACTTATACTATTACAGATTCTTCTGGTAATAAGACTACTTTAAAAAGAACTGTAACAGTTAAAAAAAGACCAGTTAATGGACCAAGATATAGCGGTGGTGGATCTAGTATGGGTTGTGGAGAAGCTGGAGTCATCTATCTTACTTTTGATGATGGACCTAATGGCTTATATACACCTGTAATCTTAGATGCTTTAAAGAAACATGGAGTTAAAGCTACTTTCTTTGTTACTATGGCTGGACCAGATAGCATGATTAAAAGAGAATATAATGAAGGACATGCGGTTGCTCTACATACTGCCTCACATGATTATGGTTACATCTATAGTTCTAGTGCTAATTATTGGGCTGATTTAAATAAAGTAAGTGCTAGAGTAGAAAGATTAACTGGTAAGAAATCAATGTTAATGAGATTTCCTGGAGGAGTATCTAATACTATATCTAGACATTATAAAAATGGTATTATGTCACAACTAGCTAAAGAAGTAGAAGATAAAGGATATACATACTTTGACTGGAATATTTCATCAGGAGATGCTGGGGGTACAACAGATCCTAATCAAGAATACAGAAATGTTGTTAATTCATTATCTAAGAGTAGAGGAAATGTTATCTTAATGCATGATATTAAAAAACATACATCACTTGCTATAGATAGTATAATTAAATATGGAAAAGATAATGGTTATCAATTTAAAGTTTTAACTAGTGATGTTATATGTCATCAAGGAATAAATAATTAAAAAGAAGAGACAAATCTTCTTTTTTGTTATAAAATACTATATCAAGGAAGTGTTATTATGGATATAGATAAACTTATTGAATACATGTATGCTACAGATCAATTAGATGATAACTTTGGATTAAAAGAAAAATGTCCAGTATGTGGAAAAGAATTAGAAAAGAGTAATGATAGAGATTATCCTTATTATTGTCCTAATTGTGATATGGTAGTTAATAAAAATAAAACTGAAGGTAAAAAGAAAATATTAGTTCCTTAATGTAAACTAATATTTTTTTTATCAAATTAATTCGACAAATTTATTGTTTAATTATATAATGATAAGTGAAGATAAGAGGTGTTTACTATGTATTCAATTCTAAGATTAGACCAAGTAGAAGGAAAAGACAGATTAAAAATATTTGATAAGATAGGTGCAGATGCTGAAGTAACTGATTTTGCTGTTTATAGAGGTGCTGGGGCTTTCCCATTTAAGGGAAAATATTTAGCTGCTAAAGGTATGGAAGTAGAATCGCCAATTTTAGATAAAAGAAGTGCTAGATATTGGACTTCAACTAAAGTTCCTGGATCAATTTCTAAATGCTATGCCTATGGTAAATTAGATAAGGAAGAAGTACCTGCTTGGAGTGATGAAATCGGAGTAAGAATTTGCGTAGACCTTGATAGTATTAGAGATCAATTAACTGATATCAGAACAGTTGACTATGGACATGGAGAAGTAACAATAGCTAATTTTGGTGAATTCCCACAAGATAGAGTTTTATCAAACTCAGGAAGAAAAAAAAGAGAAGATTTTCATCAGATGTTTCCAAATTCTGATGATGAAGTTAGAAGACTTACTGAAGCTTTTGAAAGAGGAGACATGAAACCAACAGCTAAAAGTTATTCAACATGGGGATATAGAACAGAACTTTATAATGATGGAACTGAAAGACATTTTGAACAAATAGAGTCACCTGAATATGAATACGAAGGTAGAAAATATGCTCTTGTTCGTCCCGCAACATTCGAAGAATCTGAAATGTGGGGTAGAGGATTTGCTTGGATAGAAGTAAAACCAATTGAATGGTATATCGATGAAGAAAGTGGATTAGCTATCTCTAAAGACATATTACTTGGAGGTATGCCAATAAGTAGAAAAGGATTCTATTTAAATAATTTCAACAATACAATTATTCATGAATTCTTAAATGATGAATTTGCTTTAGATATAAAACCAATTGATAATAAAAAAGAAATGATTGAAGAAATGTTAGAAGAACCTGAAGAAGAAATAGAAAATAAAACAAAAACGTTATAAAAAGTAGTCTAATGACTACTTTTTTTTCTATTTAATAAATATTTTCTAGCCCCATCTAAACTTAATTTCTGAATTATATCAGCTATCTCTTCTATATCTTTATCAAAATCATTTTTAACCCAATAATTCACAATACCTAAAGCTCCATTAAAGATAAAGATTATTGAGTGTTCTACTTCTTCCATATCAGTATCTATTCCTAGTTCTTTACTCCATTTATCTAAACATTTTTCATAAGCTAGTTCTAATACTTCATTTAAGAAATATATATTATGGTTAGTATTAAATAATATTTTTACTAACTTTTTATTTTTCTCGAAGATAGTTAATATCTCTTTAGAAAAAGCATAAACAGATTCTTGTTCATCTAAAGCATCAATAGCTGGAGAATTCATTAACTCTTTTCTGAAATCTTCTTCTATTTTATCCTTTAAATCATATACATCTAAATAATATCTATAGAAAGTAGCTCTATTAATATCAGCTATCTTACATATTTCAGTAACAGTAATTTTAGAAATCTCTTTTTCTTCTAGTAAACTTAAAAATGTATCGACGATTATCTTCTTAGTATATTGTACTCTTCTATCCATAGAACCTCCTTTTTAAACAATTATTATATTGATTGTTTAATAACTAACATATATCTAATAATTGGTTATTGATATATAAATTACTTAGATTATATAATAAAATCAAGAGATTTTCAACAAGTGTTTAAAAAGGAGATAATATGAAAATACTAGATAAAGTAAAAGAAAAACTAAATTATAATAAAAAATGGGATAAATATTATGGTAAAGGTAAAAATAAAATTAAAGTACCTAATTTATCTTTATATGAATTCATGAATGAATCTAGCCTAAATTATATTAATAATTATGCGATAAATTATTTTGGTAAAAGAATGACTTATAGAGAATTCTTTTATGAGATAGATAAATGTGCTAAAGCACTTAGAAGTCATGGTATTAGACCAGGTGATGTTGTTAGTATATGTATGGCTAATACTCCTGAAGCTATTATTTCATTTTACGCTGTTAATAAAATAGGGGCTATCTCTAATATGATTCATCCATTATCAGCAGAAGAAGAAATCAAGGACAGTTTAAATGCTACAAATAGTGTAATGTTAATACTTATTAATGTTGCTTACGATAGGGTAAAAAATATTATTGATGAGACTAATGTTTATAAAACAGTCATTGTATCTGCTATGGACTCAATGCCTTCGTTTACTGGATTAGGTTACTTTCTTTTAGAAGATAGAAAAGTAAAAATACCTAAGAATGATGGAGAGTTTATTCAATGGAGTGAATTTATCAAAAAAGGAGAAAACTCTAATGCTAAAGTATTAGTTAAAACAACTAAAAATCAACCCGCAGTTATCCTTCATTCAGGAGGTACTACAGGTACTCCTAAAAATATAGTTTTAAATAATGGAAATATTAATGTCGTTATAGAACAAGTTCGTATTGGATTACCAGATCTAGATGAAACTGACAAGATGTTAACGATACTTCCTTTATTTCACTGTTTTGGTTTAGTAGAATGTGTTCATTATCCATTATGTAGTGGTGCTGAAATCATACTAATTCCTAAGTTTGATGCCTCTCGCTTTGATAAATTATTAACTAAATATAAACCAACAATAGTACCAGGTGTACCTACTCTTTTTGAAGCTTTAATCAATAATAAACATATGAAAAAAGTAGATCTATCTTTCATAAAATACATAGTATCTGGTGGAGATACTATGAATGCTGAAAAGAATAAGTTGTTAAATGACTTCTTAGCTGAACATAATTGTAATACTGAATTAAAACAAGGTTATGGTATGACTGAAACTTCAGGTGGATGTATCTTTGGAGTACTAGGGACAGCTAAATTAGGTAGTGTTGGAATACCACTACCAGGTAATGAAGTAAAAATAATGGATATTAATTCTGATCAAGAGATGAAAGATGGTGAAATAGGAGAAATCTATATAACTGGACCATCTGTAATGACAGGATATTTAGATAATATTAAAGAGACCAATGAAATACTTCAAAAAGATAAAGCTGGTAAGATTTGGGTTAAAACAGGAGACTTAGGTTATTTAGATAAAGATGGATTATTATACTATGTTCAAAGATTAAAAAGAATGCTTATTGTATCCGGATATAATGTTTATCCTTCTCATATTGAAGAAGTTCTAAATAAACATGAATATATTCTAAGTTGTGGAGTAGTAGGTATTCCTCATCCATATAAAGTACAAGTACCTAAAGCTTATATAGTATTAAAAGAAGATGTAAAAGCATCTCATAAAGTAAAAAAAGAAATAAAAGAATATTGTAAGAAAAACCTAGCTCATTACATGTTACCCAAAGAATTTGTCTTTAAAGAATCTCTTCCTAAAACTAAATTAGGTAAAGTAGATTATCGTGAATTAGAAAAAGATAAATAAAAAGAGTGTATAATGACACTCTTTTTTATTAAAAAAGTTTGTATGAATTTTAATAATATTATATAATAAGATGAGAGGATTGTATAAAGGAGATGATAACATGATGCCAGTATTATTTGTCTCACATGGAACTCCAGATTTTGCTAAAGAAGACAGTGAACTAACTAAAAAACTTAATGATATTGGTAACAAGATTATCGAAAAATATGGTAAACCTAAAGCTATTCTGATGCTATCATCTCATTGGACTACTGTAGGTAATTATGTTCAAGAAACTGAATATCCTGATCAGATATTTGATATTTATGGTATGCCTGAAGAATTATATCATATATCATATTCAGTTTTAGGAGACTTAGAATTATCTAAAAAAGTAAAAGCAATCCAAAAATTAAAAGTAAAAACTGATAATAGTTGGGGAATAGATCATGGAGCATGGGCAGTACTTGTTCATATGTTTCCTAAAAAAGATATTCCAGTAGTACAACTAAGTATCAATGAATTATATAATCCAAAAGACTGCTATGAAGCAGGAAAATTATTAAAAGAATTAAGAGAAGAATATTTAATTATCGGATCAGGAAGTGTCGTACATAACTTACGTTTAACAGACTGGTCTAGTGATAAAGGTACAGGAGAATGTATTGCTTTTGATAACTACATTATGGAAGCAGTAAGAACTAGAAATGATGAAGAAGTAATTGCATTTGATAATAATCCAAATTCAAAATATGCTGTACCAACAACAGAGCACTTGATGCCACTTCTTTATTGTTTAGGCGCTAGTGTTGATGAAAAAGTAGAAGTATTCAATAATGTTCAAACAAAAAATGCTATTTCAATGACAAGTTATTTAATAGGAAACAATGAGTAGGAATTTAGTATTTTGCTAAATTCCTTTTACTTAGAAAGGGAGATATATGACAACACAAGTAATTATAGCTCAAGTCTTTAGTGTGATTAGCTGGTGTTTATTACTTTATAGTTATTACAAAGAAGATGTTAAAGACTTAATCAGAATCCAAATATTAGTATCATTAATGGATATACTATGTTATATCTTTTTAGGTGCAATATCTGGAATCATAGTAGCGACATTTGAACTTATTCAAGGTATAGCTTTCTATAAAACTGATAAAGCCAAAAATATCTTTTTATTAACTATACCAATCTATATAGTATATGCTTTATTTACTTATCATACTCCTGTCGCCCTATTACCAGTACTCGCAACATTCATAGATAATTTAAGTTTAACTAGAGGTAAAACTTTCGCAACTATTGGAGGAATTCTAGCACAAACTTCTTGGGCAGTATATGACTTCTCAGTATACTCATATGTTGGAGCTTTAACAGATATTATTATTGTTATATCTAATTTATCTATTTTAATTTTAGGTTACTCTTATATTAAGAGAGTTAATAAACTAAATGTTAATAGATGTAGCTATTTATCTAATAATATTAATAATGTTCTTCATCAAATAGATAAAACTAATTATCAAGAAGATCTTTTATATGAACCACATCATAATAAAGAATTATTTAATAAAAATAAAGATTCTCTTCTTCTAATTAATTATAAAAATAAAATAATAGGTTATGTATCATACTATGTAATATCAAAAGAAGAAGTAGATAAAATAATAAATAAACATAAATATGATATAAACTATTCTATTGATAATATAATTAATTTTAAAAAGAATAGTAAAAACTATTTAATAATAAATAATATAAGTCTAAATAAAAATTATCAGAATAAGGATAGTATTGATCTAATTATTGATAATATTAAAAGATATTTAAAAAGAAAATATTATCAAGGATATAAGATAGAACAGATTATTTCTCCTGCTATAAATTCTTTCGAAAAAAGAGTTTTAGAAGTATCTGGATTTACTAAGTATAAAGATTATTCTAATGATACTACTCTATATACTATGAGTAGAGAAGAATTAGAAAATATATTTTTAGGTACTGGTAAATATAAATTATTAGATGAAGATGAAATAACTGATAATGTTTTTGATGAGATATTAAAACTAGATAAGAGAAATCTAACTAAAGAAGATTTATGGGATACATCTTATCAAAAAGAAGTATTTAATAAGAATAAAGATAGTTTTATAATAATTACTAGGAATAATAAAGTAGTAGCTTATTTAAATTATTTATCTATTACTAAGAATACTTATAATAATATTAATGAAAAACCTATAGATTTAAAAACTAGAGAGATTAAAGGATATACTAGATATGATTATAATTATATAAATATAGAATCCATAGTTATAGGTAAAAAATATCGTAATAATGAAATTAATAATATGTTAATTAATACTTTTATTAATAGGATTAGAGTATTAGATAAAGAAGATTATTTTATTAGAGGTATTAATGCTAGACCAAATACTAATACTTGTAGAAGAATAGTTAGAAAAATAGGTCTAAGTAGAAGAAAAAATAATTTATATGTATTAGAAGATAATAAGTTATATGAAAAATTAAAATAAAATGATACAATTATGTTAAGGTAAAGGTGGTTGACTATGTATAAGGTATATGAAAACAAACAAATAAGTCCAGATTCTTACTTAATGGAGATAGAAGCTCCATTATCAGTTAAGAAAGCACTTCCTGGTCAATTTGTAATAGTAATGGCTAAGGAAGATAGTGAGAGAATTCCACTAACTATTTATGATTATAATTCTAAAGATGGTATTTTAAAGGTTATTTATCAAGTTATTGGAGCTTCAACTGAAGAATTAACTTATGTAAAAAAAGAATTGTTCTCAGTAGCCGGACCATTAGGTAATGCTAATGAAATATGTGCTAATCCTGATAAATTTATGAATAAGAGAATTTGTTATGTTGCGGGAGGAGTAGGTATCGCACCTGTTTATCCACAAGTTAAATTCTTACATAGAAGAGGATTAAAGATAGATGTTATTTATGGATCTCGTCAAGCTAATATGCTTTTAATTAGAGATAAGATTGAAAGAGTTTGTAATAAGATCTATTATGCTACAGATGATGGTTCATTTGGAACACATGGATTTGTTACTGATATCTTAGAGAAAAATATTCATCATTATGACATCGTAGTCGCTATCGGACCTATACCTATGATGAAAGCAGTAGCTGAGGTTACTAAGAAATACAATAAGAAATGTATAGTTTCAATGAATCCACTAATGGTTGATGGTTCTGGAATGTGCGGAGCTTGCCGTTGTGAAATAGAAGGAAAACCAAAATTTGCTTGTGTAGATGGACCTGAGTTTGATGGTCACAAAGTTAATTTTGATTTAGCGATGAAAAGAATGAAGATATATAAAGAAGAAGAAGCAATCAAATGGGAAGAAATGAAAAAACGTCTTGCCAAGGAGAAGAAATAGGGGTGATTTGATGGAAAAGAATGAAAAAGCAAAAATGAGAACTCAAGACCCTAAAGTAAGAGCTAAAAACTTTAAAGAAGTAGAACTAGGTTTTACTAGAACACAAGCTTTAAAAGAAGCTAATAGATGTCTTCATTGTGCTGTACCTAAATGTGTTGAGGGATGTCCTGTTAATATCGCAATACCTGACTTTATTGAACAAATAAAATTAGGTAATATTGAAAAAGCCTATGAAATAATAAGTGATTCATCTAGTTTAGCTGCGATATGTGGAAGAGTTTGTCCTCAAGAAAAACAATGTGAAAGTAAATGCGTTCGTGGTCTTAAAGGAGAAGCAATCGCTATTGGTTCACTAGAAAGATATGTCGCAGATGAAGCTATCAAAAATGGTTTTGAATCATTAAAGAAGAAAAGAAGAAATGGTAAGAAAGTCGCTATTGTTGGAGCTGGACCCTCTGGTCTAACTTGCGCTGGAGACTTAATCAAAGAAGGCTTTGAAGTAACTATTTATGAAGTTCTTCATCAAGCCGGAGGAGTATTAGTATATGGTATTCCTGAATTTAGACTTCCAAAAGATATTGTAAAAAAACAAGTTGAATCTCTAGAAAAACTAGGAGTAAAAATAAATTTAAATGTACCTATAGGTAATGCTTTAACTATTGATGATTTAAAGAAAGAATATGATGCAATTTACTTAGGTACTGGAGCTGGTCTTCCTAAATTTATGGGTATCGAAGGAGAAAATGCTCAAGGAGTATTCTCTGCTAATGAGATTTTAACTAGAATTAATCTAATGAAAGCATATAAACCTGACTCTAAAACACCAATCAAATTAGGCAAAAGAGCTTATGTTATTGGTGGAGGAAATGTCGCAATGGATGCTGTTAGATCATTGAGACGTTTAGGAGTAGATGCTCACATACTTTATAGAAGAAGTTTAGATGAACTACCTGCTCGTAAGGCAGAAGTTAATCATGCTCAAGAAGAAGGAGTTAAGTTTAATCTATTAACTAATCCAGTAAAAATATTAGTAGATGAAAATAATAATGTTACTGGTATGGAAGTAGTAGATATGGTACTTGGTGAACCAGGAGAAGATGGAAGAAGAAGTGTTACAGAAAAACCTGGATCTAATCATGTGGTTGACTGTGATATGGTTGTCATGGCACTAGGTACTGGACCAAATCATGCTGCTTTAAAGGATAGTAAAGTAGAACTATCTGATAGAGGCTTAATAGTTGTTAATGGTACAAAAACATCTGATAAGAAAATATTTGCTGGTGGAGATGCTGTAACAGGAGCCGCAACAGTTATTTTAGCCATGGAAGCAGGTAAGAATGCTGCTAAAGAAATAATTGAATCATTAAGTTGATTATAATTATTTTTTTTGCTATATTAAACCAAAAGGACTGAGTATATGGAATTAAGAGAAATAAAAAAAGAACTAGAAGATAATCTAGAAATAATTAATAATCTATGGAGGGCACTTTGACATAGATTCTATTCAAACTGAAATAGATAAGTTATCTAAAGAAACAGAAAAACCAGATTTTTGGAATGATCGAGAAGAAGCAGAAACTATAATTAAAGAATTAAATGATAAAAAAGAAGTAGTAGAAAACATCAAAGAATTAAAAACAAAACTAACAGATAACTTAGAATTACTAAATCTAGTCGATGAATCTGAACTAAGTGATATAGAAAAAGATACCAAATTATTAACAGAAGCTGTTGAAAAAACAAATTTACTGTTATTGCTGAATGGACCATATGATAAAAATAATTGTATTCTAGAAATTCATCCAGGAGCTGGAGGTACTGAATCATGTGATTGGGCATCAATGCTTTATCGGATGTATACTAGGTATTGTGAAAAGAAAAACTATAAAGTAGAAATCTTAGACTATCAAGATGGAGAAGAAGCAGGTATAAAGAGTGTATCTATGCTAGTTAAAGGATTGAATGCTTATGGTTACCTTAAGAATGAAAAAGGTATTCACAGATTAGTTAGATTATCTCCATTTGATTCAAACAATCGAAGACATACATCATTTGTTTCAGTAGAAGTAACTCCAGAGATAGAGAAAAATGATGAGATTGAGATCGATGAGAAAGATTTAAAGATAGATGTTTACCGTTCAAGTGGAGCAGGAGGACAAGGAGTTAATACTACAGACTCAGCTGTCAGAATTACTCATCTACCTACTAAGATAGTCGTAACTTGTCAGAATGAAAGAAGTCAAATTCAAAATAAAGAACATGCACTTAATGTTCTTAAAAATAAATTATTAATACTAAAAATGGAACAAGAAGAAGATGAATTAAACAAAATAAAAGGAGAATCTAAAGAGATAAACTTTGGTTCTCAAATTAGAAGTTATGTTCTTCATCCATATTCAATGATTAAAGATCATAGAACTAATGTTGAAACATCTAATACTGATAAAGTATTAGATGGAGACTTAGATATGTTTATAGAAGAAAACTTAAAAAGGAATGTGAGGTAATAATATGAAAAGTTTATTCGCTGTATCAACAATGACATTAGTAGGATTATATGCCCTACTATCAATAGTACTTTTAGCGGTCTGCTTAATTTGTGATATCCCAATGATATATGGAGTTGGAGCTGCGATTATTGTTTTAATAATTCAATTCTTAATATCACCATTTATCACAGATATTACTATTAAATGGTTTTATAAAGCACACTTCGATGCTGAAATACCAGAATATTTAGAAAATTTCATCAAAGAAGTATGTGCCCAAGAAAAGATGAAATATCCAAGAGTTGGAGTAATCGATGATGGGGCACCTAATGCTTTTACTTATGGTCATACTAAAAATGATGCTAGAGTTGTTATCACTAGAGGTTTAATGGAGTTATTAAACGAAGATGAAGTTAAAGCTGTAGTAGGTCACGAACTTGGTCATGCTACTCACTATGATATGTTATTCATGACAGTAGCTCAATTAGTACCATTAGTTCTATATTTTATCTATCTAACTTTAACAGATAGTGATAATGATAAAGATGGAAAAGCTGCTATCGTTGGAGTAATAGCTTATATTCTATATATAATTTCAGAATATATTATTCTATGGTTATCAAGAACAAGAGAATATTATGCTGATGAATTCTCAGTAAAAACAACTAAGAATCCAAACTCTCTAGCAAGTGCTCTAGTAAAAGTAGGCTTTGGTTTATCTCTACAAGGAGATAGTAAAAAATCTACTTCTAAATTAGGGGCTCTAGGTATCTTTGATTCTAAAACATCAAAATCTCTAGTAGTTTCAACAAACAATAATCAAGATGATCATACTATGATTAAAAATGCTATGAAATGGGAGATGTGGAATCCATGGGCATTCATTTATCAATTAGGCTCAACTCACCCATTAATTTCAAAAAGATTAATTGCTATATCTAAATATTCACAAGAATTTGGTCAAGAACCATACATAGTATTTGATCTTCAAAAACCAGAATCTTATGTAGATGACTTCTTCTTTGAAGTATTTATTAAATATCTACCAGTATTAATAGTAATTGTTACTGTAGCTGCAGTATTTTTATTACCAAACTTTACTAAATTAGTAATAGGAGTAGGAGGAATACTTCTAATGCTTAGTTTACTTGGTTTATTTAATAGATCACATCGTAAAGGATATCAAAAATCTACAGTAAGAGATTTACTAGGAGAAGTAAAAGTATCTGGAGTAACTTCAGTATCTTGTGAAGTAGAAGGAGAAATTATTGGTAAAGGTAATCCAGGATGTATCTTCTCAGAAGACTTTATTATTAAAGATGAAACAGGAATTATTTTCTTAGATTATAATCAACCATTATGGATAATTAATAAAATATTTGCGTTATTTAAATCACAAGAGTATTTTAATAAAATAGTTAAAGTAAAAGGATGGTATCGTAGAAGTCCTGTCCCATATATAGAAATATATGAATATGAAGTAGATGGTAAGACTAAAAAAGTATTTACTTATGGATTAACTAAAGGAATATATTATGCTTTATTAGTATTATTTATCGCAATATTAATTTTAGGAGTACTATAGTACTCTTTTTTTGATATAATATAGACAGAAAGGAAGGAATATTATGAATTTTTCAGAATTAAAACAAAATGCTAAACAATCTTTAAAAGGAAAATGGGGTCCTACAATTGGAGTATTATTACTATATACTATTATCACTGGATGCGTACAAATATTTGTAACTCCTAAAACAGGACAAGATCCAAATACTACAGTTCAATTTTCAACTAGTTTAGTAAGCTTAATATTAACAGCACTTTTAGTATTAGGATATAACACATATTTCCTAAAACTATCTAGAAATGAAGAAGTAGAAGTTGGTATCTTATGGTCAAAAGTAAATCAATTTGGTAGAGCTTTCTTAGCAACATTCTTATTAGGATTAGTTGTAGGATGTGGATTCATCTTATTAATAATCCCTGGAATCATTTTTGCTTTAATGTTCTCAATGACTATGTATATTATGTCAGACGATAAAGAAATTTCTGCAATTGACGCTATGAAGAAGAGTGCTGAAATGATGAAAGGCCATAAAGGTGAATTGTTCCTATTATACTTATCATTCTTTGGTTGGCTAATCTTAGGTTTATTTACTTTTGGTATATTATATCTATGGTTAATTCCATATATGGAAACAACTATTTGTAATTTCTATAATAAGATTAAATAGAATTTCGAAAGGAATTCTTTTTTCTTGAATAATAATAACAATTTTTATATAATGATTATAGAATATAAAGGTAGGGGATTTCTATGAACGAAGATACTAGAACAGTAGATGCTAATGTTACTGAAATTAAAGGAAATAAGATTAAAATTAAAACAGTAGAGGGAGAAGAAAAGACTATAAAGAAAGATCTACTAAGTGAAGAAGTAGATGTAGGAGATACTTTAGAAGTAGTGGTTAAAGATAAAAAATTATCACATAAAGTTACTAAAGCTAGATTAATTACTAGAGGAGAAAATTCTATTGAATTATTAAAACTATTAGGTCTAGCAAGTATAGTATTAGTAATTTGTTTTATTGTAGCTTATTCAGGATTCCTTTCTTATTGGATAAATCAATTTAAAGAAGTAATGATGAATGGTACTCAATCACAAGCTCTACATATTGCGGATATAATGACTAATTTAATTGGAGTATTCATTATCGCAACAACACTAATCTTAACAATTATTTGGAAATTATTTGTTAGAGATGAAGATATGCAATCAGATGGAATATTAAAATTATTAGGAATAGTCACAATCGCTACAATCATCTGCTATATAATAGTATATTTAAGTTTCTATAGTAGTTGGTCTCATCTAATACATACTGTAATGATTAATGGAGTAATGACAGATAAACTATTAGTATCAACTATAATGTCTAAATTATTAGGTATATTTGTTATAGGTTCAGTACTAATATTAAATATTATTTGGGGATTTTATTCTCATCATAAAGAGTTTGTTAAATCTATAGATAGTAAAAAAGAGTAAAATTTACTCTTTTTTTTGTTTATAACCCTTGTGAATGTTTATTTATTTATACTTTATATGATATACTTTAAAAGTAAGGATGGTGATTAGATGGATTTAATTAGATTAAAAAATATCACTAAAAGATACAAAAATGGAGTAACAGCCATCTATGATTTATCTTTAGCAATCGAAAAGGGTTCGTTCACTTTTATAATTGGTGGTTCAGGTTCGGGTAAATCAACATTAATTAAGATGTTATATCGTGAAGAAAAACCAACTAGTGGACAAATAATCTTAGGGGGACTTAATGTTGCTAAATTAAGAGATGGAAAAGTATATAAATTAAGAAGAAAACTAGGAATAGTATTTCAAGATTATAGATTATTAGAAAAACAAACAGTTTATGAAAACGTTGCTTTTGCTTTAGAAGTAATTGGAGCACCTGACTCAGAAATAAGACCAAAAGTTTTAACAGCTTTAGAAGAAGTAGGTCTAAAGAATAAGGTTCATGAATATCCAGATAAACTATCAGGTGGAGAAAGACAACGTGTTGCGATCGCTAGAGCTATCGTTAATAATCCAAAATTATTATTATGCGATGAGCCTACAGGTAATCTAGATCCCGAATTAAGTAAAGAAGTTATGGATGTTTTAGACTCTATCAATAAAAATAGAGGAACAACTATCATTATGGCTACACATGATAGTGATATAGTTAACAGAATGAAGAAAGATGTTGTAACACTAAAAGAAGGACATCTAGTAAGCTTCGAAGAGGAAGGGCAGTATAACTATGAAGGCATTTAGGATGTTAAGAAGAAGCATAAGAGATGCTTTTAAAAGTATAATAAGAAACGTTTCATTATCATTTGCTTCAGTAACTTGTATTACCATTACTCTACTTATTGTTGCTGTCGCATTAATAGCTTCAAGAAATGTAGATAATATTACAAATGAAATAGAAAAAGATTTAACAATAGTAGCCTTTGTTAAAAAAGAAGCAGATACTAAAGATATTGAAATGATTAAAGATCAATTAGATTCTATGTCTAATATAGAAAAATATGATTACCAAACAAAACAAGAAGTAAAAGAAAAAATGCAAGCAGAATCAGATGTTTTCGCAACAGTATTAGATGAATGGGATGATGATGAATCTCCATTAAAAGATACATTCCAAATAAAAGTAAAAGATGTTAATAAATTAAAAGATACTGCGGAAACTATTAAATCATTAGATAAAATTGAAACAGTTAAGTATGGAGAAACTCTAGTAGATAAAATGATTAGAGCCTTCAATACTATAAAGAAAGGTACTTATATACTAGTAATTGCTCTAGTAATTGTAACTGTATTCTTAATAGTTAATACAATTAAATTAACTATATCTGCTCGTAAGAGAGAAATAGGTATCATGAGAGTAGTTGGTGCTAGTAATTTTAGTATCAAATTACCATTCGTAATAGAAGGTATGTTCCTAGGACTATTAGGTTCAATAATCCCAATAATATTTATGATTTATGGATATATCTATTTCTATAATAGAACTGATGGATATCTATATTCTGAAATAATAAAATTAATTCAACCAGATCCATTCGTATATCAATGTTCATTAATTTTATTAGTAATTGGAATCTTAGTAGGTATGTTAGGTTCATTAAGCGCAGTAAGAAGGTATTTAAAGATATGATGAGGGATAAAGTAAAAGGATTTCTAATTTTAATAGCTTTATTACTACCAATAATCATACCAGTAAATACAAATGCTAAAACTATAGCTCAGTTTGAAAAAGAAGTACAAAAGTATACTAAAGCTTTAGAAGATAAAGAAAATGCTATCAGTAGAAATAATCAAAAGATTGATAGTATCGAAACAAAAGTAAAAAATATTCAAGAACAAATAAAAGCTGCTGAAAAGGAAGTAAGAGATTTAGAAATAGAAATTAAAAAATGTAATAAAGAAATTAAAAGAAAAAAAGAACAATCTAAAAAGTTAATGGAATATTACCAAATATCTAATGGAGAAAACTCTTATTTAGAATATGCTTTTGGAGCTACATCAATTACTGATTTAATATATAGAATGTCAGTAGTAGAACAATTAACTGAATACAATAGTCAACTAATGAAAGAATTAAAAGAGTTAATTAAAAAGAATGAAGAAAGACAAAGGCAACTTGCTCAAAAGCAAAAAGACTTAAAGAAATTAAGAAAAGAGTTAGAAGAAGAACAAGAAAAACTAGAAATATCTAATCAAAGAATAAGAGAATCTATGCCTAGTGTAAGAGATCAAATTAAAGCTGCTAAAGCTAATGTCGCTTACTATAAACAACTAGGTTGTGGAAAGAATGAAGATATTTTAAGATGTCAATATCGTATAGAACAAGCCAGTGGAGGTGGAGGAGGATCTATACCAAGTACTAATGGATTCTATCGACCAATGCAACATGGTTACTTAACTCAAGGATATGGTGGATATGGTGGACACTTAGGAGTTGACCTATCAAGTTCTGATAAATCTATACCAATCTATCCAATAGCTTCAGGTAGAGTATTCTTCAAAGGATATGATTCTTATGGAGCACTAGTAGTTAAGATTAAACATAATTATAATGGTAGATATATCTATTCTACATATGCTCATATGAGAAGTTTTGGATCTATCTCAAAAGGACAATTTGTAACAGCCTTCACTAAAATAGGTAATATGGGTTCTACTGGTTGGTCTACTGGACCACATCTACATCTAGAAATCACATCATGTGACTGGAATCCAGGAGGAGGATGTTCTTGGTATACATATCAACAATCAACAATCAATCCATTCAGTTTAATAAATATACCAAGTTCATGGACTAATAGATAAAAAAAGACGGTTTAACCGTCTTTTAATGTTATAATAAAGTAGGTGATACTATGAGTAATGAATTAATAAATTCATTAATAGAAGAAATAAAAGTATTTATAGATAACGAATTATCTAAATATAATTATTCATCTGATATAAAACATCTATTATATTTAGTAATACCTGCTTTTATTATTAAATATGATTTAAAAAATAAAAATAAGATACTAACTACTTTTAAAGAAGTACCTTTAATCGAAACAAGCGAAGATGATAAAACTCATCAAGCATTCTACACATCTATTCCTAAACGTATAGATAATAAAATTATTACTAAGAAATATATTGTATTAAAACATTATCAAAATAAAGAATTAATCGAATTAATAGATAATATAATACATGAATATAATCATGCGATTAATTCATATGAAAATGAAATAAAAATATCAAATAACTATATATATTTAAGAACAGGTCTATCTTATGCTAGATATGATAAGACTACTTTGAAATATATTGGTTTAGATGATAGAGAGATTCTAGAAGAAATACTTAATACTAAACAAACAGAAGAAGTAATGGATATTCTAAAAGAGATGTCTAACTATGAAATAGAAGATTATTCATCTAAAACAACTCTATATTCTATAAATAATATTATAGATTCTAAATATTCATCAAAAGCTTATTCTCTACAAACTACATTCTTAAAGAATCTAAGTAATAATAAAACATTTATAAATACATTATCTAATCTTAGATTTACTGGTAATATTGAAGAAATATCATATATATTTGATAATTCAGTAGGTAAAGAAGGAAGTTATAATAAATTAATAACTATATTAAATGAAGTAACTAAATTAGAAAAAGAATATTCTAAAACTATATTTAAGAAGATTAAATTAAATAAGATTAAATCTCTATATAATGAAATTAATAGATTAATAGATACTTTTAATAATAATTATCATTATAAGTGATGAATGATTGAAGAAATAACTAATATGATTTATAATTATTATAGTAGGGAGTTGATAATTTGAAGACTAAAATAGGTTATTCAAATCACAAACTTGCTTTTACTTCTAGTATAGAAGCTGCCTCAATGGCTAATATAAAAGAAGCTAAGTTAGGATTAGTATTTACTTCTCCTAATCAAGAACAAGATCAAATAATAAAAGGTATTAAATCCTTAACAAACACTCCAATCATAGGATGTACATCAAGTATGGCAATTATGACACACCATTCATATGAAAATGAAAAGACTGGATATACTGGAATTATTACTTTTTCGGGAGATATAGTAGTTGGTGTAGCTGGTAAAGAAAAACGTAATATGGAAAATCCTCGTGAGATTGGGAAAGAACTAGCTCTAGAGGCGTTAAAAGAGATGAAAGGTGAAAAACCAAATCATTTCTTTATGACTGCGACTCCAGGAGATGAAGAAGAGTACATGCAAGGTATCCAAGATATTATTGGCTCTGTTCCAGTATTTGGAGGTACTGCGGCAGATAATGATGTATCTGGTAACTGGAAAATAATTTGTGAGAATAGAGTTATATCTGATGGTTGTGCCGTTGCGTTAATAAAATCAGATACTGAAATAGTAAATGTATTAGAAAATGGTTATAATGAAACAGGTCAAGCTGGAATAATAACTGGTGTTCATGAAAGAAGAGAATTAAAATCAATTGATAATGTAGATGCTTTAAGAAAATATTCTGAGTGGACAAAGTTTAATGAAGATGACCTAATGGGTAATAAAATACTTTCTGAATCGATTTTTGATCCACTAGGAGTTAAAGATCCAATAGGTAGATTGATTGCGATACGTCATCCAATGTTTGCTAAAAGTGATGGAACAATTAATGTTGGAGGAGATTTAGTAACAAACACAGCTATAATTCATATGAATATGGAACCTAGAGATATGTTAGAATCTATCAAAACAACAATAGAAGAGTTAGGAGATTGTGATTCTTATTTCTTAGTTCACTGTGGAGGAAGAAGATTAGGTCTATCGATGAAAGGTTTAGAACAAGAAATATTTAATAAAGTAAAAGAAGTAACCAAAGATAAAGAAGTACTAATGGTATTCACTTTTGGTGAATATGGTACTTATGATCATTCAGCTAATACAGTTGGAGGATTATCTTTATCATTTACTGGTTTTAAAGAATAAAAGGAGGCTATTATGAAAAGTTTAATAGGAAATGAATGGAAAGGTTCAAGAGATGGAGAAGTAATAGAAGTAATCAATCCAGCTACTAGAGAGTTGATTGATACCATACCATCTTTAACAAAAGAAGATGTTGATGAAGCAGTAGATTTTGCTTATCGTGCTCAAAAAGGATGGGAAGAGACACCTCTATTAGTTAGATGTGAAATCTTATCTAAATTTGTAAGATTAGTAGAAGAAAATCTAGATGATTTAGCTACTCTTTTATCACAAGAAACAGGTAAACCTATCAAAGAAGCATATAATGAAATCAATAATATCTTTATAGGAGTACCAGCTTACATTGAAAAGGTTAAACATTTATATGGAAATGTTATTCCAAAAGGAACAGAAAAAGGTCAAGAAAATACTATTCAATATACAATGAGACAACCTTTAGGTGTAGTAGCTGCGATTATACCATTCAACTTTCCAAGTGATATATTTATAAATAAAGTTCCACCAGCATTATTAATGGGTAATGCAGTTATCTTAAAACCTGCTAGTGTTAATCCATTAACTTTATCAAGATATGTTGAATTACTTGTTGAAGCTGGAGTACCTCAAGGAGTAATAAGCCTAGTTCATGGTAGAGGATCAGTTGCTGGTAGAGCTCTAACTTCAAACCCTAAAGTTAATATGATTACTTTAACAGGTTCAACTGAAGCTGGACAAGACGCTGCTAAATGTGCAAGTGAACATTGTGCTCATGTTTCACTAGAATTAGGTGGAAATGATGCAATGATTATCTGTGAAGATGCAGATCTAGATTTAGCAGTTGAAGAAGTAGTTTGGGGAAGATTATATAATACTGGTCAAGTATGCTGTGCCTCAAAAAGATTCTTAGTACACAATGATGTAAGACAAGAATTTATAAATAAAATGAGAGAAAAACTAGAAACTTTAAGAGTAGGTATGCCACAACAAGAAACTTCTGATATTGGATGTTTAATCTCAGAAGAGGCTGCTTTAGAAGTGGATCGTCAAGTTAAACAAACAATAGATGAAGGTGCAACTCTAGTATGTGGAGCTAGAAGAAATGGAGCTTTCTTCGAACCATGTATTTTAGATAATGTTACTCCTAATATGGAAGTTGCTAAGGATATGGAAATCTTTGGACCAGTAATTCCAGTAATAGGATTTGATACTTTAGAAGATGCTATTAATATAGCTAATCAATCTAAATATGGATTAAGTGCTGGTATAGTAACAAGAGATATGAATAAAGCTTTCAAAGCTACAGAAAAACTAGAAGCTGGAGGAGTCGTAATAAATGGAGCCTCATTCTTCCGTTCTTTTGAACAACCTTTTGGAGGATGGAAATACTCAGGTATTGGTAATGAAGGAATAATGACTACTCTAGAAGAGATGTCTAGATTAAAAACAGTAATATTAAAAAATGTTTTAAAATAACAAGGTAAATACAATTACCTTGTTTTTATTTTATCTTATTATTGATATAATATACGTAGTGGTGATAATATGCAAAAAACAATAATATTTGATATGGATGGAACTATGTTTGATACTGAACCTTTATGGGAAAAAGCTTTCATAAGAACAGGTAGAGAACTAGGATATCCATTTACTAAAGAATTACATGATAAAACTATAAGTTCAAATAGAGCTGGTCTAACTAGAATATTAAAAGGGGAATTAGGTGAAGACTTCCCAGTAGAAGAATTTATAGATAAATATGTAGAAAATATGGAATTGACAATAGAAGAAGATGGACTACCTATAAAGAAAGGATTAATGGAATTACTAGATTATTTAAAAGATAATGATTATACTATAGCCATTGCTTCTTCATCTGACCTAGAAAGAATATTAAGAAACTTAAAGATAACTAATATAGATGAAAATATCTTTAATATAATAGTCAGTGGAGATCATTTTAGTAAAGGTAAACCTGATCCAGAAATATTCCTTGTAGCATGTCATTTGCTAAAGACTGATCCAAGAGACGCGATAGTTATTGAAGATTCTAATGCTGGTATAAAAGCAGCTTATTCTGCAGGATGCAATCCAATCTTAATACCAGATGTTGATAAAATAACTGATGAAACAAAAGCTATGACAAATTATCAATTTGATTCATTATTAGAAGTAATAGATTTATTAAAACAATAAAAGAAAGGAGCTGATACTATGGATACTTTTAAACTTAAAAGTGATTTTAAACCTTCAGGAGATCAGCCTAAAGCTATAAAAGAATTAGTAGAAGGATTAAATGAAGGAAAACATGAACAAGTATTATTAGGTGCTACCGGTACTGGTAAAACTTTTACTATCGCAAATGTTATCCAAGAAGTTAATAAACCAACACTAGTATTAGCTCATAATAAAACATTAGCTGGACAACTTTATTCAGAGTTTAAAGAACTATTTCCAGAAAATCATGTAGAGTATTTTGTATCATATTATGATTATTATCAACCAGAAGCATATGTACCTTCAACAGATACTTATATTGAAAAAGATTCATCTATAAATGATGAAATAGATGAATTAAGACATGCTGCTACCTCAGCTTTAATCTCTAATAGAGATACTATTGTAGTAGCATCAGTATCTTGTATCTATGGTATTGGTGAAGTAGAAGAATATAAAAGTAAAATGTTAACTCTATCTCTAAACCAAACTATCGATAGAAACATCGTTATGAAAAAACTAATCGATATGTTATATGAAAGAAATGACCTAGATTTTAAAAGAGGTACATTTAGAGTTAGAGGAGATACTTTAGAGATAATCCCAGTTAACCAAAATGAAAGTGGTTACAGAATAGAATTCTTTGATGATACAATCGATAGAATATCTGAAATAGATACTTTAACTGGTGCAGTAAAACAAAATAAAAAGAATGTTTCAATATTCCCAGCTAGTCACTACGTAGTAAGTGATGAAAATCTATCTCGTGGTATAGAAAGAATCAAAAAAGAATTAGAAGAAAGATTAACTGAGTTAAAAGCTGATAATAAGTTGTTGGCTGCAGAGCGTTTAGAACAAAGAACTAATTATGATTTAGAAATGTTAGAGGAAACTGGTTTCTGCTCAGGAATAGAAAACTATTCAGCTCCAATGGCTGGTCGTAAAAAAGGAGAAACGCCAACTACTTTAATGGATTTCTTCCCAGAAGATTACCTATTAGTAGTAGATGAATCACATGTAACACTACCTCAAGTTAGAGGTATGTATAATGGAGATAGATCAAGAAAACAAAACCTAGTTGATTATGGCTTTAGATTACCTAGTGCTCTAGATAATAGACCATTAAAATATGAAGAATTTGAATCTAAAATCAATCAAGCCATCTATATTTCGGCTACTCCAGGAGATTATGAATTAGAACATACTCATAATAAATTTGTGGAACAAATAATTAGACCAACAGGTCTTCTAGATCCAACAATAGAAGTAAGAAAAACTACTGGCCAAATAGATGATTTAGTAGGTGAAATCAGATCTCGTCAAGAAAAAGATGAAAGAGTATTAATCACAACTCTAACTATCAGAATGGCAGAAGAATTAACTAATTACTTAAAAGAATTAAATATAAAAGTAGCTTATCTACATACAGAAGTTAAAACATTAGAAAGATTACAAATAATTCATGATTTAAGAGAAGGTAAGTATGATGTAGTAGTAGGTATCAATCTGCTTAGAGAAGGATTGGATATCCCAGAAGTGAGTTTAATCGCAATATTAGATGCTGATAAAGAAGGATTCTTAAGAAGTACCAGAAGTTTAATTCAAACTATTGGTCGTTGTGCTAGAAATGCTAATGGTCATGTCATAATGTATGCTGATAAAATGACCGATTCAATGAATGAAGCAATTAAAGAAACTGAAAGACGTCGTTCTATTCAAGAAAAGTTTAATGAAGAAAATAATATAACTCCAAAAACTATTAAGAAAGAAATAAGAGAAGTAATTTCTAATATAGCTGGAGGTAAGAAAACTAAACAAGAACAAGTTGATATCAAGAATAATATTGAAGATCTAGAAAAAGAAATGAAAGAAGCTGCTAAAAACTTAGACTTTGAAAGAGCTATGGAATTAAGAGATATTATTTTTGAAATAAAAGCATCTTTATAAAGGGAGGGGATCATATGGATGCAAAAGAAGAAAAAGAATTAAAACCATCAAAAGAATTACAAGAAGCTCTAGATGAACTAGAGGAAATGGAAAAACATCCTGAAAAGTACAAAAAATATGATAATGTTGAGGAGATGTTTGAAGAAATATTAAACGACAAAAAAACTGCTATCTAGCAGTTTTTATTTTAATCTTTGCTTAAAAACATTTAATAGTCTATAAACTGTAAATGAAAGCATTAAAATAACAATAATATATATAGGGGCATAGCTTGGATATAAAAATATACCTACGAATGCAACAATAATTATAAATACTAAAATAGAAATAACACTAATTACACCATAATAAAGTATGAAATTAGGATCATTAAGTATTTTATCCAAATAAGATAATTTTGCTCTATCACTAGATTCATTCAATTCTTCAATAGATACAACTACTTCATTGCATTCTTTTATATATACAGCATAGTCTTTATCAACTACAAAAGGATTGTCTTCTTCTGTATAACATACAATTCTTTTATATTTTAAAGCTTTAAATTCAAAACACATAAGGTGAACGCCTTCATCAGTAACTTCTTTCTTTATTAATGTACCAATAAACTTTTTAGGCTTTTTAATAGCCATAATAGTCACAAAAGGAACTGAAAATACGAAAAGTAAAACAAATGGAATAATAGTAACTCTTATTTCAAGCCATTTCCCGATATCTCTTCCCACTTCGTTAAAAGAGTACCAACAAAACCATAATAAAAATATAGTAGCACACCAAAAAATAATGAGCGCTAAAACATTTTCCTTTTTAGCTTTATCGATTGTATAAATAGAATTTGGATTTTTAACTGTATATATAGTCATCTAGTATCACCTATTTTAATTATATATATGCATTAAAACAAAGTCAAAAAATCATATAGAATAAATGAATAACTTGACAAATTATTGCAACAAAAAAACTGCTATAAGCAGTTCTTTTTATTAATAATTATTACCTTCATTAACAGCAGGTAAACAATAGAATACTATTAATATGATACTTCCAACAAATGGAATTAAAGATATTAATACCCACCAACCAGATTTGTTAATATCATGAAGTCTTCTGATTTCTAGACCTAAAGCTGGTAAGAAAGTTGCTAGCATCCAAATAGTAACAATAGGATTAGTTGTATTAGGATCAGTATTAGTTCCCATAATTAATCCAGCAATAATACCAACAATACAACTAAGAATAAAATATCCTAATATAGCCCACCAGAAATCAGCTCTTGAAGTACGTCCTTTAAATACTGCATATTTTTGGAACATATCCTTTGTAGCATTAACCATTAATCATCATACTCCTTTCGAATTTATTATATCATTATTTTACAAATTTGAATAGAAAATATGTTATAATACACACGAGGCGATAGTATGGATAAAATTATAATTAAAGGAGCTAGAGAGAATAATTTAAAAAATATTGATCTTGAACTACCTAAAAACAAATTAATTGTAATGACAGGTTTATCAGGTTCTGGTAAATCTTCTTTAGCGTTCGATACTATCTATGCCGAAGGAGAAAGACGTTATGTTGAATCTCTTTCAGCTTATGCAAGACAATTCTTAGGTAACTCTAATAAACCAGATGTAGATTCAATTGAAGGATTATCACCAGCTATCAGTATAGATCAAAAAACCACATCTAATAATCCTCGTTCTACAGTAGGTACTGTAACAGAAATATATGATTATTTAAGACTATTATTTGCTAGGATTGGAGTTCCTATTTGCCCTAATCATAATATTCCTATAACTTCTCAATCTGTGGAGGAGATGACTAATAAAGTATTAGATTATGATGAAGGATCTAGAATTATAATAATGTCTCCTGTAGTACATGGAGAAAAAGGTACTCATAAAGATTTATTAGAAAGATTACAAAAAGATGGCTTCATAAGAATAGAAGTAGATGGAGAAACTAAAGATTTATCTGAAGAAATAGATTTAGAAAAGAATAAAAAACATAATATCTCAGTCGTAATAGATAGATTAGTAATTAAAGATGGTATTCGTACAAGACTTTTTGAAGCTATAGAGCAAGCTACTAAATTATCTCATGGGAAAGTAGTAATCAAATTATTAGGGGATAAAGAGAAAGAAATAGTTATGTCTGAGTCTTTTGCTTGTCCACATTGTGATTTCTCATTACCAGAATTAGAACCAAGACTATTTAGTTTTAATGCACCTTTCGGAGCATGCCCTGATTGTAAAGGTATTGGAGTTAAACTACAAATGGATCCAGATTTAGTAATTCCTGATAAAGAATTATCTATTATCGATGGTTGTATTAAACCATATGGAGATGAAGTAGAAAATATTTATTACATGACTCTACTATGTCTATGTAAGCATTATAATATTGATACAACTAAACCATTTAAAAAATTAACTGAAAAAGAAAAGAAGCTTATTTATTATGGTTCAGAAGAACCAATTCATATTAAATATACAACTCGTGGAGGTAATACTACTGATAAATATGATTATTATGAAGGAGTATTATCTAATTTAGAAAGAAGATATATGGAAACATCTTCTGAATGGGTAAGAGAATGGTTAGAACACTTCATGATTGAAACAGAATGTGATACTTGTCATGGAGCGAGACTTAATAAAGATGTTTTACAAGTAAAAGTAGGTAATAAATCTATCTATGATGTTACAAGTATGAGTATTAAAGAATTAATTAAGTTCTTTAAAGACTTAAAATTAACAAAAGAACAAGAATCTATCGCAAGATTATTAATAAAAGAGATAACTGATAGACTAGATTTTCTAGCTAATGTAGGATTAGAGTATTTAACTTTAACTAGAAATGCTGGTACATTATCAGGTGGAGAAGCACAACGTATTAGATTGGCTACTCAAATAGGTTCACGTCTTACAGGAGTTTTATATGTATTAGATGAACCTAGTATAGGTCTTCATCAAAAAGATAATCAAAAACTAATAAACTCATTAATTCAAATGAGAGATTTAGGTAATACATTGATTGTTGTTGAGCATGATGAAGATACTATGAGGGCTAGTGATTATATTGTTGATATTGGTCCAGGTGCCGGAGATGCTGGAGGAGAAGTAGTTGCTATAGGTACACCAAAAGAAATAGAAAAGAATAAAGAGAGTATTACTGGACAATATCTAAGCGGTAAAAAGAAAATACCTGTTCCTGAAAAAAGAAGAAAAGGTATTGGAAAATACTTAAAAATTAAAGGAGCAGAAGAACATAATTTAAAAAATATAGATGTAGATATACCTCTAGGTACTTTCACATGCGTAACTGGAGTATCTGGTTCAGGTAAATCATCTTTAATTACTGAAATTCTTTGCAAGGCTATCTCAAAAGAGTTATATAACTCCAAAGAAAAACCTGGTAAACATAAAAAGATTTTAGGTACTGAAAATATTGATAAAATAGTTGTAATATCACAATCACCAATCGGAAGAACACCTAGATCGAATCCAGCAACTTATACTGGAGTATTTGATGATATTAGAGCTTTATTCACAACTACTAAAGAAGCTAAGATGTTAGGCTTTGAAAAGAATAGATTCTCATTTAATGTTAAAGGTGGAAGATGTGAAGCTTGTCGTGGAGATGGTATTAAGAAAATAGAGATGCATTTCTTACCAGATGTTTATGTACCATGTGAAGTTTGTCATGGAACAAGATACAATAAAGAAACTCTAAATATTAAATATAAAGGTAAAAATATAGCTGATGTACTTGATATGAGAGTAACAGAAGCATTAGAGTTCTTCTCAAACATTCCAAAAATTAAACATAAACTACAAGTTCTTAATGATGTTGGACTAGGTTATATTAAACTAGGACAATCAGCTCCAACTCTATCAGGAGGAGAAGCAGAACGTGTTAAATTAGCTAAAGAATTACAGAAAAAAGCAACAGGAAAAACGCTATTTGTACTAGATGAACCAACAACTGGACTACACACTGATGACATCTCTCGTCTTCTTGCAATTTTACAGAAAATAGTAGATAATAAAGATACAGTAGTAGTCATAGAACACAACCTAGATGTTATAAAAACAGCAGACTATATCATTGATTTAGGACCAGATGGAGGAGACCTTGGAGGAGAAGTAATTGCCACAGGTACTCCAGAAGAAATAACTAAAGTATCTAAATCATATACTGGACAATTTTTAAAGAAAATATTGTGAGGTGCACATGAAAAAACAAAAACAAAAAATAAGTAAAGGTATTCAATGGTTAATATATATAGCTATATATATAGTAATAATCATATTAATTAATAATTTATTTGATTCTATTTATATAGAACCAAAACATCAAATAATAACAACTTTTGTCTTACTGTTATTATTAACAATTCTTAATCAAACAGTTAAGCCAATCTTAGTAAGATTAACAGTACCAATCATTGGTCTGACTTTAGGAATATTCTATTTATTCATTAACTTATTTATTTTAAAATTAGTTGATTGGATAATGGGACCAGCCTTTAATATGACTAGTTTCTGGCCAGCATTAGTATTCTCAATCTTAATAACAGTGGCTAACTTATTACTAGGTATAGTATTTAAAGATGTTAAAAAGACTGGTAAAAAAATAATAAATAATAAGAAGGATTAAATATGAACAGAGTAGCATTAGATTTAGGAATAATAAAAATATATTGGTATTCAATATTAGTATTTTTAGGTATAGTTGCTGCCTGTTTTCTTATTTATAAAGAATCTAAAAAACAAAAACTAAATAAGGAAGATTTAATAGATTTAATATTCTATGTATTAATATTTGGTATTATTGGAGCTAGAGTCTATTATGTATTATTTAATTTAAGTTATTATTTATCTAATCCATTAGAGATATTCGCAGTATGGAACGGAGGATTAGCTATCCATGGAGGATTAATAGGTGGATTGATTACTACCATAGTTTTCTGTAAGAAAAGAAAGATTAATCTAACCAAGATGATAGATATCTTAGTAGTAGGTATCATTATTGGACAAGCTATAGGTAGATGGGGTAATTTCTTCAATGGTGAAGCTTTTGGTCCCGCCACTACACTAGCTTATCTACAATCTATTCATATACCTAAATTTATAATAGATGGAATGTTAATAGATGGAGTTTATCACATACCAACATTTCTTTATGAATCTACTTGGTGCCTACTAGGATTTATTTCTATGTTGATATTAAGGTCTTTTAAGAAATTACCTTTAGGAGCACTAACTAGTTTTTATCTTATTTGGTATGGTATAGCTAGATTCTTTATTGAAGGATTAAGAACAGATTCATTAATGTTATTTAGTTTAAAAGTAGCTCAATTAGTTTCAATAATATTTATTATTGCAGGTATAATAATACTAATTTATAATATAAAAAAGAAAAATATTTACTCTAAAACAAAATTACAAAGTAAATAGGAAGTGATATTATGGATAATAAAAAAGTAGTAGTATTCGGTGGAGGAACAGGATTATCTAGATTATTAAAAGGATTAAAAAAATTCCCATTAGATATAACAGCTGTTATCACAGTGTCTGATAATGGTAGATCTACTGGTAAATTAAGAAAAGAATTTAATATTCCTGCGGTAGGAGATATTCGCCATGTTATCACAGCTTTATCTGAAATAGATCCTACTATAATAGATATGATGTCTTATCGTTTTAAGACATATTCTGATTTAGATGGTCATGCTGTAGGTAACCTAGTTTTAACAGCACTACTTGAACAAACAGGATCTTTAACAGAAGCAATTAAAGCTCTAAGTACTTTGCTAGATGTTAAAGCAACCGTTTTACCTATCTCAGAAGATAATTTAACTTTAATGGCTGAAGATAAAGATGGAAATATTGTTGAAGGAGAAGAACAAATCTCTGAAGCTAATATGAAAATAAAAAGAATCTTCTATAAAGAAGATGCTAAAGTATCACGAGATGTAATAAAAGCTATAAATGAAGCAGATTTAATTGTATTAAGTATGGGTAGTTTATATACATCAATTCTACCAAATGTTATTTGTAAAGATGTTCAATTAGCGATCGCAGACTCTCATGCTAAAATAGTTTATGCTTGTAATGTTGTTACTCAACCAGGCGAAACAGATGGTTATACTGTATCTGATCATATTAAAGCTATCAATAGACATCTAAAAGAAAGAAAAGTAGATGCAGTAATAGCTTCTAATAGTAAAATGAATGAAAAAATAGTTGAAAACTATTCTAAGTTAGAAAATAAAGAACCAGTAGTAATAGATTATAAAGAATTAGAGAAGTTAGGAGTAGAGCTAATAGAAGATGACTTAATCATCTTAGATGATAATTATCTAAGACATGATTCTATGAGATTAAGTTTTCTGATATATAGTTATCTAATGAAAAGGTAATGTCATATACTACTAAAATAAAAGATGAAATAGCTTTATCTAATGAAGAATATCAAAAACCAGAAATAATTGCTGAAACTTGTGGTTTTATAAGAAATAATAATACTATTACTAAAGGTAAAATAATATTAACTAATGAAAATTTAAATATAATTAATAGAATAACTAACCACATGAAAATTCTATATCAAAAGAATGTACAAAGAGATGTAATTGAGAATTTAAATTTCTCAAAGAAAGAGTTATATCAAATAACTATTATTGATGAAGATAATTATATTTTAAAAGATTTAGGTATCTTAGATGAAAATAATAAGTATTTAGATAATCCTCCTAGTTATATATTAGATGATATGGAAACAATAAAAGCTTATTTAAAAGGAGTATTTCTAACTACTGGGAGTATTAATGATCCTAAGACTTCTAGATATCATATGGAATTATTAATATCTAAACCAGAAGAAGCTATATTTGTACAAAGATTATTAAATATGTATGAATTAAATGCTAAGATTCTAAATAGAGATAAAGGTTATATGATCTATATAAAAGAAGCAGAAAAGATAAGTGATTTTATTAAAATTCTAGGAGCAAATAACGCAGTACTTTATTATGAAGATATAAGAATCTATAGAGATGAAAAGAATCTTACTAATAGATTAAATAACTGTGAACAAGCTAATACAGATAAAATAGTACATACAGCTTCTAAACAATTAAAAGATATTAAATTATTAGAAGAAACAGCATCACTTTCTCTATTAGATGATAAGTGTATGCAAGTAGTAGAGTACAGGAAAAAATATCCAGAAGCTTCTCTAAAAGAATTAGCTGAAATTATCTCTAAAGAAACTAATAAAAAGATAACTAAGTCAGGATTAAATCATAGATTAAGAAAAATAAAAGAACTAGCTGAAAGAATAAGAAAGAATCAAAAAAGCTAGTCTTTTTTTGTCTAGTACTATGTCAATACTATATATTTGAATAATAACTATTTTATTTTTATGATATAATTATTATACGAGGTAGAAGGGGTTGATACTATGATAGAATCAGTAGAAGTAATCATTAATGGTAGAAAGAAAACCTATAATAAAGGAATAGCCTTAGAAGAAATAGCTCAAGATTATCAAGATAAGTTTAAATATCCAATTATTTTAGCTAGAGTTGAAAATAGATTAAAAGAGCTATCTTTTACTGTGGAAGAACCATGTACTATTGAGTTCTTAGATTTAACTTCTAAAGAAGGAAATAATACTCATATCAATGGATTAGTATATGTCATGGTATATGCTGTTAAAAAATTATATGGTAAGAATGCTAATATCATAGTAGAACACTCTTTAGATAAAGGTGTTTATATAGAATCAACATTTAAATTAACAGAAGAAAAAGTAAAAGAAATAAAAGATAAAATGAAAGAAATCATCGCAGATAATAAACCAATTATTAAGAATAATGTTGATCGTATGGAAGCTATGAAATATTTTGAAAAAGTAGGAGATACTGCTAAAGCAGGAGTAATGAGTTATAGTACTAATAATTATGTTACGCTATATCGTTTAGGTAATTTATATAATTATTTCTATAATTTAATGCCCATATCTACAGGATTAGTAAAAGATTTTGATTTAACTTATATTAAAGGTAATGGATTTATATTAAGATTCCCTACAGTATTTATTCAAGATAAGATTAAGAAGTATGAACACCATGAAAAATTATTTGAAGTATTTAAAGAATATCGTGATTGGGGTAAAAAATTAAATATATCTACATCAGTAGATTTAAATAGAATAGTTTCACTAGGTAAAACAAGTGATATGATCAAAATAGATTCTACAGTACAAGATCATAGAATACTAAGTGTTGCTAGAGAAATAAGTGAAAGAAAAAATGATATAAAAATAGTCCTAATCGCAGGACCATCATCATCAGGTAAAACTACTACATCAAAGAAACTATGTATGTATCTTCAAATGTTTGGTATAAGACCTAATGTATTAAGTATGGATGATTATTTTAAGGAAAGAGAAGATAATCCTAAAAATGAAGATGGTTCATATGATTATGAATGTCTAGAAGCATTAGATTTAAAATTATTTGATAAACAAATAGAAGATCTACTAAAAGGAGAAGAAGTAGTAGTACCAGATTTTAATTTTACTTTTGGTATAAAAGAATATAATAGAAAAGTAAAATTAGATGATAATGAAATTCTAGTAATAGAAGGAATACATGCTTTAGATGATAAAATACTAACTAAGATTCAAAGAAATAAGAAATATAAAATCTATATCTCACCATTAACAGAAGTAAATGTAGATGATCATAATCGTATTTCAACTGCAGATAACAGATTACTAAGAAGGATAATAAGAGATAACAGAACACGTAGTTATACAGTAGAAGAAACATTAGAAGCATGGCAAAATGTAAGAAATGGTGAAGAAATATATGTATTCCCATTCCAAGATGATAGTGATGTAATAGTAAATACTGCTTCTGTTTATGAAATAGGAGTATTAAAAACATATGTTGAACCATTATTATATTCAGTAGATATTGATTCACCATATTATGAAGAAGCTAAAAGATTATTAGATTTCTTAAAAGTATTTCTTCCAATACCAAGTGATGCAATACCAGAAGATGCGATACTTAGAGAATTCATTGGGGGAAGTTATTTCGAATCTAAATAATATCCACAACTATTGTGGATATTTTTTTACATTTAAAAATGTAAAAAATACTTTAGTTTATTGATTAGAATTTAATATTTATTTATAATTAATAATGTATAAGGAGGAATAAAAATGGTAAAAGTGGCTATCAATGGATTTGGTAGAATCGGAAGATTATGTTTTAGATTAATGGAAGAAGATCCTGATTTTGAAGTTGTTGCTATCAATGATTTAACTGATGCAGAACAACTAGCTTATCTATTGAAATATGATACTAATCATAGATGTTATAGATTAGATGATATATCATTTAAAGATGATCATATTATTGTAGGAGATAGAGAGATAAAGGTATATGCTGAAAAAGAACCAGAAAAACTACCTTGGAAAGATTTAGATGTAGATGTAGTAATGGAATGTACTGGTCATTTCACTGATAAAGATAAAGCTATGGCTCATATTAATGCTGGAGCTAAAAAAGTAATTATTTCAGCACCTGCTAAAGGAGATTTAAAAACTATAGTTTATAATGTTAATCACAAAACATTAGATGGAAGTGAACAAATCATTTCAGCAGCATCTTGTACTACTAACTGTTTAGCACCTGTTGTTGCTGTAATTGATAAAGTATTTGGAATTGAAAAAGGATATATGACTACAGTTCATGCTTATACTAACGATCAAGCAACACTAGATATTCCACACGCTAAAGGAATTAATGCTCGTCGTGGTAGAGCAGCTGCCGCAAACATTGTACCAACTTCAACTGGTGCAGCTTCAGCTATTGGTAAAGTTTGTCCTTCTCTAGAAGGTAAGATGAATGGTATAGCTATGCGTGTACCTGTACCAACTGGTTCAGTTGTAGACTTAGCTTTAGAATTAGGTAGAAAAACAACTGTAGGAGAATTAAATAATGTCTTAAAAACAGCTCAAAATGAAACTCTACAATTCACAATGGATCCAGTAGTATCAAGTGATGTTATCGGTAGACGTTGTGGAGCCTTAGTAGATGGACAATTAACTGATGTTTTAGACGTTGATGGAAAACAAATGGTTAAGGTTGTAGCTTGGTATGATAATGAAATGAGTTATACTGCTCAAATGGTCAGAACAGCTAAATACTTAATGGAAATCTAAGAGCCCATGGCTCTTTTTATTTGCATATTTAACAACTTTATGTTAATATAAAACAAAATTTGGGGGAAATATCCCTCAAAATTACGAATTCATGTTATACTTAATTAGAAGGAGAATAATATGAAAACATTAAAAGACTTAAATATAGAAAATAAAAAAGTACTACTAAGATGTGACTTCAATGTACCTTTAAAAGACGGAGAAATAACAGATGATACTAGGATTGTGTCATCTCTAAAAACAATTAAATATATAATGGATAAGAACGCTAAGTTAATTATCTTTTCTCATCTAGGAAGAGTTAAGGAAGAAGCTGATTTAGAAGCAAATAACTTATTACCAGTAGCTAAAAGATTAGAAGAGTTATTAGGTAAAGAAGTAATCTTTTCTGAGACTACTAGAGGATTAGAAGAGAAGATAGATAATATGAACTATGGAGATATTTTATTAGTTCAAAATACGAGATATGAAGACTTAGATGGTAAGAAAGAAAGTGGAAATGATCCTGAACTAGGAGCTTATTGGGCTTCCCTTGGAGATGTTTTCGTAAACGATGCTTTTGGTACTCTACATAGAGCTCATGCATCTAATGTAGGTATAGCTTCTCACATGGAAGGAAAATCTTGCTTTGGTTTCTTAGTAGAAGAAGAATTAACTGCCCTACAAGTATTAGATAATCCTGAAAGACCATTTATGGTGGTTTTAGGTGGAGCTAAAGTAGCAGATAAGATTGGATTAATAGATAATCTAGCTAAGAAAGCAGATAAGATCATCATAGGTGGAGGTATGAGCTATACATTCTTAAAAGCTATGGATAAAAATATTGGGAAATCTCTATTAGATGAAGAAAGTATAGACTTCTGTAAGGAAGTATTATCTAAATATAATGATAAGATAGTTCTACCAATAGATGCTGCTGTAACTAATGAATATACAGAAGATGAAGAATATCGTGTTAAAGATATAGATGACCTAACAGATGATGAAATGGGATTAGATATTGGCCCTAAGACAGTTGAGTTGTTTAATAATACATTGAGTGAAGCTAAAACTGTTATCTGGAATGGACCATTAGGAGTTTATGAATTTGAAAAATATCGAAAAGGTACTGAAGAAGTGCTTCTTGGTTTAGTAGATAATAACATTAAAACTATTTTAGGTGGAGGAGACGTAGTTGCTGCTGCTTCCGCATGTAATTTAAAAGATAAAGTATATCATGCATGTACTGGAGGAGGCGCAACACTAGAATATTTAGAGGGGAAAGTTCTACCAGGAATAGATTGTATTAAATAGGAGCGTTAAAATGACTAAATCGAAGATAATTAATATAGCTAATAAAGATAATAAATATCATAAAATTCTATTTAATAAATTAGAAGAAAAAATTGGACCTAATGCGCCCAATTTTCTTAATGATTTAGATTCAAAAGATCCAAATATAATAAAAGAAATAATATTTATAACAGATAATGAAGAAATAGAAGATATGTGTTTTATTAAAGGATATAATGATTTAAAAGATTGTGATATATTATTTGATAAAAATATTCTATTAAAAGAAACATATCTAAGTAATATAGAAGAATATGTTAAAGAGATACTAGATATGAAAACAATAAAACTACATATTAAGAATCCTAAAGATATTAATAGATTATCTAAGTATGGATATGAAGATTTAGGAGAAGTAGAAGATGAAATAGTTTTATTAAAAGATGTAAGTGAAGAGATTAAAGAAAAGAGGGTGAAAAGATGAGAATAGGTTTATTTGCTGATACATATCCTCCTCAAATAAATGGAGTTTCCACATCAGTGCAGATGTTAAAACAAGCTTTAGAGAGAGAAGGACACATAGTCTATGTAATCACATCAAACAATGAATCTGCTTTTAAATATAAGTATGATGAAAAAGAAAGAGTATTACGTGTACCAGGAATTAAAACAGGTCTATATGATTATAGATTATCTAGAATATACCCAGTACATTTAAGAAAATTTATTAAATCATGGAAACTAGAAGTAATCCATTCTCATCATGAGTTTAGTATAGGTATTATGGCTAGATTACTTGCTAAAGAATTGAATATTCCTCTAGTACATACACTACATACTATGTATGAAGATAATCTAGAGATAATGACTAAAGGTCATTTTGAAAAGACTAGTAAAAAAATCTTAGAGGAATTCACTAATCTATTCTGTGATAAAACATGTAATGAGTTAATTGTACCTACTGTTAAAGTATATACATTATTAAAAGATAAATATGGATTCACAAGAAATATTCATGTTATACCTAGTGGTATTGAAATAGAAAGATTCTATCAAGAAAACTTAGATAAAAAAGTAATAGAACAAATCAAAAAAGAAAATGGTATTAAGAAAAGTGATAGAGTATTAATCTATCTGGGTAGAATTGGACCAGAAAAGAGTATTGATTTCTTAATAAAAGCAATGCCTAAGTTAATTAAAAAAGATAAAAATATAAAATTATTAATAGTTGGACCTGGTCCAGAAGAAGATAATTTAAAGAAATTAGCTAAAGATTTAGATTTAGAAAAAGATGTAATATTCACAGGAGGAGTACATTGGGAAGATGTTCCATACTATTATGCTTGTGGAGAGATACTAGTAACTGCTTCTACATACGAAACACAAGGATTAACTATGGTAGAAGGTATGGCAACTTCACTTGCCCCTGTATGTATTAATGATCCAGCTTTAACTAGTTGTGTAACTGATAAAATAGATGGATTAGTATTTAATGATGAAGAAGAATATATAGATGAAATAATGGCTCTAATTAAAGATAAAAAGTTATTAGAAGAAATTCAAACTAATGCTAGACGTAGAGCTGAAGATTATTCTTCTAAAGCATATGCTTCTAAAGTAATAGAAGTATATAAAGAAGCAATGGAATCTAAAAAGAAAAAAGATAATAAGAATATAGTTAATAGAATAGTTAATAAGATAAAAGGAGGTAGCAATGATAGTAGCGTTGAACAATAAAAGTAATTTTACGAAAGAGGAGTTTATTAAGTATTTAGATGAATTAAGTACTATAGAGACTAAACATAAGATTATACTTTGTCCTACAAGTGTTAATATAGCGTTATTTGATATAGATAATGTTTCTTTAGGAGCTCAAAATGTTTCTAATAACTTAGCTGGAGCTCATACTGGAGAAGTAAATGCTGATCAATTAGAAAGTTTTAAAGTAAAATACTGTTTAGTAGGTCACTCTGAAAGAAGAGAAGAACAACATATTACCTCTAAAGATACTAATAAGAAGATTAAACAATTATTAGATAATCATATTACTCCTATTCTATGTGTAGGAGAAACAAAAGAACAAAGAGTTCATAAGAACTATAGAGCTGTTATTAGAGAAGAGTTATTAACTGCTATAAAAGATCTAGAGGAAGAAGAAATAAAAAGAATAATAATTGCTTATGAACCAATATATTCTATAGGTACAGGTATAGTACCTACTAATGATGAAATAATAGAAGTGTTAAATATTATTAAGAAGATACTTCCAGATAATAAGATTCTTTATGGAGGAAGTGCTAATGAAGATAATATTGATACTTTAAAAGAAATAAAAGAAATAGATGGATTTTTGTTAGGAGGTTTAAGTTTAGAAGTAGAGAAATTAAAGTTATTTTTAGAAAAAATATAATCGGATTATAGGGGGTATTCGAGAATATGGATTTTAGCGATATAGACGCATACTCGATTAGGGAGTTAACTAACTCCCAAGTAATCGAATTATTAAATAACCTTGATATAAAACCACTACTTGTATTAATTAAAGAAAACTCATATACATTAGAAGAAGAAATAACGTCTTTATTTAAGAAAATTGGTATTCCAAGTTATTTGAAGGGGTATAATTGCCTTTTAAAAGCAGTAATCTTAATGATTGATAATGATTTTGATATATCAATCACTAAGAAATTATATCCAATTATTGCGAAAGACCTACATATGAATATTAACCAAGTTGAGAAGAATATTCGGAAGGCTATCGAAGTATCTTGGTCTAATATAGATCCAGATCAAATAGATAAATTATTTGGTTATACCATCAACATAAATAAAGATCATCCAACTAACTCACATTTCATAATTACTATCGCAAAATATATACTAAAAACTCATAAAAGAATTGACTAAATGAACAAAAAAAAGTATACTTAATTTAGAAAATGTGTTAGGAGGATACGATTTATGGAACGAAAAATAGATGAATTTTTCCATAAATGGAAGAAAGACCTTATCAGAAAACCACTTATTTTATATGGACCAAAACAAGTGGGTAAGACTTTTTCTGCGCTAAATTTCGGAGAAAAAGAATATAAAAATATAGCTTATTTTAATACTGATAATAATAAAGAATTATTATCGTTATTTAAGAAAGAAAGACAAGCAGATAGATTAGTATTAAATCTATCACTTATCTGTGGAGAAACTATTCTAGAAGATGATACTCTATTAATATTTGATAATTTAGATGAAGGAATAATTGCTAAAGGATTAAAATCTTTATCTAATCAACAAGTTAATTATCATGTTATAGGTATTACATCTCGTAGAAGTATCCTACAAGAACTAAAAGGAGAAGAATTCCAATTTAAAGGAATGTATCAATTAGATTTTGAAGAATACTTAATAGCTCATAATGAAAAATCATTAGCTGAGTTAATAAAAGATTCATTCGCCAGAAGAAAAACTTGTCCATTTCATAAAGTAGCTATGGATCTATTTCAAAGATATATCATTACTGGTGGAATGCCAGAAGTAGTAAAAGCAGATCTAAGAGACGCTACAGATTATGAATTAGATGCTATAAAACAAAAAATAATAGATGTTTATGAAAAAGAAGTAGTATTCAATAAAACATTAATAGATATCCCAAGATCTCTAGATGTTATTGAATCTATTCCTAATCAATTAAATAAGAAAAATAAAAAGTTCCAATATGGAACAATCAAAACAGGTAGTAGACAAAAAGACTATGAAAAATCAATTAAATACCTAGTTGATAATCAATTAGTATATAGATCATTCAAAATAAAAGAAGTTAAATCCCCATTAACTTCATGTAAGATAAAAGATAGTTTTAAATTATATTTTCCAGATGATGGATTACTATTTACTATGTTACATTTAAATAAGAAAAAAATTATTACTGATGATGATATAAAAGAATTATTATATGAAAATCATATAGCTAAAACTTTGACTGAAGGTGGATATTCTCTATATTATTATCAATCTGAAGGTAAAGCTGAAGTTAACTTTGTAGTTCAAAATAGACAAGGTACAATCATACCTATCGAAATAACTACTAAGAAAGATTCAAAAGCTAAATCATTATCAGTACTAATGTCTAAATATACAGTACCTCAAGGTATAAGAGTAACTGAGAATAACTTCTCAACTAAAAAGGATATTAGATATATCCCAATATATGCAGTATTCTGCTTAAATGAAAATCAATAAAAAACACTCACAAGAGTGTTTTTTTATTCATCGCATTTCAATATATAATTATCATAGTCTGGAGTTCTAGCATCTAAAACTAATTTCCCACTAGTATCGCTTACCCATGTGCTAAATTTTAAATCGCCAATTTGAATATCAGCTTTTTTTCCTTTGTTTTTAGTAATAAAATCAGTTAGTTTTGCTGAATCCTTACCATTATAATCAAGCCTATTTAACGCCATAAATGCATTGGTAGGATCAGGTGCTTGTAATTGTGTAATTGTTATATATGCAATTTCATCGGTTTTTTGATAAGCACCAACTTCTATTTGATAATTAGTATCATAAGAAGAATATTCTATAGTATTACAGAATAAAGCAGATGGATTTTTTTCTCTTAAACCTGTAACACCACATAATGTTTTATAAAAATCTTTTGCTTTAGTATTTTTAAGGTAAATAACTTTTGCCTTAGTCTTTTGTTTTTCGGTTTTTTGTTCAACTTGAGCAGAAGGAGTAGGAGTTGACTTTGTTGTTGTAGATTCTTCAGTATCAGGAAGTAAACTTCCCCATACACAAATCAAAATAATTGGAAGTACTATTCTTAGAGCAAAAATTGTTTTATCACCTAAATTAGTTTTGTCCGATAGTAACGTATATATACATTTAAAACAAGATAAACCTGCAATTATACCTACAATAGATACAAGGATTCCATCTGCAAAATCTAAACTTGCTAATATTATTAAACCTCCAAAAATATATAAGGCAACAACACCAATTTTCTTAAATGTTTGCCCAGCACCATTATCAACCTGACTTAAATTTACATCAGATTTTTTGTTTTCTATAGGTTTTTCATTTTTGATAGATTCTACAACCTTTTCATCCTTTTCAACTTTTTCAACTTTTTTTGAAGGATCATATGGTTTTCCACATTTAGGACAAAAAGTATATTCATCTTTAAATTCATTCTTACATTTTCTACATGTTTTCATAAAACCTCCTATTTAAAATAACTTTCTGGAATTTCATAATTTGGTTTATCATCAATGGTCTTTTGAAGTTCATTTTTTGCTTCATCAATTTTGGCATCATAATCTAAAACAGATTGTTCCTCTTCGGGTTTTAAAAAACTACTAGGAACTTTTGTTGTAGATAATTGTTGAAGTTTACTTACAATATTTTGTGCTTCTTCAAGACGTTCATTGTATATGGGACTAGATTGTTCAACATTTTGATTTAATACAGGAATTTGTATAAAGAAACCATTTATATCTACATTAACTCCAATAAAATTGCACATTGGAACTTCGTTTGAAACAGATTTTCCAGAAGAAGTATTTTTGCCCATAACACCACCAGCAATTGCACCAGCAGGTCCAAGCAAAGCGCCACCAACTACAGCCTTTCCTAGAGATACATGCTTTTTTGTTTTACCAGTGGACGTTGTAATAGTTTTAAAAGAATCTTCTTTAACTACTTCAGCACCTTTTACATCAGAAAAAATATGCAAATTATCATTAATTTTAATTTTTCCTTCAGTCATATTATATTCAAATGGTGCAGATCCACAGTTTTGCCAACGATTTTTAGTGATGGTTTCAATTTCTTTTTCTCTAGCAGTTTCCAATTCTTTTAATTTATTTTCAGCCATGGAAACTCTATTGTTGTAGTCCTTATCCTGTTCTTTGTGTATTTTTTTGCTAACATTTTCTAAATATTTAGAAAATTTTGCTTGATTAGTGCCACAGTAACCACAAAATAATTCATCATTACCTATTTCTTTTTTACATTTAACGCACTTCATAATAGCCTCCTTATCATAGTTATTATTCCTATATAAATAATAACATAAAGGATAAAAAAAATATATAGATAAGTTTATTAATAAAATAGTCAATAAATTGACTATTTTTTATTATAAGTTTGATATAATATAAATAGAGGTGATTTTGTGTTAGGTTATAATGATAAAGTATTTTTATCAGTATCTAATGTAATGAATAAAGAGGGAGAAAAATACCTAATTAATATATCTCTACCCAATAATTTTGAATATATTGGATTTCCAGATGATGTAATAAAAGTATCAGTCTATGAGAAAGAAATCAAACAATATGGAGAAGGAGATAAAGTTTTCAATATCTTAGTAGGTAAAGTAAGTACAATGGATGACTTATTTGAAGATGAAGAAATTGTTACTTTCTCTGAGATGTTAGCCGAAACAGATTATGTTAAAACAGATGATCCTGTTTGTTATTATAAAAATGACGATGGTAATTGTGTAATTTTCGCTAAGATTGAAGATGGAGATATCGTTGTTAAAGATGTAGAAGAATTAGAAGAACAAGTAATGGATATTTCATATGATTTTGAAAAAATCCAAAGAAGTATAAATAAAATAAAAAAATATGTATATAAAAAATAATTGAGGTGATAAGATGAAAAGAATTATATTTCATATAGATGTTAATAATGCTTTTCTATCTTGGACTGCAGTTAAAATGTTAAATGAGGGATCCAAAGTAGATATACGAGAGATCCCTTCTGTAATTGGAGGAGATGAAAAAGCTCGTCATGGTATAGTACTAGCTAAATCTCCTGTAGCTAAAAAAATGGGTATAAAGACTGCTATATCTTTATATGAAGCCAGAAAAATATGTCCAAAATTAAAAGTCTTTCAAGCAGACTTTTATTGGTATGGAGAATGTTCTTATAAATTAATGAAATATTTAAGTGATTATTCTCCATCACTAGAACAATTCTCAATAGATGAATGTTTTATGGATTTTACTGGTACTAATTATCTATATAAAGACTATATAGAATTAGCTAATAAGATAAAAGATGAAATTAAAGAAAAATTTGGTTTTACCGTTAATATAGGTATAGCTAATAATAAACTATGTGCTAAGATGGCATCTGACTTTGAAAAACCTGATAAAGTACATACTTTGTTTGATGATGAAATAGCTAAAAAACTATGGCCTCTCCCGGTAGGAGAGCTATTTATGGTGGGTAAAAGTACTACTGAAAAATTAAATAGTATGAATATTAAGACTATTAGAGATTTAGCTAATACTGATATTAAAAAATTAGAAAAAGTCTTTAAAAATCAAGCTATTAACTTACATAATGCTGCTTGGGGAAAGGATGATTCACCAGTAGAAAGCGAAAGAAGAAAGAGAAAAAGTATCAGTACTGAGACAACTCTACCTAATGATGAAAATGATAGAGATAAATTAAAGAAAATATTATTCTCTCAAAGTGTTGAAGTAGGTAGAAGCCTAAGAAGAAAAAAGATGTATGCTAAAACTATAGGTATTATCTATAAAGATTTAAAATTTAGAAGAACATCTAATCAAACTACTATAGATAATCCTACTAATGATGATAAAGAGATATATAAAGTAGTATCAGATCTATTTGATTCTACTTATAACGATGAATATATACGACTAATTGGTGTAAAATTAGCTAATTTACAAGAATCAAAGGAGAAACAAATCTCAATATTTGATAAAATAGAAGAAGAGGATGATATATTCCAAGAAACTATAGATAAAATAAACAATAAGTTTGGTAAAAACATAGTTGAACCAGCATCCTTAAAAGTAATCACTGATAATAAGGAGGAGAAGTAGTGGAATTTAATTTTTCAGACATAAGTAACCTTTCTGAAGAAGAATTACTAGAAAGATTAGATCATAATCAAAGAACAGCTGTCTTCAAGAAAAGTGAATTAGAAAAATTAAAAAGTGTTAAAAATAAAAAGAAGATTGTTATCGAAACACCTCCTAAGACTTTTAGTGTGCCTAAAGAAGTATTAAAAGAAGAAGTAATAAAAGATGATTTAGATGATGAAACAGATGAATTTGAAGATGCTATAGAGTATTATTTATCAAACTTAAGAGAATTAGATATTAATAGTATTACTAATTTAGAAGATGAATTACCACCAAGAGAACACTATGATTATAAAAAGATAATCTTAAGATTATTAATAGAATATAAAAAAGAGATTAATGAAATAAAAGAGGTTATTGATGAAGATAAATCCTTATCAAAAGAAGAATTAATAGAGTTAAAAGAAGATATTAATAAGAATAATAAGATGATGAAACTCTTAAAAAAATCTCTTGAACCAGTTAAAGAAGAGAAAAAAGAGCAAAAACAAAAGAATAATATAATATTTGCTAAAACTCCTGGAGGCAATGTAAGAGTAATAGAAGAATTAGAAAGTATTCCTTCAGAGTACTATCCATTATTTCAAGAATTATTTGAATCTATTGAAGATGGCACATTCAAAGGAATTAAAAGATTTACTAATAATGATGCTTTAAAAGGTACATTAGAAGTAAGAGAATTTAAAGTAAGAGTAGTATTTGCTAAATTAAGTAAGAGAGATTATATGGTTATTACAGCTTTTACTAAGAAAGTAACTAATGATAGGGGTTATTTATTACCAGTTAAAGCAAAAATATCAGAATATAGACAAGAAGAAAAAACTATTAAAGAAAAAGTAGGAGATCCTTCATTTCAAGAAGAAAATAAAGAATATAGAGATAGATTATTCTCTATGTTAGATACTAAAAAGAAGAAGGAGAAGGCACTATGACAATAGAAGAAATTAAGAAAATAGCCCAAGATAGAATAGAAGTGTTAAAGCTTTCTTTAGAAGAAGAATCTCCATTATATGAATACTATAAAGAGTTTTTTGAAGAACATCCATTTAATAAAAAAACAGATTTATTAAATATATCAAGAACTGATCTAATGACTGCTTTCTTACTAACAACAGATCGTTTTGATAATATTAGTAATTTAAATTTTGATTGTATAACAATGAGTCAACTTTTAGAAAGAGTATCATATGAAAACTTATATGAATGTATTTTAGCTGTAGATAAATATCTAGAAAATTCATCAAAAGAAGAAAGACATTATAAAAAAATATTCTCTAAAATGAATAAAGGAGAATCTGATATTTATGGAGTATTTGCTCCATTAGGAGATACTATTACTAATCAATCAAGAATAAAACTATTAGCTAAATATATCAATGAATATGAAACAGATATGACAGATGCTCTATTTCTCGCAACTATAGTTAATTATATTGAAGAATGCAAAGATAATGTAGATAAAGAATATCCAAATATAAGTGATAGAGAAAGAACTAATAAATATATGAGTGAAATTACTCATAAATTAGATCTTAAACTATTTAATAAAAGTATAAATATAATTAAAGAATACTATAGAAAACTAAGTAATAAAGAAGTTAATAATAAGAAACAAATCCAAAGAGATATCAGAGGATATGAAAAAGTATTAAATGAAATAGATAGTATATTGATCAAGAAGAAATAAAGAATTATAAGAATTTCATCAAGAATATAACAGATGAAACTATAATATTAGAATTCTTAAAACTAGTTTATAAACATAATAATGAGTATTATGAAAAATTAAATAAAGAACATAAAGTTATCAATGAAGATACTAAACTACATTACTATGCCTTATTAGAAAAATATGGTATTTCAAAAGATGAAGTAGATTTATTCTCAATGATGGAACACAATCTTGAAGATTTATCTGAAATGTTAAAAGAATTACATAAAATAAGTGATAATAAAGACTTTGTTATTAAAGGTATTCAAGAAAGTAATATAGCTAGAATAAAAGACTTAGTATCATTAAAAGATAAAGGATTTATATGGAGTCATTCTATTTATGAAAATGCTGATTTATTAGAATTAGATAGTGATAAATATAATAAAATGATTAATAGTATAGACTATGTTAATGAAAAAGGTCTAAATCCAGGAATATTTATAGATGAAGTAGAACTATTAATGGATGATAATAACATCAAAGAAAAAATAGATCTACTAGAAAAAGAAAACAAACTAATTCAATTAAAAAATACTGAGAGTTATGAATTCTTTAATAATGATCATCTAAAAGAAAAAATAAACCTAATACGTAGATTAGATTTAGATAGATTTATGAAGGATGATTTAGATTTATTAAATGAAGAAAACCTAGAAAGAGTAATGATACTAGGTGAAATAGACTATGAAATAGAAACTAAAGAAGAATTAATTGGTATACTTAGAGATGATAAATTCATAGTACCTGATAATAAAATAAATGATTATATCTTTAAAATATAAAAAAGTTTGTATAAAGTGCAAACTTTTTTATTTACGAAAATTTATTAAAAAAGTCCTTGCATTTGTTGATATTACTTGTTATAATTAAATACGTATGACTGCATAGATGTGCGAGGTTGTTGATACGCCAGGTTAAGTTGTTAATTAGTTTAAAGAAAAACTACAAAAATGCTTAAAATGTGTATCAGGTTTTCGTACGGAGCAAGTCTATACTCGATATAGGCGAAAGGAGGATTTTTACATGTCAAAAGAAAAAGTTCGTATAAAAATCAAAGCTTACGATCACAGAATCTTAGATACAGCAGCTAAAAAAATTGTTGAAACAGTTAAGAGAACTGGTGGAGAAATATCTGGACCAGTACCACTTCCAACTGAAATTGAAAAGTTCACAATTCTAAGAGCTGTACACAAATATAAAGATTCACGTGAACAATTTGAAATGCGTACACACAAAAGATTAATTGATATCAAAAATCCAAGCAAGGAGACTATTGATGCATTAGCTCATTTAGATTTACCAAGCGGAGTAGATATCCAAATTAAAACAATTACAAAATAATAGGAGGAAATATTAATGAAAGGAATCTTAGGTAGAAAAATCGGAATGACTCAAGTATTTACTGAAGAAGGTAAATTAATTCCGGTTACTGTAGTTGAAGTGGAACCTAACGTTGTTTCACAAATCAAGACAGTAGAAAAAGATGGTTATGATGCTATTCAATTAGCAACTGGTACTACTAGAGAAAAACTTAGCAACAAACCAAAGATGGGTCACTTAAAAAAAGCTAATACTGAACCTAAGCGCTTCTTAAAAGAAATTAGAGGAGTTAACGTTAGTGATTACACTTTGGGTCAAGTATTAAAAGCTGAAGATGTATTTGTTTCAGGAGAAGCAGTAGATGTAACTGGAACAAGTAAAGGAAAAGGTTTCCAAGGTGCAATTAAACGTTGGAACCAATCACGTGGACCAATGGGACATGGTTCTCAATATCATAGAGGTGTTGGTTCACTAGGTACAATGTTACCAATGCATGTTATTAAAGGTAAAAAGATGCCTGGACATATGGGTAACGTACAAACAACTATTCAAAATCTTGAAATTGTATCAGTAGATACAGAAAATAATGTCATTTTAATAAAAGGAAATATTCCTGGACCAAAGAAATCATTTGTTATGATTCGTGAAGCTGTTAAAGGTGCTAATAAAAATGATGAATACAAGTTAGTATCATATGTTGAAGAAGCACCTGAGTCTAAAGAAGTAGTTCAAGAAGAAACTGCTCCTGTAGAAGAGTCAGTTGAAGAAGCTGTTCAAGAAGTAGAAGAAACTGTTGAAGAAAAAGCTGAAGAAACTGAAGAAGCTGCAGAAGAAGTAAAAGAAGAAACTACTGAAGAAAAACCAGCTGAGTAAAATCATCACACAAGATAATTTGTAGATATTAAAGTGATGAAAGGAGGATTTACGGATGAAAAAGGCTAAACTTTTTAACTTAAAAGGTGAAGAATTAAAAGACATTAATTTAAAAGATGATATATTTGGAATTACTCCAAATCAAAATGTTCTAAGTGATGCTATTATTTTAAATTTAGCGGCATTAAGACAAGGAACACATAAAACTAAAAATCGTTCTGAAGTTCGTGGTGGTGGTAGAAAACCATACAGACAAAAAGGAACAGGAAATGCTCGTCAAGGTTCAAGAAGAGCAGTTCAATGGGTAGGTGGAGGAAGATATGGTACTCCAGTACCTAGAGATTATTCTATTAAACAAAATAGAAAAGAAAGTAGATTAGCATTATTAAGTGCATTATCAGAAAAAGCAGCTGATAAAGAGATCATGGTAGTTGATAATTTCAAATTAGAAACTCCTAAGACTAAAGATATGATTGAAATCTTAACTAACTTAAAAGTTGAAGATAAGAAAGTATTAATAGTAGCTAAAGAATTAGAAGAAAATTTAATCTTAGCATCTAGAAACTTAGGAAACGTAATCTTATTAGAAGCTGATGAAATTAATGTACTAGATATAGTAGCAACTAATATTATGATTGTTACTGAAGATGCATTAAAAGAAATAGAGGAGGTGCTTAAATAATGAAAGACACTAAATATTTAGAAATAATTAAAGCACCAATCGTTACAGAAAAATCTGAATTATTAAGAAGTGAAGGTAAATATACTTTCTTAGTATCAGAAAAAGCTAACAAGATTGAAATTAAAGAAGCTATTGAAAAGTTATTTGATGTTCATGTTAAAACATTGAAAACTATAAATATCAAAACTAAGAAAAGAAGAGTTGGTCGTTATACTGGACTAACTAATCGTGGAAAGAAAGCAATTGTTACTCTAGCAGAGGGCGAAACAATTGAACTTGGTTAGAAGGAGGATTAAATTATGGCAATTAAAAACTATAAACCTACTACACCAGGTCTAAGAAAAATGAGTACTCTAGTTAATACTGAAATTACAAAGAGCACACCTGAGAAAAGCTTAACAGTAACTAGAAAGAAAAATTCTGGACGCAATAATCAAGGTAAAATTACAGTTCGTCATCAAGGTGGCGGAGTAAAAAGAAAATATCGTATTATTGATTTCAAAAGAAATAAATTCGATGTACCTGGAACAGTAGCAAGCATTGAATATGATCCTAATAGAACTGCTAATATAGCATTAATATATTATGCAGATGGAGAAAAGAGATATATCTTAGCTCCAAAGGATTTAAATGTAGGAGACAAAGTTATGTCAGGTGAGAAAGCTGACATTAAACCAGGAAATGCATTACCAATTATGTCAATTCCTGTAGGTACTGTAATTCATAATATAGAACTTCGTCCTGGTAAGGGTGGAGAACTAGCAAGAAGTGCTGGTACTTCTGCTCAAATATTAGGAAGAGAAACAGATTATGTATTAGTAAGATTATCAAGTGGTGAACAAAGAAAAGTTCTAGGAACTTGTATGGCAACTATTGGAGTAGTTGGAAATGAAGACTCTTCACTAGTAAAAATAGGAAAAGCTGGTAGAAAACGTCATATGGGAATAAGACCAACAGTACGTGGTTCTGCTATGAACCCTAATGACCATGCTCACGGTGGTGGTGAAGGACGTGCGCCAATCGGACGTAAACAACCAATGACACCTTGGGGCAAACCTGCACTTGGTATTAAGACTCGTAAGAAAAAAGAATCTGATAAGATGATCTTACGTCGTCGTAATAAGAAATAGGAGGAAAGGAAGATAAACTATGGCAAGAAGTTTGAAAAAAGGACCTTTCGCTGATGAAAAGCTATTAAAAAAGGTTAAAGAATTAAACAATTCTGGAAAAAAAGAAGTCATTAAAACATGGTCACGTCGTTCAACTATTTTCCCTGATTTTATAGGACATACATTTGCAGTTCATAATGGTAAAGAATTTATACCAGTATATGTTACAGAAGACATGGTAGGACATAAATTAGGAGAGTTTTCATTAACTCGTAAATTCGGTGGACACGGAAAAGACAAATAATAATGACTAGGGAGGTAAATTATGGAAGCAAAAGCAACTGCTAGGGGAGTTAGAGTATCACCTTATAGAGCTAGATTAATTGCAACATTAATTAGAGGTAAAAAAGTTAGTGACGCTCTAGCAATCTTAGAAAATGTTAATAATAAAGCATCTAAACTTACTAAGAAAGTATTAGATTCAGCTATTGCTAATGCAGTTAACAATGAAAGTGCTGATGAGAATACTCTATATATTAAGGAAGCAAGAGTAGATGCAGGTCCAACATTAAAACGTCACAAATTTGATTCACGTGGACGTATTGGACATAAAGATCATAGAACTAGTCACATTAATATCGTAGTGGCTACAAGAAACTAATAAGGAGGAAACAAGTATGGGACAAAAGGTAAGTCCTCATGGACTAAGACTTGGTATCAATAAAGATTGGGATGCTAAATGGTATGCTAATAAGTCTGATTTCGCTGATTTCTTAGCAAAAGATATTAAGATTAGAGAATACTTATTTGAAAATCTTAAAAATGCTGGTATCGCTAAAGTTGAAATTGAAAGAAATGGTAAAAAGACTGAAGTTGTTATCCATACTTCTAAACCAGGTGTAATGATAGGATCTGGTGGAGAAGAAATTGAAAAATTAACTAAGGCATTATCAAAAATAGCTGATGAAAATGTTAGAATTTCAATTGTTGATATTAAGAAAGTAGATTTAAATGCTCAACTTGTAGCAGACTCTATTGCTAATCAAATAACTAATAGAGCATCATTCCGTATGGCTCAAAAGAGAGCTATTAGAAACGCTATGAGAGGTGGAGCTAAAGGAATTAAAACTTTAGTATCTGGACGTTTAGGTGGAGCTGATATGGCTCGTGGTGAAGGATATAAAGAAGGAATAATTCCACTTCATACATTAAGAGCAGATATAGATTATGGTACAGCTGAAGCTGATACTACTTATGGAAAAATCGGAGTAAAAGTTTGGATTTACAAAGGTGAAATCTTAAACAAGAAAAATAAAGAAGAAACTAAAGAAACTAAGGCTAAAAAAGAGGGAGGTAATTAATATGTTAGTACCATCAAGAACTAAATATCGTCGTGTACATAGATTACCTTACGAAGGAAGAGCCAAAGGAAATAGAAAGGTTCAATTCGGAGAATATGGTCTTCAAGCTAAAGAAGGTGCTTGGATCACTAATAACCAAATTGAAGCTGCTCGTATCGCAATGACACGTTATATGAAGCGTGGAGGTAAGGTATGGGTTAACATCTTCCCACACATGCCTTTAACTAAAAAACCTATCGGTACTCGTCAAGGTAAAGGTAAAGGTAATGTTGAAGCTTGGGTAGCTGTTGTAAAAGAAGGAAAAGTTATGTTTGAGGTAGCTGGAGTAAGCGAAGCAGTAGCTAGAGAAGCACTTCGTTTAGCATCACACAAACTACCTGTTAAATGTAAATTTGTAACAAGAGAAGACGGTGGTGATAGTAATGAAGGTTAATGAAATAAGACAATTATCAACTGAAGAAATCAACGATAAATTAGTTGAAACAAAACAAGAATTATTCAATTTACGTTTCCAACAAGCAACTGGAAACCTAGAAAAACCTTCTAGACTAAGAGAATTAAGACATACCGTAGCAAGAATGAAAACTGTATTAAAAGAACGTGAAGAAGCAAACGAAAGTGTTGCAGAGTAGAGGAGGGATTAAAGTGGAAAAGAAAAGTAAAGAATTAACTGGAAAAGTAGTTAGTGATTCAAATGATAAAACAATCACTGTATTAGTAGAAACTTATAAAGTCCATCCAATCTATCACAAAAGAATTAAGAGTTCTAAAAAATATTGTGTACATGATGAAAAAAATATTGCTAAAGTTGGAGATACTGTACGTATAGTTGAAACTAGACCATTATCAAAAACTAAGCATTTCTATTTAAAAGAAATTGTTAAAAAAGCAGTTATAATTTAACGCTTTGAATGAAGGAGGAATAATTTATGGTACAACAAGAATCTCGTTTAAAAGTTGCTGACAACTCTGGTGCTCGTGAATTATTAGTAATTAGAGTACTTGGTGGAAGCACTGTTAAATCAGGAAATATTGGTGATGTTGTAGTAGGAACAGTTAAAAAAGCAATTCCTAATTCACCATTAGCAAAAGGAAAAGTTGTAAAAGCTGTTATCGTTCGTACTCGTCAAGGCGTTCGTCGTGATGATGGAAGTTATATTAAGTTCGATGACAATGCCTGCGTAATTATACGTGAGGACAAGAGTCCAGTTGGTACTCGTATCTTTGGACCAGTAGCAAGAGAACTTCGTGATAAAGATTATATGAAAATTGTTTCTTTAGCAAACGAAGTATTATAAGAGGAGGATAAATATGAACTTTAAAGTAGGAGATGAAGTTGTAGTTATCGCTGGTGAAGATAAAGGTAAAAAAGGAAAAATAATTAAAACTTTCAAAGATGAAAATAAACTTATCGTTGAAGGTGTAAGAGTACAAAAGAAACATCAAAAAGGAAACGGTCAAGAGACTGGTGGAATCATTGATATCAATGGTAAAATTGATGCTTCAAATGTAATGATTATTGATCCTAAAACTAAACAGAGAACCAGAATAGGACATACAACTGATAAAAATAATAAAAAAGTAAGAATCACAAAAAAATCTGATTCAAAACTAGATTAAGTGGAAGGAGGACAATTATGAACCGCCTAAAAGAAAAATATATAAATGAAGTAGTTCCAAGCTTAATTAGTAAATACAATTATACAAGTAAAATGCAAGCACCTAAGTTAGAAAAGATTGTTATAAATATGGGAGTTGGAGATGCTACACAAAATTCTAAATTCTTAGAAGGAGCAATCGAAGACTTAACTAAGATTACAGGACAAAAACCAGTAGTTACTAAAGCTAAAAAATCAATTGCTGGATTTAAAGTAAGAGAAGGACAATCAATTGGATGTAAGGTTACTTTAAGAGGAGAGAACATGTATAACTTCTTTGATAAGTTAATATCTATCTCACTACCTCAAGTACGTGACTTTAGAGGTACATCACCTAAGTCATTTGATGGTAGAGGTAACTATACATTAGGATTAAAAGAACAATTAGTTTTCTCAGAAATAGATTATGATGATGTAGTTAAAGTCCGTGGTATGGACATTATATTTGTAACAACAGCAAAATCTAACGAAGAGGCATTCGACTTATTAGAAGGACTTGGAATGCCATTTAGAAAGTAATGGGAGGAAAATTATGGCAAAGAAAAGTATGATAGTAAAAGCTAATAGACCACAAAAGTTTAAAGTACGTGAATATTCTAGATGTGCTAGATGTGGTCGTCCACATGCAGTTATGGCTAAATTTGGAATCTGCCGTATTTGCTTCCGTGAATTAGCTTATAAAGGACAAATACCAGGCGTTAAGAAGTCAAGCTGGTAATTTGGAAAGGAGGATAAATTATGGCAGTAGTAACAGATACAATTGCTGATATGTTAACACGTATTCGTAATGCTAATCAGATGCGTTATGAAGAAGTTCGTGTACCTTCATCAAATATTAAGAAAGAAATCGCAAGAATTTTAAAAGAAGAAGGATACATAAACGATTTTAAAATTGAAGATAATGATGTACAAGGAACAATTGTTTTAACTTTAAAATACAAGAATAAAGAAAGAGTTATAACTGGACTAAGAAGAATTTCTAAACCAGGACTTAGAGTTTATTGTAAGTCAGGCGAAATTCCTAAAGTATTAAATGGTCTAGGAATCGCAATTATTTCTACATCAAAAGGAATAATGACAGACAAAGAAGCTCGTAAAGAAAATATAGGTGGAGAAGTTCTAGCTTATATTTGGTAATAAAAAATATAAGGAGGTGTCAGTATGAGCCGTATTGGTAATCGTGTAATTATGATTCCAGAAGGAGTTACAGTTGAA
>JAFRVB010000005.1 GCA_017441845.1 Bacilli bacterium
GTTTTACTATTGTAGCAGTTTAACACAAATAAAAATATCATCTTTATGGGATGTAACTAATGTAACAAGTAGTAACAATATGTTTTATAATTGTTCAAATTTACCTAATTATAATTTGAGTAATATTGATGTAAGTATGGCAAAACCAACAACTCAAGGAGGATATATGACTTTAGTTTAATCCTCTTTTTATTTGCTTATATTTAATTAATTTAATATAATAAGTTTGGTGATATAAATGGAACTAAAAATTTGTAATTTATCTAAAAATTATACTAAGAATGAAATATTAAAAGATATTAATTTTACTTTTAAAGATAATTGTATTTATGGTCTTGTAGGTAGAAATGGGTCTGGTAAAACTACTTTTATGAATTCTTTGGATGGAGATATTAGAATAGACTCTGGTGAATTTTATTTAGATGGAGAAGTGTTAGATACTAATGATATAGGTTATATTGTATCGACTCCTATAGTACCTGAGTTTTTAACAGGAAAAGAGTTTTTACAATTTTACTTAGAGATTCATAATAATGAGAAAGATATAGATTTTGATTATTATTTTGATCTAGTTGAATTAGAAAAAGAAGATCAAGATAAATTATTAAAAGATTATTCTCATGGTATGAAGAATAAGATGCAACTACTTATTAATATTATTAGTAATCCTAAAATATTACTTTTAGATGAACCATTAGTATCACTAGATGTATTAGTTCAAGATAGTATTAAAAAATTATTAAAGAAATTAAAAAAAGATCATATAATAATCTTTTCTACACATATCTTAGAAATAGCAGTAGATATATGTGATGAAATAATTTTATTGAAAGATAAAAATTTTGAATTAGTTGAAAAGAAAAATTTAAGTACTAAGAAATATAAAGATAAAATATTAGAAAGTTTAAAAGAAGAAAAGGCAGAAGAAGATGCTTAAGACTTGGTATTATAATTTTAAAATAGATTCTTATTATACTATTAACTCTTATTTAGATACTTTTAGGAATCTTCCTGTTATTAGAGATTTAGTAGGAGAGAATATTTATGGTATAAGATTCTTTAAAATTATAGGTTTTATTCTAGGATTTTTAGTTACTATTCTGAATAAATTATTTATTAAACTTATGTATTTTGGAATAATTTATTCAATTAGTTTAAATATACCTGGAAATCATGTTAATCATTTTCTTTATATTTATATAGTATTAAGTGTATTAGGTATGTTTATTAATAATGCGACTATTCTAAATATTAGTGTTAGAAAATATTTATCTTTAATAATATTTAGAATGGATAGTTATAATTATACTAAGTATAGTTTAGTTAATGGAGTATTATTAAATACTATATTTAATTTTATAGCTTTCTTAATATTAAATATAGGTCTAAAATTAGATATTAAAATTATATTAGTATTATTATTAATTAATATATTCTTAAAGATTATAGGAGAAGCAATTAACTTATATTATTATGATAAGAATCATATACCTTGGTATGCTGATGTTAGAAAGTATTTTTCTTTAGTAGTATTCTTCTTTATAATTGCTTTAACTAGTTATTTCTTTACTATTAGTAATTTATTTATATATGTATTTTGTATTGTTAGTTTTATATTCTTTATATTTAGTTTAATCTATTTATTGAGATATAAAAATTATAGAGTTATTTATAAAATACTAAATGCTTATGAAAGAGTAATGAATTCTAGTAATAGAGATAATTTCAGTAGAGCAGAAATGGTTAAAATAAAAGAAAAAGATAAGATTATTGATAATAAGAGAATTGTTAATAAACATGGATATGATTTATTTAATACAATATTCTTTTTAAGACATAGAGATATATTATATAGAAGTTTAAATATATATAACATGGTAGCTTGTTTAGTATTTGTATTATTAATAATATATATAGTTATTAATCATAGTTTTGGAGTTACTCTAAGTGAATATTTAATTAAATATATAGGGTATATACCAATGTTAATGTTTTTTACTAATAGAGCTTCTATTATGACTCAAGCAATGTTCTTTAATAGTGATCATGCGATGTTAAGATATAATTTCTTTAGAGAAAAAGAAGTAATATTAGGTTTATTTAAAAGAAGATTAATTAGTTTAATTAAATCTAATTTATCTATAGGTATAATTATAGGTATAGGAGTATCATTATTATTAATTATTAGTGGTATTAATAATTATTTATTAATAGGTAGTTACTTTATTTATATTTTAGTTTGTAATTTATTCTTTAGTGTTCATTACTTAGTTTTATATTATTTATTACAACCATATAATAAAGATAGATCTAATAGTAATTTTGAATATTCTTTAACTATATTTTTAACTTACTTCTTAATATTTAGTATTTCAGGATTAACTATTAATCCAATATTATTAAGTGTATCAGTAATTGTATTAACTATTGTGTATATTATTATTAGTTTAATATTAGTATATAAGTTAGCACCTAAAACATTTAAATTAAAGAATTAGTAATAATTCTTTTTTTTATAGATTTTTTGTATTATAATTAATATAGGTGAAAGTATGAATATAAAGAAGATATTATTTTTATTTATATTTGGAATAATACTATTTGGAATTACAAATAGTTGTTTTGCTTTGACCTATAGAGACTACTATGGGCACCTTGACTTATATGGTAGTATATTCAAGACTAATGATCATGGAGATGGACTTGTTGGTGCTAAATTTAAGGTAAGTGATATTAATAGTACATTTTCTTATTATGCTGAAGATGAAGGTAATGGTTTATATGGCTTGGCTTATACTGGCAATAATGTTCCGGCAAGCAATTATAGAGTTGATGAAAATGTTACTTATAATATGTTATTTAATATGTTACCTAGGCAATGTCAGAGTGATTTGAATACATTTTTCTCTACAGGTTCTACTTCACATATGAATGAATATTATTATTATAGGAATAGTTCATTAAATACTATAGAATTTGTTGTACCGCTATTTATTGAAGAGGTTACTGCTCCAGAAGGATATGTTCGTGGAGAAAAAATAGTGTACCTTGTCAAAGCAACTATATACAAAGATGGTGGCAATTATGTACTAGGTTTTAGAACTTTACTAACTGATAGATATTTGAAATATAATAAAAATCTTGATTATAATAATGACTTTATCGATTATGCAAATGGCGATGATTTTGTAAGAGATATGGTTAGGTGTAGTAATTTAGACTTTCATAGTAATGCTTTAGATAATACTGGTATTACTTATACACCAATTATATTATTTAATGAAAAGGGTAATGTTTCATTAACTATTAATAATTATGTTAATAATTCAACTAAATATACTACTACTAGAGGAAATACATTAAATTATAGGGTAGTGATTAAAAATACTGGTAGTGGTATATCTCATAATAATGTTATAGTAACTAATGTACCTAAAGAATTAAAATATGTAAGTAAGTCTGCTAGTAATGGTGGTATTTATAATAGAACTAATCATACTATTACTTGGAAAGTAGCTAATATTAAACCAGGAGAAACAATATCTTTTAGATATTCTGCGACTGTACCTAAAGATGTTCCTGTAGGAGCTAACTTTATAGGTAAATCTACAATTACTAGTCAAGAGATAGGAGAGATTCAATCTAGAGAAACTACTGTTTCATTGATTAGTAACCCTAAGACTGCTGCACCTATCGCAGTAATAGTATTACTTGCTTCTATGTTGGGAGTAGTTAAAGTAATTAAAAATCATAATAAAGAAAAGGAATTAGAGATCTAATTCCTTTTTTATTTCTGTAAATACTTTTCCAATAGAATCATTTATTACTAAATCACATATATTATCATATGGGGTTATATCTTTATTAATTAGGACTATATGTTTACCTTGAAAGTATCTGATAAATCCAGCAGCTGGATATACATTTAAAGAAGTACCTCCAATTATTAGAAGGTCTGCCGAAGATATTTCTTGTAATGCTTGAAAGGTTGCTTCATCATTTAGAGGTTCTTCATAAAGTACTACATCTGGTTTTATTATTTCATTATCTTCTGTGCATCTTGGTACTCCATCACTATTGAATACATACTCAGCATCATAAAACTTATTACATTTCATACAATGATTTTTTAATACTGTACCATGAAGTTCTATTACTGAAGTACTTCCTGCGGAAGTATCAAATCCATCGATATTTTGAGTTATTATAGAACTTAGTAAATTATTCTTTTCCATTAATGAAAGTACTTCATGAGTAATATTTGGTTTATAATTTAGAGAGTTTAATTTATCTTTATAAAATTTATAAAATTCTTCTGGATGTTCTATAAAGAAATGATGAGATAGTATTTCTTCTGGTGGATAATCATATTTCATATTATAAAGACCATCTTTAGATCTAAAGTCTTTTAATCCTGATTCTGTAGATACTCCTGCACCTCCAAAGAATACTGTTTTATTAGATTCTTTTATCCAATCTACTAGAGTTTTAACTTTATCCATAATATCACCTATAAATATAATATCATATTTGAATTAATAATACATATAGTGTATAATTTATTTGTTTTGGGAGGAAATATGTATAAAGATTTTAATATTTCAGACAAGTTAGTTAATTTATCTTTAAAAGTGGAAGAAGAGATTAAAGATATATTTAATGATATAGATAAAAATGTATTAAATTGGTCTAGTAGAGTACTTAAAGCTTTTCAAGATGAGAAAGTTAATATTAGTGATTTTAATGAAGTTAAGGGTTATGGTTATAGTGATCCTGGAAGAGAAAAGTTAGAAAGAGTATATGCGAGAGTATTTAGAGCAGAAGATGCTTTAGTTAGACCTCAAATTATGTCTGGTACTCATGCGTTAACTATTACATTTTTTGGTTTATTAAAACATGGTGATACTTTAATTAGTATTAGTGGTACTCCTTATGATACTATTAGGACTGTTATTGGTACTGAAGGAGATAGTGAGTCATCATTGATTAAGAATGGTATTAATTATGAAGAGATTGATTTGGTTAATGATGATTTTGATTATGAAGTTATTAAGAATAGATTAAAAAATAATGATGTTAAGATGGTAGAGATACAAAGAAGTGTTGGTTATTCTGATAGGAAGAGTATTTGTATTTCTAAAATTAAAAAGGTTATTGAAGAGATTAGATCTGTTAATAAAGATGTAATAATCTTTGTAGATAACTGTTATGGATGTATGGTAGAAGAAGTTGATTCTATTGAAGTTGGAGCTGATGTGGTTGCTTCTAGTTTGATGAAGAATTTAGGGGCAGGTATTGCCTCTAGTGGTGGATATATTGTAGGTAAGAAAAAATATATTAAATTAATCAGTGAAAGACTTAATGTACCTGGTGGTTATAAAGATATGGGAGCTAACTTTGGTATACTTGAAACTTATTATAAAGGATTATTTAATGCTCCAGAGGTAGTTGGTAATGCTTTAAAAACTCAGATTTTTGCAGCTTGTTTATTAGAAAAATTAGGTTATAAAGTTACACCAAAATATAATGAGAAGAGAACTGATATAATTCAAGTAGTTGAATTTGGTGATGAGAAAAAGTTGATTGATTTTTGTAAAGGACTACAAGCTGGTGGAGCAATTGAGTCATATGTAATACCAGAACCTTCTGATATGCCTGGTTATCCTCATAAAGAGATTATGGCTGGATCTTCATTCATTCCAGGATCAACTATAGAGTTATCAGCAGATGGTCCGTTAATCCCACCATATAAGGCTTTTATGCAAGGTGGAATCACTTATGAATACGGAAAATTAGGCGTTTTAATAGCTATTAATAACATGGTTCGTTAATTGACTTTTTGGCTATTTTTTGATAGAATATTTTTATAAATTTTTAAGGAGTTAACATGAAAATTGAGTCGATTGGGAAGTCGTTATTCGCTGTAGGTATTATCATGATATTTATGGGAGTAATGATGATAAACAAAGAAAATTTAAACTTTGATAAAAGTGATATCGCATATTTAGAGACTAATGTCAATTATGTTAAAAAATCTTCTAAAGTTCAAGCTAAAGAAATAGTTGATAATTCTGAATTAGGACTTACAAATATAAATATGAATGCAGCTGATGGTTCTTTGGTTAGAATCGAAGTAGTAGATCACTTTACTAGAGAAGAAATTATAAATAAATTAAATAAAAAACTGGGTGGAGTTTTAAGTGGAAAAGGACAATTAATTACAGATACATCATTAAAACTTAAAGTAGACCCATTTGTCGCTGCTGCAATCATGATGCATGAGACAGGTAATGGTACTAGTAGAATAGCTAGAACATGTAGTAATGTTGGTGGACAAAAGGGACCTGGTTGTGGAGCCTATAGAGCATATCCTGATATTAATTCGGGTATTGTAGGTATGATTAATAATTTATATAGAAATTTCTATTCTAGAGGATTAACTACAATAGATTCTATTGGACCAAGATATGCTGAAAGTGGAAGTTGGCCTAGAATGATACATTCTTATGTAAATATGCTAAAAAAATAGATGTAAAGTGTTACATCTTTTTTTTGTGATTTATTGATACAGAATAGATTTAATACTATAATTATTATAGTAGGTGATATCATATGAAACTTAGATTTAAAATGCTTTTTAGTTTATTAGTTACTATTGTTGTTTTTGCATCTGTGTTTTTTACAATTAAATATAATAACAACAATGTTTCTGTAGTTAAAAATGAGGCTATGCCTTTTATGGGTAATAATAGTGTAAATTATGGTGGTTTTACATTTACTAGAGTTTCTGATATATCAGGTACTACAGAAGCTAATAATGCTTGGAGTGGTTATGATTCAGAACAACTTAATGAATCAGTAGATTTTAAAACTGTACTTAAAGTTGAAATTAATGTTACTACTACCACTTCATATTTATATTATGTTGATACTTCTACAGTTATAGCTGAAATTGATGGAGATATATATAGTTATCAAGACTATTTGCTTTCTTATAATTATCAATCTAGTGTAAATGGAAATAGTACAGGTACTGGAAATGATATTAATGAAAAATTATATGATAAAGTTTTATATGCAGGGGATAAATTAACAATATATTTGATGCCATCTAAAGATGTTGATCCTGGAACTACTAGATTGTCGTTTACATTTAGTGATGGTGAAAATTATGAAGATGCTTATACAGAATTTGATATGCTTCGTTTAACTTATGTTGAACCTAATAATGGTCATGATTACGTAAGATTTGTAGATTCTTATATGAGTAGTTTTACTTTAGATGAAATATCTGAAGTTAACAATGCTAATTTTATTGGATGGGGAACAGAAGATTCTGTAGAACAAAATAGAGTTGTTTATAATAATAGGCAAACTTTTAGTGGATGGAATCAAATATCTAATATATTTACTAATAATGAATTATATTTATTAGCTTTATTCAATAATAATAATCCAGTTAAATATACTGTTAGATATAATAAGAATGGTGGAACTTTGATATCTGGAGCTTCTACTATTGATGATCAAGAATATTATTTAACAGATACTGTTACTATAGCTCAAAATGTATTTAAGAAAAATTATTATGAGTTTAGTTCTTGGCGTTTGAATACTGCTAATCAGAATAGTGAATTAGATCCAGGACAAAATATTAAATTATATGATATTGTCGGTTATGCCAATTCAGATAATATTATTAATATCTATGCTTATTGGGAGCCAATTGAATATACTATTACTTATCGTGCTAATGAGGCTGATGGAGAGTTAGAAGATACTTATTATACTGCTCTTAATACGTTTGTATTGATGAAGACAATTTCTAATCTTCCTGATAGTTTAGATGATGATTTATATAGAGAAGGATATACATTTGTAGGATTCTCTGAAGATAGAAATGCTCAAGAAGGAGATAATGGTATATATGCTTCTGGTAGTAAAGTTACACCAGCACAGTTAGGATATAAAGATGTTACATTGTATGCAATCTGGAAGTCTGGTTCTGGTGGAGGAACACAACCTGATGATCCTGATCCTGATGATCCAAATCCAGATGATCCAGTAATACCTACATATTACACAGTTTCATTTGATGGTAATAATGGTACTGGAAGTATGAGTAATGTTCAAGTTGCCAGCACTGCTGTATATACTATTCCAGCTTGTACATTTATAAGAAATGGATATACATTTGCTGGATGGCAAAATGGTTCTTCTGTTTATGAAGTAGGAGAGAGAGTTAGTGTTACTGATTTAAATATAGTTGGAGGTGTAATTACCTTTGCTGCTCAATGGTCAGGTAATGGATATGTCTTATCATTTGATCCTAATGGTGGTAATGGTACGATGGGAAGTATAAATTATCAAGTTGATGGAGAACCAATTACTGTACCTGCTAACTCATATACAAGACGTGGTTATAACTTTGTAGGATGGGCTACAAGTAAAGATGGAAATCCTGATGATAATTATCGAGTTAATTCTACTGTTACTTTAACGAAGAATGTTAAATTATATGCGGTATGGGATCCAATTGAATACTACATTATTTATGAGGCTAATGGAGAAAATACAGAATCAGGAAGTAATGTTAGTGGTAATATGGAACGTACAACTGCAACTTATGATCAAAATGTTACATTAAGAAAGAACGCTTTTGTTCATGTTGATAGTAATTATGCTTTCGCTGGTTGGTCACTTACTCAAAATGGACAAGTAGCTTATGTTGATCAAGCAGTTGTTAGTAATTTATCTGATGAAGAATATGATGAAATAATATTATATGCTATTTGGGTAGAGAAAAAACCGGTTACTATTACTTTTAATACTAATGGTGGAACTGGTGAAATTACTACTACTGAAGGAGAAACATATACTGATATTAATCTACCAACTACTACTCCTGAAAGAGATGGATATACATTTTCTGGATGGGCTACTGAAGAAAATGGTCCAGTAGTTTATAAGAGTGGAGATACTGTTGTAATCAGAGGAGAAAATGCTCAAAATATCGTATTATATGCAGTATGGACACCTAAGAGTAGTGGAAAACCTTCAGTGATTAACGGAAAAGGTGGTACAGCTTTAAACAATCCAAATACAAGTAGAGCTTATCTAGCAATACTATTGGTAATTCTATCTTGTGTTGGAGCTGGATATGTTTATTCTAAGAGAAGAAGTATTTAACTTCTTCTTTTTCTATGAAAGTGTCAAGTTGACAAAATCCTTATTTTATGGTATAATGCATACATGATGTAGTGATGGTACATTATTCTAGTTATTTATTTTTCTAGGAAGACGAGATTAAAAAATCGTTAAGGGCATATCGATGAAGCCTTTGGTGTTTGCTTCTTACGCCCAGTTTGGGGTGGATGCTGAAGTGAAAGAGAATTTGGGCAAAGCGTAATGGCATATGCTTCGGACCCAGGTTTTCGTTTGAGACCTATGCTTGTGTTTAGCCTATACGTGTATAACTGATGGACTAGATACGACTTAGGGAGTAACCTACATGTGGCGAAAGTTATGTGTAGAGTAGCCTGTCTTGAGTGGTATTTGGGGATTAATGATCAGCTTTTAACCATAGCTCGCGACTGAAGTTAAAGGTATTGCATTATGAAACATTTACTGCAAAAAAGTACTAATAGAGAAATACCTAGTGGGGAAATCTCCTAGAGTGTCAATATAATATAGGATTGCAGTGGATACTAAGTGGTAATCAAGTCATACATTTAGTGATAATGTATTAATCTCTTTAAATGGGAACGGCTATTCTGGTAACGGAATAGTAGAGATTAGGGAAATCCTACTTGACCTATGATTCAAAGTTAACTATATTAAAGCCATTATTTATTCTAAATAAAATAGTATTTTATACTATTTTTTTTATGTTATAATTCTATTAGGTGATTTTGTGAATAAAGAAGAAATAAGAAATCTGATTAATCAATCTAAAAAGAAAGATAAAAATAAAAAAGAACTAATAGATAAAAAATGGATAGCATTCATTTTAGGAATATCTTTTGTTCTATCTATTGTTATGTCTTTAATCAGTCAATTGATTATACCTAATCTAAATATAATAATAGGTATTATAGTTACTTTATTATTTGTTTTTATAGGTATATTATTTGATATTATTGGAGTTAGTGTTACTGCTGCTGATGAGAGTGTTTTTCACTCTATGAGTTCTAGAAAAGTATATGGAGCTAATCAAGCAGTTGCTTTTAAAAAGAATGCTGAAAAAGTATCTAGTTTTTGTTGTGATGTAGTAGGAGATATCTGTGGTATTATTTCAGGTGCTAGTGGTACTACTATTACTATATTATTAAGTGAAAATCTAGGCTTTAATCTATTATTAACAGGACTTATTGTAGCTGCAATCATTTCTTCTTTAACAATAGGAGGTAAAGCAGTAGGTAAAAGTTTTGCTATAAACAACAGTACAATTATTCTTTATCGATTCGCAAAATTCATTTCTCACTTCCATAAAAATTAGTTTTGTGGTATTATAATCAATACCTGGGGTGATTGAGGTGGAATATCGTATAGAAAATAAAAAACTTAATCTTGATAGAATGGTTCCTACTAGTACTTTTAATGGTGGAAATATTTATAATTATCGTAATGGCTTAATAAGAATTTATGATAAGAATTTTGAAGAAGCTCATAGTGAAAATACTATAAGATATTTAAGTAAAATTAAATCACTACAAATATTTATGCCAAGTAAATTAGTTTATGGTAATAATAAATTTTGTGGTTATTCTATTAAGAGTGTTCCTAAAAATGGATCTTTTCACAAGATTATTACTACTCCAAAAGATTATTTATTAGATAGTCTATTTAATTTAGAAGAAGAAGTTAAATATATAAGTGATAAGAGAGTAGTATTTAATGATTTAGATTATGATGATATCTCTTATAATGGAGAATTTTCTATCTGTAATCCTGATAAATATATGGTATTAAAGAGTAAATCTGATTCTATATATGATACTAATATTTTAGAATTAAATTTATTATTAAGTAAGATGATATCTAAAGAATTAAATTCAGAAAATATAGTTAAGAGAAAAATAAATACTTTTAATAATTTATTTAAAGATAAAGATATATATATTTCTAACTGTGATTATTTAGATGATTTATTGTCTGATAGTAAAGATGTTAAATCATTTGTTAAAAAGTTAAAATAGGAGGAAGTTATGGACAAGAAAAAAGAAGTTATTATCATGGCTATTATCGCAATAGTCGTAGTAATTATCGCAATCATTGCTATCTTTATGAATGGTGGAGCTATTAGTCAAGCTCAACAAAAAAAATATGTTAATTCAATTGAAGAAGAAGCTGATCAAATTAAAAAGAGTGAAATGAAAGATTTTAATAAAATAGATATAGATAAATATCTAGATTTGTATAAAGGGAAAGACGAAAGTATTGTTATGATTGGAAGAACTGATTGTGAGTTTTGTCCTATCGCTGAACCAATTCTTAAAAACATTGCTCATTTATATGATTTAGATATTAATTATTTATCTTTAGATACATTTGATGATAAAGATAGAGAAAAGTTATTAAAATCTGATAAGTATTTTGAAGAACTTGGAGGAGTAGAAACTCCTATGATATTAATTGTTAAAGATAAGAAGATTATTGATCATACAGAAGGTCTATATAGTGGAAAAGAATATACTCAGTTTTTTATAGATAATAGTATTATCGAAATAAAATAATATGATATAATTAATATGGTGATAATATGAGAAAAAGATTACCAATATTAATTATATTTTTTATTGTAATAATTTTTATATATTTATTACTACATATATTAAAAAAAGAACATCAATTAAATTATGATGTTTCAGTAGATAGTATTAAATATAAAATAGAAGAAAAATATAATTATAACAAGGGTGTTCACAATTATGATTTTGTAGTAGAAGATAATAATAAACATATCTTTAATTTTAGTTATGATAAAGATTTAAATAAAAAGAAAAAAATAATAGAGAAGATAGTTAGATATAAAAATAATGATTTAGTATGTATTGTTCCTGTATATATAGAGGATGAACATGGTAATATTTATTGTAATAAAAAGAATAATACTTATAGTTATAGTTATTTGAATAATGAAGAAGATAAAGATTTAAAAAGTATTGTTAAAAAGATAAAGAAAGATGGTTATTATTCTAAGAATTTAAATATTAATAATAAAGTAACTAAGAAGGGTAAAGTTTCATATTATTTAAAGAATATACCTAAAGATTATAAATTTATTATGTGGAATTATACAGGTATAAATATTCTTAGTAGGAATGGAACTGATACTAAAAAATTAGTTAGTAAGAATGATATGTATGAAAATGATTATTCTACTGTAGTAGGTAAGTATTATATGTTTATAAATACTGATAATACTGATAAATTATATTATTATAATGTTTTAAATAAAAGAATGAGTTCTATTAAAAATAGAAAAGATAATTTTACTGGAGAATATATAATACTAGGTACTTTTAATAAGAAATTATATTTGATAGATACTGATAAATATATTGAATATACTCTTGATCCTTATAAGAAAAAATTAGAAAAGATAGGAGAAGAGAAAAAGGGATATATTACTATTAAGGATAGAAAAGAATTAAAAGTAGAAACTTCTGATATGAAGAATTATCCTGATAGATATAAATTTGTAAGTAGTGTTGAAGATGATGTTATAAAAGATAAATATGATACTTTAGATATTTATTACTATAATGATTTTTATTATTTTAGAAGTAAAGATAATTATTTTTATAGATCTAATTCTAAATATAAAAATAAACCAACTGTGTTATTTAAATTAGATAATGTCAATTATTGGAGTATAGTTGATTATAATATTATGGTTATATCTGATAAATATATGTATTTTTATAATGATGAGTATGGTTTGAAAAAAATAATTAAGAATGAAGAATTTAAGTATAATTATAATAATATATGTTTAATTTTTAATAGATATTAGATATAATATAATAGGATGAGGTGATTAGATGGTAAGTAGTGGTACTGTTAAAGCTGATGCGACTAAGTTAATAAATGCTTTAACTGAGTGTAATTCCAATGTCGATGGATTGTCTGGCGCTTGGGAAGGAGCTTCTTATAAAAATTTAAAAGCAAAATATGCAGAGTTCTATGGACAAGCTGCAACTATGAACAGTGCTATGACTTCTTTTGCTGGTGCTTTGGATTTGTATGAAAAATATTTAGAAGCAAAAGAAAATTTAAAAAAAGCCAAAGAACTTCATCGTAATTATAAATCACTATATAATGGATGTAATGAGGATAATCCAAATAGAGGTCATTATAGGAGAAAAATGTATGATGCTCAAGAATCCGTAGATAAGTATGATAGTGAAATGAAACAATTGAAACAACAGATAGAAAATGCTTTAAGTAAGGCTAGATCTGCTTGTAAACTTGCTAAAGCCAAATCAGGTGGAGATGCTAGTGTTAATGCTTTGAAAGCTCCAACAATGGCTGGTTTCGAATTAAAAAATATCGATGGAGTAGAAGCTTATTGTCTTCCATTTAATCAAAAGGATATTGACACTTTAGGAACTCAAAAAACAAGAGAATCTTGTGGTGTTTGGGCAACTGCTTATGGTTATGCTGTATTGGATGGAAAGATTAATGTTTCTTCTGGAGACTTTAGTAGTGTGTGTTCAGCATATAATTCTAATGTTCATAGTAATACTGCACAATGGCCTGGAATGAACAATTGTACAGCTAGTTCTTCAAGAGAACGTATGAATGTTATATGGGATGAAGTTAATAATAAACACAAACCAGTTGTTGTTGCAACTGATGGATATTCTGCTAGTAATCACTATGTTACAGTTGTTGGTATTAGAAAAGGTGCTGAAAAAGCAAGTTTGAAACCAACAGATTTAATTGTTATGGATTCATCTGGTAATGGTAATATAGTTCAACACTATGATGGATCAAGAAATTTTGATGGTAGTGGTTATGGTTTACAATATTTAACTTATCAAGATAAATAAAAAACGAACCAAATAGGTTCGTTTTGTTTTTATATGGAGGGGCTAGACGGATTTGAACCGACGATCAAAGTTTTGCAGACTCACGCCTTACCACTTGGCTATAGCCCCAACTCGTAAATACATTATAGCAAATTATTGTTTTAATATCAATTAAAAAACAATAAAAAGAGATTAATTCTTAATCTCTTTTTATCTTGTATTAAAATTTCTTCCACGAGAATAAGTTTTGATATGTTTACCAACTTTATTATTGTGATGTTTTAATTTTAAAAGTGCTTTATTTTCAATTTGTCTAACTCTTTCTCTAGTAATATCATATTTTTGTCCAATATCTTCTAAAGTATATGGTTCTTGAGTTTCATTAAAACCAAATCTTAATTTTAATATTTCTAGTTCTCTATCTTTGAATTGACCTGGTTCATGTCCATATACATTATCATGTAATCTTTTATTTAAGAAATCATCTAAATACTTTTTTAACATAATTTGATCTACTTGTTCTTCTAGTGAATCACCATCATCCTCGATAAAATCTATTAATTGTGTGTCTTCTTCTTGACCAATTGGTGATTGTAGAGAAACTAGTGGTAGAGCAAGTAATTTTAACTCTTTAACTTTTTCTAAACTCATATCAAATTCATCAGCTAACTCTTGTTCAGTTGGATCTCTTTGTAGTTTTTGAGCTAACATTTTTTCTCTTCTTGTGAATCTATTAACTTGTTCTGACATATGAACAGGTATTCTTATTGTTCTTGCTTTATCAGCAATTGATCTAGTAATAGCTTGTTTTATCCACCAATGTGCATATGTTGAGAATTTAAAACCTTTTTCAACTTCGAACAATTCAATTGCTCTCATTAAACCTAAGTTACCTTCTTGAATTAAATCTAATAAATCAAGACCACGACCACTATAATATTTAGCAATGCTTACTACTAATCTTAAATTGTGTTCAGCAGCTTTCTTTTGTAATACATCTAATTCATCTTCTAAAGCTAACTTTCTATCTTCTTCTGTGCAATCTGTTATTTCTTTTCTCTTTTTTGCGATTTCTAAGAATAGTAATCTTTCTTCATCTTTACTTAAAAGTGGAATATTACCAATTTCCATTAAATAGTTCTTAATAGGATCTGGTGTATATCCAGTAGTAGATACTTCAGTATTTCTAGAAGTATTTTCTTGTTTGAACATTTCTTTTTCTTCTAATTCTAATTGTTCTAATTCTTCTTTAGTAGGTTCAATTTCTTTTACTTCTCTTACTCTTGGCTTTCTTATTGGATCGTCACTTAATAAATGATTAATGATTGCTTCTTGTTCATCTTTACTTAGTCCATATTTTGCAAATATTTTATTTAATTCTTCTTCGTTTATGACTTCCATATTTAATATTTCTCTTTTTATCTTCATTAATATGTTTTTCATTCAACCGCCTCCTTAACTAATTTTTTCTTTCTAGGTCTTGGTGTGTCCAATGCTTCCATTTTAGCTTTGTTAGGTGTTACTCCTAGGTATCTATGAATTTGCGGATTTCTTCTAAATCTTGTTTCGACTTTTTTTTGAATTTGTCTAATACTTTCTTTTGATACACCATATTCTGTACCAATCTCATCTAGAGTTCTCATTCCTTGATCATCTAAACCATATCTTTTAATCATTATGTCTTTGTCTTTTTCAGTTAAATGTAAATTGATTCCTTTGTTGTTTAATAAGTTCATGATTAATTCACGTGATAAGTTATCCATAACTTCTTCTTCAGCAGATTGATCATCACTAGGAATGAAGTTTTGTAAAATTGAATCTTCTTCATCACCAATAGGTGTATATAATGATATTGGATTATCATTATATAATTCATAGAAAAGAATAGATTCTTCAGATATATTTAAACTTTCAGCAACTTGTTTTCTAGTTAATGAGATACCTTTCTTTTCATTATCTCTAATAAAATTATGTATTTTAGTAAATCTTTCATTCATATGTACTGGAATTCTGATTGTTCTTGATTGATCAGCAAAAGCTCTTGTAACTGTTTGTCTAATCCACCAAGTAGCATATGTTCCGAATTTATTTCCTCTGTCAACATCATATTCTTCAACTGCACGCATTAATCCAATATTTCCTTCTTGAATTAAATCTAATAATCCCATGCTGTTTTTAGCATATTTTTTTGCTATAGAAACAACTAATCTTAAGTTGGTATTAACTGCCTTTGTTTTTAAAATACGTAATTCTTCATTTTTTTCTGCAACTATAGGATTATTTTCATCTAATGATGCTATTTCACTTCTTAATCTTTTAATATCAGTAAATAATTTGTGTTCTTCTTCTTCAGTTAATAAATCATATCTATTTATTTCATTTAAATATTGGCGTATATCATCACTAGTGTAACCACTTTCTTTTTTAGCTCTATAGATTTCACTGTTTTTTGATATTTCACTAATAAATGAAAATAATTCATCTCTTTCTTCATCTGTTAATTTATAATTATTAACTAATTGATTAATTTTTTTCTCATCAGAAAACAACTGAATATTACCAGTTTCAATTATAATTTTTTTAATCTCTTTTAAAACATCTTGCATTTCCTAACACCCCTTTTTTGAACAGGCCATATTATACCAAAAAAATGCCCAAAAGTCAAATTTTTATGGTATAATTTGAGTAGGTGAATAAGATGAAAAGGGTAGTATCTAATGAAAGTATAATTTCATATATTAATCATTGTGATTTTAATAAATTCTTAGATGTATGTAGTAATGCTTTACTAGATAGTTATAACTATACTGGAAAAGTAGCTTTTTTGTGTGGTAATAATACAAAAGGTCTCATTGCCCTAGCAAGTGCATTCAAATTAGTAGATACTTGTGAATGTGATATTTATTTAGGTGAATATTTTAATCATGTTATTATTAATAATTGTAAAGCTAAAGGTATTAATATTAATTTATTAGAAGATAATTTTAATTTAGATCAATATAGCATTATTGTTGATGGATTGATTGATAGTTATAGTTTTAATACTAATAATTTCTATGATAAAATTTTTAGTTATATAAATAATAGTGATATTAAAGTTATTAGTGTTGATCTTAATAGTGGATTAAATCCTGATACTGGTATTGGTAAAACTATTATGAAATCTGATTTAACTGTTTCATTTGGTTCATTTAGATATGGTCATTTCTTAAATATGAGTAAAGATTATATTGGTAAGTTAGTTAATTATAAATTATTTACAGTAGTTACAGATACTTATCTTTTAGAATTAAATGATTGTAGAAGAATATTTAATAATAGAAAGAATGATAGTAGTAAATATGATTATGGATTAGTATCAATTATGGGAGGTAGTAATAACTATACTGGTAGTATAAAGCTATGTAATATGGCCTCTGCTAGTATGAGAAGTGGTGTTGGTTTAACTAGACTTTGTGTACCTAATACTGTTGGTAATGCGATACTTCCTAATATATTGGAAGCTACTATGTGTGTTATGCCTTCAAGAGAAGGTAAAATGGTTTTTTCGAAGGAAGAAATAGATAAAGCATTAGATAAAACCACAGCTCTAGTAATAGGTATGGGTTGGGGTATAAGTGAAGAATATAAAGAGATACTTGAATATATCTTGACTAATTATGATAAACCTATTGTTGTTGATGCGGATGGCATCAATATGTTGAGCGAGATGGATTTGAATCTAATTAAAAATTATAAGAGTAAAGTAATATTGACTCCTCATTTGAGAGAATTCTCTAGATTAAGTAAAGTAGATGGTCATGTTATAGTTAATAATCCAATTAATATCGTGAAGAAATTTGCAAAAGAAAATAATTGTATATTATTACTTAAAGGAAGCACAACTATAGTTAGTGATGGAGAGTTAGTATATTTAGTAGATAGAGGATGTTCTGGTATGGCTACGGCCGGTAGTGGAGATGTATTATCAGGAATATTAGGTGGACTTCTTGCTTATAATGAAGCAGATATTTTAACTGTAGCAGCTGCAGCTTATGTAAATGGAATGGCTGGAGAAGAAGCTGAAAAAGAAGTTGGTAATGTTTCGTTGATTGCAACTGATACAATTAGAATGATACCTATGGTTATTAAAAAAATGAGTCTTGATAATTGAATCAAGTAATTAGATATGTTAAAATTAAATTGATAATGGGAGGAATAATATGCCAAAGAAAAGTACAAAAACAACTAAAAAATCTAGTAGTAAAACTACTAAACCTAAAACTATTAGTACAAAGAAAGAGACTAAAAAGGTAGCTGATACTCAGGAATTATCAAATACTTTTGTTGATGAAGTTGGACAAAAATCAGCTGTTGCTAATCTTGAGGATGAAATTGTAGAAAAAAGAGAAAGAAAAGAAGTAAAAGAAGTAAAAAAAGTCGAAGCAGAGAAAGTAAAAAGTAATAAACCATTTAAAGTGTTTATTATTGCTTTGATTTGTCTTTTAGTTGGAGCGATTGCTAGTTACTGTTATTTTGAATTATTGGATGATGGTAATAATAAAGTGGTTGTTAAATATAAGAATAAATCAGCTAAGGTTGGTTATGATAAAGATAGTATTACTTTAAAATACTTGGTTGATGATTATGATTATGTTGGTAATTTCCAAGTAAATGTTTATAACTTTTTATATAGTGCTGATGAAATAAATGTAAAAGATATGGAACAAGATTATTTAAAATTATTAGCTATTAAGAAGGCTGATACTGATCGAGATGGAATTGTTAGTTCTATCGAATTTAATGATGCTGTAGATTATTTATTTGGTGGCGAAATAGAATTCAACAATGATGAAATTAAGACAGATGATATCTTGTGTGCTAAATATAGTTATGAAAATGGTGAATATAAGAAAGAAGATAAAGAATGTAAAGGTACTTCTGAATTAAGATTACAAAGAAAAGTTGTTGATGTTAAAGAACTTAAAGATAAAATGGAAGTTACTGTTGTTGTTGCTATATTAGATAATGAAAAAGATAAAGTTGGTAAGACTTTAGCATATGATGAAAATGGAGGACAAAGTTTGGGTGATGAACTAGAAGGTGTAAGTGCTAAAGACTTTGTTATTGATACATCTGCTGATGATTTGAATAAATTTATTTATACTTTTAAATATAGTAAGGACAATAAAAATTATTATTTAGAAAATATAAAATTAGATAATTAAAAGAACTACTGAGTAGTTCTTTTTTAGTATTTGTTTGATTGTTGGAGTATATATTTATAAAGGGAGGTAATCAAATGAATTATGGTTACAAAAATGAATTAGATTTTGTTAATTTGTTTAATGGTAAATGTTTTTGTGAATTAGATGATAATTCTAAGAACTTTTTAAATGAGTTGTTTGATATAAAAATTGAAGATAATGAGAAGATAGTATGTTGGAAAAATAAAGAAACTCAGAAGGCTGATATATTCATAAAATGTAGAAATTATGTTAAAGGTGTGAGTTTAAAATGTGGTAACAGTAATTCTGTGCATAGTGAAAAAATACAGGATTTTAAGAGATTTTTGCTTGATTTAAATATTCCATTTAGAATAGTAGAAAAGTATGTTAGTTATCATTATGGTTATTTTAAAAATGAAATGGGTAATAGCGATTATTCTAGAAGATTAAGTTCAGAAGAATATAAAAATTTTTATCAAGATGAAATAGATTGTTTTAATGAATATATTAATAAAACAAAGGTTATTATAGATATGGTTGATAGATTTTTGATTAGAGGGAAGGATTTTCGTTATGATATTGATGCGTTAGTATCTGGAACAGTTGATGATTATGTTTGGATTTTAAAGCACAATTTATATGATTTGATTTTATTTAAAAGATTTTGGACTAATACTTCTCCTCATGTTTCTTGTATGACTATAGGACCTAAAAAAAGAGGTTTAGATGGTGATACTACGAGAATTAGAGATAGATATGTTGTTGTTGTGAGATGGAATAATATTAGAGAAGATATAATAAGATTTCATCAAATGATTAACGGGAGTTCGTTTCAATAAAAAAATCAAGCTAAGTGCTTGATTATTTGTCTATGGAGCGGACAAGGAGAATTGAACTCCCGTTACAGCCTTGGCAAGGCCGTGTTCTACCACTAAACTATGTCCGCGTTTGTTAAATGCCTACATGAATTATAACATACTTTCTTTTTTTTGCAATCATATTTATTATTTTTAATTCATTTGATATAATAATAATAGGTGATTGGTATGAGTGATAAATCAATTGATAAATTAAATGAGCAGATTAAAAAACTTTCTAATGATCAATATGAAGAAGATAAGAGTTTTGATGATGTAAAATTAAAAGTTATCAAAGCTGTTCCTAAGGAAGATGTTGATAAAACAATTAAATTAGAGAAAATAGATGAGAGTGAAGTTGTTGAAAAGACACCTCCTAAAAAAGAGGAAATAACTAGAAAAATAAAGTTAGAAGATACTAAAGAAATGAGTAAAAAAGAAATAGAATCTTTAACTAAAAAAATAGATAAAATGAAAGATACTGAAGAATATACATTTGATACTACTACAGGTATATTTAGTAATGAAATGGATGAACCTTTGATTAAGAAAGCTGTATTGGTTGGAATAGGTATATTTACAGTATTAGTATTGTTAATAATAATTGTTATTATTTTGTAAAGGAGGTATTATGAGAGAGGTTAGTATCAATACTCAAAGTAGTATTAAAATAGGAGATATTTATTTTGATCCATTTGAAATTCATGAACCTGTACATGATGCTTCAGTAATATTTGTTACTCATACTCATTATGATCATTTTGATGTGGAATCTATAAACAACGTTAAAAAAGATGATACTTATTTAGTTATTGTTGATGATGATGAATATATTAATAAAGTTGATTTTGATGAAAATCATATTATTAGAGTAAAACCTAATAATAGTTATAAAGTTTTAGATTATGATTTTTATACTGTACCTAGTTATAATCTTGATAAAATATTTCATAAGAAAGAGTATAATTGGGTTGGATATGTTGTGATAATTGATAATGAAACTTATTATATTATGGGTGATACTGATCCTGTTGATGAAGCATATAATGTTAAATGTGATTATTTGTTTGTACCAATAGGTGGTTATTATACAATGAATTTTAAACAAGCTTCTAAGTTTACTAATGAAGTAAAACCAAAAGAAGTTTTCCCAATCCACTATGGAAGTATAGTTGGTGATATGAGTATGGGAGAAAAGTTCAGAAAAATGATAGATTCAGATATAAAAGTTAATATATTAATAAAATAGAGAGATAGTCTCTATTTTTTTGTATAAAAATATTATTTTTATTATTATAATATGGTAATATATGCTATAATTTATATGAGGTTTGATTATGAAAAAAGTGTTAAAAGATATTAATATAAATTATATTCAATATGGTGAAGGTAAAGATGTTTTACTTTTACATGGTTGGGGTCAAAATATTGAAATGATGAGATTTATCGGTGATAAAATTTGTGATAAATATAGAATTACAGTTTTAGATTTTCCTGGATTTGGAGAATCAGATGAACCAAAAGAAGATTGGACTGTTTCTGATTATGTAGAATTGGTTCATGATTTGGTTTTATCACTTGATATAAAGAAGCCAATTATAGTTGGTCATTCATTCGGAGGGAGAGTAGCTATAAAGTATTCTTCTAAATATGAAGTAGAAAAACTAGTGTTGATGGGAGCTCCTTGTTTTAATGATAAAAAAGATTTAGATCTTAAAACCAAAATATTAAAGGGATTAAAAAAATTACCAGGAATGGATAGGTTTGGAGAATTTATGAAGAATTATATTGGTTCTACTGATTATAAGAATTCTTCACCTATGATGAGAAAGATATTGGTAAATGTTGTTGGAGAAGATTTGTCTGAAGATGCAAAAAAGATAAAAGTACCAACACTTCTTATCTGGGGAACTAATGATGAAGCGGCTCCAATAGAAGAAGCAAGAAGATTAGAAAAAATATTACAAGATGGAGCATTGATAGAATTACCTGGAACACATTATGCTTATATTGAAAACCTGGATAGAGTGGTTAATATATTAGATGAATTCTTTTAGGAGGTTATTATGATTTTTATAATAGTATTTCTTGTTTGTGGTTTCATATTATTAATATTTAAAAACAAAAAATATTTACATATGTTACAGCAAAACCTTTATAATGAAAATAATCGTTATTTATCATGGTTAAGTAAAAACTTAAAATATTTTTTAGATGTTGATGTAATTATATTATTGTTGGCGATTATTGCTTATTTTGCTGGGATATATTCTAGTGTTATTCTGTTGATTATGTCTTTGCTTGCTTTATATGGAGCATTTGTTTGGAATAGAAGAATTAAAAAAGATCAAAATAAAAAACCATTAGTTGTTACTCCTAGAGTTAAAAGGTTAATTGTAACTACTAGTATTTTATTTTTAATAATTATTGTTATTATGTTTGTTACAACTTCTATTAAGACTAGATGGTTAATGATACTTATATTTACTATTATGATGTATTTAGATAGTATTTTGATTGTTATTAGTAATATTATTAATAGACCAGTAGAAGGACTAGTAACCCTTCATTATAGAAGAATGGCTGTTAATAAACTTAGAAATATTAATGGCTTAAAAGTAATAGGTATTACTGGTAGTTATGGTAAGACTAGTAGTAAGAATATATTGGCTGATATATTAAATGTTAAATATAATACTTTTCCTAGCCCTAAAAATTTAAATACTCCTAAAGGATTGATGACAGCAATTAATAATCAGTTAGATAAATTTTGTGAAATATTCATTGCGGAAATGGGTGCTTATAAAAGAGGAGAAGTAAAAGAATTATGTGATTTTGTTCATCCTAAATATGGTATTTTAACTAGAATAGGTACTGCTCATTTGATGACATTTGGTTCACAAGAGAATATTCAAAAGGGTAAATTTGAACTTATTGAAAGTTTACCTAGTGATGGATTTGGTGTGTTAAACGGAGATGATCCTTTACAAGTTAATTATAAACTTAAAAATAAAGTTAAAATTATCTGGATAGGTATTGATAATAAAGATGTTGACGTTAGAGCAGAAAATATTAAATGTGATAATAAAGGTACTACTTTTGATTGTGTATTTAAAGGTGATGAAAAGAAATATAAATTTAATACCAAACTATTAGGTAATCATAATGTATATAATATATTAGCTGGTATTGCTTTTGGTAGAGAGTTTGGTATTAGTATTGAAGATTTACAATCAGCAGTATCTTCAGTTAGAGCCGTTGAACATCGATTAGAACTTAAGAGACTTGGCAATTTTTATCAGATAGATGATGCTTATAATTCTAATCCTATAGGAGCCGAAAGTGCTTTAAAAGTACTTAATATGATGCCTGGAGTTAAAGTTGTTGTAACACCTGGTATGATTGAATTGGGGGACAAAGAAGATGAATATAATAAAGAGTTTGGAAAACAAATTTCTAAAGTTGCTGATTATGTTGTTTTAGTTGGTGAAAAGAAAACCAAACCAATATATGAAGGGTTACTTGAGAAAGGGTTTGACAAAGATAAAATAATGGTTTTAAATGATGTTAGAGAATCTTATAAATTTGTGTCTGATTTAGCAAATACTAATGAAGTTTATGCTTTATTTGAAAATGATTTACCAGATACATTTAATGAATAGAAAATAGAGGTGTTTTATAAATGGAAAAAATTAGAGTTGGGGTTATATTTGGTGGAAAAAGCGTAGAACATGAAGTTAGTATTATTTCAGCAATTACTGCTATGTATAAAATGGATCAAGAAAAGTATGACATTGTACCTATTTATATTACTAAAGAAGGTGAATGGTATACTGGGGAGTTTTTAAAGGATATTGAGTCTTTTAAAAATATGAATTTAATTAATACTTATGCTACTAACGTAGTATTAATGTTCTATAAAGGTAGATTTGTATTAAGAAAGAAAAATGGATTTTTTAATAAAATTGTAGATGAAATAGATGTGGCATTTCCTATAGTACATGGTACTAATGTTGAAGATGGAGTTTTACAAGGTTATTTACAAACGGTTGGAATTCCTTATGCTGGACCAGATGTTTATGCTGGTGTTGTAGGTCAAGACAAAGTGCTTATGAAAGCTATCTTTAGTAAGGAAGATTTACCTATAACTAAATATGAATGGTTTTATGATACTGAATTTAAGAAAGATCAAGAAAATGTGTTAAAGAAAGTGAAACGTTTAGAGTATCCTTTAATTGTTAAACCATCATTAACTGGATCTTCTGTTGGTATTAGTACTGCTAGTAATGAAAAAGAACTAATTGATGCTATAAATGAAGCTATGCAATATGATAGTAAGATTATAGTTGAAGAAATGGTAGAAAATCTTAAAGAAGTTAATATTGCTGTTCTTGGTAATTATGAAAGTCAAAAGCTTAGTGAAATTGAAGAAGTACATGCTAAAGCCAAATTTTTATCTTATCAAGATAAATATATTGGTGACGGAACTATTCAAGGTGGTGCTAAGAAATTTGGTGTTAAGAGTGGTGTAAAAGGAACAGTTAAAGGTGGAAAAACAGGAATGCCTTCTGCTTCTAAGATGCCTGCTGATTTAAAACCAGAAGTTAGAGCTAAAGTAGAAGAAGTTGCTAGAGGTGTATTTAGAGCTTTAGGATCTGCTGGTAATGCTAGAATAGATTTCTTAATTGATGATAAGAAGAATGAAGTATACGTTAATGAAATTAATTCAATTCCAGGAAGTTTAGCTTACTATCTATGGGAAGGAAAAGGAATTGACTTTACTGAAGTACTTAATGATATGGTTAATATTGGAGTTAAAGATTTTAAGAAGAGAAATGGTAAAACTCACTCATTTGATTCTAATATCTTAGCTGGATATACTTCTAATGGAGTAAAGGGAGTTAAAGGAACAAAAGGAAAACTAAGTAAATAGTTTTCTTTTTTTTGTAAACAAAGTATACAAGTATGTAAATAAAGTGGTTTAACATATGAAATTATAATATAATAGTAGTATAAGGAAGGGTATATGAAATATAGTATGAAGAAAAATTATAAATTTTATATAACAGTATTCCTTGTAATATTAATGATAATAACTACACTAATAAGTGTAGGTTTTGGTGCTTTAAATCAAAATTTAAATATAGCTGGTGATGTTGAATATACTGAAGATGTTAGTAATATGATTAAATCTTGGCCTTATAATAAGAATACAGAATTTCAAAATTCTACATACAGAAATAAAATCAAAACAGTAGATTTTTTAGATAATAAAACTATTCCTAGTAGTGCTGTTATTTCTTGGGATGTATCAGTAAATAGTGATGGAAAAGTAATGGCTTGGTTAATGGATGATCCAAATAACGCTGGATTTTACAAATTGTACATTGGTGCAGATGGCGATGTAATTGCTAATACTAATTCAGAAAATTTGTTCAGTAATTTATTAGAAGTGGAAACGATTAATATTAATAATAATTTTGATACTTCAAAAGCAACTAATATGGATTCAATGTTTTCTGGATGTAAGAAAATAGTAAATATTGATTTAAGTGATTTTAATACATCAAGGGTTTCGTATATGAGATATATGTTTTCTGGATGTAGTAGTTTGACAAATATTGATTTAACGACTTTTGATATAAGTAGAGTATCATATATGACATATATGTTTTCTGATTGTTCAAGTTTGACAAATTTTAGTTTGACAAATTGTGATACCCCGTTTCTTATGAATATGGAAAATATGTTTAGAGGATGTAGTAGTCTAACTAGTATTAGCCTAACGAATTTTACTAATCCTATACTTCAAACTATGCATTGGATGTTTAATGATTGTACTAATCTAACAACTATAAATCTAAGCGGTTTTAATACTTCGGATGTGTCAGATATGTCGTATGTATTTTATAATTGTAGCAGTTTGCAAAGTATAGACTTAACCGACTTTAATACAAGCAATGTAATAGATATGTCATTTATGTTTTGTAATTGCAGTAGTTTAACAAATTTAGATCTACGAAGTTTTAATACAAGTAGGGTAACAGACATGGATATGATGTTTGATGATTGTGGTAAATTAACAAGTCTTGATTTAACAAACTTTAATACAAGTAATGTAACAAATATGGGATGTATGTTTTCAAATTGTCAAAGACTAGTTAGTGTTGATTTAAGTACTTTTAATACCTCAAAAGTAATAGATATGACATGTATGTTCCTGGGATGTAATACTTTGACAAGTTTAGATTTAAGTACGTTCAATACCTCAAAAGTTACAGATATGAGTAATATGTTTGATTCTTGTACAAATTTATCAAATTTAAATATAAGTAATTTTAATACTTCCAAAGTGACTAAAATGCAATATATGTTTTCATCTTGTGGTAATCTGACAAATCTCAATTTAAGTCACTTTGATACATCATCAGTAACTAATATGAGAAGTATGTTTGATAAATGTTATGGTTTAACAAGTTTAGATGTAACAAACTTTAATACAGATAATGTAACAGATATGTATAGTATATTTTCTACTTGTACTAGGTTAACAAGTTTAGATGTTACAAGTTTTAGTACGACTAATGTAACAACTATGGAACGTATGTTTTATGGTTGTAGTAGTTTAACAAGCTTAGATGTAACCAACTTTGATACATCCAAAGTAACAAATATGTATTGTATGTTTTATGGTTGTAGTAGTTTAACAAGCTTAGATGTATCACATTTTAATACAAGCAGTTCAACAAATATGCAAAGTATGTTTTATGGTTGTAGTAGTTTAACAAGCTTAGATGTAACACACTTTAATACGAGTAATGTAACTACTATGGGAAGAATGTTTGCTGGATGCAGTAGTATAAACTCATTATCTTTAAGTAATTTTAACACATCACAAGTAACTGATATGAGTTCTATGTTTTCAGGTTGTAATAGTATGGCAAGTATTAATTTATCAAGTTTTAATACATCTTCAGTTACAAATATGTCATATATGTTCAATGCATGTAGTTCATTAACTGAAATAAAAATCTCTTCTTTATGGGATGTGTCTAATGTAACTAGTAGTTCTTATATGTTTTCAAGTTGCACTAATTTACCCAATTATAATTCGAGTTATGTTGATAAAAGTATGGCTAAACCAACAACTCAAGGAGGATATTTAACTTTAGTTTGATAAATAAAAAAAGAAGCAAATGCTTCTTTTTATTTTAAAATGGTGTCCCCTCGGAGGCTCGAACTCCGGACCCACTGATTAAGAGTCAGTTGCTCTACCAACTGAGCTAAGGAGACGTCTTTAATAACAATGATATTTTATAATATTTTTTGTATATTTACAAGACTTTTTATTGTTTTTTAATAAATTTTATCTATTTTATGATATATTTTAATTGGTGAGATTAATGGCTGTAAAAAGATACAACCCAGAATTAAACTTTGGTCTTAGTGATAGTGAAGTAGCTGAAAGATATAAAGATCATTTAGTTAACTATGATACTAGTGTTAAGACTAAGTCTGTTAAGGATATAGTAATTACTAATGTATTTACTATTTTTAACATGGTCAATTTATTTTTAGCTATTATGGTATTAACTACAGGTAGTTTTAAAAACTTGTTATTTATGGGTGGAATTATCTTAAATACATTAATCGCTATAGTACAAGAGTTACGTAGTAAAGCTACTTTAGATAAATTACAAGTTATTAATGAAAGTAAAGTTAAAGTAATTAGAAGTGGTAAAGAAGAGCTTTTAGGACTAAGTAGTATTGTTTTAGATGATTTAGTTGATTTAGAAATGGGTAATCAAATAGTAGTAGATTCTATTATTATGGATGGTGAAGTAGAAGTTAATGAATCATTTATTACAGGAGAAGCTGATACTATATATAAAAAGAAAGGTGATATGTTATTATCTGGATCTTTTATAGTTAGTGGTAATTGTAGATGTAAAGTTGAACATATTGGTTTAGATAATTATACTGCGAAGATTAGTGCAGTTACTAAAAATATTAGAAATAATAGTAGTGAAATAATGAAAAATTTAAATAAAATTATTACTACTGTATCATTTGTAATAATTCCTTTAGGTATACTTTTATATTATAAACAATTAAGTATTCCTGGTAATACTAGTGATTCTGCTATACTTAATACAGTTGCTGCGTTAATAGGTATGATTCCAGAGGGATTAGTACTTTTAACAAGTACCGTATTAGCTGTTGGAGTAGTTAGATTAGCTGCTAGAAAAGTATTAGTTCAAGATATTTATTGTATAGAAGCTTTAGCTAGAGTAGATACTATTTGTTTAGATAAGACTGGTACTATTACTGAAGGTATTATGGAAGTTGAAGAAGTTATTGATTTAGAAGATATTAATACTGAAGAGATAATTGCGAATATTAATAGTACTTTGAATGAAAACAATCCTACTGGAATTGCTTTGAAAAATAAATTTGGATTAAAAGAAAATTATAAAGTTATAGAAAAAATCCCTTTTAACAGTGCTAAAAAATATAGTGGTGTTGAATTTAAAGAAGGTAAGTATTTAATTGGAGCACCTGAATTTATACTTGGTGATCATTTTAAAAAATATGAAAAAGAAATAAATAAGTATATTGAAAAGTATAGGGTTATTGGTTTGTGTAAAGATAATAAATTATTATCCATATTATTATTACAAGATAAAGTAAGAAAAGAAGCTAAAGATACCTTGGATTATTTTAAAAAGCAAGATGTTAAAGTTAAAATAATATCTGGAGATAATCCTAATACTGTTTACAATATAGCAGTTAAAGCTGGACTTGATCCTGAAACCAAATGGATTGATGCTAGAGAATTAGATACTGATGAAAAGATATTTAATAATATCGATAAGTATGATGTTTTTGGAAGAGTTAGTCCAGAACAAAAGAGAAAATTTATTTTAGCGTTACAAAGGAAAGGGCACTCTGTAGCAATGACTGGTGATGGTGTTAATGATGTATTAGCTTTAAAAGAGGCAGATTGTTCTGTAGCTATGGCTAGTGGTACTGATGCTGCTAAAAATGTTTCTCAATTAGTATTATTAGATTCTAATTTTGCAAGTATGCCTCATATTGTAGGTGAGGGTAGAAGAAGTATTAATAATATTCAAAGAAGTGCATCACTATTCTTAGTTAAGACTATCTATGCATCTGTTTTAGCATTCTTATTCTTGTTTATTAATGCAGCATATCCGTTCATACCTATTCAATTAACTTTAACTAGTGTTTTAACTATAGGTATACCTTCAGTTGTATTAGGTTTAGAACCTAATTATGATAGAGTTAGGGGTAAATTCATGGTAAATGTACTTTCTCGTGCAATACCAGCCGCAATAAGTGTAATAATATCAGTTTTAGTTGTATCTTTAGTAGGAAGTTTATTCAATATGACAACTACCCAGATTTCCACTTTAACAGCTATTATTACGACATTTAATTTATTTGTATTATTATATAAAACATGTATTCTGTTTAATTTATTACATAAAGTACTATTTGGTACAATGTTGGCTGCCTTTATAGTTCTATTCTTTGCACTTAATAGTTTCTTTGGATTCAGTCATTTTAATTTATTAATGATAATTATATTAATATGTTGTGGAGTAATTAGTTATTATATATATACTTTTATTGAAGATAAGATAAAAACTTTTGTTAAAATATAACTTGACTACTAGTAATATTTTAGTGTATTCTATTATTGCTTTGATTTTATACTTGATTTTTTTGCGATTTTAGTATAGAATTAAGTAGTCAGTTTTGGTCTTGTAGCTCAGTTGGTTAGAGCACACGCTTGATAAGCGTGGGGTCGCAGGTTCAAGTCCTGCCAGGACCACCATATATGCCTCAATAGCTCAGTTGGTTAGAGCACTTGACTGTTAATCAAGGGGTCCTAGGTTCAAGTCCTAGTTGGGGCGCCATTTTATTTGGCGAGTTGGTGAAGCGGCTTAACACACTGCCCTTTCACGGCAGCATTCACGGATTCGAATTCCGTACTCGTCACCATTTGTTTATTAATCCCGAGAAAGGGATTTTTTATTGACATTTAAGAGCTTTTTATGTCATACTATATATGCAGTCGGAGCAGTACTCAAGAGGCTGAAGAGGACAGTTTGCTAAACTGTTAGATCGGGTATACTGGTGCGAGGGTTCGAATCCCTCCTGCTCCGCCATTTAAAAATAACGTTGGAATAAACGTTTTTTTGTTGCGATAATTTATACTTTGTTATATAGTATATATTGTATTTATTTGAAATTTTTGTCGATTGAATTGAAAAAAACTTGCTTTTTACACCATTTTGTGGTATAATCTATTCGATTCGAGGGGGAGTGAAATTATGAACAAGAATTGGAAAATAGTTTTAATGGTAGTTGTTATGTTATTCACAGCAATATTTACTATTACTGATGTTAACGCTACAAATACTATTAAGTTAACTAGCAAGTCTTATATTAAGGCTGGTGGAAGAAATCATGCTTGGTTTAAAACAAATGCTGGTTATGCATATTGTATAACTCCAAAGAAGACAGGTCCTAGTGTTGGTACTAAGATGCATCTTGATAAAGAGATCACTGGTACTAGTGGAAATGTACTTTATTACATGTTAAAGAATGATAATCCAAGCAATAAAAACAACTATGTTTATACACAAGCTGCTATCTGGAGATATTATAATAATTATGTTCCTTATAAATCAGGATCAACTGTAATATCTAAGAGTAAAACTATAGTTAGCAAAGCTAAAGCTTCTAAAGCTACACCAAAGAGAGTTGGTATTACTGTAGTTAATAAATCAGGTTCTATGTCTATTAGTAGTGATAATAAATATTATCAATCTGGTAAGTTTACTATTAAAACTACAAGTGGTACAAAATATACTGCAAGTGTTAGTGGAAAAGCTTATATTGTAAACGTTAGTGGAAACAAGCAAACAACATTTAATTCTGGAGATAGTTTCTATGTTAGAGTAAATGATGCTGACGTTACTAAAAGTCTTACATTTACTATAACTATTAAAACTTCAGGAACTAATGAATATGTTAGAGTTTACTCAACTGGAAAGAGCTCTTATCAAAAATTAGTATTATTAGATAGTGAGAGTAAATCTGCATCTAAACAACTTAGTGTTGCAGTTACTCCAGTTAAGAGAGTTTGTACTTATGTTAATGGTAAGTACTATGGTAAAAACGGTACAGTAGTTTCAGAGGCTACATATAAAGATGAATGTATGCCAAAATGTGAAGAAAAAGATGGTAAATACTACGATGATAAAGGTAACACTGTTGATAAGGTTACTTATATAAAAATTTGTAAAAAACCAGTTTGTTCTAAAGTTGATGATATCTTCTTTGGAAAAGATGGTGAAGTAGTTACTGAAGATGTATTTAGGGATCAATGTATGCCAAAATGTGAAGAAAAAGATGGTAAATACTTTGACGACAAAGGTAACGAAATTGATAAAATCAACTATTACAAAATATGTATAAAACCAACTTGTGAAAAAATAGATGATACTTACTTTGGTAAAGACGGAAGTATAGTTACTGAAGAAGAATTTAGTAATCAATGTATTCCTAAATGTATAGAAAAAGATGGAAAATATTATGATGATAAAGGTAATGAAACTGACAAAACTACATACATCAAAGTATGTAAAAAACCAATTTGTGAAAAAGTAGATGATACTTATTTCGGTAAAAATGGTGATGTAGTTAGCGAATCTGAATACAAAAAACAATGTGTTCATGTTTGTGAAGTTTATAATAACCAATATTATGGTAAAGATGGTCTAGTAGTAAGTAAAGAAACTTACAAAGATGAATGTGAACATGTAGTTGTTCCTGTTCCAAATACTGGTACTAGCTTATTAGAATCATTATTATATATTGTTTTGGGTACAGGTATTGTACTTGGTGGTTTAGGATTTGTTGGTTACCAAAATAAACTTTCTGTAAAGTAATATGAAAAGAATGAATTTATTCATTCTTTTTTTTGTTGCTATAGTAGAGAGAAACCGAAATTTATGGTATACTAAAGTGAGGAGTGATATTTATGGATATAATGAAGAGATTTAACCAAAATTATAATGAGATTGAAAACTATTATAATTTTTTAGTCCAAAAAACAAAGAAGCATGAATTCGTTGGTGTAATTAATGAATGGTTAATTGATAACTTTTATTTATTAGTTGAACATAAGAATGGTTTTATGCATGAAAAGAAAAACATTCGTAAACATAATAAATTATATAATCAATTATATCCACGTATTAATGATATTGTTGTATCTAAGAATTATAATATCACTTTTAAAATACTATGTGATGAATTAAGGAATTATCAAAAAACTAATAAAATGTATTTTACTTATAAAGAATTAGATAGTTTAAAGATAGTATTATTATGTATTTATGTTAATAGATTAAGTGTTCTATGCAAAGAAGAGCATAAAAAATTAATGGATATTGAAGAAATCAATAGAGTTATTTCTGCTCATGAAAATAAAGAATTAGTTCTTAGTAATTTCTTTTCTACAAAGAAAATAGAAGAGAATTATCATTATATTTTTGAACTTAATAATAGGTTAAAAGAATTAGGATCTAAAACTAATAAAATATTTAAAGAATTAAATACTTTATTAGAAGAAAATAATATTTCATTAAAAGAGATTATTAATGATGAATATCAAAATAAAATGGATAATGATATTTTAGTATCTAATATTTTTAATGACTTAAAAGAATTTACTGAGTTTGATTCAGAAGATTTATTTGAAAGAGTTTCTAATTGTGAAAAGTTATTCTTAAATGATGAAGTATATGATAAGATGACTATCGAATCTAAGAAACTATATAGAAAACAATTACTTAAGTTAGCTAAAAAGAATCATACAGATGAACTTAGTTATTTAGAAAGTATTATGGCTAAGGGTACAGGAGACAAATATCATATAGGTTTTCAGTTATTTAAACAAAAGAAGTATACTTTGAGAATTGTTTTATATTTATTATCTATATTGATATCTACATGTTTAGTTGATTATTTTATATGTGGATTCTTCTTACCTAGCAAATATAAAATAATTAGTTTTATACTTTTGTTTATTCCAATATTTGAATTGTTTATTCAAGTAATAAATGAGATTCTAATCAAAACAGTCAAACCTGTAGTAATACCAAAACTTGATTTCTCTAAAGGATTACCTGATGATCAAAAGACTATGGTAGTTATACCTACTATTGTTGGTAATGAGAAAAAGATTAAAGACATGTTTGATCAATTGGAAATGTATTACATCATGAACAATAAATCTAGCAATATGTATTTTACATTATTGGGTGATGTTAAGAGTAGTTCAAAAGAAGTAGAAGATTATGATGAAACTATCTCTACATATGGTGAAGAATATGCGACTAAATTAAATAAAAAATATGGGAAAGAATTATTCTATTTCATTTATCGTAAACGTAAATTTAATCCTAAAGAAGGAGAGTATTTAGGATTTGAAAGAAAGCGTGGAGCTTTACTTCAATTTAACAAAGTATTGTTACATGAAATGGATAAAGTAACTTCAGGAGAATACTACAACGTAAATATGCTTCTTGATAAAGATTTGGATATTAAATATGTAATTACTTTAGATACTGATTCTAAATTCGTACTTAATACAGCCTTGAACTTAGTTGGAGCAATGGCTCATCCATTAAATAAACCTGTATTAAATAAAAATAAGACTAAAGTAGTACAAGGTTATGGTATTATGCAACCTAGAGTATCTATCGATATAGAAGATACTAACAAGAGTTTATATTCACAAATATTTGCTGGTATTGGTGGATTTGATACTTATACTGCGATCGTACCTAATGTATATCAAGATAACTTTGGAGAAGGTAGTTTCATTGGTAAGGGTATCTATGATTTAAAAGTTTTTGATACTGTTTTAAATGGAACTTTCCCAGATAATAAGATTTTATCTCACGATTTATTAGAAGGTAATTATATTAGATGTGCTTATATATCTGATATTGAATTGATGGATGGTTTCCCTGCAAAGTTCTTACCTGATATGAGTAGACATCATAGATGGGCTAGAGGAGATGCTCAAATTATTGGTTGGATTTTTGGTAAAGTTAGAAATAGACGTGGAACTAAAGTTAAGAATCCAATTAATTTACTTGGTAGATATAAAATACTAGATAATATCATTAGAATGTTCTTACAACCATCATTATTATTAGTAGTTATATTAGCTTTACTATTTAGTAAATATTATTTGTGGTGGTTAGCTTTTGTACTTCTAGAAGTCGCAATACCAATCTTCTTCTTCTTAAGAAGTAAAATGTATAAAGAAGATTCTGATAAAACAGTAATCTACTATAAGAATTTGTTCTATGGTGGAAAGAGTTTAGTACTTAGATGTTTTATAGTGTTTATTACACTTCCTTATAACACTAAAATGTACATGGATGCTTTCTTTAGAACTATGTATAGATTATTAATTTCACATAAGAATTTACTTAATTGGATTACTGCTGATGAGGCAGAAAAAACAATTAAGGATACATTACCTAATTATTTAAGAAACTTTATATTTAACTTTATTGTAGCGATAGGATTATTTGTATACTTTGGATATACTTTCCAAGTAGCTTCATTAGTAGTTGGAATATTATTTATGACAGCTCCATTTATCCTATATGCAATTAGTAGAGATATAGATGAAAATAAATTAGAACTTAATGAAAAAGAAATAGATAAAGTAAAAGATATTGCTTTTAGAAGTTTCTTATACTTTAAAGATAATGTTAGGGAAGAATTTAATTATTTAGTACCTGATAATTATCAAGATAATAGAGAAGAAAAATTAGATTTTAGAACTTCACCTACAGCGATAGCATATTCGCTATTAAGTTATATTTGTGCAGAAAGATTAGATTTCATTAAGATAAGTGAAGCTATTGAAAACTTAAGAAATATACTAGAGAGTGTTAATGGTTTAAAGAAATGGCATGGTCATTTATATAACTGGTATAACGTTAGAACTAAAGAAGTATTGATGCCTAACTTTGTATCTACAGTTGATTCTGGTAACTTTGTCGCAAGTTTAATTGTAGTTAGAGAATACTTAGAAGAAAATGGTGAAGATGACCTAGTTAAATTATGTGATAAATTAATTAAAAACACTAATTTCAAGAAATTATATACAAAGAAAAATGTCTTTAGTATAGGTTTTGATGAGAATGAAGGTAAACTTTCAGCATACAATTATAATAAGTTTGCATCTGAATCTCGTCTTACATCTTACTTAGCTATTGCTTTAGGGGAAATTCCTAATAAGCATTGGTTCTGTTTAGATAAGAGTTTAACAACTTATAGAGGTAGAAAAGGATTACTTTCTTGGAGTGGTACTGCTTTTGAATACTTTATGCCTTACTTATTTATGAAGAATTATCCTAATACTTTATTAGATGAGAGTTATCAATTCGCAAAATTCTGTAATAAAGAATATATTGAAAGTATCGATAGAAACTTACCTTGGGGTATTAGTGAAAGTGCTTATAATGAGTTAGATAATTCACTAAACTACAAGTATTTAGCGTTCGCTACACCTCAATTAAAAGCTAAAGAGGATCAAGAAAACAGAATAGTTCTTTCACCATATTCATCATTAATGATTATGGATATGGCTCCTCAAGAAGTATATAGAAATATTCAAAAATTCAAAAAATTAGAGATGTTTTCTAAATACGGTTTCTATGAAGCATATGATTATGATAATAAAGGTATAGTTAAGAGTTACTTTGCTCATCACGTTGGTATGAGTTTAGTTGGTTTAGCTAATTACTTAAATTCTGATTGTATTAAAAATTATTTCCACAGTAATGTTAATATTAAAACTTACGATATATTATTAAAAGAAAAAGTACAAATTAAGACTTCTATAGATATGAAGATGGCTAAATATAAGAAATATGATTATCAAAAAGAAGAAGTTCAAAATGATATTAGATCTTTCAATTATATTTCATTTATGCCTGAAGTATCAGTATTATCAAATAAGAAATATTGTTTACTTATGAATGATAGAGGAGATTCTTTCTCTAGATATAGAACTTTACAATTAAATAGATATCGTAAAGTTACTGAACAAGATTATGGTTTGTTCTTATATGTTAAAGATTTAGATAGTGGTTATGTTTTCAGTAATACATTCGCACCAATAAATAGAAAACCTGATAAATATGAAGTGGTATTTGCTTCAGATAAGATTAAATATCTTAGAAGGGATGGAGATATTTCTACTAAGACAGAAATTGTAGTTACTAAGAATCATCATGCTGAAATTAGAAAAATTACTTTCAGAAATGATTCTGAAGAAACTAAACATTTAGAGTTAACTACTTATACTGAACCTATACTTAGTGAAGTTATGAATGATATTTCTCATAGAGTATTTAATAGTATGTTCTTATCTAGTAGTTTTGATGAAGAGACTAATTCTGTTATTGTTAAGAGAAAAACTAGAGATGAATCTAATATTAATAGTTATATGGTTAATAGATTAGTTATTCCTGGTAAGAATGATGGATATACTTATGATACTGAGAGAGTTCACTTTATAGGTAGAAATCACTTTACTAGTGATCCTATAGGTTTAAACCAAGAGTTAACTAACTATGTAGGAGATAATCTAGATCCAATTATTTCAATTAGGAACACTTTAGATTTAGAACCTAATAGTAGTACTGAAATATTTATATTATGTGGATTTGGTCGTAGTAGAGAACAAATTCATGATATTATTAACAATTATGATACTATTGATAAGATTGATAAAACATTTGAAGTTTCAACATTGATGAATTTAATTAATACTAAGAACATGCAACTTACTGGTAGTGAGATGAGAACATTTAATATTATGTTAAATTACTTATATCAAACTACTAGAATTAGTGTTAATGAAGAAAGACAAGATTTATTAAGAAAGAATGCTTTAGGTCAATCTGGATTATGGAAATTTGGAGTTAGTGGAGATAGACCAATTATCTCTGTAGAAATTTCTGATATTTCTGATTTAGGATTTATTAATGAGATACTTAAGTGTTATGAGTATTATAAAAATAATTCTATCTTTGTAGATATTATCATTATTAATAATGAAAATTCTCAATATAAGAAAATTATTAAGAAAGAAGTAGAAGAAGAACTATATAGAATGTATACAGTTAATAGTTTCTATCATACTCCAGGATCTGTGACTGTAATAGATAGTAATGATATTACTAGAGAAGATAAATCACTTCTTAATATGGTTCCTAGACTTAGATTTGTTATTGAAGATCATAAATCTTTAAAAGAAACAGTTGATAAACTACAAAGAATAAATTCTGTTAGTGATTATGAAACTTATCGATTAGAAGATAATTTGAAATATGAAAATAAAGAAAAATTAGTCTTTGATAATGGATATGGTGGATTTACTAAGAACGGAACTGAGTATGTCGTTTATAAGATGGATACACCTCAACCATGGAGTAACGTAATTGCGAATGAGAATTTTGGTACTGTAGTTACTAATAATGCTTGTGGATTTACTTATGCGATGAATTCTTCTGAATTTAAATTAACTTCATGGACAAATGATATGATTTGTAATGATAAGAGTGAAGGATTTAAATTTAATGGAAAAGTATTTGATCCTACTAAAGCAGTTCATGGATTTGGATATTCTATCTTTACTAGTGAAACAGCTGAGTTAAAACATGAAGTTACAGAGTTTGTTCCTAGAGAAGATAGTATTAAAGTTTATATGATGAAATTGGTTAATAAGACTGATAGTAAGAAAGATTTAGAAGTTGAGTATTACATAAATCCAGTACTTGGTAACTTTGAAGAAAAAACTACTCGTCATATATTATCTGAATTTATGGGTGATGATAATTTCTTAAAGATGAGAAATGTTTATAGTATCAATTATGGTGATATAAATGTATTTATGTCTAGTGACATTAAAATAGATAATGCGGTTACTGAAAAGATGTTAGTTAAATCTATTAGTAGTAATATTAGTTTGGGTGCTCATGAAGAAATGGATTTAGTATATGTACTAGGTTGTGGAATGAGTGATAAAGAGTGTATTAATCTTATCGAGAAATATACTAATTTAGCTAATTGTAAAAAAGCATTAAAAGATGTTAAAGATAATTGGAATAGAATACTAGGTACAGTTAAAGTTAAGAGTAAAGATCCAGCGTTTGACTATATGGTTAATGGTTGGTACTTATATCAAACTATGTCTAGTAGAATTATCGCTAAGACTGGATTCTATCAAGTCAGTGGTGCTTTTGGATATCGTGATCAGTTACAAGATGCGATGAATATTGCGATAGTAGCTCCTGACTTTACTAGAAATCAAATCTTAACTAATGCTGCTCATCAATTTAGTGAAGGAGATGTTCTTCACTGGTGGCATGAGAAAAATAAATTTGGATTAAGAAGTAGATTTAAAGATGATTATCTATGGTTAATATATGCAACAATTTACTATTTAAGAATTACAGAAGATTTATCTATCTTAGAAGAAAAAGTGCCATTTATTGTTGGAGATAAACTAAGAGAGTATGAAAATGAAAAAGGAATAATATTCAATTATTCTAGAGAAGAAGTTACTCTTTTAGAGCACTTAGAAAGATCTTTAAATCTAGCTATGAATTCATTAGGTCGTCACAAATTACCTTTAATGGGTGGTGGAGACTGGAACGATGGTATGAATAAAGTTGGTATCAAAGGACGAGGTGAGTCTGTTTGGTTAGGATTCTTCTTGTATGAGATTATTGATGACTTTGTTAGAATGAGTAAGAAGTTTGGATTTGAAATTGATAGAGAAAAATATAGTGATTTCAATGATAAGTTAAAAGAAAACTTAAATAAGAAGGCTTGGGATAAAGAATGGTATTTAAGAGCTTTCTATGACAATGGTGATAAACTTGGTTCGGCTGAGAATACTGAGTGTAAAATTGATTTAATTTCTCAAAGTTTCGCTATCCTTTCAAATGTTGCAGATCGTGAAAGAAGAGAAGAAGTTATAAGAGCTGTTGAAAGTAACTTGGTAGATGAGAAGAGTGGTATTATCAAATTACTTACTCCACCATTTGTTAAGAGCTTAAATAACCCTGGATATATCATGAATTATCCACAAGGTGTTAGAGAAAATGGTGGTCAATATACTCACAGTGTTGCTTGGTATTTGATGGCCTTAATCAAATCTGGTTATGGTGATAGAGCTTATCGTTATTATCAAATGATTAATCCAGCTACTCGTGCGATTGATCCAAAGACAGTTAAAAAATATAAAGTTGAACCTTATGTAATTTCTGCTGATATATATTCTGCTGATCATAGAGAAGGAAGAGGAGGTTGGACTTGGTATACAGGTTCAGCTGGATGGTTCTATAAAGTTGGTATCGTAGATATTCTAGGACTTGATAAGAGAGGCGATAAACTAAGAATTAAGCCTAGCCTTCCAGTTAAATGGGATAATTGTAAGATAACTTATAATTATATGGATACTGAGTATCATATTGAATATATTAAAGGTAAGAAAGAAGAACTTGTTTTAGATGGCAAAGTTATCAATGGATATGAAATTGATCTTGTTAATGATAAAAAAGATCATGAAGTAACTTTATATATTAAGAAATAACCTATAAGAATATTCTTATAGGTTTTTCTTTATATTAAATTATGGTAAAATATTAATAGGTGATAATATGATAAAATTTGATTTTATAAAGAATTATGATTTTGATTTTGATATGGATGAATTATCAAAATATGAGATGACTGGATGGAGAAGAAATTTTACTGATGATTTAACTGATATTTATAAATTAAGAGATAAAGTTAAAACTAATTCAGATGTTTTAGTAGTTATTGGTATAGGGGGATCATTTTTAGGTAGTAAATGTATTTATGATATGTTTTCTCCATACTTCAAGAAAGGTTTTGAAGTTATTTATGCAGGATACTCATTAAGTTCTGATTATTTAAATGATTTAGTTAACTATTTAAAAGATAAAGATTTCTCTATCAATGTTATAAGTAAAAGTGGATCTACTATGGAGATTAAGATTACTTATGATGTTTTAAAAGATTTATTAATTGAAAAATATGGAGATAATATTCAAGATAGAGTTATTGTAACTACAGGTGATAAAGGATTCTTAATGGATGAAGTAAACAATTATGGTTTTTACAAATTTCCATTTCCTGAAGATATAGGTGGAAGATACTCTATGTTTACTTATGCCCATCTATTTCCATTATCTTTTGCGATAGATATAGAAGAATTTATTAAAGGATTTAATGATGGAGATAATTTAATAAAAGAAGCATATTCTTATGCACTAAATAGATATAATTTATTTAAAGAAGAAAAGGTAGTAGAAAACTTTGTTTGTTATGAAGAAAAATATTTAATGTTTATGGAATGGATTAAACAGTTATTTGGAGAAAGTGAAGGTAAGAGTGGTAATGGAGTATTTCCTGTTAGTACATTATTTACTAAAGACTTACATTCACTTGGTCAATTCATTCAAGATGGAAATAATATTATGTTTGAGACTATCTTAGTAGTAAGAGATAACAAAGAAATTAAAGATGTTAATAAAACAAACAACATAGTAATAGATTCAGTAAGAGAAGCTCATAGAAAAGGTGGGGTAGAATCTAATCTAATCGAAATCGATAAATTAAATTTATATGATATGGGATCACTTGTTAAATTCTTCTTCTATGCAGCAGCTTTTTCGGCAATAAAGTTTGGAGTTAATCCATTTGATCAACCTGGTGTAGAAGTATATAAAAGTGAAATAAAAAATAATTTATGATATAATTGAAAACCGAGGTGGCACTATGTATAAAATGATCGTTAGTGACTTCTATGATACTTTAATTAATAAAGAAGAATCTATAGACATCAATACAATGTTAGAAATAGACAGAGTTAGAAATAACAATGTCTTATTTGTAGTGGCTACTTCAAAACTATTTAGAACGATAATGGATTATAATAGTAGTTATGTCTTTTGTGATTATGTTATTAGTTATAATGGTTCTTATATTTATGATTTAGATAAAGAAAAAGTTCTATATCAAAGAAAACTACCGGTTTCTTTATTAAAGAAATTAATCAAGTTAAAACAATTTGATTTAGCTTTTTTATCTCTAAATGAAACTTATTATACTAATAAAGATTATAAGTATGATTATGGTTATCAAATTAATGATTTAAATGAATTTATTGAATATAATGGTAAAGATATATATGAAGTAATAGTTCATTATAAAAAGAAAGATTTAGATGAGATTATTAAATATATTAAGAATTTAGATGTTAATTATTTCTTTAGAAAAGATGGCAAAGATACTTATATAGAGATTGTTTATAATAATATAGATAAATTTGAAGCAGTAAAGAAAATAGTTGATAAATGTGATATCTCTAATAAAGAAATATTAAGTATTGGAGCTTCATCTAATGATTATGAGTTAATTAAAAATACTTTTGGTATTTGTGTAGCTAATGGTGAAAAAGAGATTAAAAAGATAAGTAAGAGTGTTACTAGTAATAAAGATACTCTAGGAGTAAAAGAAGTTATTAGTAAATACTTTGAATAGAGGTTATATGGAAATTATTGTTAAAAAAGATGGAGAATTATTAGATTATTTAGTTAATAATACTGATATATCTCGTAAAAACTTAAAGAAATATTTAACTCATGGATCAATATATGTTAATAATACTTCTACTACTAAATATAATTATAAAGTAGTTACTGGTAATAAAATATTTATAGATACAAATAGTAAAAGTATAAAAAAATTACCATTTACTATTTTATTTGAAGATGATCACATTATTGTAGTAGATAAACCTAGTGGTCTTCTTACTATGGCAACAGAAAAAGAAAAAACTCTATATCATATGATTAGAGAATACTTAGTAAGTAAAGATAAAAGAAATAAAGTATTTATAGTACATAGATTAGATAAAGACACTTCTGGAGTAGTAATATTTTCTAAAGATGAAAAGACTAAAAAGTTACTACAAAATAACTGGAATGAATTTGTAAAATTAAGAGAATATACTTTAGTATGTCATAATAAATTAAAAGAAGATGAAGGTAGAATAATTAACTATTTAAAAGAAACTAAAACTAAGTTAGTTTATACTACTAGTAAAGATAAAGGAATAGAAGCTATTACTAATTACAAAGTAATTAAGTCTAATGATAAATATTCTTTAGTATCAGTATTCTTAGAAACTGGTAGAAGAAATCAAATTAGAGTAGCGTTCTCTTCAATGGGTAATCCTATAGTAGGAGATAAAGTTTATGGTATCAAGGATAATGAAAATAGACTTTATTTACATGCGAATAGATTAAAAATATATTATCCACATATAAAGAAAGAAATACTTTTTGAAAGTAAAAATCCAATAGAATTTAAAAAGATTATGAAGTAGGGGAAATATGTTATTACAAACTAAAACTGATATTGGAAAATTTAGAGAAAGAAATGAAGATTTTATCGCAGTATCTCGTCATCCTATGAGTGAAGATATAGTTTTTATGTGTTTAGCTGATGGTATGGGTGGAGGTATACATGGTGATGTTGCTTCTGAAACAGTAGTTAAAGCTCTATATAATTTATTTATGGAGTCAGATATTTCTATCTTTGATGATATTAACTTATTAAAGAAAAAAACTGATGAAGTAATCAACTCTTGTGATAAATTATTAATCTCTAAATTTGGAGAAAACTCTATTGGCACAACTCTATGTATGGGATACGTCTTAAGAGATAAAACTCTAATTATCAATATTGGTGATAGTAGATGCTACAAGTATGAAGATGATAAATTAATCCAAGTTACTGAAGATGATAGTGAAGTATTTAGATTATATAAAAATGGTTCTGTTTCGAAAGATGATTTAAAATACTTTGGTATTAATAATATTATTACTAAATGTATTGGTTTAAGAAGTGATTTATGTGATCCAACATATTATGAATTAAATAATTCTTATGATATGTTATTATTCTTTTCTGATGGAGTAACTGATCTGTTGAGTGATATAGAAATAGAAGATATTATTAAACATTCAGATAATAACTTAATACTAGAAAACATAATAGATAGGGCAGTTAATTCTACTGATAATTTCATAATTCCAAAATATTTAAAAGATAAATATGAATACTTAGTTGAACCTTTCTATGGAAAAGATAATGCGAGTGGAATTATTTTTATAAAATAAACTCTTTATAAGAGTTTTTTTATTTACAATAGTACAAGTAAGTAATTGTCATTTGTTGTATCAAAATATTTTTTATTTGTTAATATTTATTAAAATGTTAAGTTTTTGTAGAAATATATATTAAATTATTATATAATTTATATAGGATAGAAGGTGTGTGTATGCTAGGAAGTATTAAAGAAATAATTGATAATAGCGTAATAATAAAATTAGATATAGACATCAGTAATCAACCTAACTTGGTTAATTTACATGTTGTTTTTGAAAATGAAGGTAAGCGTATTGTAGGAGAAATAGCTAATGTTAATCAAACTGAGATGTTAGCTAATATTGTTGGTGAAATAGAATCAGATACTTCTTTTATTCCTGGTGCAACACTTAAACCTTCATTCAAATCTCAAGTTAGATTAATTAAAATGGAAGAGTTAGCATTAATTTTAGGTGATCAAGAACTAAAACCAGGATATACTAATTTTGGTTCTAGTAATGTATATACTAATTATAGAATTAATGTTCCAATAAATGATTTTTTTAGTAATCACTTTGCAGTGTTAGGAAACTCTGGTGCTGGTAAAAGTTCTACTGTAGCATCAATCATTCAAAAATTATTTAGAGGAAATAAAACTCCAATTAATTCAACTATGTTTTTCTTCGATGCTTTTGGAGAATATACTCAAGCATTTACTTCATTACATGAAGAAAATAATAATATTAATTATAAATGTTATACAACTAATCCTGAAACACCTGATGGTGAATTATTAAGAATACCTGTATGGTTATTAGATTTAGATGATTTAGCATTGTTACTTGATGCGAATAATGCAGCTCAATTACCAGTTATTGAAAAAACTTTAAAATTAGTTCCAATTCTTACTGGTACTAGTGAATCTACTATTAAGAGAAAAAATGATATTATTGCTAGAGCTGTTCAAGAGATCATGTTATCTGGAGGAGACTCTGTTAAAATACATGACCAAGTAGTAGCTGTACTTACTAAATTTAATACACCTACATTTAATCTACAAACTCAAATAGTTCAACCTGGTTATACTAGAACTTTAAAACAATGTTTATTTGTTGATAAAACTGGTAAGATGCAAGAGATGGAGTTAGTTGTTGAATTTATTAGAGGATATATAATGGAAGATGTTTATGAAATTCCTGATGAGGAGTTAAATAAATTCTATTCTCTAAAAGATTTAGAACTAGCTTTAGAATTTGCTTTAATTGATGAAGGTGCATTAAATAGTGATCAAGTATTTGATTATGCTAATATTATTTCTGTTAGACTTCATTCATTAGTTAATGGAGAAACTGCTAAATACTTTGAATATCCTAATTATGTTACTAAGGATCAATATATTGATAGTCTGCTTTTTGATAAAGCTAGTGGTGGTAAGAGTCAAATAGTTAACTTTAATATAAATTATGTTGATGATAGAATTGCTAAGGTTATGACTAAGATTATTTCTCGTATGATATTTATGAGAGGGGCTTTGACTAGACCTAGAGGTAGTAATGCTTATCATATTATTATTGAAGAAGCTCATAGATATGTTCAAAAAGATAAAGATGTTGAGTTATTGGGATACAATATCTTTGAACGTATATCTAAAGAAGGTCGTAAATATGGGGTGTTCTTAGCTTTTATTACACAAAGACCTTCAGAGTTATCTGATACATGTATTTCTCAATGTAGTAATTTTGTTATTTTAAGATTATTGCATCCTAAAGATTTAAATTATGTAAAGGAAATGGTACCTAATATTACTAGTGAAATAGTACTTCAATTGAAGAACTTAAAACCTGGTAATGCGATAGCTTTCGGTACTGGATTTAAAGTACCAATAGCTTTAAAAATAGATAGACCAAATCCTGAACCATTATCTAGTAATGTTAATCTAGAAGATGTTTGGTATAGACAACCTCAATTTGGTAATGTTCAAGCCATTCAAAATCAAGATTTAGGTGATCCTGTTATTGTTGATGATAATACTTCATTTGTAGCGATGACTGAACAACCACCTCAACAATAGAATATTAATTTCTAAGTGTAAACAAGGGTATAGATACTAGAAATGTTTAGTAAACTATGATAAAATAAAATGTGTATAAAGATGGAGGGTAAAATTATGGGTATTGAAAAACTTAAAAATTTTATTACTGGAGACTCTGGTGAAGAATTAGAAGAAAAAGTAGGAGACGATGGATACTATACAACTACTAAACAAGAAGTAGCAGCACAAACCACTTTATCTGGAAATAAAGTAATGTTATTAGAACCTCGTGCTTATAGTGAGTCACAACAAATAGCAGATTATTTAAAAAACAGAACACAAGTTATTGTTAATATGAAGAGAGTAACTCCTGATCAAGCAAAAAGAATAATTGACTTTTTATCAGGAACAATTTATGCTATAGGTGGTCATTTGGAGAAATTAGGTGGAGGAATTTTCCTTGCTACTCCTAATAATATTTCTATTGAGGGAACTTATAGTGATGATTCTAAAACAGATAAAGTTCGTCCTAGTAGTAAAAAAACAAATGACGATGATGATAACGAAGATGATTTCTTTTAGTAATTAGATTATCTTAGGGTGGGTTCGAATGAAGAAGTTTAGTTATGAAGAAAAAGGTTATAATCGTAAAGAGGTTAATGCTTTTATTGATGAAGTAATTGCTAATTCAGAAGAATTAATTAATAGATGCAAGAGTCAAGCTGAAGAGATTAAAGGTTTAACTGAAGAATTAGAACGATTAAAAAATACCGACAGTAAAGATATAGAAAATTCTAGTAAAATTAGGGCTAGTGCTCTTCGTGATGCCGAAGAGATAATTGCTAGTGCTAAGATGAATGCTAGTATGATATTAAATGATTCTTTACTTCGAGCTAGTGAATTAAATGATAGAGCTAATTTATATGAAAGAAAGATTAAATTATTTAAAAAGAAATTTAAAGTACTAATTGATGAGTATGAATTAATTAGTAAGGAGATAGAAGAAATAGAGTTTGATAAAGAGTAGTGATACTCTTTTTTGTTGATTTTAAAAAGGTGTTGTGCTATACTATCTCTTACTTTGAAAAGAGGGATTTTTATGGGAATATATATCGAGAATATAAGTGAGAATGTTTGTGAGTTTGTTAATAATACTATTGATAATTATTTTGATAATTTTTATGATATTTTAGGAGTTAATATGAATCTAGAAAATGATCTAAGTGCTAGACATATTTATTCTAGATTAAAATATAAAAATGATGGTAATAATTTATTAAGTTTTAATTATAGTAATCATTATGATCTTAATGGAGTTTTAATAGGATATCATTTTAATGTTAAAGATGATTGGGCTTCATTTACTTATAGTAAGAGTTTACCTGATAATACAGTTAAAGAAACAGCAATTGATCTTAATATAAATAATAATAAAGTAGTTATGTATACTTTAAATACTACTAGAAATAATGTTGATAGAGGGAAGACATTAACTTTTGATGATATGGAATTATTACCTAGTATATGTGATGATTATAGTATAGATGTTTTTGATTTTATGGTTAATAATGATTCTCTATTAACTGGAATTAGTAAAGTTAACAAAAAAAGTAAAACAAAAGTAAAAAAATAATTTGAAAAGATTATTTTTTTATGATAACATTTAGTAGTGAAAGCAAGTGCGAAAGACGGAGATAATTGAAGTGTATTAGAGAGTTCTTGGTTGGTGAAAAAGAATTACTAGTAGATTATTTCAGATCACTTTCAAGTGTTGTTTATGGATAAGATAAATGCGGTTACGACGTTATAGTATTTAAGAAGTAATTAAGGTGGTACCACGGGTATTTACTCGTCCTTTGGTATCATCTTTTTTTTATTTTAAGGAGGGAGACATATGAGTTTTGATAAATTAAATAATAAGAGTATTAATCTATGTGAAAAGGAAATTAATGATTATTGGGATAAGATTAATATTTTAGATAAAAGTATAGATAAAGGTAATGATAAAGATCTTTGGGTTTTTTATGATGGACCAGCTACTGCGAACGGTAATCCTGGACTTCATCATATGTTAGCAAAATTTTTAAAAGACACTTTCTGTAAATATGAAACTATGATTGGTAAAAAAGTTTATAGAAAGGTAGGATGGGATACTCATGGACTACCAGTAGAAGTACAAGTTGAAAAAGAACTTGGTTTTAATGGTAAAGAAGATATTGAGAAGTATGGAATTGAAGCTTTCAATAAAAAGTGTAGAGAGTCTGTTTGGGCTAATGAAAAACATTTTGCCTCTTTAACTCGCGAGATGGGTCAATTCATAGACTTGGAAAATCCATATGTCACTTATGATAATAATTATATTGAAACTGAATGGTATATCTTAAAGAAATTCTTTGAAGAAGATATGTTTTATGAAGGTGTAAAGATTCTTCCTTATTGTCCTAGATGTGGAACTGGACTTTCTTCTCATGAAGTTGCTCAAGGATATAAAGAGATACCTGTTAATACAGTTTACCTTCCTTTTAAGATGAAAGATGAAGATACTTACTTCTTAGTATGGACTACAACTCCTTGGACATTAATGGCTAACTTAGCTCTATGTGTTAATCCAAAAGAGAAGTATGTTAAAGTCAATTCTAAAGGATATAATTTTATTCTTGCTAAAGATTTAGCTAAATCTATATTAGGTGACGATATAGAGATAGTTGAAGAGTATAAAGGAAAAGATTTAGAAGGAATTGAGTATGAACAATTAATGCCTTTTGTAGATTCTAATATTAAAAATGCTTTTAAAGTATTATGTGATGAATATGTTACTATGAGTGATGGTACAGGAGTTGTTCATATTGCACCTGCTTATGGAGAAGATGATGCTAAAGTTTGTAAAAAATATAAAGTTGGTTATGTTAATCCAGTAGGTGATGATGGTTGTTATACAGAAGGTCCTTGGAAGGGAAGATTAGTAACTGATACTGACTTAGAATTAGAAATAATTGATTGGTTAAAATCAAATGATAAATTATTTAAAAAACAAAAAATGACTCATAATTATCCACATTGTTGGAGATGTCATTCACCATTAGTTTATTACTCTAAACCATCTTTCTATTTAGAAGTAACTAAGATTCAAGATAAAATTATGAAAGCTAATAAAGAAGTGAGATGGGTTCCTTCTTATGTTGGTGAAAAGAGATTTGGTAACTGGTTAGAAAATATGAATGACTGGGCAATCTCAAGAAGTAGATATTGGGGATGTCCACTACCTCTTTGGAGATGTGAATGTGGTCATGATGAAATGATAGGATCAAGAGAAGAATTAGCAGAAAAAGCAGTTGAAAAAGTAGATCCAAAAACTATCGATTTACATAGACCATATGTAGATGATATTCACATTAAATGTCCAAAGTGTGGAAAAGAAATGACAAGAGTTAAAGATGTTATTGACTGTTGGTTTGATAGTGGAGCTATGCCTTTTGCACAATATCATTATCCATTTGAAAATGTAGATTTCTTTGAAAAACAATTCCCAGCAGATTTTATCTGTGAAGGAATTGATCAAACTAGAGGATGGTTCTATTCATTAATAGTAATCTCTGTATTCTTAAAAGGAGTTAGTCCTTATAAGAGTGTACTTGTTAATGACTTATTATTAGATAAGAATGGTCAAAAGATGCATAAGTCTAAAGGTAATGCGATTGAACCATTTACTATGTTAGAAAAGTATGGTGCTGATACTATTAGATATTATTTGGCGTATGCTTCTCCTGTATGGACTCCATTAAAATTTGATGAAGATGGAGTAAAAGAAATTTATTCTAAGTATACAGCTACTCTTAAGAATTTATATTCATTCTTTGAGATGTATGCGAATGCTGATCATATTGATCCAAGAGAATTTGATATTCCTGTGGAGAAGAGAGAGTTAATAGATAAATGGTTACTTTCTAAATTAAATAAATTAGTTAAAGAAGTAACTATAGCTTATGAAGAATATGATCTTAATAAAGTTACTAGAGCAGTTATTCCATTCTTAAATGATGATTTCTCTAACTGGTATATTAGATCTACTAGAAGAAGATTCTGGGATTCAGAATTAACTGAAAGTAAAAAAGCAGTTTATTTAACTACTTATGAAGTATTATTAACTTTAGTTAAATTAATGGCTCCAATCACTCCATTCTTAACTGAAGAAATTTATATGAAGTTAACTGGAGAAGAATCAGTTCATCTAGCAGACTTCCCTAAATATGATAAAGATTTATTAAATAAAAAAGCAGAAGAGAGAATGGATTTAGTAAGAGAAGTTTGTTCTTTGGGAAGAAATGCTAGAGAAGGAGTTAATATTAAAGTTAGACAACCTATTCAAACATTAATACTTCCTAAGAAGGATGAAAAAGTAATAGGAGATTTACTTCCAATTATTCAAGAAGAATTGAATGTAAAAGAAGTTCATTTTGAAAGGAATATGGATGAGTATTTAGAATATACTGTTAAACCTAACTTTAAAGAAGTTGGTAAAGTTTTAGGTAATAGAGTAAAACTATTACAAGAAGCACTAGAGAATATTACTACTGAACAAATCAATAAGATTAAAGATGGTGGATTAGTAATGAGTCTTGGAGGAGATGATTATACTATTACTGAAGATATGGTCATCATTACTCTAAAACAAAAAACTGGTTATGCTACTGTAGCTTCTAATATAACTTGTGTAGTATTGGATACTAATCTAACCAGAGATTTAATCTTAGAAGGTTTAGCTAGAGAGTTTGTACGTAATGTTCAAAACTTAAGAAAAGAAGCAGACTTTGTTATAACTGATCATATTAATGTTTATTATAATGGTGGAGAAGATATAGAAGAAATGTTTAAAAAATATAAAGACTATATCATGAGAGAAGTTTTAGGAGAAAAACTAATTAAAGATGAAAAATTAGATAAAGAATATGATCTTAATGATGTTAAATGTTACATTAAGGTGGAAAAAGTATAATGAATAAGTTAATTGTTATTTCACCTGAAGGAGATGCATATAATAAGGAAATAGCTGAGAATTATGAACATGTTGATGCCTTAAAAGATTATTTAAATGAAAATAATATTTCTTATAATGAAGAAATAAATAACGGTCATAAATTGTGTTTAGATTTATCTAGAAAAGGTTATTGGATCTTTAGAGTTGGTGGGGCTAGTATTATGTATATTGGCAAACAAACCACTAATGAACAATTTGATTGGTATTCACATAATACTGATTTAATTGATCAAATGAATATTATTTCAGTAGCATCTTGGTATGATACAGATTACGATAGAGGATATGATATTATTGAACAAGGTGGTATTGGATTTAATACTTTTGAACAAAGAAGAGATAGAATAAATGACCTTATAATTGAAAAAAATAAAGATTTTGAAAAGAATGGTAAAAAATCAAAATTTGGATTCTTTAGAAGAGCAAAATAAAGTTTTGCTCTTTTTTTATTAATAAAAATAACTTTTTTTGTTGACAATTTATTTAGTTTAACTTATTATAGTGTGCTAAATGAGGGATACTATGCGTATCCAAAAAAATTTTCATAGGGGGAAAGGTTATGAAAAAGAAAAAGGGCATTTTAAAAAGTAAGAAAAAACTTACTGGTGTCATAGTTACAAGTTTGCTTGTGCTTGTAGCTGCACTTGGTTTTTTGATGCCAAACAATTTTAAAAGTATTCTAACAAATGTTAGAAATGTTTTTGCTGCTGGTGATGAACCTGTAATCAACAAAGCAAGAACAAATAACGGTGATGGAACTTATAAGCTTTCATTATCTGTGAAAGGGGATGCAGAAAAGAAACCTCAAAAGGCAAATGTTATTGTTGTTTTTGATACTTCTAGTAGTATGAATAGAAGTACTGGTCAAACAGAGACTACTTATACACCAACTTCATCTACTGGAACAGGGTTATATGGTTTAGTTGATGGTGAGTATGTTCCATTAACTCGTACTTCTGAACAAACAGGACCATGGTGGAATCCACAAACAACATATCACTTTTGGTATGATGGTGTTGAATATACTGGACAACGTTATAATAGACAAGAAGCAAATCAGTCAAGATTACAAGCTGCTCAAGCTGCAACAAATAGTTTAGCTAACTCTTTACTTTCAAATAATGGAAGAGATGGTAATCCAGATGATACTATTGAGATTGCTTTAGTAGATTTTGCTAATACTGCTGTAATTGCACAAGCACCAACAACAGATTACGATTCATTTGCTGCTGTAGTTAATAGTCGTGATGCAGGTAATAATAACAGAGGTACTAACTGGGAAGCTGGATTTAGAACTGCATTGAATGTGAATTTCAATGATAATGATCCTACATATGTGATTTTTGTATCTGATGGAAATCCAACATATTATTTACAAGATCCACAAAATACTCAACGTGGTGGAACTGGAGGAGAGACTACAGATAATATAAATACTTCATATAATCAAGCTGTTCCTGCTGCACAAGGAGTTGTTAATGCTGGTTATAATCTATATACAATCGGTATTTATGGTAGTGTTGATAGAATGGAAGACATTACTACTGATGCAGGTGCTCCAGCTGATCATTATTATTCTGCTGCTGATACAGCTGCATTACAAGAGGCATTTGCTGAAATCTTAGCTAAGATAGAAATGTCTGGAATTGGTAGTGCTGTAATTAATGATGGAACTACTAATCAAGTTTCTACTTCTACTGGTATAGTTGAACTATTAGAAGTTGATGAAAATAGTTATAAGTATTATAAAAATGGAGAAGAATGGACTGATCCAGAAAATGATGATGAGATTGCTGCTCATTTAGTTAATGGTGTAGTTAAATGGGATTTATCTAAACTAGGTGTTTTAGAAAATGATGTTACTTATGAAGTTACATTTGATGTTTATCCTTCCCAAACTACATATGACTATATTGCTGATTTAGAAAATGGTGTAATTGAATATAGTGATTTACCAACAGAAGTACAAAAATATTTACATCAAAGTGGTACTGCATTAGAAGGAGAAGGATATAGTTATTCATTAGATACTAATACAGAAGATGTAACATTAACATATGATGATACAAGAGATGAAGAAGGACCTCAAACTATTGATTTCAATAAATTGAATTCTGTTGCAACTACTTCTGATACTATCTCAATTTCTAAAGAATGGGATAACTCAATTGATAGTAGAACAAAAAGACCAGTTTCTGTTAGAATCTTAAAAACAAATGATGATGGAGAATTCCAAAATTATTGCTTTACTGATAGTTGTACTGCAGAATTAAATCAAAGTAATAACTGGTCATTAAGTGATATTCATATTGCTACTGGTTTAGCAAGATTATCAGGAAACACATTAACAGTTTTAGATACTGGTCATGATTATAAATTTGATGAGTTAGGATCTGAAGCTTATAACTGGGAATTAGAAACAGAGACTGTTCACCCTATGTTAATAAATGGTGTTTTAACAAAACTAATCCTAGTTGAAGAAGATGCTCCTGATATGGGATCAGATAGTTATAAAACTATTGATGGTAAAGAATACTATAAATTAGATAATGGAAAAGTTTATGTTAAATCTAATGATGGAGCTAACATTAAAGCTGAGAATCATCGTAGAAGTAATTTAAATATTAAGAAAAATGTTACTGGAGAAAATGCAAATCCAAATGATAAATTTGAATTTACTATTAAAGTAACTCAATTAGATGAAAATGGAGATGCTATTGCTGATGACACAACAACAATCAATGATGATATTTGGTTCTCAATTTGTGATACATCAATTGATTCAACTTGTGTAAGTCCAGATAGCTTAGTTAAAGATGATAGTCTTGTTACTGGAGCTCAAAAAGAAATAAGAGATGGAGCTTGGACAGGATACTATTACACAACAAATGATAGTGAAGTAAAAGTAAACTTAAAAGATAAATATAATATAAGATTTACTAATTTAATTTCAAATACTGACTTTAGTGTAGTTGAATCTAATAAAGCTAATTATGAATTAGATAAGATTGAGACTACTAGTGGATTTGAATCTGAAAATGATAGTAAAACTATAGATAAAAATGCTAAGAAGATTACTGGTCATATTGGTGAAAATAATACTTCTTATCAAGTAGAATATACTAATAAGAATACTGTACCTGAAACTGTTGAAGCAACAGTTAAGAAAGTATGGGATGACGCTGATAACCAAGATGGTAAGAGACCAACAAGTTTAGAAGTTACATTAAGTAATGGAGATAGTGTTACATTAAATGAAGGTAATAACTGGACAGCTACAGTTACAGGATTACCAAAATATATAAATGGTGAAGAAGCTACATATACATGGACTGAAGGAACTTTACCTGAAGGTTATTCAATGACTTCAAATACAACTTCAGGAACTATTACTACAATAACTAATAGTCATACTCCAGAAGTAACTGAAGTAAGTGGTACAAAAACTTGGGATGATAAAGATAATATTGATGGTGAGAGACCAGAATTTATCACTGTTAGATTATTAGCTAATGGAGATGAAATTGATTCTCAAACAGTTAGAGCTAAAGAAGATGGAACTTGGAGTTATTCATTCCCTAACTTACCTAAGTATGAAAATGGAGAAGAAATTAATTATACAGTTACTGAAGATGTAGTTAAATACTATACAACTGAAGTAGATGGTTATAATATAACTAATACTCATACATTATTTACTACTGATGTTACAGTTAATAAAACTTGGGATGACGCTAATAACCAAGATGGTAAGAGACCAGGTTCTGTTACTGTAGTATTAAAAGCTGATGGAGTAGCTATCGAAGATACTGCTACATTAAGTGATAGTAATAATTGGAGTCATACTTGGGAAGATTTAGATAGAATGAATCTTTCTACTAAACAAAAAATTGTTTATACTGTTGAAGAATTACAAGTTACTGATTATACAAGTGATATTTCAGATCCTGTTATTATAGAACAAGAAACTGAAACAGACTTTGTATCTACATGGAGTTTTGATGTAACAAACTCTCATACACCAGAAGAAACAGAAGCTACTGTTAAGAAAGTATGGGATGATGCTAATAACCAAGATGGTAAGAGACCAGCAAGTTTAGATGTTACATTAAATACTGGAAAAACAGTTACATTAAATGAAGGTAATAGTTGGACAGCAACTGTTACAGGATTACCTAAATATGCTAATGGACAAGAAATTAAATATTCATGGACTGAAGGAAGTTTACCTGAAGGTTATACAATGACTTCAAATACAACTTCAGGAACTATTACTACAATAACTAATAGTTATACTCCTGAAGAAACATCTGCTACTGTTAAGAAAGTATGGGATGATGCTAATAACCAAGATGGTAAGAGACCAGCAAGCTTAGAAGTTGCATTAAGTAATGGTACTAAAGTAACATTAAGTGATAGTAATAACTGGACAGATACTGTTACAGGATTACCTAAATATGCTAATGGACAAGAAATTAAATATTCATGGACTGAAGGAAGTTTACCTCAAGGTTATACAATGACTTCTAATACAACTCAAGGAACTATTACTACAATAACTAATAGTCATACTCCAGAAGAAACAGAAGCAACAGTTAAGAAAGTATGGACAGATGCAAATAACCAAGATGGTATTAGACCAGGAAGCTTAGAAGTAACATTAAGTAACGGAGATAGTGTTACATTAAATGCAAGTAATGGTTGGACACAAACTGTTACAGGACTTCCTAAATATGCTAATGGACAAGAAATTACATATACTTGGAACGAAGAATCTGTTCCAACTGGATACGAATTAGTTTCTAATAAAACTGAAGGAACTGTTACTACAATTACTAATAAACATACTCCAGAAGTTAGAGATGTAAATGTTAAGAAAGAGTGGATTGATGATGGTAATTCTCAAAATACTAGACCAACTTCTGTTACAGTTACATTAAAAGCTAATGGAGAAACTGCAGATGTTGATGTTCCAACAGTTACATTAAACGAAAGTAATGGATGGCATTATACATGGACAGGTGTAGATAAGAAAGCAAATGGAGAAGATATTGAATATACTGTAGTAGAAAATCCAGTTGCTAATTATGATACAGATTATGATGAAACTGATGATGGTATAGTTGTTATTAATACTATTCAAGATCTATCAAAAGATATTCCTGTTGAAAAAGTATGGGATGATGATAATGATAGAGATGGATTAAGACCTGGAACATTAAAAGTAACTATTACTGGTAGAGTTGGAGATACTATTATTAAAGGAGCGTCTCAAACAGTTACTCTATCTAATAGTACAAGTTGGAAAGGTACATTTACTAACTTACCTGTATTCAATAAGGGAAAATTAATTAGTTATACTATTGAAGAAGAAGATGTTTCTGGATATTCAGTAGTTGAAGAATCTACTAATACTTCTAATGAAGCTGCTGGATTCAAGATAACTAATAAACATGATCCTGTTAAGATTAAAATTTCAGGTGTTAAAAAATGGGATGATGATGAAAACAGAGATGATGCTAGACCTGGAAGCATTACAGTTAATTTATTAAAGAATGGACAATCATTTAAGTCTCAAACTGTAACAGCAGGTGATGATGGTAATTGGTCATTCGAATTTGATGATTTATATAAATGTGAAGGTGGACAAGATATTGTTTATACATTAACTGAAGAAACAGTTGATGGATATACAGCTGTAATTGGACAAGTAACTGAAGATACTGAAAATCTTAATAATTACACAGTTACAGTTACTAATACTCATACACCTGAAACTATTACATATAAAATTACTAAGTCTTGGGATGATTTAGATAATAATGATGGTGTAAGACCAGCAAGTGTTACTGTTAGATTAAAAGCTGATGGAGTTGAAATTGCTTCACAAGTATTAAATGAAAGTAATGGATGGACTTATACATTCACTAATTTACCTAAATATAAACAAGGTTCAGTAGGAGTATTAATTCAATATACAATTGTTGAAGATGAAGTTGAAGGCTATGATGCTAGTTTCACTGATATAGTTAGTGATAAGACTACTACAGCAATTGAAAATACAATTACTAATAAACATACTCCAGAATTACATGAAGATATCAAAGTTACTAAGACTTGGGTAGATGAAAATAATAAATATGGTGTAAGACCTGAAAAGATTACTGTTAGACTATATGCTAATGGTGAAGAAGTTGATGTTTGTACATTAACTGCTGCTAATGGATGGACTTATACTTGGACAGGTCTACTTAAATATAAAGATGGAGTAGAAATAATTTATACAATTTCTGAAGATGCTGTAAGAAATTATAGTACTAAGATAGATGGCTATAATATAACTAATACTTATAATGGTCCACATGGAGAAATAGTACCTCCAAATACAATGGTTAGTGGAAGTGCTCTAGGTACTGCAACTAATACAAGTAATGGAGGAAACTTCAGTGTACTATTCCTATTAATCTTAGGAATTGTAGGATTAATGTTCAGAAAAGAAGCAAATAATTAATATTTGCTTTTTTTGTTGACAAATAAGGTTAAAACCTTTATTATAGTGTGCTAATTAGACACATTGTTGTTTAAAATAGATTGATAGGAGGGTTACGGTTGAAAAGAATTATAAGTATTATAATTTTGTTTGTTGCGTTCATTTTTATGTTTAGTTCTTTTAATGTTAATGCCGAAGAATTAACTACTGATGTAGTCAGTGAAGAACAAGTAGCTAATGCTGAAAATGAGCAAGTTGAAGAAACTTCTACTGTAAATGTAACAGAGGAAACTCCTAATGATGTGGAATCTAATCCTACTCAAAGTGTTACTACAGAAGTACATAAAGTATCTGTAATTATCAATAAGACCGATGAAGAGGGTAATCCATTAAGTGGAGCTACTCTACAAATTATAGATGCTGATGGTAATGTAGTTGAGGAATGGGTTTCTGATGGTACTGCTCATGAAGTTTTATTACCAGAAGGTAATTATACTTTACATGAAGTTTCAGCGTCTGAAGGCTATATAAAAGCCTCTGATAAGACATTTACTGTTAAAGTAGAAGTTGTTGATTTAGATGCTGGTGTTGATTGGTCTGAAACTCCTTGTAATCATTATGGTGGAACTCCACTATATTACGTAGACTTTAATGGTCATAAAGAAGAAGTTTATTGTATTAATCAAGACTGGGAAACACCTGATGAAAACTCTAATTATGATGGGGCAGTTTTAACTCCAACTGATATTAGAGACTATACACAACAAACTGTAGATGTTGATGCTAAAGGTAATAAAGAAAAGAAAGATATATCTGATCAAAGTTTAACTTCTCAAGAGTTATATAATAAGATTTTAGATATTATTTATCATCGTCAATTAGCGACTGATTTGTTTCCAGATTTAACCGAAGCAGAAATAAGATATATTACTGAAAATGCTCTTAAAAACTATACAAATGCTGGTTTAACGAGAGTACAAGGTGGAATTAGAAATTTAAATAATTTACCAGAAGGAGTTACTGATTATTGGTATAATGAAGATAAGGGTTATTATCAATACTTGTATACTCATTTTAGAAGTTTTGTATATCTACCAGATGCACCACTAGGAAAAGATATTTTTACTACTAGTGTAGGCAATGGAGATGCTTTTGGTACCTTAGCTAGACATTGGAGTTCAGCACATGGTGCTAAAAATAGTCAAGCAGTAAGAGATAAAATTGCTAGATATTATGAATTATATCAATATCTAATTAGTGATACTGATCATCATCCAAGTGATATGCATTTATACATTTTCTCAACAAATGATAAGGCATTAGATTGGTCTCAATATGACTTTGATGAAGGTACTTATCAAAACTTATTAGGAGTTAGATGGTATAATCCATATGATGAAGATAATCAAGTAGAATTAACATTAGTTAATTATAAAAAAGATACTGGTAAGACTGAAATAGTTCCACCAGTAACTGGAATTAGTTCTAATAATACTTCTAATAGTTATCTATTAATTGTATTATTAAGTGTACTTGGATTTAGTCTAAGTTTAAAGAGAAGATTTAATTAATCTTTTCTTTTTTTATGATCTGTGGTATAATATACGGCAATCGGAGGGGTTATTATGAGAAATAGATTATGGAAGATAATTAATCTATTAGTAATAATATTAGTTGTATTTACTTTTTATTTTAATCGTACTGTTGAAGTTAAATCTATTGATAATAATAAAACTGTTATTATAGATAAAATAGATAATAAGAGTAAAGATATTAATATTAAAGAATTAAGAAAACAGTATCATAATAATGATATTATGGCTTATATTGAGATACCTGGTGTAACTAAGAGTATGGTTCTTCAAAGTAGTAATAATGATTATTATTTAAATCATGATGTTAATAAAAAAGAAGATATTAAAGGTACTGTTGTTTTAGATTTTAGAAATAAAATAAATGATAAAAAACTATTATTATATGGACATAGTGGTAAAGAGAAAGATTTACCTTTCTTGAAACTTAATAATTATGTAAAAAAAGATTATTGGGAAAAACATAATACAATTAACTTATATACATTAGATGGTAAAAAAGAATATAAGATATTTTCATCTTATATAGAGACTAATGATTATGATTATGTTAACTTAAAGAGTTTTAATGGGCTTAGTTGGTATGAACATATTAATAAATTAAAAAATAAATCTTATTATAATACAGATGTTAAATTAGATAAGAATGATAAAATAATTATTTTACAGACATGTAGTATTAATAATCAGGGTTATCAAAAATATCATTTAGTAATTGGTAAAGAAGTATAATTTTATACTTCTTTTATTGTGAATTTATGATATTATTATAATAGAGGTGGATTATGAAGGGTAATGTTATAATGAAGAAAAATATTATAATTATGGCTTTATTTATAGTTATATTTATTTTATGTATTGTGTTAGCTATAAGTATGAATAAAAAGTGTGATGTTAGTACTCCGTTTAATGATAATGAAGTAAAGACAGAAAACTTAGAGACTACTAATGAAGAAGTACAAAATTTATTAACTAATATTACTACAGGTATAGGTGAACCTTGTGGTTTAAGTAGTTATTATTTTACTAATAATAAAGTTAGTATTTCTGATTTAGGTGGAGATGTTTTATTTAAAATAGCTGTTAAACAGATAGTTGGAGATGATTATAGAGTTAATTTCTCTTTAGATAGTGTTACAGCTAAACTTAAAAATACTTTTGGTAAAAAAATACAATTTAAAGCTCAAACATATAATATTATTCCTATATACAATTATAACTATGATACATCAACATATGAGTATCAAAATGATACAGGTATGGTAAAAGTATGTACAGGAGATAAAAATCTTGTTAGAGTGGTTAAAGCAGAAAAAAAAGATAATAAATTAGAAGTACAAGTTAGAGTAATATTTAATAAGAGCGGTAATTATTATTCTGATCCTACTTTTAGTAATCAATTAACTAATTTAGAAAAAATAGGAAATACTATTAGTATGAGTGATACTAATATGAGACAAGGATCTTTATATAAAATAATCTTTAATAAAGAAAATAATCATTATATCTTTATTTCATCTGATTTAGTTAGATAGAGGTGATTTATGAGAGATCCTGAGTTTATTTCTTTAAGGAATAAAGTATTAATTGGGCTAGGAATATTTATTGTATTTATTACTTTGATAATAATGATAATGTATAGATTCCTAGGTAATTATAGTGGTAAAGTATATGAAGATGTAGTAGCTGATAAAACTTTTGTGTTCTTACAAGTTAGTGATAACTGTAAGATGTGTGATAGTGTTATTAATGTTTTAGATGAAAGAGATATTAAATATGAGATACTTACTATGTCTTTAAAAGATAGACATGAAGATGTTTATAAAGTGTTAAAAGTTGATAGTAGAAATATTAAAGCACCTGGTTTGTTTTATATAAATAAGGGTGAAGTTGTTTCTTATTTGAGTGATATAGAAAAAGAAGATGAACTTAATGATTTTATAGATAATTATTTAGGAGGTTAGATATGGTAGTATTAGTTACTGGATCTAGTAGAGGTATAGGTAGAAGTATTATTCTTGAATATGCGAGAAGAGGCCTTGATGTAGTTATTAATTATCATAAGAATGATGAAGCAGCTAAAAAATTAGAAAAAGAAATTAAAGATAAATATGATGTTAGAGTATTAACTATAAAATGTGATGTTTCTAAAGAAGATGAAGTAGAAGCAATGTTTAATCAAATAATTGATGAATTTGGTAAATTAGATATTTTAGTTAATAATGCTGGAGTATCAAGAGACACGATGTTTATGGATATTAGGGTTAAAGATTTTAAAAGAATCTTAGATGTAAATTTAATAGGTGCTTATCTATGTAGTAAGTATGCACTTAAAGAAATGCTTAATAATAAGAAGGGTAATATAGTAAATATTTCATCTACTAATGCGATAGATACTTATTATCCAGAAAGTGCTTGTTATGATGCATCTAAAGCTGGTATAATATCTTTGACACATAATTTAGCGTTAGAAGGAGCTCCATTTGTTAGAGTAAATGCTATTTGTCCTGGATGGGTTAATACTGATATGAATAAAAATCTTAGTATTGAACAGATTGAAGAGGAAAAAAAGAATATTTTACTTAATAAGTTTGGTGATCCTAAAGAAATCGCTAAAGTAGTTGTTTTTGTAAGTAGTAGTGATGCTAGTTACATTAATGATAGTATCATCAGAGTTGATGGTGGAAAATATAATTAAAAAGGAGGAGTTTTATGTATAATACGTATAATTATGGGAACGATTATAATGAATTATTTAATAACATGATGAGTAGTTCAGATGGAGCAGCAATCATAGGAGGAATAGTTGTAGTAATTTTAATAATTGCTTTAATTGCTTTAATTATAGGAATCCTAACAATAATCATCAATTGGAAATTACTTAAGAAAATGGGTAATGAAGGATGGAAAGCACTTATCCCAGTATATAATACTTGGTCACTTTGTGAAGGAATAGGTCTATGTCCTCACTGGGCATGGATTGTTGTAGTTGCTGGTGCAGTTTTAAGCCCAATTCCTGGATTAGGAGGTTTAGCTGCGACAGTTATTACTATGTATTTTGCAATAATTTATTGTATCTCTTTAGCTAGAACATTTGGTAAGAGTGATGGGTTTGCAGCACTATTATTTTTCTTCTTTCCAATTGCAGGTTTCTTCTTATTAAGTGGTGAATATGATGGACCTAAAGCATGTCATGATATTGTTTTCGATGATTGGATTAAAACTAACAAAAAAGAAGAAAATAAGGTTTCTGAAGCTAAAGTAGTTGAAGAAGAGAAAAAACCTGAAGAAGACGTTAAATATTGTCCTGCATGTGGGACAAAAGTTGATAAAGATACTAAGTATTGTCCATCTTGCGGGAAAGAATTATAATAGTAAAAAGTACTTGAAAAATAAGTACTTTTTTGTTATAATCTTATTTGTCAAGTGAGATGTCTGCGTAGCTCAGCTGGATAGAGCAATCGCCTTCTAAGCGATCGGTCAGGCGTTCGAATCGCCTCGCGGACACCATTTTGTCTAAAGAGTTGTACTTTATAGTACAACTTTTTTATTTTGGAAATTAATTCGAACGCTAGTAGTATACTTAGTATTTTTAGATAATATTATTAATGGGGATATTATGAAGATAGTTTTACAAGATGGTTATAAAGATTGTGGAGTTAGTTCACTTCTTTCAATCATTAGATATTATGGAGGAGATATCTCTAAAGAAGTATTAAGGGAGATGACTAATACTAATAAAGATGGTGTTAATGCTTTAAATTTAATTAATTCAGCTAAAGAGTTAGGTTTTGATGCTTATGGTGTTAATGGTGAGATAGGGTCTCTTACTAAAGAAGATTTACCTTGTATAGCTCATACTATTATCAATAAGAGTTTAAAACATTTTATAGTAATTTATTCAATAGATGAGTCTAAAGATAAAATAACTATTATGAATCCAGAATATGGTAAAAAAGTAATAAGTTTTTCTGAATTTAACTTGATAAGTACCCATAACTATATAATCTTAAAACCTATTAAGAAGATACCTGTATTTAAAATTAATACTTTTATTATTGATAATATTATTTCTTTTATTAAAAAGAATGTTTTAATAGTACTATTAATACTTCTATTAACTATAATCTATTTTATATTAAATATTTTAGTAGCTTTTCATTTTAAATATTTAATTAATTATTCTATTAATTTTAATATTAGTGAAAATCTATTTATAATTAGTTATTTTATATTAATATTATTCTTATTTAGAGAAGTATATTTTCTCTTTAGAAACATATTATCTATTAAATTATTCTCTATATTTGATTATTCTATTACTAATAAAGTATTTGAACAGATACTTTTCTTACCATTTAATTATTATAAGAATAGATCTTCAGGAGAAATAATAAATATTATTAAAGACTTAGGTATTATAAGAGATTATTATTCTAATTTTATTATTTATTTTATTACTGATTTTATATCTATTATTATCTTTGGTATTTTTATGTTTAATATTAGTAATAAAATAACTTTATTTGTGTTTATATATTTTATTATGATGATTATTTTGTTTATAGTAAGTAAAAAGTATTTTGAAAATAAAATAATCAAATTAAAGAAAATAGAAGATAGAGTAAATACTAAGTTAGTTGAAGGTATAAGTAATTCTCTTACTTTAAAGAACACTCATTCTGAGAAAAGATTTGTTGATGAATTTTCTTCTAAATATAATTATTATTTAAATTATAGTTATAAATATCTTAGAAGTAATTTTATTTATAATAGTCTTAAATCTATTGTGAATAATATATTAATTGTACTTATATTTTTAATAGGTAGTTATTATGTTATTAAGGGAGATTTATTATTAATAGATTTATTTTTGTATGAGATATTTTTTAATTATTTTAATACTAGTAGTAATCGTATTATTAATTTTATAGGTAATTATAATGATTATAATATCTCTAAAAGAAGAGTAGATGATCTATTTAATATAAAAAGAGAATACTTCTCTAATTCATATTATTATTTACCTCATAATATGATGGGTAATATTAAGATTAATAATTTATATTATAAGATTGGGAATAATACTTTATTTAATAGTTGTAGTTTAAAGATTAATCAAGGAGAAAAGATATTAATAATAGGTAAAAGTGGTAGTGGGAAATCTACTTTAATGAAGATATTGATGAGATATGTATTAATTCCTTATGGAATGGTTAGTATTAATGATATAGATATTAATCATTATCATTTAGATTCTATCCGAAGTAATATATGTTATGTAAGTAATAATGAATATTTATTCTTTGATAATATTTATAATAATATATGTTTATATAAAGATTATTCTAAAGAAGAATATGATCAAGTTAAAAATATTTGTTTAATAGATTTTTGTACTGATAAAGATATCTGTGAAGAAGGAGGAATTAATTTTAGTAGTGGGGAAAGACAAAGAATAATTTTAGCTCGTAGTATTATTAAAAATAGTAATATTTATATCTTTGATGAAGCTCTTAATCAGATAGATATTAATAAAGAGAAAAAGATACTTGATAATATATTTAATTTATATAAAGATAAAACAATTATAGTAATTAGTCATCGTAATAATAATAAAAAATTATTTGATAGATGTATTGAATTAAAGAATGGGGGTTTTTATGAGAGATAGATTTTATATTAATTTTGGTATATTTATATTAATTATATTAACTAGTATTTTGGTAGTATTTAGTTATACTTATAAGATTAAATATTATCATTCTATTAATATGATATATATGTCTGATAATAAATATGATTTATTAGTAGATAATAAAGAATTAAAATTAATTAGAAATAATAAAAGTATTTATACTGATGATAATAGGTATGATTATAAGATTATTAAGTATAATAAAAATATTATTCATAGAGATAAATATTATCATGAATTAGTTATTGAAATTAATAAGAAAAATAAATATAAAACTAATGATATAATTACTGGAAGTATTATTAGTAAAAGAATTAGACTTATAAATATCTTTAGAAGTGTTTATAGTTGAAAATTAATAAGAAAAATGGTATTATAAGACTACTTTTTGGAGTGATGAATATGTTTAATATTAAAGATTATTTATTAGAAAAAACATTTAAACAACAACAATATGATAATGAACTATGTTTTATAGTTAGTTATTGGTTTGATGATTTATTAGTCGATGAAAGATGTTTAGAGAATAATGAAGATAGATATAATGCGATGTATAACGGAAAAGAATATTATATTTATTTTAGTGATAATAAATTTGGATTTACTTTGATACCTCAAAGTGAAGATATCTTTAATGGAGATTTTGATGATGTGATTACTTTTAGTAAAGATAATAAATCAATTAATTTAGAAATTAAAAATAAAAAGAATAATATTTATACTGATACTAATTATAATTTTACTCTAGAAGAATTTAACAATACTGTGAAAGGTTTTTGTAATTACAGAGAATTTAAAGATGAAGATAACAGTATTTATGATTTTTATATTAAGAGTGATAAAGAACCATATTATTTCATTAACCATTATTTAATTAATGGAGATGGATATTGGTATAGATCTGTTATTAAGAGAAGTGAAACTCAAGAAAATATAAAAGTATTTGATAGTAATAATAGAAATAGAAGTGAAAAGATTAATTATTTAGAGAAAGCTAATGATATTAATATTCCAATGATTAGTGAAATGACTTATGATTTGAGTAAGAGAACTGCTCATAAGAAATTATCATTGTAATTATTTAAATATTTTTGAGAGGATGGTGATATTATGTTAAAGATTTATAAGACAACAGCTGTTGAAAAGAAAATTAAAAAAGCTAAACGTATTAGTGTTGATTGTTGGATTGATATGGTATCACCAACATCAGAAGAAATAGATAGAGTAATTAAAGTTACTGAGATAGATAAAGATCTTATATTAAAGATGTTAGATGAAGAAGAAACTCCGAGAATTGAAGAAGATGATAATGCGATTTTAGTAGTAGTAGATACTCCTTATCTAGAAGAAGATGATGGTCATTTTACTTATAATACTAGACCATTAGGTATTATTATTACTAATAATAATTATGTAATTACTGTTTCACCTTCAGGTACTAATGTTTTAAATGATTTTAAAAAGAATAGAGTTAAGAACTTTAGAACAGCGAAGAAAACTAGATTTTTAATACAAATATTATTATATACATCTTCTAGTTATCAAAGAGCTTTAAAGATAGTAAATAGAAAAATTGAAATTAAAGAAGAAACTTTAGTTAAATCTACTTCTAATAAAGATTTGATAGATATGTTAGATTTAGAAAAAACATTAGTATATTTTATTACTTCTTTAAAAGCTAATGATTTGGTTTTAAAGAAACTTAGTAAAGGAATTGTATTACCTTTATATGATGAAGATGAAGATTTATTACAAGATGCGATTATTGAGAATAAACAAGCTATAGAACAATCAGAAATCTATAGAAACATCTTGGGTAGTATTACAGATACTTATGCGACAATAGTATCTAATAATTTAAATCAAGTGATGAAATTCTTGGCTGGAGCAACAATCATTCTTTCTATACCTACAATGATATATTCATTTATGGGTATGAATGTTAAATTAGGGGCACTAGCTACTCATCCTTATGCAGCATTAGGTATTTTCTTAGGAAGTTTAGTAATTGCGATTATTGCGGTTATTTGGTTACTGAGAAGAAATATGTTATAGTAATTATTGAGGTGGTTCGATGCATGTATTAGAGTTTACAAATATTTGGAGAGATTATTATAATTCTATTATAGGAGAATTTAATGATTTCTTATTTAAATATACTAATAAAAAAGAAGGATATTCTATACTTCAATTTCAAACAGCTCAAGAGAATTATCTTTTAGGAGTATATTTTGATTTTCTAGCTAAATTAAATGAAAAAGATTCTTCATTAATAGATCAAGAAGAAGTAAAAGATTTACTTGCTTATGATTTTTGTAGAATAGATGATGAAGAATTAACTACAGATAAATATATTGAATTTAGTGAATTTTATTTATATAGACCTATTAATTCTTATACAGAAGATAGATATAATTTATTTAAAAAAGATTGCAATTATCTACTTATGAATAAAGAAGGTTATTGTAATAGAGTTAGTTATTTATTAAATAATAATAATGCTTTAGCTAATGCTTATACTAATTATTTATTTGATGATGTAGAAAAACAAAAATACTTATATAAAAGAACTACTAAAAGATTAAATGATATTTCTAATGGAGATATTATTAAAGATGAAGATTATCAATTACTTATAGAGAATTATAAAAGATTATATCTAAAGAAAAGAGTATATGAAGATATTGTTTCATTACGTAGTTCTGATATAGATTTAGATTTGTTAGGTTATAATTTCAATTATTTAAATGATGTTATTAATAATAGTTTTTCTCCATATCATGGAGAAATAGAATGTAGGGAAGAATATATTCCTATAGCGATATTAGAAGATTATTTGGAATTAAGTGATAAACTTGATAATGAATATAAAATGATTTCTACTAAAAAGAATAAAGTATTAAAAAAATAAGACTCATAAGAGTCTTTTTATATGATATAATCATTCTAGAAGGTGATTAAATGTACAAGATTGGTATGTTTGATTCTGGAATAGGTGGATTAAACGTCTTAGAAGAAATAAAGAAATTAATACCTAATGAAAATATTATTTATTATCAAGATTCTTCAAATAATCCTTATGGTGAAAAGACTGATGAAGAGTTATGGACTATTGTTTCAAATATAGTTGAATATTTAATAGATAAAGGTGTTAAAGAGATAATAGTAGCTTGTAATACTGCGACTACTAGATGTATTAAAAGATTAAGAGAAGAGTATCCTGAAATAATATTTATTGGTACTGAACCTGCTATAAAAGTAGCTACTGATAATAATTATAAAAATATTATTCTTTTAGGTACTCCAGGTACTATTAATAGTGATAGATTACATGAATTAGTTAATTGTAATCAAAGTGATGAAAATATCTATTTGATTGAATGTAGTGGTTTGGCTAATGCTATAGAGAATCATGATAATGATACAATTAATAGTTTATTACATAATTATTTAGATGAATATAAAGATAAAAATATAGATTCAGTAGTACTAGGATGTACTCATTATGGATATATAAAAGATCAAATATTAAATATCCTTGGAAATATAAAACTTATAGATGGTAATCTCGGAGTAGCGAAACAAGCTAAACGCATGTTGGAAGAGAATAATTTACTGGATGGTACTGAAGAGGGGAAAATAGAAATAGTAGAAAGATAAGATACTGGGAGGTATATTATGAGCAAATTTTTTAGAAATACTATTAATTATTTGTTAATAATGTTTTTAGTAATAATATTTATATATTGCTTATTTCAAAATCAAGATCTTAACTTTTTGGGTAATTCTTCGTATGTTGTATTTTTTCTTACTATTATAATTTCTTTTTTGCTTTTCTTTTTTATTCATCTTTTGTTTAAGAGAATTGATAAGAGTAAGCATTTAAAATTAATTAGAATTATAGCTATGTTATTTATTATAGTTATACAGGTAGTTATGATTTCTATTTTTGATGTTCAACAGGTTACTGATAGTTATTCTGTTGAAGATCATGCTTATCCTATAGCAGTTGGTCTTGCGAATAAAGTTGATCATTCTCTTGATGATTATTTTGTTGTTCACTCTAATAATAATTTTGATTTAGTATTAAACATTATTTTAATAAAGATTATTAAGTTTATTAAAATATTAAAAGTAAATGTAGGATTAGAAATATTTGCTTTGTTATGTATAGATATTTCTTTAATACTTCTTTATAAATTAGCAAGAGAGTTTTTAGATGAGAAAACTTCTACTAAAATATTAGTTTTAAATATACTTAATCCTTTAAATTATTTTATGGTTTTTTGGACATATACATGTGCTTATTCTGTTCCTTTTGTGATAGGTATTTTGTATTTAGCAGTAAAGCTCAAGAAATCAGATAAAAATATTAAAACTGTTATTTATTCTTGTTTGTTTGCTTTGGTTGCGATAATATGTTTTTATTTAAGACCTGTTATTGTGATACCTTTAATAGCAATATTAATATGTTTCTTTATGTTTAAAGAAAAAGGACATTGGAAGAAATATTTGATGTCATTTAGTATTATATTGATTGTTTGTTTAGGAGTAGGAGCTTTAATCAATAATAGTTTTAATCGTTTAATACCTCAAGATAAAAATGATTGTTTTCCAGTTACTCATTACTTAATGATGGGATTACATAATAGAGGTGGTTGGAATTCAAGAGATGTTATTTATACTCAATCTCGTGCGACTACTAAGGAAAAGAAAGCAGCTAATATTAAAGAGATAAAGAGAACATTAAAAGAATATAAAGTATCTGGTCTTTTGGCTCATGAAATTGATAAATTACCAGTTACTTGGGCAAATGGTAGTTCTAGATATTATAACTTTCTTTCTCAAGATAGAAATACTAATAATTCACTAAATAAATGGGTGATAGGTGATAAGAAAGATTTAGTGGCTATATCTTGTAATGCATATAGATTACTTATTGTTTTATTTGCAATCTTTGGTACTTTTGTAATTATTAGAAATAAAAAATATGATAAGTTATTTCTTGTTACCTTAACTCTTTTTGGAGCAATGTTATTTTATCTATTATGGGAATCAAAAGATGTTTATAGTTATCCATTCTTATCTTTATTAGGATTTATTAGTTGTTTAGGTTTATGTGATAAATTGAAAGATACTACTAAATTAGATAAGAGTGTTTATGTTTTAACAGCTATTTTGATATGTACTATTTTGTTTGCTTTAAAATATAATTTAACTATGGCTAATAGTAATATGAAAGATTATAGATTAAATGTATCACCAGCTTCAAATTATGGTAATGTGGACAATCTGTTATTAAAAGATACTAAGATTACACAAAGTTTTGATATTGAAGGTAAATTTAATATAGTAGCTATATATGCTAATAAGATAAAAGAAAATGATAATTTCTATAAGATTAAGTTATATAAAAATAATAAATTTGTTACAGAATATATAAAATCTTATAAAGATATCTATGAAAATTATATAATGTTAAAATTACCTTCTGGTGTAGGTACTACGGGTAAATATAAATTAGAGATATCATCTGCTGATAATAATAGAAATAGAGTAGATAATCTTCGTTGGAAGTTTGTAACTTCTCATGGATTAGATAATTATAAAGGAAAACTTAATATAGATAATAAGAGTAATTTAGGAGATTTATCAATTAAAGTATATAATAAATCTATTACTAGATATATGAGTTCTAAATTGTTCTTCTTACTATATATAGTAGTAATAGTATTACTATGTTTAGAATATAGAAATTTATATAAAAAAGAAAAATAAAAATTCTTTTAATTGCTATAAAAATGTTTTATAATTTTATTATAGGAGGAAGATATGAAGAATAAAAATAGTGCTGGTTCCATATTATTATTTCCTATTCTTTTAATTGCCGGTATAGGATTATTATGGTGGAATGAAGGAAATTATGTTAAAACAGCAAGTGCTATTAAAGAAGCACAAAGTGATTATTTAGAAATTAAAGATGCTAAATATGATGCTAAAAATGACAAGAAAGTTGTTGTTGTCAGTGGTCCAATAGTGGTTTCATCTGAAGCAGTTGATCAACAGTTTAAAATAAAGGATATGACTGCTATATTAGAAAGAACTGTAGAAATGTATCAATGGGAAGAAGATTGTGATGAGGATAATCATTGTACTTATGAAAAGAAATGGTCTGAAAGTGAGATAAGTTCTGCAGGATTTAAATCTGGACATAGTAATCCAAGTATGCCTTATAAGAGCGAAACTTTCTATTCTGATAATGTTACTTTAGGAGATTATAGTTTATCTAGAAATAATTTAGAGTATTTGAACGCTGATAGTCCATATCAATTAAATCAACAAGATGCTACTAATAATGGTATGACATTATTACAAGATAATAGATTGTATAAAGGAAAAGATTTTACTCAACCTGAAATAGGAGATTTATTAGTTTCATTTAGTAAATTCACTTCTGATAAAGTTACAGTATTAGGAGTACAAAATGGTACTACTGTTACTAAGTTTGTAGGTAAGAGTGGAAAGAAAGTAATGTATACTATGGAAGGTATTCATACTGGAGATGAAATGTTCCAAAAACTTATTGACAATAATAAAATGATGACTTGGTTATTAAGATTAGTAGGATGTATTTGTTTAATATGTGCAATTGCTTCTATCTTTGCACCATTAAGATTCTTAACTGATCGTATACCTATCTTGGGTGGAATTGTTGGAGGATTAACTGGATTCTTTGCTTTACTTGTAGGATTAGCTCTATCAATTATAGTTATTGCTCTAGCATGGTTTGCTTATAGACCTTTAGCAAGTATTATTGCTATAGTAGTAATGGCTGGATTGGTTATCTTATATATTAAGATGAAGGGTAAAAAAGCTATGGATAATAAACAAGAGGCTGTAACTACTCAACAAACAGAAACACCACAACAACCAGTAACACCAACTCAAGAGGTACAACCAACAGAAAATGTAGAACAAAAAAAAGATGAACAATAGTTCATCTTTTTTATATTAAACTTTTTAATTTTTGACCGGTATTAGTCAGTCTTATTTTTTTGTAAGCTTTTGATTCGATTTGTCTAATTCTTTCACGAGTAACACCTCTGTCATTAGCGATTTCTTGTAAAGTATGAGGTATCATATCATAAAAACCATTTCTTTTTAGAATAACTTCTTTTTCATGATCTTTTAACACTTCACTTTCATTTATTATCCTAATAATATCATTGAAAGCAACTTTAGATAATATACTATTTTCAGTGTTTTCTTCATCAGGTATTAATTCTAAGACAGTTGTTTCACGTGCTTCACCTATAGGGATATCTAGTGAAGTTGAACTAGTCATATAACTAACTTTTTTTAACTCTTGTATTTTTTCAATATCTTCATTAAGTTGATTCTTATATAATAATTTAATAATTTCTTTTTGAATATTATTTTTATCGATATTTGGATTTTCTTTTTCTATTGCTTTTATATATGAGTTCAATTCTTTTTCGTCTAATTCAGCAATCTTTTTATTAAAATCAACCTTATCTGTATATATATATTTAGCAATTTCTTCAATAGAAGGATACTCTCCAAAGTGATTATAAGAGTATTCTTTTTCAAAGACTTCCATTTTATTAATATGCTCGATTGTATGAATTGGAACTCTAATTGTTTTGGCTGTATCACCAACACATCTACTAACAGCTTGTCTAATCCACCAAGTTGCATATGTAGAGAACTTAAAACCTAATGTTGGATCAAATTTTTCAACAGCTTTCATAAGTCCCACGTTTCCTTCTTGAATTAAATCTAAGAAATCAACACCTCTTTTATTATATTTTTTAGCAATAGAAATAACTAATCTTAAGTTAGATTCAATTAGTTTATCACGTGCTTCTTTATCGTTTTCATTTTGATACTTTAAGGCAAGACGTATTTCTTCTTCTGGACTTAATAATTTATTCTTTGTTACTTCACCAAAATATAACGTTATAGCGGCATTATTTGTACTAAAAACGTCACTTGTGTCGATATTTTTTGCACTCGCTAATTCACTTTGATCAATTTCTTCAATCTCTTCTAATTCATCTTTAGTTACATCTATATCTTCATCATCAAAACAAATATCTTCTTTATTTATGCTATTATCATTAAAAATTAAGAATTCATTTATTTCTTCTATTTCTGAATCATTAAGATTATATTTAGAAATTAAATCTTCTAACTCTTTTACAGAAATTGTTTCTCTATCACTAAGTATACTTTTAAGTTTTTCTAGTGATTCTTTCATTTCTTATACCCCCAATAAGTGGACATATTATACCATAAAATCGTTAAAAAGTCAAAGAATTCTTACTATTAAAACTATTTTTTTAGAGTATTATTCTTATGAAAAACATCTTTTTTAATATAAAAATTTAATATTTAATAACAAGTTTTTTTGAATTATCTTTTTTGGTGATTTGTATTATTTTTGGTATTAATCTAAGATGATGATGAAAGGAGGTAAAATGATAAAATTAAATGAAAATGATTTAAGTAATATTAAAGGAGGGATGACAGTTACTGGAGGTATTGGAATAGGTATTGTAGTTACTGCGGTTATAACATTTTTATCTGGTATTATCAGAGGGTATACTAATCCGGAGGTGTGCAATGTTAAAGGAAATTAATGATAAAGAATTAGAATCCATTGTAGGAGGAAGCGGTTCTATTTCTTCATCAGTAATAAACGCAATAACTAATATCATTAAATTCTTGTATGATACAGGTAGTGGCGTGGGATCTGCGATTAGAAGAATTCATGATAAAAATCTATGCCCAACAAAATAGGAAGTATTTTACTTCCTTTTTTGTTTTGTCTTTAAAATTAAAGAAAAAAGTTGAATTTTAAATAAATATTTGCTATACTTTAACTTAGTTAGTGACGAAGGGAGGGATAAATGTGGCTACTAAAGTTGTAGTAAGAGGAAATCTTGATCAAGCTTTGAAGAAATTTAAGGCAAAAGTTAATAAAGATGGCATCCCTCAAGAGTCTAAAAAACGTGAAGGTTATGATAAACCAGGAGTAAGACGTAGAGCAGCAGAAAAAGAGGGTAAGAAAAATGCTGCTAGAAGAAATAGAGCAAATAATAGAGATAGAGATTAATTCTTTATCTTTTTTTAATTTATGGTTTTATTTTTTTGAAAAATATTATATACTTATAATAGAGGTGGCATAATGAAGTGTGATAGTTGTGGTAAAACAATTGAAGATGCTAATGCTTTGACATGTCCTTTTTGTAATGCTGAATTAAAGTCACCAGAAGAAATAGAAGTTTTGGATGACGAACCAAAAGAAGAATCTGTTCCTGAAGAAACTACTGAAAAAGTAGAGGAATCTACTGAAGAAGTAGAAGAAGCAAAGGAAGAAAAGGTTGAAGAAGAAGTAGAAGTGAAAGAAGAACCAAAAGTAGAAGAAACTATAGAACCTTCTATTATTTCTAGTGAAGAAATTTCTATTGACAGTATAGGCGTAGAAAAACCTAAAAAGAAAAAGAATAAAAAGAAAAAAGATAAAGATGCTTCTGAAGAAGAGGAAAATAAAGAGGAACCAAAAGAAGAAGTAAAAGAAGAACAAACAGAAGAAAAACCTCAAGAAGAAGAAAAGGTAGAGGAAACTCCTCAAAATGAAGAAAAAGTTCAAGAAGAACAAGCAGAAGAAAAATCTAAAGAAGAAGAAAAGGTAGAGGAAATTCCTCAAGAGGAAGTTAAAGAAGAACAAACAGAAGAAAAACCAGCTGAAGAAGAAAAAACTGATGAAGTTTATGAACCATTTGTTGAAGCAGAAAATGTTGTACCTTTACCACCTAAGAAAACATTAGGTTATAGAATTAAAGATTTCTATCGTAGTATGTTTGAAGGTTATGAAAAATTACCTGAAATTAAAGTTGATGATAGAGAGACAAGATTAACTTTAGATAAGATATATGAAAAGACTAGCAAAGAAGCAGAAGATAAGAAAATTAGTGGTAATGATGTTGCGATAGTATGGTTAGCTTGCTTTGTATTTGCTTTTATAGCGTTCTTTGTACTTACTGCGATATCATTCATTATTGACATAATTGTAGGAGATAAGAATAATACATCAATATTGACAGTTATTATTCCTGTATTCCAAATAGGAGTACCTATATTCTTCCTAGCATTTGGATGGTTGATAGGTATTGTATACTCTTATATAAAAAGAAATAAAAAAAGAAATAGATAGTTGAAGAATTATCTATTTTTTTATATAATAAGTTCATGGAGATGATAATATGGTAGAAAAATTAAATAAAGATATGATTGAAGCTATGAAAAACAAAGACAAAGAAAAACTAGCTGTTATTAGAGCTGTTAAAGCTTCAATGGATAAAGAAAGAATTGATAAGAAAAGAGAAATTAATGATGATCTATTATTAGACGTTGTAAATAGAGAAGTTAAAATGAGAAAAGAATCTATTGAAGAATTCAAAAAAGGTAATAGAGAAGATTTAATTAAAGCAACTGAAGCTGAATTAGAAATATTAAAAGGATACTTACCTGAACAATTGGATATGGCTGAAGTAGAAAAAATAATTGATGAAATATTTGCTGAAGTTAAACCAACTGGTCAAAAAGATATGGGATTAGTTATGAAAGAAGCTACTGCCAAACTAAAAGGTAAGACTGATATGAAAGAAGTAAGTAATATTATAAGAACTAAGTTATCTGAACTTTAGTTCTTTTTCTTTGATTGAAAATATCTTACTTTTAGAGTAAAATATAAGTGGTAGGAGAAAATATATGAATCAATATTTTACTAATACAGTTCATGATATAATCAACAGTACTTTACCTATGGTAATTGTTACTGTTATTGTGCTGGTTACAATTAGATTAATATATTTATTAAAGAATAAAGAACATATTACATGGTATAAAGAGATATTTATGTTAACTTTTGTAGTTTATATATTATGTTTGTTCCAAATAGTTACTGTTCAAGATACAGTTTCTTGGTCTACTAATAACTTTGTACCATTTAAAGAAATACTGAGATATGATATAGGATCTGCACTATTCTTTAAGAATATTATTGGAAATATATTATTATTTTTACCTTTTGGTTTCTTTGTAGGTTATATAATTAAAAGTAAAGATATAATATTACCATTAATTATTTGTATTGTATGTAGTATTAGTGTTGAAACTGTACAATTATATATTGGAAGAGTATTTGATGTGGATGATATTATTTTAAATGTAATAGGTGGTCTTGCCGGATACTTTGTTTATAGAATAGTACATAGTTTTGCTGCTAAGTTACCTAAAGCATTTAGAAGTGAAATATTCTTAAATATTATTACAATTGCTTTGTTTATAGGAATTACATATTTATTAATTGTTTTATTGTAGGAGGATTATGAATAAGATTGAAGTTTTTAATGAAACTAAGGAATCCATTGACGTAGATGATATCATTGCCGTACTTGAGATGGGTTGTAATGAAGAGAATCTTGTGGATGTTAGTTTTAATGTTATTATTGTTGATAATGAGTATATTCATAAGATAAATAAAGAATATAGAAATATAGATAAAGAAACTGATGTTATTACTTTTGCATTAGAAGATGAAGATAGTGTAGTATTACCAGGAGATGAGAGAATACTTGGTGATATTTATATATCTATAGATAAAGTTAAGTCACAAGCAAAAGAATATGGTCATAGTGAAAAAAGAGAATTATTGTTTTTAGTGATACATGGTTTTTATCATTTATTAGGTTATGATCATAATACTGAAGAAGAAGAAAGAATAATGTTTGATAAACAAGAAAAGGTGTTGAGTGAGTATGGGATTAATAGATAAAATATTTAATAAAAAAGTTAAAAGAAATAAAGATTCAGGCACAGTATTAGAAAGATATTGGAAGAGTTTTAAACATGCTTTATCTGGTATTTGGTATGGTATTAGATTTGAGCATAATATGATTATTATAATTATTTGTACTATTATTGCAGTGATTTTAGGATTTGATTTAAAAATCAATTCTGGAGAATGGTTATTCATAGTATTTATTTGTGGAGCAATAGCTGCTTGTGAAATGATTAATTCTTCTATAGAAGCTATAGTAGATTTAATCACTACTGAGTATCATGAATTAGCAAAAATAGCTAAAGATACTGCTTCAGCAGCATCTCTAATACTTTGTATAGTTGCGTTAATAGGTGGATTAATAATCTTTCTACCTAAGATATTGATGATGCTAGGAGGTTAAGATGAAGGATAAATTATTAGAATTACATAAGAATAGTTATAGTCCATATTTTCATTATCCTGTTAGTGCAATAGTTGTGATGAAAGATGGAAGTGAGTTCTCTGGAGTAAATGTAGAAAACGCTAATGGTACTTCTATTTGTGCTGAAAGAAATGCTATTCATAATGCTATAGCTTCAGGATATAAAAAAGGTGATTTTAAAGAAATAAATGTAATGACTAGAGATGAGTTACCTTCAACTCCATGTTTTGCATGTCGTCAAGTTATGTTAGAGTTTTTTGATAAAAATGATATTGTAAGATGTTATGGTACTAGTGGAGAATATAGAGAATTTACTATTGACGAGTTGTGTCCATATCCTTTTAGTGAGGATGATTTACAATGAAATGTGGATATGTAAGTATAATTGGTAGACCAAACGTAGGAAAGTCTACTTTATTGAATGATTTAATAGGAGAGAAGTTAGCTATTACTTCTGATGTTTCTGGTACCACTAGAAATATTATTAATGGTATTTATAATGATGAAGAAGCTCAAATAGTATTTATAGATACTCCTGGAGTCCATAAACCACATAATCAACTAGAAAAGATCATGAATAGAAAAAGTTATAATAACTTTGATGATGTTGATGTAATACTATTTATGATTGATGCGAAGAGTGGTTTTGGTAGAGGAGATATCTTTATATTAGAACGTATTAAAGATAAAGGTATTCCTATAATTGCTTTATTAAATAAAATAGATTTAATTAAAGATAAAGAAAAATTATTAAAAACAATAGACTCTGTAAAAGATGAATATAATTTTGAAGAGATTATACCTATAAGTGCAGGTAAAAATAATTTGTATGATTTAGTTAAAAGTATTAAGAAGTATTTACCTGAAAGTGAAAAGATATTTAGTGATGATGAGATGACTAATGTATCTTTAAAATTTATGATGGCTGAATATGTAAGAGAAAAGATACTTTTACTTACTCATGATGAAATACCTCATACAGTATCTTGTTATTGTGAAGAATATGATGATAATGGTAAAAGTGTAGATATTAAAGTTTTAATAGTAGTAGAACGTGATAATTTGAAAAAGATTATTATTGGTAAGAATGGATCTATGTTAAAAGAGATAGGTATTGAAGCTAGACAAGATATGGAGAAATTCTTAAATAAAAAAGTATATTTAGAAACTTATGTTAAAACTTTAAAAAATTGGAGAGATGAGACTAAATATTTAAAAGAATTAGGACTTGATTTAGATGAAAATAATTGATATTGATGGAATAGTATTAACTGAAACTAATTATTCTGAAAGCTCTAAGATATTAAATGTATTAACTAAAGATTTAGGATTAATTGGTGTTATGAGTAAAGGTTCTCGTAATATGAAAAGTAAATTACGTGGAGTTAGTCGTAAGATGATTTATGGTACTTTTCATATTTATTATAAAGAAAATGGTCTATCTACTTTAATAGGAGTAGATGTTAAAAATACTTATAATAATATATTATCTGATTTATCTAAAATTTCTTATGCAACATACTTATTAGATTTAACTAAACAAGTATTAAGAGAAACTGAGGATACAAGTATCTATGATTTATTAATTAGTACTCTTAATAAGATTGAAGAAGATTTTGATCCTACAGTGTTAACTAATATATTAGAATTAAAATATTTAGATTTTTTAGGAGTTAGTCCTAATCTAGATAGATGTAGTTTCTGTGGTAGTAGTGATGATATAGTTACTTTATCTAGTTCTAGTGGAGGATTAGTTTGTGGTTCTTGTTTAACTGATGAAAGATTAGTTAATAAAAAGATTATTCAAATGATTAGAATGTACTATTATGTAGATATTGATAGAATTACTAAATTAGATGTTTCTGATGATGTAAAAAAAGAAATAAATATCTTTTTAGATGATTATTATGATAGGTATACAGGACTTTACTTAAAGACTAGAGAATTTATGAAAAAAGTAAATATACTAACTTGATAAAAAAATATATAAATGATAAAATATGCTTATAAATGTGATGACGAAAAGTGGCGTTTTCCGAGCAATATACTAATTAAGGGATTCAATAGAATAAGTAAGGTGGAACCGCGGGAATACTCGTCCTTACGCTTGTCTTTTGAGTTCTTTTTTTTGGAGGTCTTATGAAAATATTTGTTGGATGTACTTCAAGTGAAAATATAAAGGATAGTTATAAAGAAGAAGTAAAGAAAATAGCATCATTTTTAGCTAAAAATTATGATTTAATAATTGGTGGTGTTAATAATGATGGAGTTTTTGGCATACTTATAGATGAATTTAAAGATAAAAATATTGATTTAATAACTTTACCTATATATAAAGAAGATTATGATAAAAATATTAATTGTACTTATGTAGATACTACTTTTGATAGAACTAAAACTTGTTATAAAATGGCTGATAAAGTATTAATATTACCTGGAGGTACTGGTACTATCTGTGAAATATTTTCTATTTTAGAAGAGTCTCGTACTTTTGATGGTAAAGAGATAATTATCTTTAATTTAGATAATTATTATGCTAATACTTTAGAGATGATAGTAGATGCAGTTAAACATAAATTTAATGATATGAGTATTTTAGATAGAATTAAAGTATTTAATACTAGTGATGATTTAATTAAATATTTAGGGGGATAAATATGAATTATATAAAGTTAATGGATAACTTTTTAGATGATGTTAAAGAAGATTATCCATATATTAACAGTAGTTATATAAGAGAAGTTTGTAGTAAGATAATTCCTATTATTTATGTAAATAAAGATGCAGATGAATATGAAATAATAGATAGAATTATTCAAGATGATTTAGATTATGTTAATGAAATTTTTTCTAAAAATATAGTTCCTGGATATACTATCGGTATTAATGAAGGTAATATTAATATTAAGTATTTTGGTGGTAAGATAGATTCAAATAACTTGATGACAGAGAACACTTTATTTGATATAGCTTCTATGTCTAAGATGTATACTCAAGTTATTTTATATAATTTAATTAAAGATGGTTATTTTGATTTAGATGATAATATTTATGATTTAGATAATAGATTTGTTAATTTAAAGGATGTTACTGTTCGTGAATTAATGAGTTTTAGTATAGATTTATTTACACCTGGTAATATGACTTTAATGGAGAATGTTGATGATGCTAAAGAAGCACTATTTAATATAGGAGTTAAGTCTCGAGGGAAATATGTTTATAGTGATTTTGGATTAATGATCATGAAAGAAGTGGCTGAAAAAGTTACTGGTAAAACTTATAAAGAGTTATTGAAAGAATTAGGATTAAAAGAAACAGTTGTTGATGAATTGGATAAATATACTATTACTGGTAGTGCTAATCAAGATAAATTAGCAGTTAATGATCCTAAGGCTATTTCAGTAGGTGGATATTCTGGTCATGCTGGTATATTTGCTAGTAGTGATGGAATAATAGATTTTTATAAGAAAACACAAGATGGAATATTACTTGATAAAGAAGGACTTAGTTGGGCAACAGAGGCTAATGAGTTAGTTGATAATAGAGGTAAGTTATTTGGAAATACTTTTGTTATTGTTAAAGAAGGATTAAAAAATTCATTTGTTGATAACTTATCACCTAGAGGCAGTTATGCTACTCAAGGTAGTACAAGAACTCAAGGAGTTGCTACTCCTACGGGAGCTAGTACAGTTCTAACTAATCCAGCTAGTATTTCTTTAGAAGAGGCAATAGAGTTTGAAAATAGATTTAATGAAAAATTAATTAAACAAGGTAAAAATCCTCAAACTTTTGTTAAAAATCTTAAGTTTAATAGAGATGGTATAGAAGAGATTTATCATATGATAGATGCTAGACGAATGATTGATTTAGATAATATTACTCATATGAATGCTATTACTAGTTTAAGATTAAGATTTTTAAATAATTATTTTAAAGTAATGGATAGTAATAGAGAAATAGATATCGTTAAAAATATGAATAGGAGGACTAAATAATGAAAGATTTAACTATGGAGAAAATAGTAAATTATTGTAAGCAATATGGTTTTATATTCCAAGGAAGTGAAATATATGGAGGACTTGCTAATAGTTGGGATTATGGACCATTAGGAAAAGAAATAAAAGAAAATATTAAGAAAGCTTGGTGGACTAAATTTATTCAAGAAGAAAAGAATAGTTTTGGTCTAGATGCTGCTATCATTATGAATCCAGAAGTATGGGTAGCATCAGGTCATGTAGCGTCTTTTGCTGATCCATTAATTGATTGTAAAGCTTGTAAGGCTAGACATAGAGCAGATCAATTAATAGAAGAGTTTACTAAAGGAAAAGAAACTGGTGATGGATGGTCTAATGATAAATTAGAGAAATTTATTGCTGATAATAAGATTGCTTGTCCTAAATGTGGTAAAAGTGATTTTACTGAGATTAGAAAATTCAATTTACTTTTTGAAACTCATATAGGTGTTACTGAAGATTCTCAATCTAAAGTATATTTAAGAGGAGAAACTGCTCAAGGTATATTTGTTAATTTTAATAATGTTTTGAGAACTCAAAGAGCTAAAATACCTTTTGGTATAGGTCAAATTGGTAAAGCTTTTAGAAATGAAATTACTCCTGGTAACTTTATTTTCAGAACTCGTGAGTTTGAACAAATGGAGTATGAGTTCTTCTGTAAACCTGATACTGATTTAGAATGGCATGCTTACTGGAAGAAAAAATGTTTAGACTTTTTAGAACAATTAGGTTTAAAAGATGAGAATTTAAGATATAGAGATCATCAAAAAGAAGAATTATCTTTCTATAGTAAAGCTACTACAGATATTGAATATAATTATCCTATGGGATGGGGAGAATTATGGGGTATTGCTGATAGAACTGATTATGATTTATCAGTACACGAAAAACACTCTGGTGTTGATCAAAAATACTTAGATCCTGAAACTAGCGAAAAATATGTTCCTTATGTAGTAGAACCTAGTGTAGGAGTAGATAGATTATTCTTAGCAGTACTTTGTGATGCATATGATGTTGAAGATTTAGGTGATGGAGATTCTAGAGAAATACTTAGAATATTACCTAGTTTAGCTCCTTATAAAGTATCTGTTTTACCTTTAGCTAAGAAATATCATAGTGATAAAGCAGATGAGATTTATCAAATGTTAAATAAACATTTCATGGTTAGTTATGATGATACTGGATCTATTGGTAAAAGATATAGGAGAGCTGATGCGATTGGTACACCTTGGTGTATTACAATCGATGATGAAACTATTAATAATGGTACAGTAACTGTTAGAGATAGAGATACAATGGAACAAGTAACAATCAAAGTAGATGAGATTATTGATTATATAAAAGAAAGAATTAAATTTTAATTCTTCTTTTTTTATGGTATAATATTTCTGCTTACAGAGAAAGGATGAGTAAAATGAAAAAATGTAATTATCCAGTAAAATATGCTTTACTTCCAATAAAAGAAATGAGACCTGATAGAGTAGGTAAAGAACATTTAACTTTTGTCTGTTATATAGTTGCTAAAGCATATGTATTAGAAGAATATAAAAGATACAATAATGAAGGTAATATTACTATGTCTTATAAAGTATGTTTTCCATACGTAGTTTTATCTGATACAGTTAATACTTTTAGAAAAGATCCAGATTCTCCTTTAGCGAGAGATAATGAAAAAGTAGTATCTAGATTATTTGATAATTATGAAGATGCCGTAGCTGATAAAGAAAGAAGAAATGTTTTTATATCACAAGAAGTACTTGATAAATATAAATTATTTGAAGATCAAATATTACGTTTAACTTCTGATTTAAATGTTAAAGGTGAAAGTAAGACAAAAACACTTGAAAAATAAGAAAATGCAATTGTTTTCTTATTTTTTTATGTTATAATAATTTTCGGAGGGTTTTTATATGGCGAGAAAGTTTATGGATATTACAAAAGCAGGATGTGCAATTAAAATATTGGTCTCTAATATAGAAGGAAAAGAATATGCTTTTACTCATGTACCTGTTAATATTAAAACAAGTTCAGGACTAGATTCTTATGAAATATTACTACTTTATCCAAAAGATAAAGAAGAAGAGATGTTAGCTGAGGTTAATAAAAAGTTTGAGAAGCATGATGTTGGAGGTTTACTAGAACCAAGTGAAAACTATGTACAATTAGCTTTCTTTGAAGCTGATGAATTACCTTTTTATAAACGTAAAATTACTTTTTCTACAGAATTTGAACCTATCAAAAAAGGGGAAATGGTTTCTTGTATAGTAGATTCTAAATTTAATTATATTGATGAAGTTATGAATAGATGGTTTGCTTTTGATGAAAAACTTGAAGTTCATAAAGATGATGATATCTATCAATATATAGATTGTATATCTAAAAAAAGAGAGAAGAAAGAGAAATTTGTAAAGAGATTATTTAAGTCTAAAAAAGACTAGTATTTGTTGACAATTAAAAGAATATATGATTAAATATTACTTGTCGAGAAATGGAAAGAGATTTATATCCACCTGAGGTTAGATTAGACCTAGGTTAAAAGCCAATTAGAGTAATTATACTTTTTAATTTGTTTTTAAGTGGATATGAATAATATCTGCTTTTTTTGTCGATATGGAGGTGTTACTTATAGCAAAGAATAATGATAACATGTTGATTAATGAACAAATAAAGGTTCCAGAAGTATTAGTTATTGGACCTAATGGAGAACAAGTTGGTATTAAGAATATCGAAGATGCTTTAACTTTGTCTAAATATGCATCATTAGATTTAGTACTAATTAGCCCTAATGGTAATCCACCTGTAGTTAAGGTTATGGATTATAATAAGTTTCGTTATGAAAAACGTAAAAAAGAAAAAGAAAATTTAAGAAAACAAAAAGCTAATAAGTCTGAACTTAAAGAGTATCGTTTATCACCTGTTATTGATGTAGGGGATTTTGAGACTAAATTACGTAATGCGACTAAGTATTTAGAAAAAGGAGACAGAATTAAATTAACTATTAGATTTAAAGGACGTCAAATGGCTCATACTGAATTAGGTAATGAAGTTTTAGAAAGATTTGCATCACGTGTTGAGGAAATTGCAGATATTGAACAAAAACCAAAATTAGATGGAAGAGTAATGACTATGTTACTTGTTCCTAAGAAAGACAAATAGGAGGAGAATGTATGGCAAAGAATAAGATTAAAACTCGTAAGAGTCTTGCGAAAGTTTTAAATAAACGTAAGAATGATTATAAGATTGGACCACATGGATTCCGTCATAATACTGGTTCTAAGAGTGGTAAATTCAATAGACAATCTAGAAAGGGATCTACTTTATCTAAGGCAGATCAAAAAAGATTTAAAAACGCTTTAAATTAATAAAAGGAGGAGAAACAGATGGCAAGAGTTAAGAATGGAGCAGTTACTAAAGCTCGTCATAAGAAAGTTTTAAAAGCTGCTAAAGGATATACTGGAAGTAAGCATAGATTATATAAGACAGCTAAAGAACAATTAATGAAGTCTGGTAAATATGCTTATAGAGATAGAAAGAATAGAAAAAGAGATTTCAGAAAATTATGGATTACAAGAATTAATGCTGCTTGTAGATTAAATGATATTAGTTATTCTAAATTTATTAATGGTTTAAATAAAGCTGGAGTAGAAGTTAATAGAAAGATGTTATCTGAATTGGCTATTAACGATGAAAAAGCATTTAAAGCATTAGTAGATATTAGTAAAAAAGGATTAGATGGAAAAGTTAAAGCTACTGAAGTAGAAGCTACTAATGAAGTAACTATTGGTGGTAAGAAAACTACTACTAAGAAAGAAACAGTAAAAAAAGAAATAAAAGAGAAAAAAGAAACTGTTAAGAAAGAAGTAAAAGAAAAGAAAGCAGAAGTTAAAGCGAAAGTTGAAGAAAAAATTGACTATGCAAAAATGACAGTTGCTGAGTTAAAAGAGGTTGCTAAAAAGAAAAAAATCAGTGTTACTGGTTTAAAGAAAGCAGAAATAATTGCTGCATTAAAAAAATAATCATATTAGTGAATTGACTAGTCTAGTGCCTTTAAGGTGATTGGTTTTAGAAACTAATAGAAGTAAAAACGAAAAGGAGAAAAAAATATGAGTATTGTATCAATGAATTATTTATTAGAAGCTGGTGTTCACTTCGGACATCAAAAGAGAAGATGGAATCCTAAGATGAAAGAGTATATTTATACTTCTAGGGATGATATCTATATTATCGATTTACAAAAAGCAGTTAAATGTTTAGAGACTGCTTATGATGCTATGAAAGAAATAGCTAGTAATGGAGGAAAAGTACTTTTTGTAGGTACTAAGAAACAAGCAGGAGAAGCTGCTAAAGAATGTGCTGAAAGAGTTGGAATGTTCTATGTTAATACTAGATGGTTAGGTGGAACTTTAACTAACTTCAGAACAATCAGAACAAGAGTTAATAGAATGACTCAAATCGAAAAACAAGAAGAGGACGGAACTTTCGCTGCTCTTCCTAAAAAAGAAGTTATTAAAATTAAAAAGGAATATGAAAAATTAGAAAGAAACTTAAGTGGTATCCGTAATATGGAAAAATTACCTCAAGCTTTAGTTATAGTAGATCCTAAGAAGGAAGAAAATGCTATTAAAGAAGCAAGAGCTTTAGGTATTCCTGTATTTGGTGTAGTAGACACTAACTGTGATCCTGATATGGTTGATTATGTTATTCCTGGAAATGATGATGCTGTAAGATCAGTTAAGTTATTATTAGGTGTTTTAACTAATGCAATTGCTGAAGTTAATGGTAATGAAGTAATTGAATATGTTAATGAAGAAGATAAAGGTAAAGATACTTCTGAAGACTTTGTAGAAAAAATGGAAGAAGCTAAAGAGAAAGCAGAAGAAGTAAAAGAAAAAGTTAAGAAAACAGCAAAAAAGGTAAAAGAAAAAGTTGAAGAAGTAAAAGAAAAACCTGAAGTTAAAGAAAAAGTAGCTAAAGCTAAAGAGAAAGCAGAAGAAGTAAAAGAAAAAGCTACTAAAAAAGCAAAAGAAGTAAAAGAAAAGGTTGAAGAAAAAGTAGAGGAAAAGAAAACAACTAAAAAAGCAACTAAGAAAGAAGAGAACTTAGCAGATTTAACATTAACTGAACTAAAAGCAAAAGCTAAAGAAGCTGGACTTAAAGGTTATTCAACATTAAAGAAAGCAGACTTAGTAAAAGCATTAAGTAAATAGGAAGTTAAATCTTCCTTTTATTTTAAAAGTAATATATAATAAAATTGTAAAAGGAGAATGAAAATGATTAGTGCGAGTGATGTAAAAGAATTAAGAGAAAAAACTGGTGCAGGAATGATGGACTGCAAGAAAGCTTTAACAGAAGTTAATGGTGATATGGAAAAAGCTATTGACTGGTTAAGAGAAAAAGGTATTGCTAAAGCTGAAAAGAAAGCATCAAGAATTGCTGCTGAAGGTTTAGCTCAAGTTAAAATAGATGGAGATAAAGCTGTTATTTTAGAAGTTAACTGTGAAACTGATTTTGTTTCTAAAAATGAAAACTTTATTGATTTCATTGATGAGTTAGCAGATGCTTTATTAAAAGAAAATCCAAAAGATATGGATGCAGCTAATGAGATAAAACTAGGAAAAGAAACTGTAAGTGAAAAGGTAATTGCTTTAACTGCTAAAATAGGAGAAAAATTATCTTTTAGAAGATTTGAAGTAGTAGAAAAATCAAAAGACGAAGTATTTGGATCTTACTTACATATGGGCGGAAAAATTGCTAGTTTAGTAGTTTTAAAAGGAGATAACGCTGAAGTAGCAAAAGATGTTGCTATGCAAGATGCTGCTATGTCTCCAGTTGGAGTAACTAGAGAAGATATTCCAGAAGATATGGTAAATAGAGAAAAAGAAGTTATTAAAGAACAAATTAAAAATGATGAAAAGAATAAAGGTAAACCAGAAGAAATTATTGAAAAGATGAGCATTGGTAGACTTAATAAATTCTATAAAGAAGTTTGTTTATTAGAACAAGAATTTATTAAAGACTCTTCTTTAACAGTAGAAAAATATGTTAAAGATAATTCTTCAGAAGTAGTAAAAGCTATTCGTTACGCTGTAGGTGAAGGAATAGAGAAAAAAGAAGAAGATTTTGCTAGTGAAGTTATGAGTCAAATCAATAATGCTTAATAAGAGGGTTAATATGAAAAAATTATCTATATTATTATTAATAACAGTATTACTAACAGCTTGTTCAGTTACTAAAGTAGATAAAGTAGAAAAGAAAGATAAATTTGCTATAGAATATTCTATTAGTACTGATCATAAATTTGTTTATGCTAAAATACATGATATTTTTGATATATTTGATGGTGGTACTGGTATAATTTATTTTGCTGATAGTGATCAAGAAAAGTCTATTATTTATACTAAGAATATTAATAAGATATTTAATAATTTAAAAGTAGATAAAGTTTACTATTATAATCCTAGTAATATTAAAAATAATAATACTAAGTATTATAGAGAATTATTAAATTATGTTGATGGATATACTAGTGTAGATGAAGATGAGAATCCTTCCTTAGATATTCCTTCCCTTTATTTTGTAAAGAAGGGTAATATTGTTGGTTACTTATCTCCAGTTGATAAGAATGTAGATAATTTAATGAAAAAGAAAACTAAAAAGAAATTACAAAAAGATATAGAAAAATGTTTAGAAGAATATAAACGTGCTTAGCACGTTTTTTCTTTTAATTATAAAAAAAATATATTATAATTAGTGTGAGGAGTGATAATAATGGATCAAATTATAGATAAAGCAAAAACTGAAATGGATAAAGCTATTGAAGTCTTAGAACAACGTTTTACTACAGTTAGAGCAGGTAGAGCTAATCCTTCTAGTTTAGATGGAGTGATGGTAGAGTATTATGGTAACCCAACACCTTTGAAGTCTCTAGCTACAATCTCAGTTCCAGAAGCAAGAGTATTAGTAGTTAAACCTTATGATAAATCTTCTTTAAAAGATATTGAAAAAGGTATCATTGAAGCTAATTTAGGTTATAATCCTTCTAATGATGGTGAAACAGTAAGAATAGTTATTCCACAATTAACAGAAGAAAGAAGAGTTGAATTAACTAAACAAGTTAAGAAGATGGCAGAAGATGAAAAAGTAATCATCAGAAATATTAGAAGAGATACTCTAGATGATATTAAAGAAGAAGCAGAAAACGAAGATGAAGAAAAGAGATTAGAAAAAGCTCTTCAAGATGTAGTAAATGATTATAATAAAAAGATTGAAGAGAAGTTAAAAGAAAAAGAACAAGAATTACTTACTGTTTAGTAGTAATTCTTTTTAAGCAGGGTGGTTTGATGGATAAAAAAAGATATATATTTGATTTAGATAGAACACTTTTAACATGTGATTATGAAGTGGTTGAATCTGCGATATTTGAACCTATATTTAAAGAAAGAACACCATATCTTATGGAAAATATAGGTTATTTACTTAATGAGTATGAAATGACACATTCATATTATGAAGATGAAGAATTAAGTGATTTTCTAACTAGATATAGTGGTTTAAAGTTCACTCCAAAAATAATAAGACTATGGAATAATACTATGTTAAATGAAGCTGATACTATTGAAGATGGAGTAATTGAGGTATTAGATCATTTAAAAAGTACTGGTAAGAGTTTAGTAGTTTTAACTAATTGGTATAGCTTACCTCAAGTAGATAGATTAAAGAAAGCTGAAATCTATGATTATTTTGATGATGTATTCACAGGAGAATATCAATTAAAACCTCATTCTGAAGCATATATAATTGCTAGAGGAGAATTTGAACCTAAAGATTGTTTAGTAATAGGAGATAATATTATTAAAGATTATGTAGGTCCAAGAATTAATGGTATAGATGCTATTCTTTATGATAAAAATGATAAACATGATAATAGTTATGTAAAAATAAAAAAGATAAAAGAATTAATACGTTAAAAGAAAGTACTAATCTTTCTTTTTTTATTTAATTATTTTATAATATAAGTGGTGATTGACATGCAGTTTCAAATAGATAAAGAAACATATGATGTAGTAATACTAAAGAAAAGTAAAACTAATAGATTATATGTTAGAGTAAAAGATGATTTAAAAATATATGTAACTACTTCTAGATGGACTCCTAATTTTTATATCAAAGATTTTTTAGAAAAGAATTATGATAGAATCGTTAAAATGATTAATAATCAAAAGAAGATTAATGAGAATAATGATGGTTTTTATTACTTGGGTAAAAAATATGAAACATGTTATGTCGATGAGGGTACTGTTAAGTTAGATGATGATAAAGTTTATATAAAGAATGGTTATAATATAGATTTATGGTATAAAAAAGAGGCTTCTAAAATATTTCAAGAAGCATTAGATAAAAACTATAATAAATTCACAAGAAAGATTCCTAAACCAAGTTTAAGAATTAGAAGAATGACTACTAGATGGGGAGTATGTAATACTAAGACACATGTAATAACTTTAAATTTAAAATTAATTGAAAGAGATCCAAAATACTTAGATTATGTTATTATGCATGAATTATCACATTTAATACATGGAGCTCATGATAGTAGATTTTGGTCTTTAGTAGAAGAGAATTATCCTGGATGTAAAAAAGTCGCAAAGGAGATGAAATTATTTTGATAAATAGTATTAATAATGAAAAAGTAAAAGAAATATCTAAATTAAAAGATAAAAAATATCGTGATAAAAGTAATCTCTTTTTAGTTGAAACATATCATCTAGTAGAAGAAGCTTTTAATAATAATTTATTAGAAGAAGTATTCATTTTAGAAGATTATAAATTTAATTTAGATATTAAAACTAATATAATTAATGAATCTGTCATGAAGAAATTATCTTCTACTGATACTATTCCAGGAATAGTAGGAGTAGTTAGAAAAAAAGAAGAAAAAGACATTATTGGTAATAAAATACTTCTTTTAGATAGAATTCAAGATCCAGGTAACTTAGGTACTATTATAAGAAGTGCTGTTGCTTTTAATGTAGATACAATCATTTTATCTGATGATACAGTTGATTTATATAATTCTAAGGTACTTAGAAGTGCTCAAGGTATGATATTTCATACTAACATTTTAAGAGGTAACTTGAAAGACTATATTAAAGAATTAAAAGAAAAAGACTTTGTTATTTATGGTACTGATGTTAATGATGGAATAAGTTTAAAAGATATTGGTAAAATAGAAAAGTTTGCTTTAATAGTAGGTAATGAGGGTAATGGTATTACTCCAGAGATTAGAGAGTTATGTGATAAATTTATCTATATTGATATGGTTAAATCTGTAGATAGTTTAAACGTTGGTGTTGCTTGTAGTATAATATTATATGAAATGAGTGATATTAGTGAATAAAGTTTATATTGGTAAAATTGTTAATACTCATGGTGTTAAAGGAGAACTTAGAATTAGATCTGATTTTGAGTTTAAAGATAAAGTTTTTATTGTTAATAATAAATTAATTATTAATGATAAAGAATATAATATTAGAAGTTATCGTAAACATAAAACTTTTGATATGGTATGTTTAGATGAATATAATAATATTAATGATGTTTTATTTTTAGTAGGTAGTAAAGTATATTTTGATAAAGATAAATTAGATTTAAGTAATGAAGAAGAAATAAATAAAGAATTATTTAATTATAAAATTATTATTAATGGAGTAGAAGGTAAATTATTAGAGATAATAGATACAGGTAATAACAAAGTATTAAGAGTACTTAGTGATATTGAACATTTAGTTCCTTATAATGATACTTTTGTTAAGATTGATAGAAGTATAAAAGAAATAAATATTAATTTAATAGATGGGATGTAATAATATGAAAATAGATATTTTGACATTATTTCCTGAAATGTTTGAGGGGGTATTTTCAGAGTCAATAATTAAAAGAGCTATTGATGAAAAAATAATTGAAATTAACTTAGTTAATTTTAGAGATTATACTACTGATCCTCATAAGAAAGTAGATGATACTCCTTATGGTGGTGGAGCTGGTATGGTTTTAACTTGCCAACCTATTTTTGATTGTGTTAAAGCTCTAAAAACAGATGATTCTAAAGTTATATTATTAACTCCTAGTGGAATTCCATATAAACAGAAAAAAGCTTATGAGTTATCAAAAGAAAAACATTTAATTATAATATGTGGTCATTATGAAGGATTTGATGAAAGAATCAGAACTATTGTTGATGAAGAGATAAGTATAGGTGATTATGTACTAACAGGTGGAGAAATTCCTTCAATGATATTAGTTGATTCTATTACTAGATTAATTCCTGGAGTTATCACAGAAGAATCTCATATAGATGATAGTTTTAATAATAATCTACTTGATTATCCTACTTATACTAAACCTAGAGTATATGAAGGTTTAGAAGTACCAGAAGTATTATTATCAGGAGATCATAAAAAAATAGAAGAATATCGAAAAGAAGAAAGTATTAAAAAGACGAAAGAGGTTAGACCAGATTTATTAGGAGATGATTAGATGTATACTATTAGTACTAATAAATTAAAAACTAATATTAATTATCTTAATGATGATGTTTATAAGTATAAGATACCTAATAAAAAAGGATTTAAAATCAATAATATTGATATAAAAGATATAACTATTTATAATAAGAAAATGGCTAGACCATTTATCTTAAAAATAGTTAATCATAAATTTGATAAATTGATTTTAAAATTAACTGAAGATATGTCGAGTGATTCTGATGACGATGATGTATATAAAAAAGTTTTAGAAGAAATAGAGATATTTAGATTACTTATTAAAGAAAAATATCGTCCTTTTTTAAGAAAAGGTGAATTAGAGAAGATGGCTAAAAAATTAAAATTTTTAAAGACTGAAGCTATGAGAAGATTACTTAATCTACATGATGTTAATGTAGTTAGTAAGAATGTTGGTAGAGGTGCTAGATAATAAAAAAGATAAAAATGAAAAATTTATCTTTTTTTGATTCTACTTTTGTGGTATAATTCTTTTAGAATAGGGAACATGGTTAGAGGTGAATCTAATGGCTAAAAATAAGAACGGACAAACTGTTAAAAATAAGAAGTATTATAAGAATAAAAATACTTCAAATAACAGTAAAAAGAAAAAGAAAACTCAGAATAAAAAAGTAGATACTAATGTTTCTATAATTGTAGATGATAAAAAAGAATCTCTAAATTATAATATAGTTGAAGAGTCTTTTGATAATGTTCCTGAAGAAAAAGAAGAAATAAAAGCACCTGTAGTTGAAGATACTGAAATTGCTCAAAAAATACCAAATGATGAAGAAGAGTTTGATTATAGAACAAAAAAAGCCAAATTAGATAGAAAAATTAAAACTAATTTCATAGAGGAAGAAGAACCTCAAGATAAATTTGTATTTACTGAAGAACCAGTAAAAGAAGAAAAACCTAAAAAGAAGAAAAAGACTAATAAAAAGAAAAAGAAACCTCAAGATACTAAACCAGTACAAGAAGAAGAACCTATCGTTATAAATGTAAATGATTATAATTCAGTTAATGAATATGATTTAATTGATGATTCAGTAGAATTACCATTAAAAATAAATAAAGAAGTTTATGAACAAAATAAAGCTAAAGAAGATAAAGATTTAGTTGATAAAGCTTTTGAAGAAACTACTGAAGATACTGGTGATATTGATAAACCTGCTATATTTAAAAATATAAGTGTAGAAGATTCTTCATTTAGAGGATTTATAGTTAAGTTTATTGTATTATTAATAATCTTGATATTATCAATATTCTTTGTTATTAACTTCTCTGCTAAATATATGGCTTCTACTACTTCTAAAGATGTTGGATACTTTGAAAGTAGTGATGTAGATTATTCACTATGTAATAAGGGTAAATGTAGTAGTACTAATATTATTGATAGATATGTAAATACAGTTAATATTAATTTTGAATATGATCTAAGTTTTGATGAAAAAATTAATTTTGAAGGTAAATATAATGTAGTTGCTAAATTTAATATTAATGATGATAAAACTGGAGATGTTTTATACACAGAAACTAAAAATATTAAGAAAGATACATTTAAAGAAAAGAATATTCAAGATTTTGAAATTAAAGAAGATGCTATATTATTATTAGATGATTATAATAAGTTCTTAGAAAAATATAATAAAGAAAGAAAAACTAATTATACTGGAGAAGTAAGAGTAAATCTATATGTTGATGGAGTTAATGGTAAGAAGAGAGTTGCTTCACTTCTAGTACCATTACAAGAGAATCAGCAAGTAGAAAAAACTATCATTTCATATCAAGCAGGAGATGCTTCTATAGAAGATGATGGTACTCATTATGGAAAAGTATATGTATATTTAATAATAGTATCTTTAATACTAGTAGTTGCTTCTAGTATTGGAGTAGTATTACTATTAAGTGGAGCTGATGAAGAAGAGGATGATTAATCCTCTTTTTTTGATAAATGCTTGATATTATTTAGTTTTTGTTGTATAATTTAACTTGTCAATTAAGCAGGTAATCCGCTTTTAATTTATTATTATGATTACTATTAATGCATTTATAGATGGAAGGAGATTTGATTATGAATATTATTGACAAGATTAATGAAAAACAATTAAATCCTGAAATTCCTGAATTTAGAGTTGGAGATACTGTTAAAGTAGACGTTAAGATCGTTGAAGGTAAAAGAAGTAGAATTCAAGCATATGAAGGAATTGTTGTGAAGAAACATGGAGGAAGTGTTAATGAAACATTCACTGTTAGAAAAATGTCTAGTGGTATTGGTGTAGAAAGAACTTTCCCAGTACATTCACCTAAGATCGATAAGATTACTGTAGTACGTAAAGGTAAAGTAAGAAGAGCTAAATTAAACTTCTTAAAAGATATGAAAGGTACTTATCGTATTAAGGAAAGAGGTCAAAAATAAGGTTAACAAAACCTTATTTTTTGTTTATAATAGAAGTGGTGATTTATATGAAAAAGAATAAAGAAAAGGAAATTAAGAAAAACTTTAAATATTATGTTAAAGAAATAGTTCCATATATATTAATAATAATCTTAGTATTATTAGTTAAAAGATTTATAGTATCTCCCGTTAATGTAGTGGGTTCTTCTATGTATGATACTTTAAAAGATAAAGATATTATGATTCTAAATGAAACTGCTTATTATTTTAATGATATTAAGAGATTTGATATTGTAGTAATTAAGGCTCCTGGAGAATTAATTATTAAAAGAGTAATAGGTTTACCTGGAGAAAAGATTAAGTATGAGAATGGTAAACTTTATATAAATGGTAAATATGTTAAAGAGAATTTTACTCATGATGGTACTGATGATTTTGCTGAAGTAAAAATAGGTAAGAATAAATACTTTGTAATGGGTGATAATAGAGATAATTCTATGGATAGTAGATATTTTGGTGCTTTTGATAAAAAATCTATTAGAGGTAGAACTTCTTTAACTATTTATCCTTTTAGTAGATTTGGTACTAAAAAATAGTGTTTTTATGTTATAATATGAACTTAATGAAGGGATTATTATGACTAAGATTATTGAGACGGATTTAAAACTTCAAAATGGATATAAAGTTCATGTTAATGATAGTTATTTAGATACATATAAAGATGATATCTTGTCTTTTTTAGATGGTTTAGATGAATTTAAAACTTTAGATTTTGCGAAGAATATAATGATGGGTCAAGAAATCAAAGCTAATAATACTATTGAAGGTATAGTAGATGATCTATCTATTATTGATGAGGTTATTAAAACTAAGGAAGATTTATCTTCTGAAGAGAGAAAAAGAATTATTAATTTATATCATGGATATGAATATATATTAAAACATAGAAGTATTGATAGAGAATCTATTGCGGATCTTTATGCTTTATTAAGTAATGGATTATTAGATGAATATAATTTAAAAAATACTTCTCGTTATCATAGAGAAGCGCCTGTTTATATTCAAAGAAATTCTAGAATCGAAGGTTGTCCTTATACTGATAATATGTCTAGATACTTCTATGATCCAATGTTTGATTTTAATAGGAATGCTTTTCATGGTATAAAAGTAGATGAAATAGATGAATATATGAAATTATTAATAGATTATGTTAATAATGATAAAGATAAGAATAGTATAGATAGTTTTATTAAGTCTCAGATAATTCACTTTTATTTTGTTTATATTCATCCATATATGGATGTTAATGGAAGAACATCTAGAACTATAGCGATGTGGTATTTATTAAATAAAGAAGAATTTCCATATATTATCTTTAATGAGGCTATTGCGTTCAATAAGGGTTATGAAGATAATATTATGAAGAGTAGAGATAGAGGAGATTTAACTTTATTCTTAAAATATATGATGATTAGTGTTCAAAAAGAGTTGGAAAAACATTATTTAATTAATAATATTAGTTCTAATTATGGAGAATATATGAATAAAGAATTAAAACAACTTATTCAATATATTATATCTATGAAAGGTACTATTACTATTAAAGATATTACTACTTTTTATAATAGTTATAATAGTAAAAAATCTCCAATAAAATTATATGAAGAGATGATTAAACCTTTATTAGATGAAAATGTATTAGTAAAGGGAAAAGATACTAAAAAATATATTGATGGGGATATCAAGAATTCTTTTATTTATTTGAATGATGATTTAATAGATGTTGATGAAAAGAAATTTAAATATTTAAAACTAGAAAGATTTCATAATAAATAGATATATATGATATAATTTATTATAGTAAGGAGGTAATCCTATGGGATTTTCTGCTACAAGAATAGATGTAAAAACACCTGAAGCTAATAATTATGTAAATGATTATAATGCTACTTTTGATGCTGATAATACTGTTAAGTCTGTTGAGGTTGAAAGTGTTGATTTTAGTAAAGAAGTTGAAAAAGTAGAAGATGTAGAATTAGCACAACAACCTAAAGTAGAAGAAGTGAAAGTAGAAGAAGTATCTTCATCATTTGAGAAACCTGATATTAAAGAAATAATAGATAATGCTTCTAAAGAAGTAGATACTAAATATGATGAAAAACCAAGTTCTAATTTAAAAGAACATAAATTTGTTAATTATTATCAAGGTGATTATAATAATCCTTATAGTGAAGGTACTATCGCAACATCTGGTTGTGGACCTACGTCTGCAGCTATGGCTCTTACTTATATTACCGGTAAAGAAGTTAGTCCTGTTGAGACTGCTGAATTTGGTAATGGTGATTATACTTGTTCAGAGGGAACATATTGGACTTATTTTGGAGATGTATCTGCTAAATATGGAGTTAAATGTAATGAAGAACATGTTTCAGCTGATAATATTAAAAAAGGTCTAAGTGATGGAAAACCTGTTATTATTTCGATGGGACCTGGACACTTTACTTCTGCAGGACATTTTATTGTTCTTAGATCAATAGATGGTGATGGTAATGTCAAGGTTGCTGATCCTGCTAGCAAAGAAAGATCAAGTGAAACTTGGAGTTTAGATACGATTGTATCTGAAGGAAAAGAGATTTGGACATTTAATCTATAAAACTATTAGTCTAACTAATAGTTTTTTTATGATATAATTGAATTGGAGATGATGATATGGGATTCAGCAGTAAAAAGATAGAAGTAAATATACCTAGCTTAGATGAATTAGTAAGTGATGTTGCTAATGGGTTAGAAGAAAAGATAGAAGATGTTAAAAATGAAGTAGAATCCATTGATTTATCTGATGTATCTACTAAAGCAGGTATTTTTGGAGATAAATATTATGGTCATAAAGATTATGAAACATTAGAAGATTTAGATTTAAAAAGAAAAAAGAATTTAGATGATATAGATAAATTTGTTAATTTAGAAAAACTAGACTTACAAAATTGTGATTTGAAAGATTCATCTGATTTAAAATCTATTCCTGATACGATAGAGAGTATTAAATTTACTAATTGTGAAATAGATGATTATTCTTATTTAAATAATAAAAGAAATCTTAATAAAATAGTTATTTATTGTGCTGATACTGGTATTAATTTAAGTCAATTTCAAAATAGAAATCTTGATACATTAGTAATAGATGGTTGTAGGGGTAGTATTACTGGAGATTTAAGTAATATGCCAGGTTTAGAAACTATTAATATTAGTAATACTAATATAACTGATTTAGATTTTATGAGAAATAATCATAATGTTAAAGAAGTATATTTGGATAGTAATTTATTAACAGATATTTCTTCTTTATATGATTCTGATATTGAGAAGTTATCTATTGAAAATAATTCTATTCAAGAATTAGATATTAGCAGATTTCCTAAATTAAAAGAATTGAATGTTTCAGATAATTATGCATTATATACAAGTGAATTATTAGCGGCTTGTAAAGCTAGAGGAATTGAAGTTGATATTGATCATGATGATGTTAAAATGATGAATGAAGTTAGAGATATAATTGATGATTTACATTTAGAAGGAAAGAGTCAATTAGAAAAAGAAGCTATTATTTATGATTATCTTATGAATCATATGGAATATAATAGAAAATTAGAAGTAGAAAGTAATATGGAACCACTTAAATGTGCTTTAGATGGGGAAGGTGTATGTATTAGTTATGCTGTTTTCTTTAAAGCACTATGTAATGCTGCTGGAATAAACTCTTATTTAGATTTGGGTTATGCAAAACAAGGTGTTGTAATACCTGGTGGTCTTCATGCTTGGAATTTAATAGAAATAGAAGGACAATACTATCTATGTGATCCAACTTGGAGTGATAAAATGAGAGATAGTACACTTACTTTTTATGGCGTAAAAAAACTATGGAGTCATTTCTTTTCAGATAGTGATTTACCACCAGAAGATCAATTCTATAATGTATATGGGAAAGATGCTAAAAAGTTTATGAAACAACATAGAGAAACAGCTAATGATGTTAAAAAAGATGAAATATATAAAGATGAGGAAGCTCTAAATATTGTTAGTGTTGATACATCTGATACAATTGGACAAAAACTTGCTGTTGATACAGCAGTTGTAGCTACTGAACCATTTTCTTCTGGTATTAAGAAGATATCAAATGAATTAGTAGAAAAATTACAAATTAGTTATAGAGATTAAAAAACTATTGGATTTCCAATAGTTTTAATTTTCTTTAATATTTGTAATTATTTCAGATAACATGTTGAATAATGATTCATTTAAGTTGTTATCTTGTTCTACACTCATTTTATTATCTAATGTGATAGGTGGTGTTGAAACAGTTATTTGATAAAACATATTATTTTTATCTACTATGTAAGCATTCATTTGTTTAATGATTACATTATTAATAATATTATTTTGAACATACACTTTTATATCATTAATATTTTTATACCATAGGAGATTCTTTTCTGGAGAAAGAAAATCATTCTTTTTCATTTCTTCTATAGTTTCTTTAATAACATTATTTAAGTGAGAATCATAATCTCCTTGTAATTCTTTATCTTTTATGAATTGTTCCATAAAGTTATCTGGGTTTTTTGCGATAAATATAATGTTTGGATGATCAGTTTCTATTATTTCAAATTCATTTAATAATGGGATTGATAAACTAGTAGAGTTAATATTTTCATTTAACTCTTTAACCATTTCTAATATTTTTTCATTATCATTCATATTATCACCTAGTGTAATTATATACTAAAATAGTTGTAAAATCAAAAGTATTTTTATTTATTTTAATATTTCTTTATGTTATAATTAATGTGGAAATATACTACTAAAATAGGGAGGTTTATTATGGGATTTAGTTCAAAACCAATTGATGTAGAACAACCAAAATTGAATAATTTATTGAATGATTATAATTCTAATTTGGCTGGTTCTGGCAAGGTTAATAGAGTTGAAACTGAAAGTATGGATATGGATGCGAGAGTTAATGAAACTACTCCTGAGCTTGAACCTTTGAGTTCGGTTGAAATACCACCTGAAATACAACAAACAGGATATACTGTTTCAGGATATGGTGAAGATGGTGCGGTTTTACCTAGTATGAATACTGTTGCGTTTACAGAAGGATCTAATCAAAAAGAATTACATGAGATGTGGGTAAATGAAGGAGCATCATATAAAAATGATATTGCGACTATGAATGTTAATGGTGAAGATAGATATCTAATTGTAACTTCAGATACTTTTGGTAGTGTTGGAGATATGGTTACACTTGAACTTGGTAATGGTGAAAAAATAGATTGTGTTATTGCGGATACTAAAGGTTCTGGTGGAGTTAATTTTTCTAAATATGGAGATGCTTATGGAGACCAAGTTAACGTTGTACAATTTGAAGTAAATATTGGTAAGTTTAATGCTTCTGGTAATCCAACTACTGAAAGTTGGAACTTAGAATGGGATAGTAATAGTCCTGTTGTTAATATTAAAAATTATGGATCAATTTTAAATAAATAATAGTTAAGAATAATATAGGAGGATGTATGGTAAGTAGTAGTAAAGTAAATTCTGATTGTAGTACCATAACTAGTACATTAAGTAAATATACGACTGCTGTATCTGGTCTTTCCGGTGATTGGAAAGGTGCTTCATATGACAATTTATCATCTAAAGCTGCAGAATTTATTGCTGATGCTCAAGGTAAGATTAGCAAGAGTATGGAAGCATTTGCTACTGCATGTGATGAATATGAAAAGTATCTTGAAAAAAAACAAGAATTAAAAGATCTTCAATCAAAATTGAGTGATGCTAAAAATAAAGATTCTGAAGAGAATGATATGTCCTCTACAATAAGACATTATCAAAGTAAGATTAGTGATAAAAAAGAAGAAATTGAAACTTTAAAGAAACAAATAAAATCACATTTGTCTACCGCTAGTGGATCTAAAGTTAAAGGTGCTAATCCACAAATGACTGTAGCTGGACATGCTTTTGTTAATTATTATCAGTTTGATTATAATAATCCATACAGTCAAGGTACAATCGCGACATCTGGTTGTGGACCTACGTCTGCGGCTATGGCTCTTACTTATATTACTGGTAAAGAAATTACACCTGTTGAGACAGCTGAATTTGGTAATGGTACTTATACATGTTCTCAAGGAACATATTGGTCATACTTTGGAGCTGTATCTGAAAAGTATGGAGTTAAATGTAATCAAGAATCAGTATCTTCTGATAATATAAAAAATGGATTTAAAAATGGTAAACCTGTTATTATATCTATGGGTCCAGGACACTTTACTTCTGCAGGACACTTCATAGTTCTTAGAGGTATGGATAGTAATGGTAAAGTTATTGTTGCAGATCCTAATAGTAAAGAAAAGTCAAACCAAACTTGGGATATGGATACAATCGTAGCGGAAGGAAAACAAATTTGGACTTTCCAATAAAAAAAGTGGGTGAATATAAATGGCAATATTTAAAATGAATACTGAAAGTTTAACTTCAGCATCTAGCACTATTAATAGTGAAGCTAATAAAGTTAGTGAAGTTGCTGATAGTATAAGTGGTTATGATGTTAGTTGTGAGGATGATTTTGATTTTGCAGGTGCTAAATCAGTTTTAGCTGCTAATGCTGATGCTTGTTATAACAAAGTGTTGAATACAGCTAAATTAATTGATAAATGCGCTGAAAGTCATATGGATTTACAAAACCAATTGGCTAATATGCCTGATCCAGCTGCAGAAGAAGCTAGCGAGACACCAGAGGAAGAAACTACAACTACTGCACCAACTACTTCAGGTCCAAGTTATTCAGGACCAAGTTATTCGGGTCCAAGTAGTTCTGGAAGATCTCATTTCGGATCAAAATCTTCTGGTACTTCTCATCATGAAGAGCCTGTCACAAAAGAACCAACTACAGCTACTACAACAACACCTGTTACAGCAATACCTTCAGTTAATGAAGAAGGTCAAACTTATGTTGATACACTTGTTTCTGATGATGAGGTTGATGATGATTTAGATCAAGTAGTAGAAGAAACTCCTACAACTACTGAACCAACAGAAACTACTACTGAAACACCAACAACTACAGAACAAGATACTAATCAAACAATAAATGTAAGTGAAGCACCAACTACTGTTGGAGAAGAATCTGCTAAAGTGTTTATGGATGATGATTTCTCTTATGATGCTAATGGTTATGCTAAATTAGGAGATAATTATGTTATATCTTGTAATGAATCTCTAGGAAAAGTCGGAGATAAATTAACTATAACTTCTACTAGTGGAGAAACAATAAATTGTGTTATTGGAAGTACTACTAGTTCAAATGATATAAGTATGATTGTAGATAAAACAGTTTATTCACCAACTACTGGTACTACAGCAATAAACTTTAATAATAATGTTGCTAATATTCAAAATGAAGGACAATCTAGTTTATTAACACCTATGGTACCTGGTGGAACATCTACAACATTAAATGATAAAGATAATTTAGAAGATGTGATTGTTGTTCCTGAAGAGAACAATACACAAACAGATGGGAGTTGATTAAATGGCTGAATTAGTATGTGATTTTGAAGCGGTGAAAAAAGCAGGAAATGATTTAATAAAAGCTTCTGGTGATTATGACAAAGCTATTAGTACTTTTTCATCTGGAATTGATAGTGATTTAGCTGGATGGGAAAGTGCATCAAAATCTGTCTTTAATAGTCAAAAAGAAGCACAAGTTGTAGCATCTAAAGCAGCTTCTGCTCAAACAAAGGCTGTAGGTGAATACATTAAAGGTTGCGCTGAAGCTATTGAAGAATTAGACGAAGAATTAGCGTCTGCAGGCATTTAAGTGTAAAATTTTTGTCATATTTTACACAGTTTGATGAATGTTTATGAGATAAATGATATAATTTTTTTAGATAGGAGGTAAAGTTATGTCAGGTGGTTTAAAAGTAAATACCGGATCAATGAATACTAATGGTAGAGATACTGTTTCTTCTGCCGAAAATCTTGCTAGTGAACTATCTAGCTTAAAAAGCAACATGGAAAATTTAATGACTATTTGGAGAGGAAAATCTGCTAATGATTTTAATGAGGCTTATGAACAACAAAATCAAAATTTCCAAGCATTTCAACAATTATTAAATGAATTAGGAGAAAAGATTAGTGCTGCTGCTAAAAATCTTAATCAAACAGAGGAAGATAACGCTAGAGCAGGATCTAACTTATTCGGTAATTAGGAGGGTATTTAAATGAATGAATTTGAAGAGAAAGATTATGGCGAAGCGAGAAGTCTAGCAGATGGTATTCTAACTAACGCTAATAATATTAATGATATATTTGATACTATAGATCGTGTTATGAATGATCTATATGGTTCAAATTGGCAAAGTACAGGTGCAGATAGAGCTAGAGAAAGATATGATCAAATTCGTAAAAACTATCAAGTTTTCTACCAAAAAGTAGTTGATATGAAAACTCATATCTATAATGTTACTGCTGCTAATGAAGAAGCAGATACTGCAGCTAGTGCAATGATTTCTAAAATATAAAAGTAGAGTAATCTACTTTTTTTTGTTATAATAAATTTGGTGATAATATGAAAAAACTTTTAATCTTTATTTTGATTATTATTTGTCTTGTTGCTACTTACTTTTTATTCTTTCAGAAAAAACCAGTTAAGAAAGAAACTAAACCTATAATAGATGATTATAGTGCTTTAATAATTACTACTAAAGAAAAGAAATTATATGATGAAGAATTTAATGAGATGGGTTTAGTTAATAAAGATGTAAGACTTCCTTTAGATGGTAAAAAGAAAATTAAAGATAAAATGTATTATAAAATTAAAGATAGTGATTTCTATATACGTAATGGTAATATTGAAAAGATTGAAGGTTTAGATACTACTGATAGGTATAAAAGATATGTTAAATTTAATGAAAATATTCAAGGTAACAATTTAACTTTTTATGATGCTAATGGATATGTATTTAAAATTAATAAAGAATTAAATTTACCTATAATTATTAAAGATAATAATAAATTATATGTAGAATATAATAATAGACTTTTATATGTTAATAAAAGTGAAGTTAAAGTAATTAATCATACTAATAGTAATGAAAAGATAAGAAATAATATTAGAGTATTTACTTATCATGCTATATTTAAACCTGGAGAAAAATGTCAAAATAAAGTTATATGTCATCCATATAAACAATTTGATTCTCATATGGGATATTTAGCTAAGAATAATTATTTAACATTAACTATGGATGAATTAGAAATGTTCTTAGATAAAAAGATAAATATACCTATGAAGAGTACTGTTATTACCCTTGATGATGGTAATTTAGCTCAGAATGCGATAGAGATACTTGATAAATATAAATTACCTGCAACATACTTTATTATTACAGGTAAATATGATTCATATAAATTAGAAACAGAATATGTTGATTTTGAATCTCATACTGATAATATGCATCATAATTGGAAATGTCCTGGAGGTAATCAAGGAGGACAATTACTTTGTGATAGTGAAGAAAATATTATAAAAGATTTAAAAACTTCCCAAGAGAAGTTAGGAGGATCAATAGCTTTATCTTATCCTTTCTTTGATTTTAATGATAGAGCGATTAGATTACTTAAAAAATGTGGTTTTCATATGGCGTTTATTGGTCAATATGATACAGATGGATATTCTACATTTACTACTGATAAATTCCAATTAAGAAGAAAAACTATATTTAATGATGATTCATTAGATACATTTATTGGTTATTTAAAATAGGAGGATATATGAAATTAAAAAAGAGTGTTATAAGTATAGGTTTAATTGTTATTAGTATTATTTATATATTATTAGTTAAATGTATAGATGTAGCTTCAATTGGACCTAATAGTAGTAGTGTTGGATTTTCTCATATTAATGAATTATTTCATAATATATTTGGATATAATCCTAGTATTTATAAAATAACTGAAGTATTAGGTTATTTAGCTATATTAGTAGTATTAATATATGCATGTATTGGTATTTATCAATTAATTAAAAGAAAATCATTAAAGAAAGTAGATAAAGAAATAATTATACTAGGAATATTCTATGTAATAGTAATATGTTTATATGTATTCTTTGAAAAAGTAATTATTAATTATAGACCTGTATTAATAGATGGTGTATTAGAAGCATCTTTTCCATCATCTCATACACTTTTAGCGATATTTGTATGTGGAAGTGGAGTAATTATAAATAATAAGTTATTTAAAGATTTTAACTATAAAAAAATGGTAAATATCTTACTATTAGTATTATTGTTCTTAATAGTTATTGGTAGATTAATATCAGGAGTACATTGGTTATCTGATATTATAGGTGGAGTATTAATAGCTTGTACTTTACTATATATATTTAATTATATTATTAATAAGAAGTAGGTGGTTTGATGAAATATTTAAAACTATATCTTCCAGTAATAATGTTAATAATATTTTGGTTATTATTTTACTTCTTTAAGAAAGTAGACTTCTTTGTTTATTTAATAGCTTTAGGTTCTTTATTTACTATGATATATTGTAGTATAAAGAATGAAGATAGTTTTAAGAATTGTTTTATCATGTTAATTATTTATAATATTGTTAATGTAATATTAGCTCATTTCTTAGATAAAAATATTAGTGGTCTATTTATAGAAGGAATAGAAGATATAGGTATTATTATGATATTTATCGGAACATCTATTTTATATTTTATAATTATGTCAATACAATCATTATCAGATGAAAAAAAAGAAGATACTAAATAGTATCTTCCTTTTTATTAATCTTTTTTACTTCTTGATCATATAAGAATTTATTTGTTTCTACACCTATAGATGTAGAAAAGAAATTATCTTCTAATTCTTTAATCTCTTCTTCAGAACATAATTCTTTTAGATTATCATTCATAATAGAATAATAAGAATTATAGAAAGTTTCCGCATCTTCTTGATTACTTTTAGCTTTTTCATATAGATTAGTAATATTATCTAAATTACTAAGTAATGAATTAAGATTATTAGTATTAATAAATTTATGAAAACTTTGATAATCTGCTTTTAAGAAATATATTAGTGGTTCATTACCAAATTTATCAATTAATTTATCAACTATTAATTTCTCTAAAGGATATCTTAATTGATAATTAGGATCTATCTTTGAAGCAAGGTAATCACAAAAACCTTCATTGAAGGATTTACCTACAATAAAGTCATTATCATCTTTACCTTGTCTTATCATTTCTTCTATTTCTTCATCTGTTTTAATACTAGGTACAATGACACCTCTAGTAGTTTGATCTTTATATGAGGCTACATGAGCTAATTCATGATAGATTGTTTCAGTATTATAGATAGTTATCGTATTAGTTGAAGCATTATATGAACCATCAGCATATCTTTTCCTTCTTTTCTCTTCTTCAGTTAAATCAGGTATCTTTATTGTCAGAGTAGGAATATGTTCTTTTAATAATTCACTTTCACCAATAGAATTAAGATAATTTAATAACTCATCTATATAAGGAGTACCATCAATTATAATATCTTTTCTATATTTATCAAAGAAGTTCATAAAATCTATCATAATATCACCTATATATATTTTAACATATTTCTTTATATTTTATAAGATATGTAGTATAATATCACTTATTCAAAAGAGGGATTATTATGTATTATAAAAAGTTTATTGAATTTTTAAAAACTCATAATATATATGATGAAGAAATAGTTAAATATTTTAATAATAATAGTACTAGATTTGATTATTTAGAAGAAGAATATAGACCTTTTATAGGAGTATATTATATGACTGAAGGAGATATATTGACTAAAGTTAAACCAATGGTACCTTTTATTAATAGTGATAAAACTGTTTTAATAAATATACATGAATATATACATTTATATTTAATTTATAATAAGATTAATAAACCAGTAAATATAATGACTAGAGATAGAGAAGTATTACCTATATTTTATGAAAAAGTATTTGTGAAGGAAAATCCATCTTTAGAATTACTTAAGTATCATGAACATTTAAATGAAAGTATTTATAATGAAGGACAAGATGAATACTTATTAGCTTTAAAATTATCAAATGAATTAATAGATAGTTATGAAAATGATGATATAAAAAAATTAAATCATAAAGTAAAAAGATTAGTATTAAAAGATAATTTTTCTAGATTAGTTAATGGTAAATAATGTATAATTAGTTTGGGATGTGGTTTAATTGATTTTAATTGATGGTAAAAAGTATAGAGATGAATTATTAGAAGAGTATAAAAAGAAAGTAGAAGATTTATCTATTTCTCTAGCGATAATTCAAGTTGGTAATAACGAAGCTAGTAATTTGTATATTACTAATAAGATTAAATACTCATCTCAAGTAGGTATCAATGTAGAGTATTTTAATCTAGATACTGAAGATGAAAAAGAAGTAGAAGAATTAATTAATCAATTAAATGAAAATGATAATATCACAGGTATTATTTTACAGAGTCCAACTCCTAATATGAATTATGATAGATTAGCTGAAATGATCGATTCTAAAAAAGATGTTGATGGATTTACTAAAGAAAATATTTATAAATTATATATGAAAGAAGAAGCTATTATTCCTTGTACAGTAAAAGGTATAATAAAACTTTTAGATCATTATAATATTCCTATATCTGGTAGTAATATATGTATTATAGGTAGAGGTAATATTGTAGGTAAACCATTAGCTTTAGCTCTAACTAATAGAGATGCGACAGTAACTCTTTGTCACTCAAAAACAAAGAAGTTAAAAGATATTACTAAAAAAGCAGATATTATAATTAGCGCAGTAGGTAAACCCAATATGATAACTGAAGATATGGTTAAAAAAGATTTTGTTGGGATAGATGTAGGTATAAATAAAGTTAATGGTAAAACTGTAGGAGACTTTGACTTTGAAAACATCAAGGATAAAGCAAGTTATATAACTCCTGTACCTGGGGGTGTAGGACCTATGACTATTGCAATGATTATAGATAATTTAATAGAAATGGCAGAAAAAAATTAAAGTTTTTTCTGTCTTTTTTGTGTTATAATTTTTATGGAGGATAGAAATGAAGAAAGGTTTTGATAATAAAAAATATGTAAAAATACAAAGTGAAAAGATAAGAGAAAGATTCAAATTATTTGATAAGTTATATTTAGAAGTAGGAGGCAAATTATTTGATGATTCACATGCTTCTAGGGTATTACCTGGATTTTTAAGTGACTCTAAGATTAATATGTTTCAAGAGTTAAAAAATGATCTAGAGATAATTTATTGTATTAATGCAGGTGATATTGAGAAAAATAAAACTAGAGGAGAATATGGTATTACTTATGATGATGAAGTTATTAAGTTAATTAATTTATCTAACGAAAAAGGATTTAGTGTTAATAGTGTAGTTATTACTTTATATAATAATCAGATTAGTGTAGATAAATTTATTAATAAATTGAATCGTAATGGAGTTAAAACTTATATTCATAGATTTACAAAAGGTTATCCTACTGATGTAGACACTATTGTTTCAGAAGAAGGATATGGTGCTAATCCATATATTGAAACTACTAAACCTTTAGTATTAGTTAATGCGCCAGGTCCTGGATCTGGTAAACTAGCTACTTGTCTTTCACAAATCTATCACGAAAACAAAAGAGGAGTTAATGCAGGATACGCTAAATTTGAAACATTTCCTGTTTGGAATTTACCACTTAAACATCCTGTTAACTTAGCTTATGAAGCAGCTACTGCTGACTTGGAAGATGTTAATATGATAGATCCTTTCCATTTAGAAAAATATAATATTCAGGCTATTAATTATAATAGAGATATAGAATTATTCCCAGTATTAAAAGCTATCCTTAATAAAGTTACTGGAGAAGATGTTTATTATTCACCTACTGATATGGGTGTTAATATGGTAGGCTTCTGTATTACTGACGAAGATGTAGTAGAAGAAGCCTCTAAAAAAGAAATAGTTAGAAGATATTATGATGAATTAAATAATTATAAACTTGGTATAAGAGATAAAGAAGCTTATAAAAAAGTTAAATTATTAATGAATGAATTAGATATAGATGAAAATTATTTGGATGTTATTAAACCTGCACTAGATAAGAGTAAAAAAGAAAATTTACCAGTAGTTTCAATGAAAGTAAATAAAAAGATTATTACTGGCAAACAAACAGAATTATTAACACCTCCAGCTAGTGTAGTATTAAACGCTATTAAATATTTAAGTAAGATACCTGATGATATTGATTTATTATCACCTAATGTACTAGAACCAATGTTGAAATTAAAGAAAGATTTAAATGATGGTGTTAGATTGTCGTTACCTGAAGTATTAACTGCTTTAAGTATTTGTTCAACCACTAATCCTATTATTGAAAAAGCTTTATCTGAAATAACTAAATTAGCTGGAGCAGATGCTCATGCTACATATATAGTTATGGATGGAGATAAGCGGTCTTTGAAGAAGTTAAAAATTAATTTAACTTGTGAAAGTGAATATATAAAAAATATATAATATTGGAGGGTATATGAGGAAAGAAGTAAAAAAAGATAATTTACGACTTATGATATTCTCAAGTGCTGGAGACTTGGGAGATAAACTTGATAAACATCTATTAAAGATGTATAAGTTAGATCCAAAAAAATATACTTTTAAAATTGACTTTAAAGAATTATTCTTTGAAGATGGTCATCAAAAGATAGAAATTAATGAAACTGTTAGAGGAAAAGATCTATTTCTTTTAACAGATATAGGTAATTACTCAATAGAGTATAATATACATGGTTTTACGAATCATGCTTCTCCTAATGATTTACTTATTCAATTAAAAGATGGATTAGGAGCTTGTAACTGTCATTGTAAATCTTTAAATATTGTGATGCCTTTGTTATATGCAGGAAGACAACATAGAAGAAATACAAGAGAGAATCTAGCTTGTGGAGCTAATCTACATGAAATTGATAATATAAGTGGAGTAAAAAGTTTTATTACATTTGATGCTCATGATCAAGGAGTAGAACATGCTATTCATAATATGGAGTTTGATAACTTCTTTCCAACTAATACAATATTAGAGAGTTTAATAAATGATTTACCTAAAGCAAGACTAAAGAAGTTAGTCTTTGTAGCACCTGATAATGGAGCAACCGGTAGAAGAAATGTTTATTTGAATTCATTTAATTATAAATATATTCATAGAGAAGCAGGAAGTTTTGTTAAACAAAGAGATTATAATACTATGGTAGATGGAAAATATCCTGTTATTTCTCATGATTATTCAGGTAATGGAGATTTAGAAGGATATACTGCGATAGTTTCAGATGATATGATATCTTCTGGAGGAAGTATGTTTGATGTAATAGAAGAATTACATAAACGAGGAGTATCATATATCTATATAGTAGTAACATATGCCTTATTTACTAGAGGCATTGATAAATTTAGAGAGTATTATGATAATAAGATGTTATCTGGTGTTTATACTACTAATTTATCTTATATACCTAAAGAGTATAAAAAAGAGAAATGGTTACATATCTGTGACGTATCTAAGTATATGGCAGAGATAATTTATAGTATTCATAATGATATATCTATATCTTCATTAATGATGGATAAATCTTATCCAATTAAATTATTAAAGAAGAAGTTTAAAAAGAAAGATGTGTAAACTTGACATATTATACATATTATAGTATAATGTAGGAGAAATCGATTGAGGAAGACAAGTAGAAATAAGCAATTTTTTAAGAGAGTTAACGTTTGGTGAGAGTTAATAATACCTTGTTTCGAATAACACTTCCGAAGAGACTAAAGAAAAGAGAAATCTTAGTAGACTAGTCCGGAATGCAATCCGTTATCTTATTGCTAGGTTTGTTAGAACTGAAAAAAGTGATTACTGTTATAACAAACCGTTTATATGAAAATATAGATGGTTTTTTTAAGTAATAAATTAAGGTGGCACCGCGGATACCCATGTTCGTCCTTATTGTAGGATGAAATGGGTATTTTTATTTAGAAGGGATGTGGTGTTATGGAGAGTGAAAATATTATATAAATAGATACTCCTGCAAGTATCAAAATACTAACAAAACAAAAATATAAAGAAAGAAGGAGAAAAAAATGAAAGATTTATCTTATTTTGAAACATTAATATTAATTGATGAAGTAAAAAGAATATTTGAATATGAATTAGAAAAGAGTTTAGACTTAATCAAAGTACAAAGTCCATTATTCGTTAAAACATCTAGTGGTTTACAAGATGCTTTAAGTGGAGTAGAAAAAGCTGTAGGATTTACTAAATCAGATGAAGAATTTGAAGTAGTACATTCCTTAGCTAAATGGAAAAGAGAAGCTTTGGGTAAATATGAATTTCCTATGCATAAAGGTTTATATACTGATATGAAAGCTATTAGAAAAGATGAACAAGTAGATGATTTACATTCTATGTATGTAGAACAATGGGATTGGGAAAAAGTTATATCTAAAGAAGATAGAACAATAGATTATTTAAAAGATACTGTTAGAAGTATCTATGATGCTTTAAAAAGAACTAGTGATATGGTTTATTATCGTTATGGTATTAAAGAACAAGATCTACCAGAAGAAATTACTTTTATTACTACTCAAGAAATGGAAGATGCTTATCCAGATTTAACACCAGTAGAAAGAGAAGAAATATTTACTAAAAAATATGGTGCTGTATTTATAATAGGTATTGGAGATAAATTAAAGAGTGGTCAAGTTCATGATTTAAGAAGTCCAGACTATGATGATTGGCAATTAGATGGAGATATCTTGGTTTATGATAAAACTCAAGACAGAGCTATCGAAATTAGTTCAATGGGTATTAGAGTAGATGAAGATTCTTTATTTGAACAATTAGATAAAGCAGATGCTATGGATAGATTAGCTTTACCATTCCATCATAAAATAATGACTAAACAAATCCCTTATTCTATTGGAGGAGGAATTGGTCAATCACGTGTTCTAATGCTTTTAATGGGAAAACAACATATAGCTGAAGTTCAAGCTTCTAGTTGGGAAAGTAAAACTCTTAAACTAATCAAAGATAAAAAAATATTATAAAAGTAGGATTAAACCTACTTTTTTATATGATATAATTTAGATAGTATAAGAGGTTAAAATGAAAAAGAAAAGAATCAAAAGAAAAGTTAAAATATTTGTTTTAATTCTTATAATAAGTCTTATTATAGGTGTTTTTCTATTTAATAAGAAAGATACTCCTAAAAAAGTAATAAAAAAAGATAATATAGTTGATACTATATATAATAAGATTAATGATGAGAGTGTAAATAAAGATTTTATTAAATGGATTAATACTAATTATAAAGATTCATTAGTTAAGTTAGATAAATTATTAGATAGTGATGAATATAATCTTAGTATGTGGCATAAAGTTACTGATAATTCTTATATTGTATTAAATGATTTATATAATAAGAAATATGATTCTATGGATAATATTAAGATTATTGATAGTAAAAATAATAGTTTAAGTTTTGTAGGAGATGTATCTTTAGCTGATAATTGGTTTATCGCGCCTAAATATGATTCTGAAGGTGGAATAGAAGGGGTTTTATCTAAAGATATATTAAAAGAGATGAGAGATACTGATTTGATGGTTGTTAACTCTGAATTTACCGTTAGTAATAGAGGAAGTGCTTTAAAGGGTAAACTTTATACTTTTAGAGCCAAACCAGAAAGATTAAAAATATATGATGAGATGGGAGTAGATTTAGTAACTTTAGCTAATAATCATGTTTATGATTATGGAGAAGATGCTTTTCAAGATATGTTGAAAGCTTTTGATAAATATAAAATACCTAGAGTAGGAGCAGGCAAAAATATAGATGAAGCTAAAAAACCATATTATTTTATTATTAATGGTTATAAGATAGCTATTGTCAATGCGACTAGAGCAGAGAAATATATTATGACTCCTGGAGCTACTAAGACACAAGGTGGAGTATTTAGATGTTATGATCCAGAACCAATGATTAATTTAATAAAAGAATTAAAAAAAGAAACTGATTATGTAATACCAGTTATTCATTTTGGTAGAGAAGATTCTCATGAATTAGAAGATGCTCAAGTAAGTAGTGCTAAAGCTTATATAGATGCTGGAGCTTCTATGGTAGTTGGACATCATGCTCATACTTTGCAAGGAGTAGAAATTTATAAAGATAAACCTATTATTTATAATTTGGGTAATTTCTTATTTAATGATTTAAAAGTAGATACAGCTATTTATAAAGTAATATTAAATGATGATGGTACTATGGAATATTATATGATTCCAGCTTTACAAGAAAACTCATCTACTAAATTACTTAGTGGATCTGAAAAACAACGAGTAATAAATGATATAAATAGTTGGAGTATTAATGCTTATTTAGATAAGAATGGTAAAATAGAAAAGAAATAATTATGTTATAATAATTGTAGGTGGGAATATGGAATTAAAAGAATTAATTAGTGAAACAGATGAAATGTTAAAGCATTTTATATATGCTTTAGGTTTCAATGGAGATGAATATGTAGATAGTAAAAAATGTCCTATTATGTATGGTAATAGTTTTGCTCCTGGTGAGTTTTTTACTGCTGGAAGTAAAAGATTAGAGAATAGATTAAATAAAACTAAATTAGATGAAGATAAAAAGAAAAAAATATTAGATTCTGGTTTAATTGTTGTTGATAAGAGATTAAAAGATAAGAAACCAGATGCTAATTTATTTGTTACATTAATTCATGAAAGATTACATGCTTCTAGAATGATATTAATTAATTCTAATAATAGAGAAAATGAAGATATTAATGAAATGTTTTTTGATGGAGATAAGTTTGTCCCAACTAACTCTTTAACTGGAGAAAGATATGTTGATCCCCAACAAGATATTATTCTAGGATCAATAGATACTTCTAAACAAGCTATAAGTAAGTATGAGAGTTTAACTCCAGAAGAAAAAGATGATTTATCATTAGATGATTATATGTATGATGAAAAACTTTCTCAACAGATCGCAATAGATGAAGCTTTAGTTGAAACTATGGCTATTATTGCTTATAAATCTTATCGTGATGGAAATGATGATTTAATGGAGACAGTAGAGTTTTTAAATAAACAAGATGCTGGAGAAGATATTCATGCCATAACTAATATTATTTTAAGACATGGTGATTTAGATTTATTTAGATGGATGGCTTTTCCTCTTGAGTATCAAGAAAATGATATTCATTATGATTATTTTAATCATTATGTAGATGAAGCTGATAAAGAAGATGTTCTTTCTATTACTAATTCAGAAGAATTAGGCTTTAATGATGATTTAATTGAATCTATGAGAGGTAATACTATATGAGTTTTGAAGAAGAAATAACTAAATTAGAAACAATATGTAAAAGTTTAAAAAATTTTATAAAACAATATATAGAATATATAAATAGATAGGAAGTGATTTCTGTGGATGGATTTCTAGAATATCAAGTCCAAGATATTTTTAATCCTAAATATTTATTTCATGGAACAGCTCATGAAGTAGAAAAATTAGAATGTAGACAATCTAGTGATAGTGATAATAAAGATAATAAAGATAATGCGATATTTTTAACAAGTTCTTTTTATACAGCCGTAGCTTATGCTTTCAGTAGACGATTAAAAGAAATAAATGAACACTATTCTTTTACTATGAATAATAATGGTGAATTGCCTGTGATGACATTTGAAGTGGATAATTTACCAGATGATTTATGTGGATATATTTATGTTTTTGATAAAAGTGATGATATGATTAAGGACAATCATCAATTTACTACTCAATATAGATGTTATCATGATTTAATACCACAAAGAGTTATTAAAGTTGATTATAAAGATTTTGAAGAATATTTTAGTAGAGAAAAAACTAAAAGAATTGTTAGATAGGAAGTGATTTCTATGGATAATAAAACTAATATTAACTGGTTGGCTTGTATTTATGACGAACATCACTTAAACCCTTATAGAATGGGAGTTTTTAAGAATTGAGATCTTGCATGTTTTAATAAAAAATGAAGAAAAATTATAAAAAATATGGTAAAATATACTCATTTTTGAGAGGAATTAGAGTACTGGCTTGTAATATGCCGACACATTTTATATTTATAAAAAGAGGTGAAATTATGAATTTAGATTTTGTAAGAAATGATTTTAGATTTAATGCTCGTACATCTGCTGTCATTTATAATAAAGATTTAAGCAAAGTCTTATTATTTAATGTTGAAGGTAGAAATTTCTATATGTTGCCTGGTGGTAGAATAGAAGAATTAGAAGAAAGTATAGATACAATAAAAAGAGAAATAAAAGAAGAAATTGGATGGGATAATATTACATATACTTTTCTAGCTTTGAGCGAAGAATTTGTAACAGATAAAGGGTATAATAATCATCAAATCAATATTATCTATAAGGGAATATATAATGATGAGATTAAAGAAACTAAATTTAAAGGATTAGAAGGAGATTGGATTAACTTTGAGTGGGTTGATGTAAATAATATAAACAATTACAAGATTTTTCCTGAAGGAATTGCTGGAGTAATAAATGGAAGAAGCAAATCTAATCATTTTATTAACAATCTAATTAAAGGAGTTGATCCAAATGAATGAAAATAAAACTAATATAAACTGGTATCCTGGTCATATGGCTAAGACTAAGAGAGAGTTAAAAGAGATTGGATCTTTAATTGATATAGCCTATGAAGTTATTGATAGTAGAATGCCTATATCATCTAGAGTAGAAGAAATGGATGAAATAATTAAAGATAAACCTAGAATTATTATTTCTACTAAATATGATTTATGTGATAAGAAATATACTGATGAAATATTAGATAGTTATCGTAAAGATAATGTTGTTATACCTATAGATTTATTAGATGATAAGATAGATAAGATTATTGAAGAAACTAATAAATTAATGGTAGAAGTAAATAATAAAAGAAAAGAAAAAGGACTAGAACCTAGAAAAGCTCGTGTTATGGTTATTGGTATACCTAATGTAGGTAAGAGTAGTTTAATTAATAGACTTTGTAATAAGAAAGTAGTAGGTGTAGGTAATAAACCTGGAGTTACTAAAAGTATTAATTGGATTAGAATTAACGAGGATATTGAACTATTAGATTCTCCTGGTATATTGTGGCCTAAGTTTGTAGATCAAGAAAGAGCTTTAATACTTGCTTCTTTAATGGCTATAAAAGAAGAAATCTTAGATAGAGAAAAAATATGTAGTTTTATTCTTGATAAGATGTTTGAATTATACCCAGAAAAATTAGAAGAAAGATATGGTATTACTAAAGATTTAGATATTGTAGAAATCTACGATATTATTGGTAAGAAGAGAGGTTGTTTAGTTAAAGGTGGAGAAATTGATTATGATAGAGTGGTTGATATCATAATTAGAGATTTTAACAATAACAGTTTTGGAAATATTACTTTTGATAGATTAGGTGAATGATATGACTAAAAAAGAAATTGAAAGTATAGATAATTATAAATATGAAAGAGAGTTAATTGCTTCTGGAGTTAAATTAATAGCTGGAGTAGATGAAGTGGGAAGAGGTCCTTTAGTTGGACCTGTAGTAACTGCTTGTGTAATACTTCCTCTTAATTATAAATTAGATGGTTTAACTGATAGTAAAAAGATTAGTGAGAAAAAAAGAGAAGAATTGTTTGATATTATTGAGCGAGATGCTTTAGCTATTGGGATAGGTATTGTTAAAGAAAAGGAAATTGATAAGATTAATATCTATCAAGCTACTAAGTTAGCTATGAAGAAAGCTATTGATAATTGTAGTATTAAACCCGAACATGTATTAATTGATGCGATGAAGTTAGATATAGATATTCCAACTACTAGTATTATTAAAGGAGATTTATTATCTTTAAGTATTAGTGCTGCTTCTATAATAGCTAAAGTAACAAGAGACAAGATGATGTATAAATTAGATAAGAAGTATCCTATGTATAATTTTAAAAATAATAAAGGGTATCCTACAAAAGATCATTTAGAAGCAATTAAAAAATTTGGAATAATCAAAGAACATAGAAAAAGTTATGGACCTGTAAAGAAGTATTTAAATAAATAATTTAAATACTTCTTTTAGTTTAAATTTTACATTTTAGATAAATAATTAATTTGACAAAAAGAATTTTTGCTAGTATAAGTATTTTGGAGGCGGATTATGGGAAAGAAGTTATTAATCGTAGAAAGTCCGAGTAAAAGTCGTACTATTGGTAAGTACTTAGGTAGTGACTTTAAAGTAGTATCTAGTATGGGTCATATTAGAGATTTAGCAACTACTGGTAAGTTTGGACTTGGTGTAGATATAGATAATGGTTTTACTCCTAGTTATATTCCTATTAAAGGAAAAGGAACTATCATTAAAGATTTAAGAAAAGAAGTAAAGGATGCTGATATGGTTTATCTAGCAAGCGACCCAGATCGTGAGGGAGAAGCTATAGCTTGGCATTTAAAAGATACTTTAGATATTGCAGATGATAAATATGTAAGAGTAAAATTTAATGAGATAACTAAGGATAAAGTATTAGAAAGTGTTAATAATCCTGGTAAGATTGATGATAATTTAGTTAAATCACAAGAAACTAGAAGAATATTAGATAGAATTATTGGATTTAGATTATCTAAGTTATTACAAGCTAAGATTGATGCGAAAAGTGCTGGTCGTGTTCAAAGTGTTGCTTTAAAGTTAATAGTTGATAGAGAACGTGAAATAGATGCATTTATTCCAGAAGATTATTGGACTATTACCGCTCATTTTGATAAATTTGATGCTGAATATTTCTATATTAAAGATAAAAAACAAGAAACTAAGATAGATTCTGAAGAAGAAGCTGATAAAGTTCTTGCTAATATAAGTGATAAATATACAGTAGAAAATGTTGATAAAAAGAAAGCTAAAAGAAGTAGTAAACCTCCATTTATTACAAGTACATTACAACAAGAAGCTTCTACTAAATTAGGATTCAGTGCTAAAAAGACTATGAATATAGCTCAAAAGTTATATGAAGGTGTTGATTTAGGAAAAGAAAGAGCTGGTCTTATTACTTATATGAGAACTGACTCTATTAGATTAAGTGATGATTTTGTTGCTAGTTCAATGAAATTTATCGAAGAAAAGTATGGTAAAAAATATACTGGTAAACCTAAAGTTAGTAAAAAGAAAACTGATAATGTTCAAGATGCTCATGAAGGAGTTCGTCCTACTAGTATTTTGAGAGAACCAGATAAAATCAAAGAATATTTAGATAAAGATGAATATAAACTTTATAGTTTGATTTATAAGAGAGCTTTAGCCTCACTTATGGCAGATGCTATAGTTGATCAAACTACTGTGGTTTTAAATAATAATGATTATAAATTTAAGACTAGTGGAAGTATCATTATCTTTGATGGATATTTAAAAGTATATGGTGATTATGAAGCTAGTGATGATAAAGTATTACCAGACTTTGTGGTTGGTGAAGATAAGATAACTAAAGATGTTGAGAAAGAACAACACTTTACTAAACCTCCATCAAGATATACTGAAGCTAAATTAATTAAAGAATTAGAAGAATTGGGTATTGGTAGACCTTCTACATATGCGACTATTCTAGATACTATTAGAACTCGTGGTTATGTAGAAATGGAAGATAAGAAGTTTAAACCATTAGAGATAGGATTTACTACTACTGATAAACTACAAGAGTTTTTCTCTGATATAATCAATGTTAAATACACATCTAAAATGGAAGATGAATTAGATGAGATTGCTGAAGGTAAATTAGTATGGGTTGATGTATTAAGTAATTTTTATAAGATATTTGAACCTCGTGTTAAGAATGCTTTTAGCGATATGGAAAAAACTCCTGCTAAAGAAACAGGAGAGACTTGTCCTGAGTGTGGATCTCCACTTGTAATTAGAAAAGGTAAATATGGAGAGTTTGTAGCTTGTTCTAATTATCCTAATTGTAAATATATTCAAAAAGAAGATAAACATGAAGAAGTTATAATGGATTGCCCAATTTGTAAGAAAGGACAAATTGTTGAGAGAAAAACACGTAAAGGTAAAATCTTTTGGGGATGTAATAATTATCCAAAATGTAAAACTGCTACTTGGGATAAACCTACTGGAGAACTTTGTCCAAGTTGTGGTAAATTATTAGTTGATTCAAAAGATGGAATCAAATGTATGGAATGTGGATTTAATAAGGAGTAATACTACTCCTTTTTTTAATATTATGATATAATTGATACAGGTGGTATTATGGCTAAATATTATGTAGTTGCTAGAATTGAAGATAGTTATGATCTAATTAAAATTGGTGATAAAACTAAACTAGAAGAAATAGATCAATATACTCTAAATTTTAGAAACAAAGATGAACTTGTTCTCGATATGAATACTAAAGGTAATGAAGTTGATCCTGAAAGTGATATTTTTATTGTATATAAAAATAGAGGAAACATTGTTACTAAAGAAGTATTATATAAAGGAAGAAAGAATTTTAATATTAGAGAGAATATAGATTTATCTTTAAAGGGAGAAGATTTGAAGTGTTTCTATATTTTTAAAGAAGTATTTGAAATGAGTAAAAACATAGAGTTTGCTAATATGCTTTTATCTCCTGTATATTCTGTTTATAAAGAATTTAAAGATTTACTTTATAATTCTCATAAGAATATTAATTCTGTTACTTTTAATAGTAAAAATAATTTTTTACGAAGAAGCTATAATAACCTAAGAGATTTATGTGTATTAATGAATGATTATGAAACTATGATGCCTAAAAGAAGTTTTCCAATTCTAAGTAGAAAAACAGATTTAGAAAGAGAAAGAAGAGTAATCTTTCCTGATTTAAGTAGAACTTTAGGTGATGGATTTGGACAATTATCTTTATTAGGAGGACCTAATAACTTTGTTCATATTACGAGTCTTAATCCTAGTAAAATACCAAGTAAACATACATTAAAGGGTAGTAAACTTGGTACAATCACACCTAAGAAAGTATCTTCAAACATCTCAGTAACAACTCCACCTACAATGGCTATATCTATGGGTTCTACTCCATATAAATTAGATATGGACTCAATTGAAAAGATTAATTTATGTTATCAAAATAATAGAGTTAAACAAGAAGCTGTTAAAGGTATAATGAAATTTTTAACTAGTGCTTATTATATGCCTGCTGATGCGATTAGATCAGATGGTGATAAGTACTATGTTAATTTTGATGCGTTTGGTTATGATTATACTGATGATCAAAAGGATGAGCTATCAACTTTACTTAGTCAAAATATGATGGGATTAATCAAAGGATATAAAGATTGTGAAGTAAGAAGAAGAGATCCACATATTTCTTATGGATCACAACTTACTTTAGATGAGGATATGGATTCTTACAAAAAAGATATTAAACATTATTTAGAAAGATATGCTGAAAAGAATAGTAAAAGCATCAATAAAATATATAGATTCTGTCAAGTACAAAGAGATGTAATTGATAATACTAAGGGTAAATCAAGATGAGTGAGATTAAGTTAGATAAAAATATTGAAGGTTATTTTGATTACTTAGAGTATGAGAAGAAGTATTCTAAACATACTGTTATTAATTATAAAGATGATGTTAGAGAATATTTAGAATTCTTATCTAGTGAACATTTAACTTATACTAGTATAAAATATGAAGATATTAGATTTTATTTAATGTTTTTAAAAGATAATAAGAATAATAATAATTCTTCTATTGATAGAAAGTTAAGTGCTTTAAGAGGTCTTTATAAATACTTAGCTAATGAGGGAGTAGTTTCATCTAATCCATTTAGTTTAGTTAGTGGACCTAAAAAAGAAAAGAAATTACCTAGATTTTTTGAATATAATGAATTAGAAGAATTACTTAATACTCCTGATTTAAGAAAACCTTTAGGTCAAAGAGATAGATTAATCTTAGAGATGCTTTATGCGACAGGAGTACGTGTATCAGAACTAGTTAATATCAAAGTATCAGATATTAATCGTAGTATGCAGAATATCATAATACTTGGTAAAGGTAATAAAGAGAGAATTGTTGAATATGGAGATTATTGTGAAGAATCATTAGATTTATATTTAAAAGATGGTTATTTTAGACTTAATATTCATAATAGTTCATATTTATTTTTAAATAATAATGGAGAACAATTAACTGATAGAGGAGTTAGATACATACTTAGTAATTTAATAGAGAAAACATCTATTAATAAAAAGATATCTCCTCATATGATTAGACATTCTTTTGCGACTCATTTATTAAATAATGGATGTAGTTTATTATCAGTACAGAAGTTACTTGGACATGATTCAATTAAATCTACTCAAGTATATACTCATGTATCTACTGATAGATTAAAAGAAGTCTATAGGAATAGTTTTCCTAGAGCTAAAGAAAAAAAGTAAAAATATGTTTTATTTTTAATAATAATTAGATATAATATATGTGTTTTAGGTGTTGTTATGGTTGAATTTAATAATATTAATGAATTATTTGAAAGAGTTTATCCTTGTCTTAAATTAAAGAAGAAATTATTATATTTACAAGGAGTAGATGTCAGTATTAAATTTATTTGGGATTATTTTACTGATGATTGGAAAAACTCTATTAATTTAACTTTATATGATATGGTTAATGATATAATGATGCTTGATGTTAATAATTTGAAAGAGGTGTAATAATGAAGAATGGAAAAACTGTAGGAGTAGTAGTTGCTGTATTAATAATTTTAGTTGTAGGAATATGTTTTTTATTTAAACCATTATTCGGAGGACTAAAATTTGGTTTAGATCTACAAGGTGGATTTGAGATTTTATATAAAGCAGAATCTATTGATGGATCTAAGATGACTACTGAGAAATTACAAGCTACTTATAAAACATTACAAAGAAGAATTGATAGTTTGGGAGTTAGTGAACCTGAAATAACTACTGAAGGTACAGATAAGATTAGAGTTAAACTAGCAGGTGTAAAAGATCCTGAAGAAGCTAGAACTCAATTATCTACAGTAGCAACACTATCATTTAGAGATGTTAATGATAATTTATTGATGAATAGTGATGTTTTAGTTGCGGGAGGAGCTAAAATTGGACAAGATGCTAGAGGTAATCCTGCAGTTAGTTTAAGTGTTGCTGATAAGAAAGAATTTTATAAAGTTACTAGTGAAATTAGTAAGAGAGGTCAAAATAATAATTTAATTGTCATTTGGTTAGATTATAAAGATGGAGAAGATTCATATTCTTCTGAATCTGCTTCTTGTGGTACTGATGCATCTAATTGTTTATCAGCAGCTACTGTATCTCAAGGATTTGCTTCTGATGTTATTATTCAAGGTAATTTTAAAGAAGAAGAAGTTAAAAACTTAGTTGATTTGATTAATAGTGGATCATTACCAGCTAATTTAAAAGAGATTAGTTCTAATACTGTTGGAGCTTCTTTCGGAGATAGAACTTTAGCTCATACATTTAAAGCTGGTGTTATAGGTATTGCTTTAATTGTATTAATCATGATTTGTTTCTATCATTTCTCTGGATTTATATCTTCAGTAGCAATGATGATTTATACATTCTTGGTATTCTTGCTATTCTGGTTATTAGGAGGAGTATTAACACTACCTGGTATCGCAGCCTTAATCTTAGGTATTGGTATGGCGATAGACTCTAACGTAATCATGTTTGCTAGAATTAGAGAAGAACTATTACAGGGACGAAGTGTTCAACTTGCGGTACGTGAAGGTACTAAGTCTAGTTTATCTGCAATCGTTGATGCGAATATCACAACATTTATTGTTGCGTTAATCATGTTTAATTTTGGAGAAAGTAGTATCAAAGGATTCGCTACTATGTTAATGATTACAGTTGTTGTTACTATGTTAACAATGGTTGTCTTAACTAGAGCTTTATTAAAACTATTTAGTAAAGGTGGATACTTTGATGATAAACCAGGATTATTTATAAATATTAAGAAAAAACATATTCCTGATGTTAGTAAGAATGAAAAAGTTAAGAAAGTTCCATTTGGAAAAGTTAACTTCTTTAAACATAAATATATACTAGTATTATTATCATTATTTATAATTACTGCTGGTAGTGTTACTTTTGCTTTAAAAGGACTACCACTAGGTATTGATTATAAAGCTGGTACTTCTGTAACTTTAGTTACTAATCAAAAGTTAACTGAAGATCAATTGATGAAAGACTTTAAAGAAAATGATTTAGAACCAGCTACTATTAATATTGGTAAAGAAGAGACATCTGTTAGAATTAATAGTGCCTTAGACGGAGAATCTGTTAAGAAAGTTAATAAATATTTTGAAGATAAATATGATGCTAAAGTAAATATTGGAGTTATCTCTAATATGGTTGCTAAAGATTTAGTTAAAAACGCTATTTTAGCAGTATTAATATCAATGATTGGTATTATTCTATATATTTCTATTAGATTTAAATTTAGTTATGCTTTAGGAGGAGTTGTTGCATTATTCCACGATGTTGCGATAATGATGGCATTCTTCGTTATGACTAGATTTGAAATTAGTAGTATGTTTATCGCAGCAGTTCTTGCTATTATCGGTTATTCAATTAACGATACTATTGTACAATTCGATAGATTTAGAGAAGAACTTGCTAAAACTAAAGAAAAAATTACTAAAGAGAATTTTGAATCTATTTGTAATAAAGCTATTCAAGCTACATTTACAAGAACAATTCTAACTTCATTAACAACTTTAGTACCAATTATTGCATTATTGATAATTGGATCTAAAGAAATATTTACATTTAATGTAGCTATGTTAGTTGGATTGATTTCAGGTACTTATTCATCTATCTTTATAGCTAGTTTGATATTTATAGCTATTGAAAGAAGAAAAATAGGTAAACCTAAAAAGAAGAAAAGAATTTATACTGATGATTTAGAGGAAAAGAAAATAAAGGGAATTAACTGCTAGAGGAGGTGATGTCCTTGTCTAGAACACGTGATAATATTACATTTGATGATGTCTTAAAAAAAATTAAAAAATATATTACTGATAAACATGAGTTAGAAGTTATTAAGCGAGCTTATGAGTTTGCTAACTTAAAGCATGAAGGTCAATACAGAAAAACGGGTGAAGCATATATAATTCACCCTTTAAATGTTGCAGTAATTTTAACTGAAATTTATGCAGATTATGAGACTTTGTCTGCAGGTATTTTGCATGATGTACTTGAAGATTGTGATTGTACAACTGACGAGATGGAAAAAGAAGTTGGACCTACTATCACTAAGTTAGTACAAGGAGTCACTAAACTATCTAAGATTCATTTTTCCACAGAAAATGAATATTTAATCGATTATTATAAAAAGATAATTGTAGGAATGAGTGAAGATGTTAGAGTTATCATTATCAAATTAGCAGATAGACTTCATAATATGAGAACTTTATGGGCATTACCTAAAGAAAAGCAAAAAAGAAAAGCCTATGAAGCTTTAGAAATACTTGCTCCTATAGGAGATCATTTAGGTATCCATAAGATTAAATCAGAATTAGAAGATTTAGCTCTTCGTTATTTAAAACCAGATGTTTACTATGACATAGCTGAACATCTAAATAAAACTAAAATCGAAAGAGAAGAAACTGTTAGTATGATGTTAAATGAAGTAAAAGAATTACTTATAGAACATCATATTCCACATGAAATAAAAGGTAGAGCTAAAAGTATTTATTCAATTTATAATAAACTAAATAATGGTAAAACATTTAATACTATTTATGATTTATTAGGTCTAAGAATATTAGTTAATTCAGAACAGGAATGTTATCTTGCTTTAGGATTAATTCATTCTAAATTTAGACCATTACCTCATAGATTTAAAGATTATATCGCTATGCCTAAACCTAATATGTATCAATCTCTACATACTACAGTATTTGGTATAGATGGATATTTATTTGAAATACAAATTCGTACTTATGATATGAATGAAGTTGCTGAAAATGGTATTGCTTCACACTGGTCTTATAAAGAGAATAAAGGTAGTGAACATACTGCTAATTTAACTTCTACTACAGAACAAAAATTACAATTCTTTAAATCAATAATAGATTTATCTAAAGATCAAATGAGTAGTGAAGAATTTGTTAATTCTGTAAAAGATGAAGTATTAAATAATAATATTTATTGTTTTACTCCTAAAGGAGATGTTATTGAATTAACTAGAGGTTCAACTCCTATAGATTTTGCTTATAAGATTCATACTAAGATAGGTGAAACTATGGTAGGAGCTATAGTTAATGATCAAGCAGTTCCATTTGATTATGAACTTCAAAATAATGATATAGTTAAAATAAATACTAATAAGAGTGCAACTCCTTCTCGTGAGTGGTTAAATATAGTTAAATCTACTCAAACTAAAAATAAAATTAAAAATTATTTTACTAAGAATGATAGAGAAATCTATTTAGAAAAAGGTAAATATTTATTAGAGAAAGCTCTACGTAAAAGAAAACTACCTGTAGCTGATTTCTTATCTAATGAAAATTTAAAAACTATTAGTAAAGAAAAAGAGTATAAAGATTTAAAAACTCCTGATGATGTATATTTAACTATAGGTAATGAGAAGAATAATGCGAATAGTATTATTAATATTATTTATAAAGATGAAGAAAGAAAAACTGTACCTAAAAATATAAAAATAGATGATAAAGTATTAGATGCCGATATTATAGTTAATGGTATAGATAAAGTAAGAGTTAATTTAGCTCATTGTTGTAATCCTGTATATGGAGATGAAATAATAGGTTATATTACTAGAGGTAGTGGTATTACTGTTCATAGGATTAATTGTCGTAATTTAGAAGAAATGGATGATAGAACAGTAGATGTAGTATGGAATAGTAATACTAATAAGAAATATTTATCTTATTTATTAATTTATTCTAATAGTAGAGAAAATCATATGGCTGAAATAGTACAAGCTATATCTCTAATGAGTATTGGTATAGAAGAAATAAAAGTATTAAATAAAGAAGCTAATTATGTATATGAATTAAGTTTATATGTATCTGGTACTGAACAGTTAGATAAAATTATAAATATTTTAAATAATAATCAATATATAGAAAATGTAGAGAGGTCAATAAGATGAGAGTAGTAATTCAAGTTAGTGGTAAAGCTAATTGTACAGTTGATTATAAACCTTATTCTGAGATACCTAAAGGTTTATTTGTACTAGTAGGTTTTACTGAAGGAGATAATGAAGAAAAAATTAAGTGGATGGTTAATAAGATAGTTAATATGAGAATATTTCCAAAAGATGATGAAGATGTAGGAGATATATCTGTAAAAGATATTAATGGTGAAATACTAAGTATATCTCAATTCACTTTATATGCTGATTGTACTAAAGGTAATAGACCTGGTTATACTAAAGCATTAAATCCAGAAGAAGCAACTGTTCTTTATGATAAGTTCAATGAAGAATTAGCTAAACATGTTCCAGTAAAAACAGGAGTATTTGGTTCTCATATGGAAATATCTTTTACTAATATTGGACCACATACAATAATTTTAGAGAAGTGATAAACTTCTCTTTTTTTTATACATTTTGTTTGTTATAATTATAATGGTGATAGTGTATGATAAAGTGTCCTAATTGTGAAGGAGAAATGGAGTTTAAACCTGGAGTACAGGAAGTTGTTTGTCAGTACTGTGGTTCTAAGTTTGATCCTAAAACTTTTAAGCCTGAAGTTAAAAAATCAAAAGAAGTTAATGATTTAGAAGGAAAATCTTACATGTGTACTCAATGTGGGGCTAGACTTTTAACTTTTGATGAAACAGCTATTACTTTTTGTAGTTATTGTGGAAGTCAGGCTATGGTAGAAGATAAAATGATTAAACTTAATAAACCTGATTATGTTATTCCTTTTAAGATTACTAGAGAAGAGTGTATTAAACAGTATAAAGATAAAGTTAAACATAGATTCTTTGTACCTGATTATTTAAAGGATGATGTGGTGGTTGATAAATTTAGAGGTATTTATATGCCTTATTGTATTTATAGATCTAGTTATAAAGGACCAGTATCATCTGAAGGAGAAAAATTTGATCATAGTTCTGGTAATTATGATTATTATAATGAATATAAAGTTGATTGTGATTTAGATATTAATTTTGAAGGTATTTCAAAAGATTTAAGATCTGATTTTTATGATAAATTTAGTGATGCATTAGTTTTTGATTTAAAAGGTAAAGAAGAATATAATCCTAATTACTTTGTAGGTTATTATGCTGATGTAGCAGATGTGGATCCTGATATTTATGTTGATAATGCTTTAGAAGAAGCAGAAAAAGAAATAAAATCAGCAGTTAGTGAACAAGCTAATTTTAGTAAATATGGATGTAGTGTACCTAATATTCCTTTAAAGAATGAAAAAGAAAAAACAGCTATGTTTCCATTTTACTTTTTATCAATTAGAGATAGAAATAAAGATAGAGTGTATTATGCTGTAGTTAATGGTCAAACAGGTGAAATGGTTGTTGATTTACCTACTTCTAAACCTAAGTATATTATGACATCTTTAGCTTTAGCATTATTTATCTTTGGATTAGCAACACTATCTAATATAATGTTCTTTAATGTTAGAAATTTACTTTTACCTGTAACATTACTTGCACTACTTAGTTTAATTCTAATAAGTGTTCAAGGTTCTAAGATAGGTAAGATGTTCTTTCATGAAGGTGATGAAGGATATAATTATATTAAGAGAGATGAAAAAGTAAAGAAACCTAATTTATTCTTATTCTTATGGAAAAGTATAGTTGCGATTATTATTCCTGTAGTTGTATATGCAATGGATTTAATAGAAGATAATTATAATTATGCAGCAGTTATAGTTTCATTAATACTAGTAGTTTTATCTTTTAGAGATTTAATTAATATACATAATTATTTGGTTTCAAATAAACTACCTCAATTAAATAAGAGGGGTGGTGATGAAAGTGAATAAGATTTTAAAAGTACTTATAGTATTTGTTGGATTATTTACTTTTATTAATGTATATGCAGTGGAAGATTTTATTCTTGGTAATGATAATAGTAATGTTACTGTGACAGATAATAATGTTGATACTACTGATACTATTACTGATAATAATTATTCTTATACTAATGAAAAAACTAGTTATAAAGCTTTAATTATTGATGAAAAAGATTTATTAAGTGAAGATGAAGAAAAATCTTTAACGGATGACTTAAGACCTTTAACTGAGAAAGGACATATAGCTTTTATTTCGACTGATTGTCCAGGAGATACTGCTTCTTGTGCTCGCAGTCGTTATCATGAATTGTTTAATACTGATAGTGGTACTATTTTCTTAATAGATATGGAAAATAGATATCTTTATATATTTTCTGATGGTGCGAACTATAAAGTTATAACTAGTAGTAAAGCTGAAATAATTACTGATAATGTTTATCGTTATGCATCTAAAGAAGATTATTATGAGTGTGCTCATAGAGCTTTCTATCAAATGAATACATTATTAAATGGTGGAAAGATATCTGAACCTATGAGACATATAACTAATGCATTGTTATCGTTATATATAGGTTTTCTAGTTTGCTTTATCTTTGCATTAGTTACATTTAATAGTAAGAGAGACTTTAATTTAGTAAGTGAAAATTATGTAAAAGATCTAGCGTTAGCTGGTTTTGTGGCTACTGTTGTTGGTACTCGTAAAAAATATAATCCACCTGTTGATAGTGGAAGTGGATTCTCTGGCGGAGGAGGTGGAGGCTTCTCTGGTGGAGGAGGTGGAGGCTTCTCCGGTGGTGGAGGAGGTCACGGTTTCTAAAAAGTAGTCTAATTTTAAAAAATATGTTATAATACATAAACGTTGATGAGAGGTGAAAAAATGATACAAAGACAAAAAGGGACAATTGATATCTATGGAGATATCGCTAAAAAATGGAAATATATTGACTCAATAGTTGATATGGTAGCAGAAAAATATAACTATGGTTATATTAGAACTCCAATATTTGAGGATTTTTCATTATTCCATAGAGGTATAGGTGATAGTACTGATATTGTTTCAAAGGAAACATATGATTTCTTAGATAAAGGTGGAAGAAGAATAGCTTTAAGACCAGAAGGAACTGCTGGAGTAGTTAGAGCTTACATCGAAAATAAAATGTTTGGTGATCCTGTTCAACCTAAGAAATTTTATTACAATGGAACAATGTATAGATATGAAAGACCTCAATCTGGAAGAGATAGAGAGTTTACTCAATTTGGAGCAGAAATACTTGGATCAGATGATCCGATAAGTGATGCTGAAGTTATTGCTTTGGCTATATCTATATTTAAGATGTTAGGATTAAAAGATCTTAAAGTAAAATTAAATACTTTAGGAGATACTGAATCACGTAATAAATATAGACAAGTTTTAATAGACCATTTTAAACCTCATATTGACGAATTTTGTGAAGATTGTAAAGAAAGAATTAATAAAAATCCATTAAGAATTTTAGATTGTAAAATTGATAATGAAAACAAACTCATGAAAACAGCTCCTAAGACAATTGATTATTTGAATGATGAAAGTCGTGAAAGATTTGAGAAAGTTCAAGAATATTTAGATGTTATGGGAATTGATTATGAAGTTGATCCAACTATTGTTAGAGGACTAGACTATTACAACCACACAGTATTTGAAATAGAAGATACTAATCCTAATATGGGACTTAATAAAGTTATATTAGGTGGTGGTCGTTATAATGGTCTTGCTGAACAAATAGAAGGACCTGCTACTCCTGGTGTAGGTTGGGCATCTGGTGCTGGACGTGTTGTTGATGCACTAGAGGCAGAAGGAGTTGAACTTCCAATAGATGATGGTATTGATATGTTCTTCTTATATGTTAATGATGAAGAGAAAAGAAGTGCGCTATACTATGCTAATGAATTAAGAGAAGCAGGTTATAGTGTTGATACTGAGTTTACTGGAAAGAGCCTTAAATCTCAATTTAAGAAAGCTGATAGATTAAATGCTAGATATATAGCTGTATTAAATAGTGAAGATCTAAAAAATGGTGAAATTAAAATTAAAAATAATCAAACTAAAGAAGAGGAAGTTGTTAGTGCTGAAGCTTTGATTTATTTCATGGATGAAAAATTAAATACTTTCTCTGAAGAAGATTTTGATATTGATGAATTGATGAAAACTAAAAAAGTAAAAGAAGATAAGTAGGTGTATTATGAAGAATCAATTAATTAAAATAATGATTATTATTGCAGTTGTACTTATAGTTCTTGCTTTAGGTTGGATTTGTTATGATAAGGTTATTGCTAATCATAATGATGATGTAGTAGTAGTTGATGAAAATACTAAAGATGATGGAACTGTTACTGGTAGATTAGAACCAGGAGAAGTTTTACCTACTAATAGTACTGTTAAAGAGTTAGCTAATATCTTTACTACCAAGAATGATAAATATACTAATTATTATAAATATGCTACTATTGAGAAATTATCTGGTGATTTAGATACTGATTTAAAACTATTCTTTACTTTTTATGCTTTAGATTTAGATAAGGCATCTAAAAGTATTAAATGTAGTGATGTTAAAGTGAAAGCTGATGGTAAATGGAAATGTGGTTTCCCTGATCCTGAAAAAACTAGAGCTTTTGATCAAAATAAAGTAATTGAAAAATATAAATATTTATTTGGTAATGATCAAAAGATTGATGTTAATGAAGCTGAATTTGGTATTCAAAAATTAATCTATGATAAAGATAATAAAGTATGGGTATTGTTCGCTAATGGTGAAAATATAACTAGTGGTAAATATGCTAAAACTAAAATTGATGCTGCATATGTAGATAGTGATATTTTAACTATTAATACTATTGAAACTTTAGATGATGGTAAAGTTAAATCTGTTGCTTTAGAATTTGTTTTTGATGAAGATGTTGATCATTATGTATTTAATAAGAGAATAGTAGAGTAATTGTAAGTTTACAAAGTAAGATTTAAAAAGAATATTTTATATATTCTTTTTTTATAGTATAATGTAATTAGGAGTATTATATGAAAAAGAGAATATTACCTAACAATAAACAAGTTAATTATGATTTAAAAGAAGATCAAATTAAGAAAAATAATGATATTAACTTGGAATATAATATTAAGAAGATAAAAAAAGAACAGAGGTATACTGCTATTCTGGTTTGCTTTTTTGTGGCTTTAATAGTTATTGTTTGTATATTTGTTTTCTCTAAGATAGATAATGGTAATAAGAATATATCTCAAGTTGTAAATGGTAATTTAACTACTACTTTCCAAATAGATGAAAATGGTATACGAAGTAGTATCAGTATGAGAAGTATTAATACTAAATACTATTATTATTTCACAATAAAAAACAATAGTACAAAGAAACAAAAATATATTGTTTACTTAGAACCTGATAATGCGGTTATTAGATTAGAGGGTTGTGGTAATAAACTTGCATTCTATGATACAGTTTTGTATAGAATAAATGATGGTGAAGAATATAATTTATCTTTAACTCATAGAGATAATAAATATATAGTTGATCAAGGTGAGATTAGAGAGAATAGTTTCAAGAAAGTTAAGTTAGAAATGTATTTTTCTAAAGACGTAGAACCTGGTAGACATTACCATGGATTGATTAAGATTAAGAACATCCGTTCTTGAAATACTTAATATATTATGATATACTTATATTGTCAGATATGTATGGTTCATTACATCTAAAACCGACTAATTGTAACGATACGGGAGAACGGATCAGTTACTGGTGTTGAAGACCTATTAATTTAGGGATCCTAAAGGTAACGTATGTTCACCCACCTGTAATAAGCAGGTTTTATCGTTTTAATGGACTATCATACTCTGACTTTTTCTTTGCAATAATATACATATATGGTATAATATGAAATCTAGGAGGGATAACATGCTTATTTTACCAATTTTGAATAAAGATAAGATCTTTAATGCTGAACTAACATTAAAAATCGCTAGCTTAGAGAATAACGCAACTTTATTATTCGAAAAAGTTGGTGAATCTGATGTTATGGTTAATAGTAAAAAGTTAAGTGAATCTAAATTAGATAAAAACAACGTAGTAGAATTTATCAGATTTAATTCTATTAATTATCCAAGAGACTTCTTTGTTAATACAAGAAACAAGCAATTTGATAAAAAGAAATTTGATGAAATTGGAAATAGAGTTTCTTCTGAAAACACTTTTGAAACTTATCGTATTAAACCAATTCCTTCAAGAGTAAATATTTATTTAGATAAATTATTAAATAATTTAATTATAGATATGATGAATAAAGTACCTAATAAAGATAATAATGGTAGATATGTATCATTAAAGAGATTGGGATTTGATGAATTTGTTAATGATGAGAAGATTGAAAGATTAAGAAGTATTATTTCATCTGTATCAGACCCAAGCAAATTACCATCTTTATTTAGAAGTGCTGGAGTAGAAGATTTAGTTGATTTAGTAACTTTCTTTGATGTTTTTGAAGCAATTGTGGTACCTAATTCAACTATTCAAGAAGAAGATTTAAAAAAGATGATTAATAAGTATGAAAAGATTCATTCTAAAGACTTTAAGAGTTTAAACAATTATTATCGTATTGCGAAAGAGAATAGTGAAATATATGCGAAAATCAATGTTGTTAGTAAACTTATTTACGATAGACCATTTAGATTAGTTCAATCAGAAAAACAAAGACAAAAAACTAATGAAAAATTAGCTAAAATAAAAATATTAAAAGAAGGTAAAGAGGATTTAAAAGTTGCGTAGATTTGAAAGACTAGAAAAACTTATCTCAAAAGAAAAAACAGATTTATTAAAGAATAAGTCTGTTTTAGTATTGGGTATTGGTGGAGTAGGAGGATATGTAGTTGAATCCTTAGCTAGAAGCAATATTGGTAAATTAATTATAGTTGATGGTGACATAGTAGATGAAACTAATATTAATAGACAAATTATTGCGTTAGAATCTACTATAGGTAAAAAGAAAGTAGATGTTTTTAAAGATAGATTAATTGATATTAATAAAGATATTGAAGTAATTACCATAGATAAATTTATTGATGATACTAATATAGATGAATTATTTAATTATGATATAGATTACTTTGTAGATGCATGTGATACTATTAATACTAAAAAATTAGTTATTAAAAATTGTATAGATAAAAACATCAATCTAATCAGTTCAATGGGTACAGGTAATAGAATGGATCCATCTAAGTTAGAGATAACTACTTTAGATAAAACTAATAATGATCCAATCGCTAAAATATTAAGAAAGTATGTTAGAGATGAACATATTAATAAAAAGATAAAAGTACTTTGTTCAACTGAGATACCTATGAAGGTAGATGGAGTAGGATCTAATTCATTTGTACCATGTAGTGCAGGTTTATTAATAACTTCAGACATAATAAAAGACTTAATTAAATAAGTCTTTTTTATTTATTAAAATTTTCTGTATAAACCAATTACTTTTCCTAAGATAGTTACTTCTTTTAAGATTATTGGAGCCATCAAATCATTTTCTGGTTGTAGTCTAAAATATCCATCTTCTTTATAGAATGTTTTAACTGTAGCTTCTCCATCTTCGTTCATAGCTACTACTGTTTCTCCATTAAGGGCAGTATTTTTTTTCTCAACTACTAAGATATCTCCATCATAGATACCAACATTAATCATCGAATCTCCTGATACTTTTAAAGTAAATATTTCTTTCTTGTCAGCATATAAATAAGCTGGTAGAGAGAAGAATTCATCTGGAGTTTCAATTGCTTCGATTGGAGAACCTGCTGTTACTTTCCCAACCAATGGTACAGTAATAACATCTTCCACAGTTTCTTCATATTCATTAGGTACAAGTAATTTTAATGTTCTGTTTTTGTTTTCCCCTTGTGCGATATATCCTTTTTTCTCTAATTGTTTAAGATGAAAATGGATAGTTGCTGGAGATGATAGATTAGCTCTTTTACCAATTTCTCTCACAGTAGGAGGGTATCCATTCTTCGCAATTAGTTCTTTCAATATATCTAAAATAACCTCTTGTTTAGGTGTTAATTTTTCCATATATTCAAGCCTCCTTTTCTTCTAACTTCATACTATCATATAGTATATATGTTTGTCAAACAATTGTTCATAAAATTAATTATCTAAATTATTCGTTTTATGATATACTAAAAGTGGTGATATTATGAATAAAATTCTATTAGTTGATGGTAATAATTTAATATTTAGAACTTATTATGCGACAGCTTATTCTGGAGTTATAATGAGAAATTCTAAAGGTTTTCCTACAAATGCATTATATGGTTTTATTAATATGATGAATAAAATCATTAGAGAAGAAAAACCAGAATATATATTAGTTGCTTTTGATAAAGGTAAAACTTTTAGACATACTGCATATACTGAATATAAAGCTGGTAGAAGTGATACTCCTGATGAGTTAAAACAACAATTTCCTGTTGCTAAAGAAGTACTTAATGCTATGGGTATTAAGTACTATGAAATGGATAATTATGAAGCAGATGATATTATTGGTACTTTATCTAGTTTAGCTCATAAAGATGAGACATTCGATTGTGAAATAGTAAGTAGTGATAAAGATTTACTTCAATTAATAGAAGATGATGTCGTAGTAAAAGTAGTTAAAAGTAATGAATATATTATTATGGATAGAGATAATTTTAAAAAGACTTATGAAATTGAACCTATTCGTATGATAGATTTAAAAGCACTTATGGGAGATGCTTCAGACAATATTCCTGGAGTACAAGGAATAGGTGAAAAAACTGCTATTAAGTTATTAAAAGAATATGATAATATAGATAACTTATATGATCATATAGATGAGATTAAAGGTAAATTACAAGAGAAATTAATTACTGATAAAGATAATTGCTATAAGTCTAGAGAATTAGCTACTATAGTTAAAGATATAAAATTAGAGTTTGGACTTAAAGATTGCAAATACAAAGGTATAGATAATGTTAAATTTAAAGGTATTTTAGAAGAATTAGAATTTAAATCTTTATTAAGAAAATATGATTTAATGGGAGAAGTTTCTTCTAATGAAGTAAAAGAAATTAAAAGTAGTGAATTAAAAACAAAAGATATAAAAGATTTTGATAGTAGTAAAGAATTCTCTTTCTATATAGAAACTAGAGGAGAAGTTTATAGTAAAAGTGAAATATTAGGTATATCTTTATATGATGGAAAATATTCATATTTTATAGATAAAGAAGATATATTAAAATATAAAGATATATTTGAAAATAAAACTAATAAGATTACATATGATTTAAAGAAAGCAATAGTAGTTTTAAATAATTTAGGTATTAAGATTAACAATTGTTCTTTTGATACTTTAATAGCTGCATATTTATGTGATTTTATAGTTAAAGATGATATAGCTGTTTTAGCAGGTAATTTTGATTATAATATAGATTTATATGTAGATACCTTTGGTAGTATTAAAAGACCTATAGAAGTATCTCAAGATGATTTAAAGAAGATTACTGGTAATAAGGCTAAATTCATTTATGAAGTAAAAGATGAGTTATTAGAAAGAATAAAAGAGTATGATGAAGAAGATCTTTTCTATAATATTGAAATGAAATTAGTAGAAGTATTAGCTTCTATGGAAATAGAAGGTATTAAAGTAGATAAAGATTATTTAGAAGATGTAAAGCAAGAATTAGAAGAAAAGATGTCTTCTGTTGAGAAAGAGATTTATGAAATAGCTGGTCATGAATTTAATATTATGTCTCCAGCACAATTAGCTGATGTATTATTCGTAGAATTAGAAATACCTTATCCTAAGAGAGTTAAAAATAATAAATATTCTACAAGTAAAGATATTTTAGATAAAATTAGTTTTGTTAATCCTATAGTAGATAAAGTATTAGAGTATAGAATGTTATCTAAATTATATAGTAATTATGCGGTTGGATTATTAAGTGAAATTAGAGAAGATGGAAGAATTCATACGACTTATACTCAAACTCTTACTCGTACAGGACGTCTTTCTAGTATTAGTCCAAACTTACAAAATATTCCTGCTCGAGATGAATATGGTAGATTAGTTAGAAAAGCATTTGTGGCTGATGAAGATTCAGTATTACTTTCATCAGATTATTCACAAGTAGAACTTCGAGTATTTGCTTCTATGGCAAACGCAGAGAATATGATTGAAGCATTCAAAGAAGATAAAGATATTCATACTAAAACTGCTAGTGATATATATCATGTACCAATGAACGAAGTAACTAAAGCTATGAGAAGAACTGCTAAAGCAGTAAACTTTGGTATTATCTATGGAATTAGTTCTTTTGGGTTATCAGAAGATTTAGGTATTAATATTGGAGAAGCTAAAGAGTTTATTGATAAATATTTAGAAGCATTCCCTGGTATTAGTGAATATATGAGAGAAGAAAAAGATGAAGCATATAAGAATGGTTATGTTACTACTTTAATGAACAGAAGAAGAGTAATAGATGAACTTAAAAGCTCTAACTATATGATTCGTCAAAGTGGAGAGAGAATGGCTCTAAATACACCAATTCAAGGTACTGCAGCTGATATTTTAAAGAAAGCTATGGTTGAGTTATATGAAGAATTAAATAAACGTAAATTAAAATCTAAAATACTTTTACAAGTACATGATGAATTAGTACTTAATGTTAAAAATGATGAACTTGATGAAGTAAAAGTATTGGTAAAAGATATAATGGAAAATACTTTTAAATTACAAGTACCATTAAAAGTAGAAATAGAAACAGGTACTAATTGGTATGAAGCAAAATAAAAACTTTCAAATTAATGAAAGTTTTTTATTTTATTAAAGTTTTTACTTTTTCTAGTTTTGATTCTTCATAATCCATTCTATCTTGGATTCTATTTAAATTGAAGTTAATCCAAGAGTTCCATGAATCACTATCACCATGTGTTACTAGATCAGCAATATTCTTACGATAATTTCCTCTAAATGGGAAATATGCTCTTGTACCATAGATTAATGGTTTATCTGTATTAGTTTTATATAACTTATTAGTTAATTCATGTATTTTTAAATATTGTAAAAGACGTGCATATCTAGTATTACCATCGTTAAACAATTGAAGTCCTGCAATTAAACCATGAGTAATAATAGGCTTTTCAAAAGCATTTGTATCACTATTACTATTATAATATTCTACAATTCTTTCTATAGCTTCAGGAATATCCTCGTGATCTAATGCGAAATAATAAGGAATAATTCTACCTTGTTCATCTTTACAAGATACATAAGTATCATCATTTTGACGATAATCAATAGTACTTAATTCATCACTACTTGTTCCTTTTAATATTAATTTATGTCCTTCTATAAATGAATTTCTATCCATATCATTATCTAATAAATAATCTATAGGATTCTCATCCATAATATCTTGATATAAGTCTATTAAAAAGTAATCTTCTTGTTCTAAAGATTGATTATCTGCATTTTCAATGTGTTTAATTTTATTTAGGTATTTTTCTCTTATTATTTCATCTAAAGACATTATTTTATTAATTCTTTCTATATATACTTCTTCAGTATATTGTAGATTTTCTAATGTTCTAGAACTTAAATCAATATGTTTAATATCTTCAAACATCTTAAGATTAGCAACTGGATACTTACCCGAATTTCTTAAATCTAAAAGTTCTTTAGTTGAAAACATAATATACCCCCTTTAATAGCGCTAATTATACCATATTTTACGCTTTTTTGCAACAAATACGTGTTATAATCTAGTTAGAGGTGACTATTATGCCTGAAAAACCAGAAGTAATGACAGTTTGTACTCAATTAAAGGATAGAATTATTAATAAAAAGATTACTGGTTGTAATATATTATGGGATAATATTATCGCAACTAATTTATTGGATTTTAAAACTAAAATAATAGGTCAAAATATAAATGATATTGATTCTAGAGGTAAATTTATAGTGATTAGACTTGATGATTATTTTTTACTTATTCATTTGAGAATGGAAGGTAAATTTACTTTTAGAAAAGTAGGAGAAGATTTTGAAAAACATGAACATGTTGAATTAATACTTGATAATAAAACATCTTGGAGATATAGAGATGTTCGTAAGTTTGGTAAGATGTATTTAATTGATAAAGATGAAATCAATAAAGTTAAGCCATTAAAAGATTTAGGATATGACTTTTATGACTGTGAATTAGATAAAGAATATTTATATAATAAAATACATAAAAAGAATTTACCTATAAAAACAGTACTCTTAGATCAAAGTATAATTGCGGGTATAGGTAATATTTATGATGATGAGATTTTATTCTTATCTAAAATATCTCCTTTAAGAAAAGCTTCTAAAATTACTAAGAAAGAGTGTGAAGAGATAATTAAAAATACTAAGTATGTATTAAGTGAAGCTGTAAAATTAGGAGGTACTACTATTAGATCATTTACTTCTTCTGAAGGTGTACATGGTTTATTTCAAAATAAATTGTTAGTTCATGGTAAGGAAAATGAAAAATGTCCTAATTGTGGATGTAAAATTATTAAAATAAAAGTAGGAGGAAGGGGAACTTATTATTGTAATAAATGCCAAAAATAAGTTATAATATATGTGGTGATGATATGAAAAAGACAAAGATTATTTGTACTATAGGTCCTGTAAGTAATAATCCCGATGTTATGAGTGAAATGGCTGTTAATGGTATGAATGTCGCAAGACTTAATTTCTCTCATGGTAATTATGAAGAAAAAGATCAAATAATTAGAAATCTAGAAGAAGTAAGAAAAAGAACAGGTAAACAAGTAGGATTATTATTTGATACTCGTGGACCTGAATTTAGAACTGGATCTTTTGAAAATGATAAAGTAGAGTTTGAAGAAGGAAAGACTGTTAGAATTCAAAAAGAAAAAGTTAAAGGTAATAGTGAAAGATTTAGTACTAATCATCCAGATGCTTTAGATAGAATAAATGTTAAAGATATGATTTTAATTGAAAATGGTAATTTGAAATTTCAAGTTATAGATAAAGATAGTGAAGGTTTAACTTGTAAGATACTAATAGGTGGAGAAATAGAAAATCATAAGAGTATTAGTGTACCTAATGTATATTTAGACCTACCTTATATTTCTTCTCAAGATAAGAGAGATATAGAATATGCTTGTAATAATGATTGTGAATTCTTAGCTATTAGTTTTGTTAATACTGTAGATAATGTATTAGAGATAAAACAATTATTGAAAAATTATGATCGTACTGATTTAAAAATAATTAGTAAAATAGAAAGTCAATTAGGAGTAGAAAATGTAGATGAAATTTTAGATGAATCTGCTGGTATTATGATTGCTAGAGGTGATTTAGGAAATGAAATTGCTAGTGAGAAATTACCAATTATTCAAAAACAATTAATTAAAAGAGCACGTGATAAAGGTAAAATAGCAATTGTTGCTACTGAGATGTTAGAGTCTATGATGGAAGAAAATAGACCCAAAAGAGCTGAAACATCTGATATTGCTAATGCTGTGTTAGATGGTACTGATGCTGTTATGTTATCAGGTGAGACTACTTTAGGAATGCATCCTGTTGAAACTGTTGCAGCTATGGGTAAGATTTGTGAAGTTACTGAAGAATATTCAACATTCGATTATATTGATGAAGAATTACCTTTAAATAATTCAGTTGATGCAATATGTCAAGCAGTAGTTAATTCATCTAATCGTTTAGGAGCTAGATTAATATGTGCTTCTACTATAAGTGGAGAAACTGCCCAAGTAATAAGTAATTTAAAACCAGATGCATTTATTCTTGCTATGTGTCCAAATGATAAAATATGTAGAAGATTATCTCTAAATTGGGGAGTTTATACTAAAGTAATACCTTTTTATAATTCAACTGATGAAATGTTAGAAGAAAACATTAAACGTAGTCAAAAATTTATGAATTTAGAAAAAGGAGACATTATCATCTTAACAGGATCTTTCCCAACTACTGGAGAAAGTAATCCTACTAATTTAATGAAAATTGAAGAAATATAAAAAGAGTTCAATGAACTCTTTTTTATTTATCAGTATATAATTTATTTTGATACTCTTTATCTACTAATTCATCTATATTATCATAAACTAATCCATATATTTTAGTAGTCTCTATTTCATAATCTAACATAGGATCTTTCTCTCTATTTATTTTACTAATAATAGGTATATCTACATATTTTTTTATTTTATTCAAATATACTCTTCCTTTATCATTGAAACCTAATAATCTTATATAACTTATCTCATTGAAAAGGTTAGATTTCTCTTTAGTAAAGTTTAATAATATATGTAATAACATTCTACTAAGTCTATTATAAGTATATCTTTTAGATTTTAACTTATTAATATATTCATCTATACTATTAGAATTAATAATCTCTTTCTTTAATTTAGATTCTATATCTTTATCAACACTATTATAAATAGATAAATCATCTTCAGTAATAATTTTATATTTTAAGTATTTAAAGAAATCATCTATAAATACTGGTTTATTTAAATAACTTAGTACTTCTTTAGGTACTTGATTATCTATATTAACTTTGTTCTTTACAGCTTCTCTTATACTTGTAGCTGAAGATATAGATTCTTCTAACTTAGTAGAATTATAATCATTAGTTCTTTTAATACATTCATATTTAATATTATAATTATTTTCTTTAATACTTTTAATATAACTTATACCTAATAAATCATTAGGAGTAGTAATCTTTTTACTAGATAGTTCTTCTATAGCTAAAGATAAAGCTGTAGGGTAGTTATAACCACTCTTACAATATAGTTTTACTAAGTTATCAAATTCTTTATTATTTAATTGAACATCAGCTATCTCTTCTAAAGTAGAAATATTATCTGACTCTGATCCAAAGATTAATCTATCTACTTTTAGTTTTTCAAGTAGAGTAACTCCTCCATAAGAGAAATAATCTGCCGATTGGATAACAAATGGTATAGGTAACTCTACAACTAAATCAATACCATATTTTAAAGATATATCGGTCTTATCCCATTTATTCATAATAGAAGGAACTCCTCTTTGAGTAAAGTTTCCACTCACTACTAAAACTAAAGTAGCATCAGGATACTTTTTCTTTATTTCATTTATTAAATGAACATGTCCATTATGAAATGGATTAAATTCAGCAATTATACCTATAGTCATAAAACCACTCCGTGTATATTTTATCATATTTTTATATTTTTTTGTAAAGTATCCTCAACAACTATGTATAAATCTTGAGATAGTCTATATATTTTTATATAATTAATATATAAGGAACAATATTTGTTCTTTTGTAGGAAAATATATGAAAAAACAAATAAAAAGAGACATTAATATATTTAGTAACAATTGGAGTATAAAAAAGAATTATAAATTTTATACTTCAGTGTTTTTGTCATGCCTTTTTGCCATAACTTCATTTATAAGTGTAGGTTTTGGTGCTTTAAATCAAGATATGAGTATAGCCGGTGATGTTAGATATACACAGGATGTGGGTAATATGATTAGGGCATGGTCAGTGTTTTATACATATCAGGATTTTCAGAATCCCGCCTATAAACCTAAGATTGTGACTGCTGATTTTTTGGATAATAAAAATGTACCTGCTAATGCTGTTGAATCATGGGATGTATCTGAAAACGGAAATGGTAAAGTAATAGCTTGGATAATAGATGATCCAAATAATCCTGGTTATTATAAATTATATATAGGTGCAGATGGAGATGTTGTTGCTAATGTAAGATCTGCCATGATATTTTATTATTTTGATAATCTTGAAACAGTAAACTTTAATGATAATTTTGATACATCGCAAACTACTGATATGGGTGGTATGTTTCAGGGTTGTAAAAAACTGGTAAACTTGGATGTTAGTTCTTTTGATACTTCAAATGTTACAAACATGTCATCTATGTTTTCTGGATGTGAATCTTTAACTGCGTTAGATTTAAGTAATTTTAATACTACAAAATTAACAGGTATGAATTCTATGTTCTGTGAATGTAAAAAACTAGCATCTTTAGATATAAGTTCTTTTAATACTACGCTTGTAACAAATTTTGGTTTTACATTTGAAAGATGTTATGAATTAACCACTTTAAATTTAAATAACTTTAATACTTCAAGTGCTACTGATATGTATTATATGTTTTGGGGATGTAAGGGTTTGACTAGTTTAAATTTAAGTCATTTTGATACTTCAAAAGTGACAACTATGAATTATATGTTTTCTGATTGTGGTGGTTTAACAAGTTTGAATGTTTCGAATTTTAATACATCCAATGTAACAACTATGGATCACATGTTTCAAGGTTGTTCGAAATTAATTTCATTAGACTTGAGTTCATTTGATACTTCTAAAGTTAGCGATATGGATTATATATTTTCTAGCTGTAAAGCATTAACAAGTTTAAATGTAACAAGTTTTAATACTTCTCTAATAACAGATATGTCATATATGTTTAATCAATGTAATTCTTTACCAAGTCTTAACGTATCAAGCTTTGATATATCTAATGTAACAAATATGGAATATATGTTTTCTAATTGCCTTTCTTTAAATTCTTTAAATTTGAGTAATTTTGATACCTCTAAAGTAACTGTAATGACAAGTTTATTTACTATGTGTCAAGCATTAACAACTTTAAATATCACAAGTTTTGATACGTCAAAAGTGACAACTATGGATTACATGTTTAACTGTTGTAGTAGTTTAACAAGCTTAGATGTATCCAATTTTGATACATCAAAAGTTACTGATATGAGATATATGTTCAGAGAATGTGGTAGTTTAACAAGTTTAAATCTTAGTAATTTTGATACTTCCCAAGTAACAAATATGTCATTTATGTTTTTAGAATGTGGTAGTTTAACAAGTCTAAATTTAAGTACTTTTGATACTTCTAAATTATCAACAATGGTATGTATGTTTGATGGTTGTTCTAGTTTAACAAGTCTAAATTTGAGCAGTTTTGATACATCACAGGTGACAATTATGGCCGAGATGTTTGAGGGCTGTGCTAGTTTAACAAATCTTGATCTAACAAGTTTTGATACAAGTAATGTAACAGATATGGCAGCTATGTTTTCTGATTGTAGCAATCTATCAGAAATCAAAATATCGTCTTTATGGGATGTATCTAATGTTACTGATGGTAATAGGATGTTTTATCAATGCTATGCATTGCCTAATTATAGTTATAGTTCTACTGGAATAAGTATGGCTAAACCAACTACTCAAGGAGGATATTTAACTTTGGTTTAATATCTTCTTTTTATTTACACTTTTACATGCTTGTTTTCTTTTATTTTACATGTATATGTTGTATAATTATTATGAATAACTGTTGAGGTGATTTCATGAAATACGTGGTATGTGCAGGGGGTAGTGGTGGACACATTTATCCTGCGATAGCGATTATCAACAAAATTAAAGAAGAAGATAAAAATGCTTCATTTTTATATATTGGTACTAGTAATAGGATGGAAAAAGATATTATTCCTAAACTAGGGATTGATTTTGTTGGATTAGAGATTGTTGGTTTAAATAGAAAAAATATATTTAAGAATATTAGTGTTTTAAAAAAGTATAATGCTGCGAAAAGGGAAGCTTTAAAGGTACTTAAAGAATATGCTCCTGATGTAGTTATTGGTGTAGGAGGATATATTACATTACCTGTACTTAAAGCAGCATTTAAACTTGGTATTCCTACTGTTATTCATGAACAAAATTCAATACCAGGATTATCTAATAAATTAGTTAAAAATAAAGTTAATAAGATATGTGTATCTTTACCTGGTAGTATTAAGTTTTTCCCTAAAGAGAAAACTGTTTATACTGGAAATCCTCGTAGTGAAGAGATTATTAAAGTTGATACTGTTAAGAAGAGTGAACTTGGATTTAGTGAAGAAGACAAGTTAGTTATTTTTGTGATGGGTAGTTTAGGATCTACTACTATGACTTTAAAGTTAAAAGAATTAATACCTGGATTTAAAAATAAGAATTATAGTGTATTAGTTATTACTGGTAAAAATTATTATGATGAGTATAAAGACTTAGATGTTTCAGATAATGTTAAAATTGTTGAATACTGTGATAATTTAATTAATGTATTAAAAGATAGTGATTTAATAGTATCTCGTGCTGGAGCATCTACTATCGCTGAAATTACCGCAATAGGTTTACCAGCAATCTTGGTACCTAGTCCTTATGTTACTCATAATCATCAATATAAAAATGCTTTAGAATTACAAGAAGCTGGAGCTATTAGATTAGTTACTGAAGAAGAATTTGGTAGAGATAAAATATTAAGTGAAATAGATAGATTGTTTGATAATAAAGAATTATATGATGAGATGCATAATAATAGTTTGAAATTAGGTATTAGTGATTCTAGTAGTAGAATATATAAAGTTATTAAAGAGGTAATTGCGCATGATGAATGAATTAGATAAAGAGATTAAAAAATTAGGTATTAAGATTGATGAGAATGTTAATATAGTTAAATTAACTACTTATAAAGCCGGAGGAAAAGCCTCTATTGTGGCGTATCCTTCTAATGTAGATCAGTTAATTGATTTAATCAGATTACTTAAGAGTCGTGGTATTAAATATAAAGTTATTGGGAATGGATCTAATTTACTATTTAGTGATAAATTATATGAAGGTGTTTTAATTAACTTAAAGGCTTTTGATACATGTAAATTTATTAGTAATAATAGAGTAAAAGTAGGAGCAGGTTTTCCTTTAATTAAACTAAGTTTACGTTGTGCGAAAAGAGATTTAACTGGATTAGAATTTGCTTCTGGTATACCAGGAACTATAGGTGGAGCAGTATTTATGAATGCTGGAGCTTATAAGAGTGATATGGGGTATATTGTTTCTAGTTGTAAGGTATTAACTGATAAATTAGAAGTAATTACTTTAACTAATGCAGAGTTAGATTTCCACTATAGGCAATCCTTCTTACAAAAACACCCTGAATATATTTGTTTAGAGGCGACTCTTCATTTAAGAAAAGGAAAAAGAGAAGCAATAGAAGCTGTTATTGAAGAAAGAAAAAGAAGAAGAGTTATTTCTCAACCATTAGAGTATCCTTCATGTGGATCAGTATTTAGAAATCCACCTGATGATTTTGCAGGACGTTTAATAGAAGAAGCTGGTTTAAAAGGAAAAAGAATTGGTGGAGCAGTAGTATCAGAAAAACATGCTAATTTTATTGTAAATGATAAAAATGCTACTGGAGAAGATATACATTCATTAATACTTCTAGTACATGATGAAGTATTAGATAAGTATGGAGTAGATTTAAAAGTAGAACAAGAATTTGTAAATTGGGAGTAGTATGGCTAAGAGAATAGTGAAAAAAAAGAAAATTAAATGGATACCATTTTTAATCTTTATACTTATTGTTGTAAGTATAGTTTTAATAGTTAAATTTTCTTTAGATAAACCTATTCTTAATATTAATATTAAAAATACTGGATATATTAATGATGATTATATAATTGAAAAAGCTAATATTAAGAATTATCCTAGTTTTGCTTATACTATGTGTAGTGATATAAAAAAGAAATTAAAAAAGAGTGTTTATATTAATGATTTAAAATGTAAGAAGAAATTCTATAGAGTTATTGAATTAGATATAGATGAGAATATTCCTGTATTTAATGATAATTATAATCAAAAGATGGTATTTTCTAATGGAGATAGTATTGATGTTAAAGATATGGAATTTGATGTTAATGTACCTAGACTTTTGAATTATGTACCTAAGAAGAAGTATTCTTCATTTATTAAAGGTTTAAGTAATATTAAGAGTGATATATTATCTAGAATTAGTGATATTGAGTATGTTCCTAATGATATAGATAAAGATAGATTCTTATTATATATGGATGATGATAATAGTATTTATATTACTTTAACTAAGTTTTCTAAGCTTAATTATTATAATGATGTTATTGCTCAACTTGGTAATCATAAAGGTATTTTATATTTAGATAATGGTAATCATTTTAAGATAAAGAAATAAAGACTAAAAATAGTCTTTTTTTGTAGAAAAATCTAGTCAAATTAATATATTTATTGTATAATTAATTTATATGGTAGGAGGAAGAGACATGAATAATATTTATACTGGTATTGATGTTGGTACTGATAGTGTAAAAATTGTTGTTGTTGAGAAGATCAAGAACTCTTTTAATCTTCTAGCTAGTAGTGTTACTCCTACTACACATATACATCATGGAGAAGTTACTAATGTTAGAGGTTTATCTAAAGATATTAGAGATGGATTAAATGATATAGAAGATATGTTGGGATTAAAGATAGATAAAGCTATTAGTTGTTTAAATCCAATTGATCTACATATGGATATAGTTCATGGTTCTGTTGAAGTAGAAGATCCTAATAATATTAGTGGTGTTGATATTAGTAACTTGTTAAATGAGACTATTAGTTCTATAGATTTTGGGGAACAAGAATTAGTTACATCTACACCTATTAATTTTGTTGTAGATGGAGTTAAAAAAGTATATGATCCTAAAGGTATAGCTGGTAAGACATTAGAGTCTAAAATAGTAATTAGTTCTATTAATAAGAGTTCTATGTATAAAATGCTTGAAGCTATTAAGTTAGCTGGGGTTGATTCAGTAGATGTATGTTTTAAATCTACTGGTGATTATTATACTATCAAGAATGAGGGTTATGATAAAGAAGTTGGAGCTGTTATTAATATAGGTGAAGATTCTACTAATGTAGCTATATTTAATAAAGGAATTCAAATTAAGAATAATGTTATTAATGTGGGTAGTGTTCATGTTGATAGAGATATTTCTTATATGTTTAATTGTAATAATGATGTAGCTAGAGGTGTTAAAGAAGAGTTTGCTTATGCTTTTGCTGATGATGCCGATGAAAATGAAGAGATGACTATTAAAGATAGAGAAGGCGCTGATAAAGTGTTAAAACAAGAAGGTGTTTCTAAGGTAGTAGAAGCAAGAGTTAGAGAGATTTTAAAATTATCTTATGATGAGATAAAAAACTTAACAAATAGAAAAATTAGTTATATAATTATAACAGGTGGATTATCTGAGATGAATGGTATGGATCACCTAGTTGAAATATACTTTAATGGTTTATGCAAAGTATGCAAAATCAATGTTATGGGAATTAGACATAATAAGTATTCTAGTGCTCTAGGTAGTTGTATTTATTTTGATGATAAGTTGACACTTAGAGGTAAATCTTATAATATGGTAAATAGTGAAAAGTTTAATAATATAATTTCTACTGAGGGGATGTCTACTAATGATGGTTTCGTTAGTAAAATGTTTGGACGTTTCTTTGATGTTTAAGGAGGATAAGGTATGACAAGCGGATTAGAGATGGATCAATTAGCGAAAATCAAGGTCATTGGACTTGGTGGTGGTGGAGGAAACGCCGTTAACAGAATGGTTGAATCTGGAGTTAAAGGTGTTGAATTTATCGCAGCTAATACTGATCTACAAGTTTTAAATAATTCTAAAGCAGATGTTAAAATCCAAATAGGTGCTCAATTAACTGGAGGACTAGGTGCAGGAGGAAGACCTGATATTGGTAGAGAATCTGCAGTTGAATCTAAGAAAGAAATTGAAGCTGCTTTGGCAGATGCTGATATGGTATTCATCACTGGTGGTATGGGTGGTGGAACTGGAACTGGAGCTGCTGCTGTAGTTGCTGAAATTTCACAAGCACTTGGAGCTTTAACTGTAGCTATCGTTACAAAACCTTTCTCTTTCGAAGGAAAGAAGAGAATGGAGAATGCTTTAGAAGGTATAGAAGAATTAAGAAAACATGTTGATACTCTAATTGTTATTCCTAATGATAGATTAAGAGAGATAATTGATAAGACTACTCCTATGTTAGAAGCATTTAAGGAAGTAGATAATGTACTTCGTCGTGGTGTTCAATCAATCTCAGATTTAATTGCTGTTGTAGGTTTAGTAAACTTAGACTTTGCAGATATTAAATCAATCATGAAAGATTCTGGTAGAGCAATCATCGGTATTGGTATTGGAATGGGAGAAGAAAGAGCGATTGAAGCTGCTAAACAAGCTGTTTCATCACCACTTTTGGACTCTTCTATCGAAGGAGCAACAGATGCAATTATCAATATTACAGGAGGAACTAACTTAACTTTATTTGAAGCAGAACAAGCTGCTGAAGTAGTTAGAGCTGCTGCTAATAGAGATATTAATACTATCTTTGGTTCTGTAATTAATGAGAATTTATCTGAAGAAGTTATCGTTACAGTAATTGCTACTGGATTCGATAAAGAAGAAAAAGAAGAAAAAAGATCTCATGAAGAACCAGAAGTAGAAAAACAACCTAAGAGATCTACTCCTAGTAGAGCAGATGATTTAGATGATGATATCTTCGCATCTAAAAAGGTTGATGTGGATAATGAAGATATTCCACCTTTCTTAAGAGATAGAAATTATTAAAAAAGATGGTCAAACATCTTTTTTTATGATATATTTTAATCATAGGAGAGTGGTTATGGAAGATAAAGAAAAAGATTTGGAAAAACAAGCAGAACAAGAAAAAGAACTACAAGAAGAAATTGAAAAATTCAAACGTCTAGAAGAAGAAACTGATGAAATGCTTGATGAAGAAGCCAAAGAAGAAGTTTCTGAAGCTGAAGAAGAAACAGAA